>JAXLZX010000019.1:0-4365 GCA_046350695.1 Saccharimonadales bacterium (SeqCode) | reverse complement strand
AGGAGTCGGCTTGGTGAGTTTACTTCCTGTGATTGTTAATTTATTTTCCAACCATCTTAGTAAACTAACCATGACTCGATGACGATGACGCGGGGTAGAGCAGCGGCAGCTCGTCTGGCTCATAACCAGAAGGTCGGAGGTTCGAGTCCTCCCCCCGCTACCAAGAAAAGGCAGTCACCTTGTGTGACTGTTTTTTCTTGTTCGGATAGAGGCTCGAGCCAAGGTTCGGCGTATGTGAGTATAACGAACGGAGAAGCGACGAGCGTAGCGAGGGAAGCGCTGTCCTCCCCCCGCTACCAAGTGCAGATTAGAAGGCTCTTCGGAGCCTTTTTCTATATTTATACATCTGTAAAGCGGAGTAATCTCAGTGATTCCAAACTTTCCACTTTCTCGGTCATATGCTACATCTCTTAGGAGTAGCATGTTTTGGAATCTATACTATAAACCTATCGAAGAATTAGACCACTGCATTCCAACATTATTCATAATATTTATTACGAGTTCGATATCAGATTCTCTAATATACTGCTGCTCTTCAAACTTTTTAGGCTCTGGTTGTTTCCCTAATTTCTGTTTTCTGGTCGGGTCACTGCCGCTTTAGCGATATTGCGACTATAACGATTCTTTGATACGGCAAATAGAATCATCAGTGAAGTCGAGGGCATTAGCCAAGTTTTCTGTGAAATTACCGGAAAGCCACCCGGCCGTACTGAACGGGAATAAGTCAGAAAAGTCCTATCTTGGTCACTATTCTAGCTGACTAACTAG
This sequence comes from Saccharimonadales bacterium (SeqCode), assembly GCA_046350695.1. Classification (GTDB taxonomy): domain Bacteria; phylum Patescibacteriota; class Saccharimonadia; order Saccharimonadales; family JACQNP01; genus JAGQNP01. The sequence continues at coordinate 3,597 of JAXLZX010000019.1, read as the reverse complement.
CTGCAGGAAGTCTGCTTCTATAACAGGAATAGGAAAGTGAGTGGTGTTGAAAGGTAAGCCGTTGCCGGTATCTTCCGAATCTGCGTACGCAATTATAACTACCAGTGCTTCATAGAGTTCATGCAAGATGTCTCTTCGAACTACCTTGCTTCTATGGTCAAGTATTCTATCTTTAGAATTAATGTTTGGATCCCAAATAGTAAGTGATATTTCTGGAATACCGTCTTCATTTACTTTAGTAACAGAATGTACCCCCGGACTTGTACATATCCCAGAAGGCGTAAATGGAAATTGCTCAATAATTAAGTCTCCATCATCCTCCAAAGGTATTTCAGGAAACTGTAAAGACTGAAAGGTCTTCGGCTCATCAACATCTGCACAGTCTGTTAGGTCTACGTCTAGTTCAACTAGGCTCCCATGTCGACTTAGTAAATCTGATACTTGCTCAGCAATCGTAAATTCTAGTAATTCCCTGTCCATTTTGCCGTACATTGTTGGTGTGTAGGGCCTAAGCTCCCACAAAGGGAAGTGTTTCCAATCTCGCATTAAAGACTATTATAGAATAATTATGTGTATTTTTCGAGTATTATCTCTGTTCAAGGTTCGTATGTTAAACTTACATCATAATCAAGATAAATCATGGAAGATAAAAGTAAAGATTCCCTCGTGTCAGCCAGTCAAGCGCCTATCACAAACACAATGCCAACTAACATGCCAGAGACACCCAACACGGCTGGTGTCTTCAAACGACATATCGTGCTTTTTCTTGGCATAGGATTATTCCTGTGGTTCATTACGCTTACTGGTATATCATTTATAACCACTAATCTTCAGATTCTAGAAATCATTCCAACTGTTATTTTCTTTGGTGGGATTCTGGGTTCGATATTACTAGGCGTTGGTTTTGCCATGCTAATTTTCCGTGCAGGTAATTCAAAAACAGACCCACAGTTATCCAACACAGCACTAAAGATATTTTTATCTATTTTAGGCTTCATTGTCGTCGGAGTAATTGGCTTTGGAATAACACTGTTCCTGAGTGTAATAACACTCCAGAGATGGTGTGATGTTTCCAACTCTAAATGTATGTAAAAATCCAGTAAAACAAAAATTATGACTACTAATAAAACAAAAAACCTGATTAGTACTTTATGGGCACTATTGAGGCCAATGACATACATGTTATTACTAATCTATCTGCTTTTTGGCATCTCTTACGGCCTTGCGGTAAGTAGTGAAAATAAGTTGTTAACACTCTCATCCACACTACAGTTTATACTGGTATCTATAGCACTCGGATTCTGGTACATATCTGGGACTGCGCTAAATGACTACGCAGACTATGAAATTGACAAGATAAATCTTAAGGACGATAAACAGAGGCCATTAATTATTGGGGTTGCCAGCAAGGATTTGCTACCCAAAGTTGCTGTATTTTGTTCCTTTACTAGTTTATTATTCTCTGCTCTAGTATTTAATTTAGCAATTTTTATTTTATTTTTTGTTATGGTACTTCTAAATGTTGCCTACTCTATAAAACCCATACAAATTTCAAGGCGTGGTGGCTTAGCACCCTTACTGCTACCCCTAGGTTACATCGTATTAACAGTTAGCTCGGGGATGATTATTAGCAATACTCCACTTAATACATCTTCTTTTCTTGTTATTGTTGGCATGTACTTACACTTTATGTCAAGGATTGTACTTAAGGATCATCGAGACGTAAAAGGCGACGAAATCGCCGGTAAAAAAACTTTAATCTTGAAATATGGTAATGTGCGGGTCTCATGCTTGTCATTGATATTATTCATCTTAAGCACATTCATTCTAGTCTATGCTACGTGGGAATATTTGAATTCTGCTATTATTTTTATAGTACTGATGGCAAGTAGTGCTTCAACGTTTTTGTACCAGCTTTCACAACAAAATAAATGGAAAGAACAAAAGTTAGCAATAACGCTTTATGGACGCATGTGTACTGGGTTGATAGTAGTTTTTATACTTAGCTTCAATGCGACGATATTAAATTTAACCAAGATTGAGTCTATGGTAATTTTTACAATTACTATTACCTATATATTTTTAAGCTTGATCGATATCAAAAACTTCCAGTCTCGACAAAATAACTAAAGAGTTACGTACGGTGCAAGAAATAGTCCATCCATGACTCCAAGTTCTTTTGGTATGTAGGCTTATTAGGAACCTGGGTAGCGCTAGGTTTAGCTTGTTCTGGCATTTCCTTTGTTTTAGACAGTGCGACGTCCTTTGGTACTAGGACAAGAGTCTCACCTGGGGCAGCTTTGCCGAAGTTTCGTCGAGCCTGAAGCTCCAAGAATTGATCTGTTTTGTAATATTGATTCCTTAGTTTTTCATTTTCATTTTTGAGTTTTTGTACTTCATTTTGTTGTTTGAATTTTGCAATCTGCTTCTGCAGGTCATAGTTCGTCTGGATAACTTTTACGCTACTCCACGCAACCATAAGTAATATCACACCAAAAACCATTAGACTTACTACCCTTACATCTTTGAATTGCTGGACTCTAGGGTCCTTGGCGGTTTTCTTTATTTTTGTAAGCATTACTAGATTAGTATACCATTTTGCTGTTATACTTACCTCCGTTAACCATCTACACAAAAGTCATATATGCAGTTTGATCATTCAAACTAATGCCATAGAATATGGGGGTGTAGCTCAGTGGTTAGAGCAGTCGGCTCATAACCGATTGGTCGTAGGTTCAATTCCTACCACCCCCACCAAAAAAATTAGTCACCCCAGTATGGTGACTTTTTGTTTCTGCTCACGCCCGTATTCAACAGAATCAGAGTGATTCATTTTAGAAAGATAATACTAATAGAGCCCTGTGTTAGTAACTCTCATAGAGATGTTAAACTGAGTCACATACTGGTACTACGATTCTAAATATCATCAGTATCTCTAAAGCAACATACAGGCCTTTGTGACTAATAGTTTTGACGGCTAAGTCTCCTCCAATAGCTTTAATATTTAAGGTTTTGAGCATTTTTTACAGTTCTGGCCCACCAAAGCAAATTATCAACCATGCCTTCCATATTACCTACTACAAAGTCTTTGTTGATTTGCCCATCGTCAGAAACTGCCTCCCAAGGATTAACAATACCTACAACTGTCTTTGGTAGTGGCACCATACCGACTTTGGCAGTAACGTTTACTAATTGCTCAATTGCACGAGCTGCTGCATATGTACCGTAGCCAACGAAAGCAACAGGCTTTCTGTTCCATTCATGGTATAAGGTGTCGATGGCATTCTTTAGGGGTGCCGGAATTCCATTATTGTACTCCGCTGACGCAATTACAAAACCGTCGTAACCTTTAATTTTATCACTCCAAGCCTTTGAACTTGCTTGTTCATACTCGCCAGATGATGCTGACTTTGGTTCACTAAGGAACGGTAAATTTACATCTTTAAGATCTATCAATTCAAAACTCACACCATCTCTTTTTGGCACTTCGGCAATAAACCATTCCGCGACATATTTTCCAACCCTAGTTGGGCGTGTAGTACTAACAATGACACCAATTTTAATATTCACAATAATTCCTTTCTTATCACTTTACAT
>JAXLZX010000018.1:0-5029 GCA_046350695.1 Saccharimonadales bacterium (SeqCode) | reverse complement strand
AGATCGTCTTACGGGATACATCAACTAAGGGGTCGGTTTTTACTATTTACTTGCCTAAAGCTTAGGTGCAGAATTTAAGTTGTTAACTATCTTCTCAACAAAGGGGCCAATTAATGGTACATCATCAAAAAGCCCGAGAATACCAATGATTATGGCAATAACTAGAGTACCGGCAAGAAAAATCCCTAGGCCATAAGCTAGGCCTCTGAGAAAGCTAAACCATAAAACTTTTGGTGTGCCTGAGGTATTTGCCAAATATGTGTCTTCAAGGAGTTTACCAATAGCTTCGTACTCTGCCTTTGTCCTGCGGTTTAATTCGGGTTTAGTTGACATGAGTATATTTTAGTACAATTGTTCATATGATTAATAACTTTTCTGAATTAAATAAGTATTTGGAGCAGTTCGTACCAGGATCTATCCTGAATGGTGATTTTTATAATCCGGACCGAATGACCGATCTGTTACCCTTAGTTGGAAATCCAGAAAAGGGATGCAAGGTTATCCATGTTGCAGGCACCTCAGGTAAAACATCAACCTGCTACTACATTTCCGAACTGCTTCGGGCTCATAATACCAAAGTTGGGTTGTCGGTGTCGCCTCATGTCATCCAAATAAATGAGCGGTTACAAATAAACGGTGTTCCCTTGGAAGAGCGAAAAATGTGTGAATTATTTAGCGAGTTGGTTTCCACTCCGGGATTAGTTGAACTGAAACCAACTTACTTTGAACTTCTGACTGTCTTTAGTTTTTGGGCATTTGCCAAGCTCGAATGTACTCATGTAGTCATAGAAGTTGGACTGGGTGGGCTAAAAGATGCTACAAACGTTGTCGAGTCAAAAAACAAGATATCTGTTGTTACAGATATTGGTCTAGATCATACCAGGATACTTGGAGATACCATAGAAAAGATTGCTCATCAAAAAGTAGGGATAATAAAACCCAATAATCATGTTTTTGCTTATGATCAAGAAGAATCGGTTATGGAGATAATGCGTGAAGCTTGTAAGCAAAACAAAGCCGTGCTACATAACTATACACAGGAAAACCTAGAACAATGCGCAAGTTTTTTGGCACATTTACCCTTATATCAAAAGAGAAATTGGTTACTAGCAAAACAAGTTTCTGATTATGTTGCGGAAAGAGATGGTCTATCAAAAATTGGTAGTGATCAACTATTGCAAACTCAAGGAGTGAGCATTCCGGGTAGAATGCAGATTATGAATATTGCAGAAAAGATAATTATTCTTGATGGCGCTCATAACCCACAAAAACTAACTGCATTTTGTTCAAGTCTTAGAAATGAGTTTCCGAATACTAAAATCAAGGCTTTAATTGCCTTCTCGCAGGCTAAGCAGGAAACTTTAGAAAAATCTGTTAAATTGATTGCCGGAATAACAAGTAATGTAATATGTACTGAGTTTTCTATTATTACAAACTTGCCTCACATACCCGTAACTGTGTCAAACCTGGCGCAAGTTGCCAAAAATGCGAGAATTGATAATGTTGTTTTGCAGAGTGACCCACAAAAAGCATACAATCTACTTATTGAAGACGATGACAATGTGGATATTAGGATTATTGTCGGTTCATTTTATTTAATTGGCACGTTATTCGAAAAAAGTATCATAAAATCATGATCAGAGCAATTGTAGTAATAGACGAAAAGCGTGGCATAGCCGATAATAACGGCATACCTTGGGCCGGTAGAATTCCCTCGGATACAAAATACTATCAGAAGAAAATTTTAGGCCACGATGTTATTATGGGATTCAATCTATATCAAGAATTAACCAGGCCGTATCCAAACTGCAATAACTATGTAGTAACTCGACAGAGAACTGAGCTTCGCGAAGGGTTTATCAGTATCAACGACCCCTATGATTTAATTTTGAACTACAAAGGGGATTTATGGAACATTGGTGGGTCGGGCCTTTACGCTAGTACTTTGGATCTAAATGACGAGCTTTATATTACGCAACTTAGTGGTGAATATGGCTGCACCAAGTTCTTTCCAGAAATCAATAAAAAGTTTAGCCTTGTCAAGGAATCGAATCCCATAACAGAGGATAAGATTACTTTTACTTTTCAGGTATGGAAAAGAGTTGAAATAAAAACTTTTCAAAGTTTAAGAAATTAGTTAAAATATAAAACATGGTAAGCATTGACACTACCACTTATATGGCTAGGATATTTTCTGCTTTTGCTGATGAAACAAGACTTCAAATTTTGAAGTTACTTATACGAGAGCCCGATATCTGCGTAAGCTCCATGGCTGACAAGCTAGATATAAGTATTTCTGCCGTTTCGCAACAATGTAAACTTTTGGAACTTTCTGATGTAATTGTGCGGAACCGACGTGGTCAAAAAATTTGCTACCAATTAAATAATAGCGACCCAACAGTGACGAAACTATTAACACTTATTAGAAAAGAGGTAATATGAAAGAGGTTATAATTTATACAACTCCAACTTGTGGATTTTGTCATATGGCAAAAAATTGGATGAAGGAAAAAGGAATTAAGTTTAAAGAAGTCGACGTCAGTACGGACATAAATGCTGCTAAAGAAATGGTCGAAAAGTCTGGCCAGATGGGTGTACCAGTGATAGATGTCGATGGTGATATAACTATTGGATTCGATAGACCAAAATTAGAGACGATTTTGGGCTAGGTTGCCAACGACTTTTCTTTACTAATCTTTTTGTAAGATTTGAACACGAATAGTTCAGATGCGATTATTGAAATTATTGCACCAAAAACCGTATACCAAAGTTTATCCCATGTATTATCGTAAAACCCACCTAGTCCAACTAGAAAAAGAGGGTAAGTAACTAGGAAGAACGAATTATATGTATATTTACGTAATATTATCCAACGAGTAAATGCCAGGACTATGACTAGGCCGAAGAAATATATCCATAGTGGTGGCTGCATATTGACTAGTATGGTTGCGGAAAAAAGGGCTCCAATAGCTCCACCTACACGCGAAAGTATTTTAAGTCTCGTCTGATTTTTGCCGGGAATCATTGCGATCAACACAGTAAATACGGAAATAATTAGTGCCTGGTTATTGGTGAGTTGAATAGCAATACCGAGTAAAACAATGATAATTCCACGGATTACCCCATTCCTTAAATATGGCGAATCCCTATTCAAGCTTTTTTGAAACTCATCATGTAATTCGCTGAGGCTGGGTGTATCTATATGGTTTTTGTGAGGCGCGAATACTGAAATTAAACCAAGCAAGTATGACCATGCCAGCCCACAGCCTGCGAAGAGCATTAGCCCTCCAAGACTTTCGCCCACAAGCCTATTATTTAGCAAGAATAGTATAAATAATGTGCAACCGATATTCACCGGAAGACTTACTACTGGTCCGGCTGCGAAAGATAAGCTGGCGGCAACCGACCAAAGAATGACAAGTATCCCTAAAATTACAGCGTGTTCTGAGAATTGCCAGGCACTAAAAACTGATAGGCCTACAAATAGAGTTATCCATAACGAATAACCGAATTTTTTCTTTATGCTTTCAATGCCAACAAAACTGGCGCTGGTGAACGTTGCGCACAGGAATGCAACCATCCAAAGATCCTTTGTATAAGGAAAGATAAAATAGCCCGCGAAAAATGGTGCTCCAGATAGGATTAATCTAACCATGCCGCGAATTTCGATGATCGGCCCTTTATATATTGGTTTACTTTTACTTAGTAGTTTTTTCATTACTTTTATGCTGATTGTAACAAAAAATCATTAGCAGTTTTAAGTTAATGATATTGCTGTTAAAATTCCATTATTATGATTAATAATTTAACATGGGCTGCAGTCATTCTTTTTATAATTGATTGGATAATTAGGATCGGGTTCATAATTTATATTCCTAGAAGAAGGAATCCAAACTCAGCTATTGCTTGGCTTTTGCTTCTATTTATATTACCCGGTTTGGGGATAATATTATTTTTGGTAATAGGAAATCCAAGGCTGTCGAAAAACAGAAGAAGGATGCAAAAAACAGCCAACAAACTTATTACGCAGGCTACTAAGGATATGAAAGATGATCTGGATGATCTTCCGGAAGATTTAAGACTAAGAGCTAAGTCGCTGATAGATTTAAACAGAACGTTAACTAAGTTCCCAGCGCGTGGTGGGAACTCGGTAAAGATTCAGTCGGAGTATGATGACTCAATAAAGGACTTAGTCAAAGAAGTTAATATGGCTAAAGAATTCGTACATATCGAATATTTCATCATTGCTCTAGACAAAACAACGATGCCGTTATTTGATGCGATGAAGGCGGCGGTAGAGCGCGGAGTTAAGGTTAGGCTACTTGTTGATGGTATGGGCTATAGGGCATACCCAAGGCGCAAGGAAATGAAACAACTACTAACCGAAATCGGTGTTGAGTGGTTTGAGATGTTACCTATAAGGCTTAGGCCGAGTCAATATAATCGACCAGACCTCAGGAATCACCGGAAGATAGTTGTAATCGACGATAAGTATGCCTACATAGGTTCACTAAATATGATAGACAGGACATATCACAGGAAAGACGATATTTATTATGATGAGTTGGTCGCAAAATTAAGCGGTCCGATAGTTCGTCAGTGTTCAGCAGTATTTGCAAGTGATTGGTATTTTGAAACCGGAGAGCTATTGCAGAAGATAGTAAACCCAAAGCAAAGAAAAATGCCAGAGAAAACTGGAGACGTAGTGGCGCAAATAGTACCTAGCGGATCAGGCTTTGATAACTCAAATAACTCAAGGTTATTTGCCTACTTGATGTACCGAGCAAAGGAAAAAGTAGTTATAACTAATCCATACTTTGTACCGAATGATGCTATGCTCGAAGCTGTTACATCGGCTGCGCTCCGGGGGGTTGATGTTAGTATAATCAACTCGACAGCAATGGATCAATGGATGGTTGGTCATGCCCAGAGGTCGTTCTATGATCAACTGATGAGGGCTGGAGTAAAGATATATCTCTACAATCACCCTAAGCTACTCCACTCTAAGCACATTACAATCGATGATGAT
>JAXLZX010000017.1:0-7992 GCA_046350695.1 Saccharimonadales bacterium (SeqCode) | reverse complement strand
CGTAACTGTGTACTTAATGATCCCTTTTGCCCTGTTCAGATACTTGCCAAAATTTAATTTTAAAAATACTAAGAGGTCGGTTTCAGACCTATTTAAGAAAAGGTCATTTAAAAGTCTTTGCCTACTTATTTTATTACTCCTGCCTCAAGTAATAATCGTACTTATAAATGGGACGCCAGACTTGCCAGGATATCTTGACTCGCCATTTAACTTCAATCGTGCAATCGAGATACTCGTCAGTAGATCGTATCTCTACTCAGTATTATTCCCATTAAATAAGCATTTAAATGACGTTTTAGCCGTGGTCATATTATTGGTGGTATTCGTTGTCGGCCTACGAATACACGGCAAGACCAAGCAAATTTTCTGGTTCGGTATCTACTCGATTGCAGTATCTTCAGTCCTTTTAGTCTCAAACAGAACTGGTATAAGCGATCTGTATTACGGCTATAAATCTAGTGGCCCAGATCAATTCTTTTATGCACAAAATCTAATCTTCATTTTTATCTTGGTTTCTGCTCTTTACCAGTTTATTAATAAATTAAAATGGAAACAACGATATTTAGTTAATCTGGTTATTATCATAACTATTGTGTATTACCTAATCCCACAATCTGGTACATTTGGAGATAATAATGTCCAATTTAAGGAAAATGACAATATATACGCTAGTGCCAAAAAGATTTGTCATAGTTCGCAAAATGATTACTTACCCATTGTCATATATCCAGATAGGAGCCGAAAATACGAAAACATTCCTAGATCAAAACTTTGTACAGAAAAAACTGAAAACTATAAACCCGACACTGTATACTTGGGCCTGTCTCCTTTTGAAAATAACTATGTTGACCACCTTAATTCAAATCAATTATTCCAAACTTTTGTTTCTCCAAATAATAACCTAAACGGCTTAGAGATATACTTTTCTACCTTCAACAATAAGATAAGGTCTCAATATTATTTGTATTTATATGAAGAGGACTGCTCATCAGAAATATACAAAGTCAAAATTCCATCTGGAAGGATAAAAGATAACTCATTGACTAAGACCTCATTTACAGCGCTCAATAATTCTTTGGGTAAATCATACTGTTTCTCAGTAATGCCCGATGCTGAAAATACAAGTCCTTTAGCAGTTCAACTAAGCAAACCAAACATTTATACTGACGGAAAAGCTATTTTAAATGGCAAAACCTTAGACAATGACGTGGTTTTTAATTTAAACTATAAAACAGATTAGTTATGATAAATTCTCTGATATTCGATTTAGATGGAACGTTATTTGATACTTCGGAAGCTAATATTGTCTCATATGACAAGGCGTTCAGCGACTGTGGGTTAAAGCTGAATAAAAAGCTCTACATAGAAAACTTCGGTCTTAGATATAATGATATGATTGATAAAATCAACCCAAATTTAGACTCAGCAGTAAAGAGAAAGATAAAGATACTGAAGTCTATATACTACAAGGAGAACCTTGCTTTAGTTAAACCGAATATTGGACTCATATCACTGTTATCTTCCTTAGGTAATAATTATCGTTCTGCCCTAGTAACAACAGCAAGTAGAGAAAATGTGCAAAACTTACTTAGTTTCAATAATATCGAGCCTGATATATTCAATATAATTATCACCGGAGAAGATGTAGACAAAGGTAAGCCAGATCCGGAATGCTATCTAAAGGCCTTCTCAAAATTAGGCGTGGATGCCAAAGAGTGTTGCGTATTCGAAGATAGTAAAATCGGCATAGAAGCAGCGGAAGCTTCTGGAGCTAACGTAATCAAAGTAAGAATATGAAGTATAAAATTTCATTTTTAATCATATTCTTCACTGGTATATCGATAGCATCCATATATTTTTTTGAGTTTGCCGATAAACAAAATCTTAACTCATTAATGCCTCATATAAGCTTCGTTTGGTTTTGCTTGATATTATCTGTGGCAATTTCGCTACAATTTCTTGGCCACTATTTAAGAGCATATAAATCTAAGCTTTTATTGAACCTTATTAGGAAGTCTGATACAAAAACACTATTTAAAGGGCTGTCGGTAGGTTATCTATTTAACGCTCTGCTACCACTGAGACTCGGCGAGATAATTAGGGCATTTTATGTAGGGGATGAACTAGCAATAAGTAAGACTTCAGTATTCATGTCTATAGTTATTGAAAGGATTGTTGACGGCTTAATATTGGGTCTTGGCGTTATTTCGTCTGCCTTAATAATTACGAATTTTTCCATCGATGCCGGTGTCGCAATGATAAAAATCGGCTTCACCTTCTTGGCAATTAGCCTGGCGCTATTATTTATTCTGCTATTTGTAGTCAAAGAAAACTCTATAAGCCTCAAGTTAATTCACAGGCTATCGTCACTATTTAATATAAAAATTAAAGATAGAATGAGATTTATTGCCTGGTCATGTATTTTTAGTACAAAACTTTACCTTGATAATAAAAAAAATCTTTTGAGTTATTTCCTGCTGTCATGCCTAATGTGGTCGGTTTACTTCTTGTCAACTCTATGTATTCTACTCTGTTTCTATATAGGAGATGGTTTCCAAAAACTCTGGTACTCCATTCAGTCAACCTACGCCGGGGTCGTGGCGCCATCAGGTCCTGGCTATATAGGAAGTTTCCAAATAATAGTAACCGATCTTTTGGATAAAATAGGACTGACAGAAGCTGCATCATATGCTGTTGTTGCATGGATAGTGATAATACTGCCAATATCGATAGTGGGCGTGATTGTACTCGTACAAAAAAAACACACCAGCAGCCAAGAATCTACCGACCAAGTCATGCTTATTAATAAGCTACATCGTGACAGGGATGTAAGTTCAGAGTTAAGTCAATTTTTAGATGCATATTTTCAAAATGAGCCAATTAATAAAATCCTTACAGAAGCCGAACTTAATGCTAAATTTAACCTTATAAAATCCTTCAAAGGAGGCTCAAACGCACATACAATGCTTGTTTGGCAAAACAATGAGATTAGGGTAAAAAAAATAACCCTCGAACAATATAAAGACAAGCTTTTAGATCAAGCGAGATGGCTTAAAAAGCGTTCGGCCCTAAAACACATACCAAATGTGATTAATGAAGAGACCACAGAACACTACTACTACTTCGACCTAGAATATCGTGAAGACTACTTCCCATTATTCGAATATATACATTCTCACGACATAAGTGAGAGCTTTAAAATTCTAAAAAGAGTGATGAAATTTATGTCAAAAAACATATACGAATACAGTGTACCAACAAGACACAGAAAACAGGTATTCGAGTATATCGAGCAAAAGGTTGAGGGTAAAATTAACGATACTGCTCAACTCAATGCTTCTATCAGCAAGCTACTCACTTACAAAAACATAAAAGTAAACGGAGTAAGCTATCCGAATATTTTAGAAACTATTGAAAAGATAAAAAATAACAATAAGAAAATATCAGTTTTAGAAAAATACTTCGAAACCCCAATCCATGGAGATTTAACTGTCGATAACATAATTTCATCAGAGTCGGGAGACTTCCTGATTTTAGACCCCAATAACGAAAATCAAGTTTCAACTCCAGCCGTAGACTACGGAAAAATCTTCCAGTCTCTTCATTCTGGATATGAATTTTTAATCCAACTAGATAACTGCGATGTTCGTGGCAATAATATCAACTTTGAAGAAATAAAGTCTCATAAATATGAGGGGGTATTCTCTATGTTAGACAAGGAACTAAAGTCCACAATGTCAGATGCGGAATACAGTTCAATATTTTTTCATGAAGCGGTTCACTACTGCAGAATGCTAACTTATCGTACTAGTATTAACCCCGATACCACTCCTGTTTTCTATGCGACTGCAGTTAAGCTATTTAATGAGTTCTTGAATCAAAAAATATGAAATCATTACGAATATTTTTCCAAGACCAAATTAAAAAACAAATATTCAAGTATCTACTAATTGCAGTCATAATAGTAAGTATAGAGGTCCTTAGCTTTGCTCTGTTAAACTCAGTCATAAAAATAAACTATCTGGTGTCTACTGTCTTAAGTATGGCAATTGGCATAGCCTTAAACTGGTTCTTAAGCAGGGTTTATGTATTTAAGGCAAGCAAGTATGCAATACATACGGAAATCATGATGGTCGTACTCGCTAGTCTGGTAGGTGTAGGAATCCAACTGTCTGTAATATGGATATGTGTAGAGAAATTATCGATAACTCCTATTATAGGTAAAATACTAGCGATACTTATTACATTTTCTTGGAATTTTTGGGTCCGCAAAAGATATATTTTTAATACAAAAAATACTAAAAACATTCCACCAGCAATTGAGTATTGACAAATTATTACTTATAGTCTATTCTAACTATATAGTGGTTATGTTAAAATGAAGTTAATGAATAAAAATCAAAATCCCAAAAAAATAATGATAATTGTGTTAGTTTCTACACTGGTTTTTGTAGGGGTTACGTTGCTGTATGTCTATATTCAAAAGAAACCTAGCCCGAACAACGAGATAAAGCCTGTGAATACAATAAACTACAGCCCTCCTACAAAGGAAGAGTTAAAAGAAACTGAGACATTTAAGAACAACCAGCCTTCAACTGAAGAGCCAACAAATCCATCAAGTCATGTAACTCCAATAATATCCTATGCAGGCCAATTCGACTCTCTAGTAGAACTGTCTGGTTTCATACCTTCTAAAATTGAAGATGGGGGCACCTGTACGGCCATTTTTAGCAATGATAAAGCTGTAGTTACTAAAACTTCTTCAGCAGTCAAAGATGCAACAACCACAAGATGTAGCCTTATATCATTTCCTACAACTGAACTAACACCAAAAGGCAACTGGAATGTTGTCTTACAGTACAAATCTACGAGCAGTCAGGGTACCTCATCTTCAACTAACTTTGAGGTTAAATAAATGGGCAGACTAAGGTTTACAGCGCTTACTGTTATCGTAATCTTAGTATTAAGTAGCACCGCTTTTGTCCAAAAAGCCAACGCTGTATCTGGTGATCAATTCAACCCTGGAAGAATAATTGATGATGTTGTTTTCTTCTCATCTAATACTATGAGTGCGTCTGAAATTCAAAATTTTTTAAATAGCAAAGTTCCTGTGTGCGATACTTGGCATGCGGGGCGAGATGGCAATAATCCCCCGTTTACGTGCTTGAAAGATTACCGACAAGATACGCCAAACCGAAGCGCCGAAGCGGGAATATGCAACGGCTTTACTGCTGGCAACAAGACTGCCGCACAGATAATTTACGAAGTAGGGGTAAGTTGCGGGGTTAATCCTCAAGTATTAATAGTACTTTTACAAAAAGAACAGAGTTTGATTACCGATACATGGCCTTGGACAATACAATATAGAAGCGCAACAGGATACGGATGCCCTGACACTGCGCCCTGCGACGCTGAATACTACGGCTTTTTCAATCAAGTTTATGCAGCAGCTCGTCAGTTTAGATATTATGCTAGTAACCCATCATCGTTTAACTATAGAGCAGGCAGAAGTAATTATATACTCTACAATCCAAATACTGCATGTGACGGCTCAAACGTATATATTCAAAATCAGGCAACAGCCGGACTTTATAATTACACTCCGTACCAACCAAATCAGTCAGCTTTAAGTAATCTTTACGGTTCGGGTGATTCGTGTGGTGCGTACGGAAACCGAAATTTTTGGCGCCTATTTAATGATTGGTTTGGATCAACAACCATTGGAGTAAAGCCATCTCCTTTATATAAATCTAGCTCTTCACAAAAAATTTATGTGATATCTGACGGAAAAAAATTATTAGTTCCTTCACCCGAGATATTAGTAAACTATGGGTTACATCACTTTTCTGCTGCGACGGTTAACGATAGCTTTTTAAGTAACTACGCTACAGGAGATACCCTTACTAACCTAGGTAAAAAACAGTATGACCCAAGTGGCAAACTCTATTTATTTGATGATGGAAAACGATACCCTGTAAGTATTAGTGATTGTGCCAAACAACCAAACGGCACTCCAATAGCAAATACCACGTGGGGGCTAGAGTGTTTTAACACAAACACAAGTAAGACTCTACCTAATGAGTTGGTGGACATGTATACGGCGCCAGATATTAATCTTCCAAAAGTTGTAATGAATAACAATGCAAGTTGGAAAATGGAGAATGGCAAGAAAAGGCGAATAGTAAGCCCTGAGTTTGTAGACGTTTTAGGCGGCTGGTCAAATGCAAGATGGGTAAAGGATAATAATGTTCAGCAAACCCAGGGTAAACTGCTAATTGCAGATAATACGGTTGTCAAATTTAGTAACTCAAACATTATTTACCTATCTATCAACAGCACCCTGTTACCTATACCTGGCCCAGAAGAGTTTAATTCATTAGGCATGAATATGCTCCCCCTTAAGAGTATCCCGGCGTCATACAATACCGACCCTCTACCCATCACCACTACTCTAACTAACTACGTCAAGTCTACCTCTTCTGGAAAGATATACCTTGCTGCTGGTGGAAAAAAGCTAGATCTGACCGGCAAAGAGTCAAATTGGCCTACTACGCAGGCGGTTAACCTGCCAGAAAGTTTTGTTTCTAAACTGCCGTTATCTAACAAATTAAGTGTTTTCAGATCACCCTCCGGTAGAATATTCACAGTTATTAACAAAAAGCTATACTCCTTCCCTACATTAGATGATTTTAATAAGCTTGGATTTGAGTCCGAGGATATAACCCATGTGTCTACAGCGGTTGAATCTGGGCTAGGGTATGGTGGAATGCATTTAGCATCAGGACGACTTTACAAGGTTAGCGGTAACGACACAATCTATCTCGTTAAAGATAATAAAAGCTTAATAGTGCATTCAACAAACTACCCAGGTCTTCCGTATGATAAACTAATAAACGTCGACTCTGTGACGGCATCAAGGTATCCGATGAACGGATACTACACTCCATTATGATAAGATGAATAATTTAAACTGGAAGGCTTTATATGATTACTAAAGTATTTAGGTATGGTGGATATAAAATTCCAGAAGACCTGGTCACGTTAACGGGTGGAGGAGTTGATAATTGGAAAAGGGTTTCTGCTAGCCATATTGAGATGTATAGGCAGTATACTCCTATAAACGATGATGATTTTATTCTAGAAATTGGTTGTGGTGTTGGACGCGATGCGATTGAATTATCAAAAATACTGTCAAAAGATGGCAAATATCTCGGTATTGATATTATTAAACCAAGTATTGACTGGTGCAAAAAAAATATAACACCAAAACATAGTAACTTTAAGTTTATATACTATGACATTAAGAGCCAGATACATAACGGTGAAGGTAAAATCAATACAACAGATATTAAATTACCGATAAAAGATGGAACAGTTGATCGTATTGTTCTGCATTCAGTATTTACACATATGTTCGAAAATGACATCGTACATTACTTGCATGAATTCAGACGTGTATTGAAATCCGATGGACTAGTATTGGCTTCATTCTTTGTTGTTGATAATAGCGCACTGGAATCATTGCAAAAAAATAAGAATAAAGTTGGCATGCATCCTTTATCTTTTGAACATAAAATAAGCAAAGAATGTTTTATTAATGACATACATCACCCCGAAGGAGCGGTAGGGTATACACCTAAAAGAATCAAAAGTATGTTTAGGCGTACTGGCTTTGGCATACATGGACAACACGCGCATAGAGGCTTATGGTCAGGACTCAAGGGCTCAAATGGTCAAGATATAATCATTCTAGAAAAGGTAAACCGCGCGCAGGCAATTTTACAGTCAAAACAAAAGTTAATTTTTACTGCTAGGTAGTTGTTATTTCAGGCGGACGCAATATAACAACTCCTATCGTTGCCTAATGTCGTTCCAGATCATTTCAGTCTGTTGTTCCCATGTATAACCGAGCGAATTATACCCATTTTTTGCAATCTTTTTACGCAGTTTCTCATCTTCAATAAGTCTCCCAATAGCTTCAGCCATAGCCGC
>JAXLZX010000016.1:0-9620 GCA_046350695.1 Saccharimonadales bacterium (SeqCode) | reverse complement strand
TATTTAATTGCTAATTAAATAATGTACAATACGCTTATGGATGAGAATAAAAAACCTGAAAATCTGCAGGAAAGCGATGAAATAGTAGTAATCACGGATAACGTTAATACTAATTCTAGTGGCTCGCCAGTTGCCGAACCGATAAGCGACGAAAATGCTAGTTGGAGCTACAATTCTGGTGCCAACCAAGGGTTTGATGAGTCGCCCCAAGACACACAATATTCTATTAATCCGATTTCATGGACTGCTTCGGAGTATATTGCCCATGACAAGTCTCCCTTTTGGTATGTGTCAGTATCTCTAATGGTGTTTGCGTTTGCTGGCTTGATATTAATACTAGACGGTGTAGATAGCTGGTTGTCTCCCCTGTTAATAATTTTAGCTGGAGTAATATTTATGGTGGCTGCTAGTAGAAAACCACAAATACTTGAGTATATGGTTGACGATAGCGGTATTCATGTCGGAAAAAAACTTTTCCACTACAGCCAGTTTAAGTCATTCTCTTTAGTGCCAGAAGGTCCAATAATGACCATTGTCCTTACTCCTCTACAGCGCTTCATGCCAAGCCTCACTATTTACTACGAGACAAAAGATCAAGAAAGTATTGTCGAAGTCTTAAGTTCGTATCTACCACACGAAACAAAAAAGCTCGATCTCATCGACAACTTGATGCGCAAAATAAGGTTTTAGTGAAGACTACACTTTACCTTTGTGCAGGGGTTGGTGGTGTTATTGGTGCCTACATCCCCTCTTTACTGGGTGGCAAAGGCGGGATGTTTTCGTTTTGGGGTTTGTTAGGGTCATTGATTGGTGGGCTTGCAGGAATCTGGATTGGTTACAAACTCTATAGCGGATAGTGTCGTTTAGGGTGTCGTATCTGGTAAACAGAGGTAAAACGTGCTATAATCATCAGGCCTTTTGCCCGTTTGGGCTACTAGGCTATTGTGCACCCGTAGCTCAGCTGGATAGAGCGTTGGCTTGCGGAGCCAAAGGTCGTAGGTTCAAATCCTGCCGGGTGTACCATTTTGAAATTACAGCCTCTTCGGAGGCTTTTTTCATCTGTTCTGGCATGGTTCTAACCGCTGACATCTCCGCAAACAGTGCTGGATAAGCTTCTTCGATGGGCACTAGGTACTTCACAGGGGTAAACTCTATTTTCCCATCCAAAACTGTTAGGTTCTGACCAAGTTTTCTAAGTACCACTCGTTGTTTTTCTAAATCATCACTCTCGAAGTCTTCTTTTGCGTATCGGGCAAAGGTAAATGTCTCGGTTGCAAGCTTTCGCCAATCTCGGGACTCAACCTCTGTCTTCTTCCTTGCTTTCTGGAGGCTTTTGAGTTCACTCTCAAGCTTTTTCATTTCTGAAGCATAGAAGTTATTATCTGAACATTCTCCACGGTATCTCATACGCTGTAGACCGTGTATTTCATCCTCTTTGTGTTTGATACTTTTTTGCTGATTATTAATTACTGCTTGCTGTCTGGCTATTGTGTCATCATTCTCTTCTGCAAGAGCCTCAATAGCGAGTCTGTAGAAATCTGGGCCTATAGTAAATCGGGACAACCTCGATTTTACTTGCTCGATGAACTCGCTTTCTCTTGTGTATACAGACTTCTGAGTACATTTATAGCCCTTACGCCTACCCGTACAATGACAGTAGATGTGAGTACTTTCGGTTCCATTAGGTGGCTTCTTGGTTTTGCGTTGTGTAGTTACAGCAAATCCACAATCGCCACAAACAAACATACCCCTAAATACAATGGGTAGTCTTTATCTTTGGGTCTGGTAGTGTACCCGGGGTTGATGTATGCTTGTACCTTTTCAAACTCTGCAATAGTAATCATTGGCTTGTGATTGCCTCCAATCAACTTCCCGCCGTACCTTAATTTGCTCATGACATCCGAGGAGGAGGCCAACATGTATAGAGCTAGGAGCCAAAGGCAGAGCCTTGAGGATGGCGATATTGACCCACCAAAACTGGATGAGAACTGCTATACAGACATCATTTGTCAGTAGATAACTAGTTAACAAGAGACCTAGCGGTGTCTTTTATTCCTGTACGAGAACAAAGGTGGTGTTATACACCCCTTCACACAAGCATGTGGCCAAGACTATAGTGATTCAGCAATGTATTGGGCAGCCTCAAGAAGGTCTACGGCAACAAATGTGGCCTCAGGAGCTTCTTTTATTGAACCTGTCTGAACCAGTATTGTTTTAGTACCTGCGTTTATGCCTGTGTGTATATCTGTCAGGCGGTCACCAATCATCCACGATTCAGCAAGGTCAATGTTATATTCAGTAGCAGCTTGTAATAACAGTCCAGGCTTAGGTTTACGGCAGTCACATGTACTGCCCTCACCATGAGGGCAAACATATGTCTTCGTGACCACAGCCGCACTAGGTGCAACCCGCTTCAATACTTCGTTGTTAATTGCATCAAAATCGCTTTGTGAAATCAGTCCTTCTGCCAGCCCCGCTTGGTTAGTAACAAAGAATAGCATGTAGTCAAGCTCTACTAACTTTGCCAGTCCTTGCACGGCATTGGGAAGTATCTCAACCTTATTAATGTTATCGACCCGCTCGTACTTGGGTATGCCTGCGTTAATAGTTCCGTCACGATCTAGAAATATTGCTCTCATACTACTACTATATCAGCTTAACCTCTAGCCGCCTTTATGTCTCTTATGTGTACCTGAATAAATCGATTGACTATTAGTAATATAATACCAAAAGCTAGCCAGCTCACAGTATATCTAACCGTAGCCGTGTACTGAGTCCCGACAAGATAGTTAGCAAGAAAGTATGCCGCTAGTGCAGTAGAGTTTCTGGTAAAAAGTGCGGCTTGGGGCAAAAGACCAGCTTTATTTTCATACACCGCAAATACACCGTTATATGGAAAGGTTACGACAAAGGCGGCAAGATATTGGTGAGCAGAAAATAGCCCAAATGCTATAGCAAAAACCGTAACTGCTTTGAGGAATGCATTAGTCTTAGCTGGTGTATGTGAATGATAACGAAAGGTTGTTCTCCTAAATATGAGCATTAACAATAGCCAAATAGCTAGGAAAATTGTGAGCATTGTCCAAAACGATACATTTACTGACTGTGTAAGAATATAAGCCGCAACAACATAAAGTATTGCGAGTAATGCATCTGCGTATAGAACCTTCATACCCATTTTGAAATGCAGATAATAACAGCCCCATAAGAAGCTGGCGGTCAACATCAAGCCAAGTATACTAAGGCTCGTTGCAATGCTATTAGAGCCGATTAGCGCAATCGTTATCGGAAATGGCAGTACATACAAAACTGCCTTTAGCCTCTGGCTGTGCATTTTAGACATTGCAGTGATAATTCCGCTAACTGCCAAAGCAGAAAGAATATTTATTGTTAGTTCGGACATGCTGCGATAATCATAGCTGATAGCAGCGTTATGTTGCTATACAAACCGACAAATATTGCTTGATGAGCGTTATCACATCCTCCACTACGGCGTACTATTATGCTCATACTTAGCTCCTTTTAACAGAGGAGTTTTGTTTGTTATGATGGTGTTATGAAGCTATATCTTTCATCTTATAAACTTGGTAACCACACCGCTGAATTCAAAGACCTAGTTGGTAAGCAAAATGCTAAAGTTGCGGTTATTGATAATGCACTAGATTTTAGTGAGGATCTTGAGCGTAAAAGGAAGAGCCTGGAAAGCGAATTCAATGATATTAAATCGTTAGGATTTAGCCCTGAACATCTAGATTTACGAGAATACTTTAATGATGAAGATGGCCTAGTTAACAAATTGAGAGATTTTGATGTTGTATGGGTTCGCGGTGGCAATGCATTTATATTAATGAAAGCTATGAAACAAAGTGGTTTTGACAAAGTAATTGAAAAATTAATAAAAACAAATAAACTGGTGTACTCGGGTTATAGCGCGGCATTGTGTGTAATCAGCCCCACGCTTGATGGGGTTGAGCTCGTTGATGACGTGAATGCGAAGGCCACGGGTTATAAAGATGAAGTTATTTTGGACGGATATGAATTAATCGATTTTTACCCAATAGTTCACTACAAATCTGACCACCCAGAATCTGAACTTGTCGAGAAAGAACTTGAATATGTAAAATCTAAAGGTCGAGCATATAAAACCTTACAGGACGGCGAAGTTTATATCGTAAATAATTAGAAATTTAGTTCTATTCTACGCAAGTATGCTGCAGTAATAATAGATTGTTTCTGTAGATATCGCTATTTTGGGCGGTTTTTCTAGCTAAGTGTGTTGCTGTTATGCGACATCGCGGCGAATATCTTGGTAAAAGCCGTCTGTTTCGATACCGTCATTTATTTGTATCGTGATTGGATCTGCTTGATAAAGTCTGGTTGGTGCATTGTTTGTGGTGTTTTCTCGGTTGAGCTTAAATTGTGTGGTTGTTGAGTTGTATAGATCAATGACTTTATCTAACTTATCGTCTGGCACTTTTTTGGCATTGGCTCGTATGTATAATCCTAGGCCCTCACCCTCTGGTGTGGTTGAATTGAAAATTGTTATGTAAACTTCATCATTTCGTTCAATATTCTGCGAGTGTTGAGAGTTTATGGGCGACCACCAACAAAGAAGCATATTTGTTTCGTCAAAAACATACCAGACAGGTGCAGCCCACGCTTTGCCATTATCATCTACTGTTGAGATAGTGGCGTATCTTATTGTTGAAAGTATGTTTTTGATTATTTCGTTCATGCCAATACTTGCTCGACAATCACGTCTACAACTTCATTTAGGGGTTTTGATGTATTTACTATGTAGGCGCCAATTTTTCGGTAGTATTCCCCTGTGGACTTGTGCCAGTTTAGCAGAGTTTCCATTTCGTGAGGCGACTTGCCAAAGTCGCCGGTTGTTCTAGTGGTTATGCGGTGCATCAATGTTTCTATGTCCACATCAAGTGCAAACACCTTATCAAATACATCTATGTACTCGTTCTCATTCGAGGCAACACCACAGACAAACACCGGTTTATGGTCAGAACTTGCTTTTAGTTTTTGCAGTGCTTCCTTTGACATTTTCCAAGTGTGTTCTGCTCGCCACTCGGGTGTTCTGTCCGTAACGGTAGTTGGCCTATCTGTGATTTCGCCAGTTTCGTTATTATAGAAAGCACTTAGGTTATCATCGCCCTCGTGCGCCTCAAAACCACGCTTTGTAAGTTCTTCACAAACCGCAGATTTGCCAGCGCCGGCGATGCCCGTAACGTAAATCAGGCTCATAATATTCCTTCCACGACACCCCTACAGCTTTCCGCCCCACAATTACACTTCATTTCCCAGTCTTTCGTAGAAAATTGAGTGTAATCAATCGTTAATTCCTCGCCGGCCTTAATATCCCGCAAGGCTGTATGGTTTTTATCTAGGTTTGGGCTACAACTATGGTTTCCGTAATTTTCGGGGTGGCTTTCGCGGTCAGAAATTGCCGCGCGGTGCTTACTGTTTCCAAGAGAAACCGCGTCCCACTCTTTGCTATTGTCTATGCACCACTGCTTAAACTTTTCGAACTCTCTATCATTATAGATTTTTGACTCGGAGGGTTCGCCGCCACGCGAAACCCAAATAGTTTCACCATTTTTAATGGGCAATTTTGTAAACAAGCCCTTTCCTTGAATGGGTGAATCATGTATCTCGATATGTGGATTTATGATTAGTTTCATCAGCTTAATTATAGCAAGAGTCTACCTGTTAATTCTCTATTATGTTTCCCTAAAATCTCTGAAGATTTTTACTCCTCGTTCGGAAAAACTGAAGTAAGCTTTGGTTTCCTCTCATTTCGTCACAAAATAGGTTCTAGTGGGGCGCAAAACTTTAACGCAAAAGGAGTTGGGTGTATTTTATTATTTCTCTGCTAAAATACAAATCATATTAAAGGGAGAAAATAATGGCAAATAGTAAAAAGCAAACAGGATCTGACACAGCATTAGTATTCACTAAGGTGGCGCGGGCGGTAACTTACGTCATATACGCGTTCACAATAATTGCCTGTGTGTTTCTATCTTTAGGTTTCGTATTGTTGTTATTTGGAGCAAATCCAAATGTCGCGTTCACTGAATTTGTTTATAATGTAGCAGCTGAATTTCTTCAACCCTTTAGGGGTATTTTCCCGGCACATCAGGTTACTGAAACTGGATATTTCAGTGCATCTGCCCTATTTGCAATTATAATTTACTTCATTATCGCGATGACTTTACATGCCCTAATCACATACATCACCACAAAAATAGTTGCTAATGAAGCAGAATTAGACGAACAAGTTCGCAACACAGGACGAAATCCCAGCCTACGTATGTGATAAATATCACATAAATACGGTGAGCAATTTTATATCTACCCCTTCTAATTAATCATAGAATGAAATCGGAGAGGAGGATAAAGAGGTGTTCAGAGTAATACGTCGAGTTGTTCGGCATACGGACAAATCACAACCGACCGAGAGCTGGCGCCAATTTATAGTCTAGTAACTAGGCTATGGCAACAGCTTATGCATACAAAAAACAACTACAAGTCCTCTGTAAAACTTTCGGAGGACTTTTTAGTTACTATAATCCTAGAAAAATGATTTTAGTTTTTCGACGTCTGGGACAACAATCAGATTATCTTTGTAAAATATGATGCCACCCTTGCTTAGGTAGGATAACTCTCGTCCGGTAGTTTCTCTGGTAGCATTTATTGAACTAGCTATGTCTTGCTGACGGAGTGGCGCCGTAATGATAGTTCCCTCTGGCGTCTTAACGCCAAATCGTTTGTACATTGTATATAGGAAAGATACTAGTCTTTCTCTAACAGACCTAAAACCTAATGTTATTATTCTTTCAGAATGGATTCTATACATCTCAACTGTCATATCTAAAATTATTGACATAGCTTCTGGTTGTTTATTTAGAAAATCAAGATATGATTTTCGACTCAACCTATAAACAGTTGACGGCACTAAAGTTTCATAAATAACGTTTCGTTCTTGCCCAGTTATGGCCCAGATCAGAGGGAATACTTCTTTCTCTTTTCTGATGATTAATAAGTTTTCTTCTCCGTATTTTGTTATGTTGTAGGCTTTTACAAGACCTTCTTCAATAAAGAATACTGCATTTGGCGTTTCGCCAGGCCTAATAATAAACTCTCCTTTTTTGTAGGTGAGCTTAGTGCCGTTTTTAAAGGTGTCGGCAAGTGATTGACCGCTGGGGTTGCTTGCAAACATACCTGTATTATTTCACAAATGGTTTATCTTACAAATAGGCTGTGATTATTATCACTACTTTGCGGTGATTAGGTTAACATCTATAAAACTGTATTGGGTATATATTATAGATACGTGGAGGGAGGTTCAAAATGGTTGACCCAAAAATTATTAAGGTTCAATTGGCGGCCATTAATGCTGATTTGCCCTTTTGGGTGAATGCTGAGGTTCGAGAATTATCACGCTTAATAGTGCCTAGCGAGATTATCAGACATGTGTTAAATGGTCGGTATCAAGGTGGTTCTGCAATCCTGTGCGCCACGGATCTTAGGTTACTTATCGTGGATAAGAAACCGATGTTTTTAGCTGTAGAGGATGTTCGTTACGACATGATAGCGGAGGTGAATTTTACTCATCAACTGCTTGAGGCATCAATTCATCTCGCAGCATTTAACAAAGATTTTTCTTTTACTAGCTATAGAAAGCGTCAATTGCACGATGTAACAGAGTTTATTCAGCATAAATTATCTGATGTCAGGCGTAATTTGCAGGACGAACCCAGAATTTTGGAGGGTGCGTTAAAGAGCCAGAGAAGTGAAAGTAATATAATATTGGAACATAATGAAAGTTCTGGTGTTACTCAAGAACAAGCCAAGGAGTTTTTACCCAACACCACCCAAGCGTGGGATAGGATTGCTGATAAGCTAGATGCTATTAATATGGTGACCGATCAACAGTCGTTATTGCCTCGACGTAGAGTTACGAAGTTTGATGGCTATCAGTAACCCGAACAGACTTATTCGTTTAAATATACTGATCGCAAAATAATGAAATGGTTTTGGGGTATCTTATCCACAGAAGCCATAAGAATTTAGAATATTTATGGCTATAAGTCAGACTAATTATATTACAATCAACGTATGGAATTCGTAACTGTAGCTTTGTTGTTTGGATTTGCTTTTTTGGCCGTACCTGCTTTGATAGTTTTCTTTATCATTAAACTTGTCTCAAAAAACACCAAGCCTCATGATAATGGCAACCATACTAATATTGATTATTTGAAGTTGATATTTTTAGTCTGCTTGATGGTAGTGGCAGCAACTACAGGAATAGCGGGGGTTATACTTATTCCGAAAGCATTCTTTGGGGTAAATGAGTTCGCCGGTTCAGGAACGGCACTGACAGTGTATTTATTAGCAAGTATGTTTATGATAATCGTAGGCATTTTACTAAAAGAATTAACCGGTAAATTCCTCATGATTATAGGAATACTTTTGCTTATTTTTAGTGTTTTGCCATATGTGGCACAGTATAAGACCCTAGGGGGCTTTTTCCTCGTTTTGGCAACATTCATAGTGCTCGTTTATTTGGTAGTTAAAAGTAGCCGAAAGGTCCATAATGGATAAGACGGCCAGAATTATCCTAGCAGTTGCTGTGGCGATCGTTTACCCGATACTTGTCTTGATTGGAGTGGTTCAGTTTATTTCAGTTGGTGATTCAACACCACCTGTATTGCCAGACCAAGGCTATAACAGTTATGAAAGTCCCCCAGTTTGTAACTCGGTATACAACTATGACAGTAATCGGTCGCAAATATATGATCAACCCGTAAATAATTCTTACGAACAGTGTAGGATTGATCAGGAAATGTATTACCAGAGTCAACAAGAGAAGGAACGTCAGCGTAAAACAGAAATGGATCAATATCAGAAAAGTTACGAGGAATTCAAAAAGGACTCAGAAAAAGAGCTTTTATTTAGAGCTCTAGCCATAGTAGTAATCTCAACGATAAGCATAGTGGTAACTTATTTCATTAAAGATATTAAAGAATTAGCTGGTGGGCTAGTAATTTCATCGAGTTTAATGCTGTTTGGGGCAGTTACAACCCTTGCTGTAGTAGCATACAATTCTGATTATTTACCGATTAGTACGATAGTGATTTTAACGAGCTTTATAGTTATGATTGTTTTATTACATGTGGTAGAAAACAATATGACTAAACAAGTTGAACAGCTAACGGCAACTGCCATCCCGATACCGACTACTCTTCCATACCCACAGGGCGATAACGGTGTAGTTGAAGATCAAAAAGATTTTTCAGAATCTGAGTATGTAAAGGATATTGGCCCAGAGAATAATTCGCATGAAGAAGAAAACAATCAAGAAGACGAAAAGTCTGAGTTAAATAATGTAGATGATTCACGAAAAGACTCAGACAATAATAGTCCGCCCGAAGAGAACAAATAAGTTTCATAAAAGTTTTACTCATTTAATAAGAAACTGGTTATAATGTTTTGGGTCGAAATCTGTGGTTTGAGTATGGAGAGATGGCTGAGTTGGTTTAAGGCGCACGACTCGAAATCGTGTGTGCGGGGTAACCGTACCGAGGGTTCGAATCCCTCTCTCTCCG
>JAXLZX010000015.1:0-12075 GCA_046350695.1 Saccharimonadales bacterium (SeqCode) | reverse complement strand
AATTGTGGCTGGGACCACGCTTCGCGGGGTCGAGTTCGCTGATGAGCCGGAATTTGTCGACAAAGTTATCTGGGAAGGGATCGGATTAATCGATAGAATCATTGTTCCGCACGTCGGTAGTCAGAACTATGGTAATGGAGTTGATGAACTTATAAAACTTCACGAAAATAATGAAAAATTGGTTAAATTATCGGACCACGAGGTACTAGTCGTAGAACAGGACAAGTACAAAGTTATCACTTAAATAGTAGTAAAATTAAACATAAAGATTTAATATTAATTCCAGAATGGAATAAAAATGCCAAAAACAAGTAAGAGATTTGATGAGGTCAAAGAAGTTGAAACCGTCGATATAGACAGAGTTGACGATTTGCCGGAGCCACCCCAAAAACAGCAACCCAATAAGCTTAAGCAGATGTGGCAAAAGTATTGGAGTAAAAAGAAAATCACAATACCCGTAACAGTCTTGCTGCTAGTTGTGGTTACCTTTTTGGTGCCATACTCAAGATATAAAATACTCGGCATATTTATAGAAAAAAGTGTTATCGTGAATGTTTACGATGAGCAAAACGGAAAGCCTGTGAGTGAGGCTCTCGTAGAGATAGATGGCAAAACCGCCAAGACGGATGGAAATGGAAATATTAAAATTGACTCTGTTAGTGTAGGTGAAAGACAGCTAAAAATTACAAAAAAATATTACGATGACTTTACGACAACTAAACTAATTCAGATTAAAAACCAGAACAATTTTGATGCGAGGATTAGGGCAAATGGTCGACAGGTCTCAGTTACTGTCAAAAGTTTAATAAACGATACACCCATAGTAGGTGCTTCAATAACCAGTGGGGAGGTCAATGCCATTACAGACGACAACGGTAGCGTAGTATTAGTTTTTCCTCCCGAAAGTCAAAAACAAGAAGTTGTTGTAAGAGCGAATAAACATAATCCCCAAAATGCTCAGATAATTGTTACCGAAGAAGATACAAACGAGAACAATATTAAATTGACGCCCGAGGGTAAAATATATTTTAATTCGAAGCAATCTGGAAAGTTGGACTTAGTACAAACGAATTTAGATGGAACAGATCGAAAAACTATTGTAGAGGGAACAGGGAAGGAAGACGATAACTATACTCCTTTGTTAGCCTCAAGAGATTGGCGGTATCTAGCATTAATCTCCAGTAGAGATGGGAAGGGCAGGTTGTATGTCGTAGATACGCAAGATAATAGCCTGAATGTTATTTCTGAGGAGAACGAGTCGGTTACACCAATAGGCTGGAAGGACCAGTATTTCATATACTCAAGTAATAGTGGATTGGAGATATGGTATCCTAATCATGAGAAGGTAGTATCATATGATGCAGAAAAACGCCAAAAAATAACACTCGAAGAAACCAAAGCAGAAGGCACGGGGGTTTTTGATTACGCCGCAGAACAATTCACGACTTTTGGAATATTACAAAACGAGATAGTTACTACAAAAACATGGTCTGCCGACAGTTATTCCGGAGGTAAAATACTAGGTAAGAAGGATACCATTAACTCCATATCACCGGCTGGGACTGACAGGAAGGTGGTCAAAGAATTTGATGCAGGGGTGGGTACTAACAACTGGTTTGCGATGCAAAAGTACAAGCCGCAAATACTAAATTATCAATATAGTCATTTCACAATAGACGAATACTATGAATATTCAAACGGTAAACTATTGGATGCACCCGGATTAAGGGGTAGTGATTTTGCAACCCCATTCCCTACTTATTTAATATCGCCTTCTGGGACAAAAACGTTTTGGCAAGAAGTTAGAGATGGAAAGAACACACTTTTTATAGGGGATAAGGACGCCAATGTTGATGGCTCGAAAATGATAGCCTCTATGTCTGAGTTTAACGCGGTTGGTTGGTTCGGCGAAGACTATATTTTGCTAACAAAATCTGGAAGTGAGCTTTACATTTCAGATACTGATAAAGTTGAGAATCCTATAAAAATAGGTGATTTTCAACCTATGGCAAACATCTATTATTTAGCCGGTGGCTACAGCTACATAATCAGATAGTTGTTAGTACTCGAAAAGTACACAAAATACCTATATAATTAGCTTAAGCTAAAATCTGTTTTTATATGCAAGAAAATTTATCACAAACAGGGCAAGTCAGCCCAGAAACACAAAATCCGCAAAGTAGTTACAAAGTCCCTGATTTCCAGAAGGGGGCGACCGATATACAGATATCAAATGACACCGTTCTTAAAAGTAATCAGTCAACAGATTTAGTATTACCAGACGGTACTTCAACAATTGCGCCTAGTACGACAGCTATGGTTGAGCCGGCGACCGTCAATAATGAAACTAATAACCTTGCATTTTTCCCGATAGCAATTATTGCATTTGCAGTTATAGTATTTGGATTATTGCTGAAGACCGTTTTCACAGGACAGACTGAAAATGAGGAGTTGCCTACTCATGAGAATCAAGATGACCTAGCAATAGAAGTGAACACCACTAAAATTGAGAGTAAGCGAGTCACTCTTAAGAGTGGCGCGAAGAAAAAAGCAAAAAGCTCGAAAAAGAATAAAACAGGAAAAAAACGGTAGGGATAGTTTAAAATGACAAAAAAAGGTAACAATAAAGAAGAGAGGAAGCCTGATTTAAGTATTCCTGACCAAGACGTCCTCGAGAAAAAAATTAAGGAAATGCTTGACCTAGGTGAAGATGATGGTGTAAGTAAGGAACCTGCGGAAAAGTCTAAGAAAGTGAAGATCGATATTAATCACACCGATGCTGACGGCGAAGAAAAGGTCGCCTCCGCTCCAGAGTTACCCAGTGGGGTTGTGTCTACAAAAGATACAAAGATTGCCGTTAATTTCTTAGATAACGAAGAAGGATCTGAACAAGAGGAGAACATTGTCAATTTAGACGAAAACCAAGAGACCGAAGAATCAGAAGCAGCATATTTGTCGGAAATCGAAGAATCAGTGGAAGTGGAATCATCAGAAACTGAGCAAGAAAAATCAAAAGAGGAAGATTTGTCGGTAGAAGAATCTACACAAGATGAAGAAGAAATCAAACCAGCAAAAGAAATGGTAGATGAGTCTAAACCGTCCCCAGAACAGTCAAAAAAGGCTGACATAACATCGTCAAAGAAAAATCCAACTCGGGTTGACAGCGTAATCCAAGATGCGAAAACCGATAAGGCGGTAGAAGATATTGTTGCGAAGGAAGCTGATGATATTCTCGAATATGAGGATCATAAAGCCAAGAAGCAGACTGTCATAAAACCAAAAAAAACCAAGAGAGGCCTGAAGGGATTTATAAAAGCCTGGTGGAATAATCCAAAGACTCGCTGGACAACTATTATAGTTTTGGCTGTAGCTATTGTTGCGTTCTTGGCCGTTCCAGTCAGTAGAGACTATGTTTTAAACGCAATTGGCATAAAAGCATCGGCAAATGTAATGGTCATAGACTCTAGTACGGGTCAGCCATTAAAGAACGTAAATGTAGCTATAGGTAGCGCGGAGGCAAAAACAAATTCTAGTGGTCAAGCAGAAGTTAAAGGTGTTAAGCTCGGAAGTCAAAAAATGATTGTGTCAAAAAGAGCATTTGCCGAGTCAGCTACAGATGTAAAGATTAGCGTGGGCAAGAATAGTATAGACAAGATTACACTTCAGCCAACTGGTGAGCAGTACTCATTTGTTGTTGTAGATTATTTAAGTAAAAAACCAATTCCGCAAGCCGAGGTGGTTAGCGGTGAATCGAGTGCCGTGTCTGACGAGAATGGTAAAATTAGGCTCACAATCGATAGTACACAAAACTTAGATGAGCTTGACCTCGTATTTACTAAAACAACCTACAGGGACGAGGTTGTTAAAGTTGACGCCGATGAAAAGGCTGAACAGATTATTGAAATGGTTCCATCAAAGAAGCACATTTTTGTTTCTAAACAAAGTGGAACTTACAGCGTTTACTCGGTCTGTGTAGATGGCAAAGACCAAAAAGAACTCTTAAAAGGTACTGGCAATGAGCGAGATGACATGGAATTGAGGGTTAGCCCTAAGAGTAATATAGCTGCTTTTGTATCAACTCGTAGTGGCGAGACAAACCAGGATAAGTTTAAGCTTAGTACGTTAACTATAGTGAATGCTAGTACTGGCGATATTACTGAAGTTACTAAGTCAGAGAGAGTGCAGTTAGTTGGGTGGATAGACGACAGACTAGTTTATATAGCAGAAACGGCAGGTTCGAGTGCTGAAAAGCCCGATAGGCATAAATTATTTATATACGATTACGCCTCTAAAGATAACAAGGAAATAGACAAAAGCAATTATTTTAATGACGCTACAATTGCCGGTGACAAGATATATTATGCTCCATCAGGAGCTTTGGATCCTACACAGGCAAAACTATTCCGAGTGAACTCCTCTGGTCAAGAGAGGGCGGAGATTGCGCAAATAGAGGTCTACAAGATGTTTAGAGTAGATTTTGATAATTTTATACTTTCCGCCAATCAGAATTGGCTTAATCTTAGGATAGGTGAAGATAAAGTAACTTCAGCCTCTGATCAGCAGTTAAACCCAAAGTCTAGGATTTATGTAGACAGTAACGACAAGAAGAATAGTCTATGGGTAGATAATCGTGATGGCAAAGGTACGCTAATTAACTATGAGCTATCGAGTAGAAATGAGCTTGAGATGAGGTCGATGGCAGGGCTTAGTTATCCGGTATATTGGCTAAACGACAAGACGGTAGTGTTTAGGGTTGCAAGCAATGAAGAAACTGCTGATTATGCAATTAGTATTGATGGTGGTGAGGCAAAAAAGATATCCGATGTAACCAATGCAAATTCTCTGGACAGTTGGTACTACCATTAACACAATAACTCTTATGCTAAAATATACAATAAGGAGATAAATAGTATGAAGAAAACGTTTGCAAAGATGGTCTCAATAGCTTTCATATTTGCGTTGTTGCCTGTCCTTCCTGTTGTAGCGCATGGGGACGAGTCGCACGATTCAGGTAGTGCGGCCAGTGCAGAGAAAAGTTTTGAGATTGATGATAGTACAAAAGCTGAGTTCAAGGCCAATCTAGAGACTCGACTAAAACAGCGCAAGGAGGCTGTAACTGAAAACCTAACTTTTATTAAGCAAAAACGTATCCAGAAAGGATGTGTGGCTAGCCAGGCTTTAATAAGTAAAGTTTCAGAAAAGGCATCAGCAACAAAAACTAGTCGAGATGAAATTTATGACAACATGACAAAAAATGCCGAGAAACTCCGCGATCGGCTCAAGGAAAACGGACAAGACACAGCTGCTCTAGATAAGAACTTAGAGGAATTACATACTTTAATAGATAGCTTCAAGACTGATCTAAAGGAAATGAGACAGGTTGCCCAGGATCTTTCTGCAATGGATTGTGGAGCCGATCCAGCTGGCTTTATCTCTAGTTTGCAAGCACTCAGAGAATCTAGAAATAAAGTCGTTACTGACTCTCAAGCAATTAAGAATTATATAAAGGATAATCTAAAGCCAACGCTGCAGGAGATCAGGAATAGCATAGGTCAAGCTAAGCAAGAGGGGACAAATTAATGGACCCTAATCAAGCAAACCAGGAAAAGAACTTTAGTACGGAACCTGTAACGAAAAAAATTGAGATTAACAGTGAAGACGGTACTATAACTGAAAGGCAACCAGAAACCGAAAGCTCTGTAGTAATGACAGGGGGTTTGTCGAAAGGAATTTCGTCCACTGGGACGCTCGAGGTTTCTGAACAGCCAAATTCAGAATTATCTGGAAAACAAGAAAGCGGCAGTGAGCAGAGTGCTACCGATCAAAGTGAATCATTTGAGACGCCCCTAGCCGAAAGCTTATCGGCCGATAATACAGTCACCGAAAATAAAGACCAGTCCAAAGATAACAAAGTCAATCCGATGGCTATACCTCCAAAAGCTCCTAAGAAGGCAGGATTGCCGAAGGCAGCAATTGTAGTGGCTATAGGTATTGCAATAATTCTTGTTATCGTGACGGTCTTAGCTTTTACTAAAAGTCAAAAATCAGAAGACAACAGCCAGAATACAGGAACATCGACAACACCTTCAGAGCAGAGTAAGACAACTCCCGTTACGACAGAAGATGTAGACCAAACTTCGGCTCAAATTGATCAAGAAGTAAATAAAACTATGAATGATGAAGATATCCCAAACTCAGATAGTGTAAGTGACCAGGCTCTAAATTTATAAAATGAAACACATTAGATTAAGTATAGTATTTGTATTACTGACGGCACTAGTCATATTTGTTGCCCCTAATGTTTGGGCTCAACCTGTTGATGCACCTATTGGCAGTACGCTAGAACAGAGAGTTAATCAACGTAAGGCCGAACAGAAAACAAACTTAACCCCCAAAGAAGTCACTAAATATCAAAGTACTTGTGTGAAATCACAGGCTGCAGTTCGCGATTTACAGACAGTTCTAGGCCCCAATATCAGCAAAAGGGTAGACGTTTATAATAAGGTAGATGCTAAGTTACTTATAATTGCTGGTCAGTTAAGACTAGCAGGTAAAGACACGAAAAATTTAGAAGCAGCTAGGACTGAATATGCAAACAAAGTCATATCTGTAACAAATGCCATGAATCAATATAGGGTTACACTGGATGATCTTGTGACTATTGATTGCAAGGCAGACATAAATGGGTTTATAGCATTGGTTACTACCGCTAGACAATATCATCAATCGATAAGGCAGCAAGCTAATGATATTAAGGCGTACGTTGAGGGTACCATAAAGAAATCCTTGGATAGTCATGTAAAAGAATTGCAGCCAAAATCAAATGCGGAGGAGAAAAGTGAATCCTAATGATCCTTACCGGGTTAGGGAAAATGACTCGAGCGCTCCAAATATAATTAGTCCTTCAGTGGATCAGAAATTAGTTGATTCAATAATGAGTCCACCGCAACAACCCCAAACCCCAGCACCGCCCAAGCAACCTACTAGTTCGCTTCATCCAAATCAAAATACAGGTGATGATATCACCCAGGGAGGTCAACAACTGTTCCAGGCACCGCCCAATATACCTATTCAGCAAACTCCAGAGAATATAGTGCCAGAAAATAAGCCTAAGAAAAACAAAATGATAATATTTTTAATAGTTAGTTTTCTTGTACTTGTAGTACTAACAGTGGCTGCATTATTGTTGGTCCCAAAGAAAAAGGGTACTAAAAGCCAAGACAACCAAACCGCAACTCAGCAGCCGCAATCGCCAGTCAAGCCAGCAGAAGCAATTGATGTTGAACAAACAAATAACTCTGTCAATCAAGACATAAGTGGCCTAAATATTGATGAAGATTTCCCTACGACCCAAATGGAAGATAAGGCACTAGGTCTTTAGGATTTAAGCCTTCTTCTTGGCCGGTTTAGTACCAACTCCCACAGGTGGAATATTGGTCACCTCGATGTTTGCTTTATTAAACTCCTTTTGGAGTCGCTTATACATCTCTGTTCTCACACCCCACTGTTCGCCAGGTTTGGTTTTGCCTAGGATGCCGATAATTAACCCATTAACTGCGTAGCCTTTGACGCTTGAGAATGCGAACGGCTCACGTATTGCCTTTTCGAATTTTGGATCCCGGGCTATGTCTTGCCCAGTTTTGTTGATAATTTTTTCAACTTTGGATATGTCACTGCCAAAACTCACAACTAGTTCTTCATTAATTCGGTTATAGCCTATGGTTTTGTTGGTTGTTACGTCGATTAATCCATTTGGAACATGATGGACATATCCGCTCATATCCCTAAGGACAGTTGTACGAATTCCTACGTTCTCTACAGTACCATTAGCGCCAGCAATCTCGATTACATCGCCAACTCTGTATTGATTCTCTGAAATGATAAATATTCCACTGACAAAATCTTTTATTAGACTTTGAGCACCAAAACCAAGGGCAATACCGACAATTCCTGCACTAGCCAACAGAGGGGCCGTATTTATGCCAATCTCAGTAATAATCATTAAGATTGCAATGATCCATACAGCAACCTTTATTACGGCAGTCATAAGTGCATCAAGAGTAGCCAGACGCTTTTTTCGGTCGGATTCGGTCGGATACATATCGGGGCGAATAGTTTTCGATAGTAATTTAACTGTAATTATTGTGAGTAGCCGCTTAGCTATGAACGCAAAGATAATAATCAGCACTATATTAAGGAAGTGTGCTCTCATCCATAGCGATACCGATTCCCCAAAGGAGATAACATTGTTTGCAATAACTTGTGACAAATCCTCAATCATTGTTAATATTATATAGAAGTATATTTTTTAAAACCATGACTATTTTCAAATCAATCAATGATGAAAAAATTCCAGTACGTTTAATTGATGGCGAAGTTGGTGTATTGCCGACCGATACTGTTATGTCGCTTGTTTGTGGAGCCGTAAAGCCTGGATCAGTAACGAGGCTCTATAAGATTAAGCAGCGAGACAAAATGCCTGGGACGATTATAGCTGCTTCTATTGATCAATTGGTAGAGCTTGGACTGAAGCGCCGATATCTTACTGCTGTTGAATGCTATTGGCCCAGTACGGTTAGGCATAGTTATTCCTTGTGGTGAAGGGCTAGGGTATTTACATCAAGGCGTTGGGTCACCGCAGTAAGGGTGGTTGAGAACAAAGAAATGCTCAAGCTACTTAAGAAGACAGGACCTTTACTTTCTACGAGTGCAAATATTCATGGCGCCCCTGAATCTCGTAGCATACCAGACGCTATTCGGTACTTTACTGATAAGGTTGATATATATGTTGAACCTCTTGAGGATTAGAACAAGAGGTTTCTTACTGTAATTAGAGTTGTGGATGATGCTGTTGAGGTCTTACGTCAAGGTTCGGTTAGCATCAGTGAGGAAACAGGGGAAATTAAGTGACTTTTGACGAATACCAAAAAAGAGCACTAACAACCGCAATATTTAATCCAGATCCGATAATGGATAAGACCATTTTTGCAATGGGTATATCTGGAGAGGCGGGGGAGTTCTTAGAAAAATGGAAGAAAATTGTTGCATATAAAGAGGGGCAGATAACGGACGAAGACAAAAACGAACTAAAGAAAGAATTAGGTGATGTCGTCTGGTATGTTGCACTAATGTCGCACAGCCTTGGACTGTCCTTTGATGATGTTATGGAACTAAATCTTAGTAAGCTTGCTGATAGGAAAAGGCGTGGCGTACAAAAAGGTGCTGGCGATAACCGTTAGCCCATCCTAGACCAAGAAGTTTGAAATTATTTCTTTAGTCTCACTTATTTCTCTGTAAGTAAAAACCTCTAAATTTGGATTTCCATTAACCATTGGTGATAATCTACGCCCAGACGAGTCATCAAACAGAGCGAGAATAGGAACATTTAGCATTTCGGAAATGCCTAATTCATATCCTACGCCCAGACTTGGTTGGGTCACTTCCGCCACAATATAGTCTGCCTCTTTCACCCAGCTCACGTCTCGCTTCCAAATAAATTCTGGGCTCTTGTCTGTGCCAACCTCAGAAACAAGGTTTTTATCGGCGAACAGCTCACTCAACACTTCGGCACCAGCATTTTTGATATATTCCACGATGTCAGAGTATACGTGTGCGTGATCACGGCCACCTGCTATTGAGCATGCAAAATAAACTTTTTTCAAATATCAAACTCCATTACCAAAGCTTGATGGTCGGAAACAATACGACTATGAGCATAGAATTTCTTTACTTTGATATCTTTATTTACAAATATGTAATCACAAACTTCTGTTTTGTTGGTTAGTTCGTTACGAGTAGTTGTTAAGCTATATTTATCGGATAAGTTAGTCATTAGTTTATTAATTGGCAATAAAGATTTGCTGGCCGGGTGTAAGTTAAAGTCGCCAGTTAATATTATTGGACCGTTCAATGTATTAATATATTCGGAAATAAGATTCATTTGTTTGTCTGTTTGTGAATCTCCATTTTTATGCTCACGCACATGATGGCCATGATGAGTTATGATGTTTAAACCTTTGCCCTTGTGTGGAATTACAGCGTGCACGAAATTACGAATATTATAGTCATGTTCTTCTGGGCTAAAGTTTTCTGTGAACTCAAGATTGGTGAATATGGTACTTGATTTGGCTATAGGGAGTCGACTGATGATTGTATTACCAAACTC
This sequence comes from Saccharimonadales bacterium (SeqCode), assembly GCA_046350695.1. Taxonomy (GTDB): domain Bacteria; phylum Patescibacteriota; class Saccharimonadia; order Saccharimonadales; family JACQNP01; genus JAGQNP01. The sequence continues at coordinate 1,910 of JAXLZX010000015.1, read as the reverse complement.
GGCATACCCTTTCATGAACGGGAAAGATGCAGTTGCACCGAAAACGGAATTATCTAATTTTGTTAGCCTTTGCATATCTTCTAACGAGAGGAAAAGAATGCTGTGGCTATTAGGATAGCTTATTATCTCTTGTCCACAAAAGACGTCAGGCTGTTCTTCCTCTAGGAAATCGCTCAGTGTATTATCTAATCTTCCACCCTAAGCGTTAAGTTGTATTAACTTCACGCGAACTCTTTCCTCAACCATTCGTCTAAGCTACCTCCGCCACCAGCTGTTAGACAGAGAACAAGCTCACCGCTGTCAGTATGTTTTAATATTTTAGTTTTAAGATTGTTATTTAATTCCATTGGTTCAGCTTTTTCCGGATTTGCAATCAGTGTGATAAGTTTTTCCGGAGTTAACATCTCGAGTGATTGATTTTCTCTTGCTAGATAGCTAGGTACCACGTAAAGCTTACTAACATCATCGAAAAGATGCCTAAGGTCGTTTTTGATGAAGTGCTGACGAGTGTTATGCAATCCTTCATAAACCACTATGACTTTGTCATTAGCCGCTTCTTGTGCGATTTGTAGGGCGCCTTTGATCTTTTCTGGAGTATGAGCATAATCGCTGTATAGATTTTTCGAAATTTTTTCAAAACGGCGAGAAACACCAGGAAATTTATTGATTATTTCTATTAGCTTATCGACTGGCACCTCGCATATTGTACTGATTGCTTCGACGACAAGCTGTGCATTTTTGCGATTGACTTCACCAATAAGCTTTATTTGATCAGCGTTAACTGAATCTTCTTGTCCCGCCCAACCAATACGTTCTAAATCTTCCCGATGAGCTATAACATTCTGGCTTTGACACAAGAAATCATTAAAAGCCTTGTAATAGTCTTGTCTGGTTGGATAAATATCAGGGTGATCATAATCGACGCCACTGATGATACTAATATTGGGGTGAAATTTCAGGAAGTTTCTGTCAAACTCGTCAGCTTCATATACGAAATATTGGCTCTCGGCATTGTATTCCCCTATTTCGCCGAAACTGATTTTTGCTCCTAGGGAATAGCTTACAGGTATCCCAAGTTCCTTCATGAGCCAAATTGTCATAGCGGTGGTTGTGGTTTTTCCGTGAGTACCTGCTATTGCGATAAGTTTGAGTTTTTTATCCTCGAGGATAAAATTAATAAACTCATCTCTTTTTGTTGTTTTGATATTATTTGCTTGGCAAAAATCTATCTCAGGAAACTTAGCGTTTTCCATTAGTACGGCACTCGAATATACGTACCAATCAATGGGTGCTTTGCTGTTTATTTTCTCTATGAATTCTGATGATTGACCAATATGTATTTCGATTCCTTTTGAGCGAAGGTAGTCTACGTATCTAGATTCTTGTTTGTCAGACCCAAAAACACGATGGCCGGCATCTTTTGCTACCATCGCTAACGGACCAATACCTGCGCCACCAATTGCAGAAAAAAAGACATTCATGATGATAGATTACAGGTAATTTTATCGGTCGTCTAGATGGCGTGATTGTGATAAAATACTTGTGTTGATAAAAAACTAAAATGCTAAACAAAATAGTACATACAATATGGAAGCCAAAACACCCTTGGCGGCAAATGCAATTTGACGAACTTAGTGAGCTCTATGTAAGTATGCTCTTCAGGGGCTTGGCTATAAGCATGACAGGTTTATTCGTGCCAATCTACATGATAAAGCTAGGCTATAGTGCAGGTTCGTTCTTTTTCGTTGTCGCGTGCTATTTTACTGCTCGTTTTTTTATTTTTGATATCGCTGCTGCGTACACAGTCGCACGTATTGGTCCCAAGCATTCTATGTTAATAGGCTATATCCTTTTAGCATGTAACACGTCGATGTTTTTAACTATCGAGACAATTAACTGGCCATTGTGGT
>JAXLZX010000014.1:0-14466 GCA_046350695.1 Saccharimonadales bacterium (SeqCode) | reverse complement strand
GAGCCAAGAGCATAGTCCTTGCCTCTCCTCGAGAGGCTGATACTGTAGCGTCTTTATTGTCAATACAAATCCTAATGTCTTCTCTATGTGGACCGAAAGCTGTAAATCCCCGCAATCTATCCTTATCTAAACTTAGTTCAAGGTTTTTCATGAGTGAACTTGCGTAATTATCAAGTCTACAAGGGCTCGTATATTCGAGCACTACTCTGTGTTTTTTTCCAGCAATACCCGAGTATATATCACTAATTGTTTTGTTTATTTCATTAATTGCACCCGTTCTATTGCCGACAAGTTTAGCGGCCAATTCTACAAGCCTAGTATTCCAAACAAAGAACTGTCTTTCGTCATTTATTCCAGATTTTAGCAGACTATTCCTCTGTGAAACAACCCTACGGTACTTCTGTAAGCTTGCGGTATGCTCGGATATAGATTGACTCACAAGTTCGTCAATAAAATTTCGCCTTCCTTCCGGGCCACCACTCATCAGCTGTAGTTGATTTGGCTCAAACAAAACAATAGGGAAGTACTGTTCTCTAGGTAGTCTCTTATAGCTCTTTCCATCAATTATTGTTTCCTTAGAAATCCCTTCGTTTGTATTAGTAATTTTTAACACCCTGTTAGTGTTAGATATATATGAATCTACTCTCAGCCATTCAGAACCAAAACCAATCAAGTCTTTATCTTTTACTCTAAATGAAGTGTTACGCGCTAGTATATATATTGCTTCGATAAGATTTGTTTTGCCCGTAGCATTTGGGCCAACCACTATATTTACACCATCGTCGAATTCAAACGAACTATCTATATATGATCTAAAGTTCTGAAGTCTTACATTAGTAATCATCTAGTACTAATTTTATCAGTACTAACTCTTAAGTGGCATAATTATGTGCATATAGTCTTTATGTTTCGGACTTCTTATAACACAGGGTTCCAGTTTGCCATTAAAACAAAACTCCACCACATCACCATCTATAGCATTAAGAGCATCAAGCACATACCTTGAGTTTAGTGTAATCGATCCTTCACCCTTAACCTCCGCGTCTGCACTTGCAGTATTTTCACCTAATTGTGAAGCAATAGAGTGGATACTCACCGTTCCATCTTCTTGACTTAGTTCAATACTTACACTCCCAGCGCTCTCACGAGCAAATAGACTGGAAACTTTAGTTATATTTACAAAGTCAGACGTCTTAATAAGAGCTGAGGATTCAAACTTCTGGGGTATCAATTTCTTATAGTCTGGGTAATTACCATCTATCAACCTAGCTACTAGTTCAATTTCACCAACTATAAATAATACCTGCTGATCATCATGGGTTATTACCACATCTCCTTTATAATCACCGATTATTCGCTGTAGCTCTACGAGAGCAGTAGCCGGAATTAGGACATTAACTTCCTCATTAGTCGACGAGATAAGCTTTTCAGCCAAACGATAACTATCGGTCGCCACAATAAAGAGATCACCCTTAGATGAGTTAAAATACACACCCGTCAATACCGGCCTGGATTCGTCATTAGAAGCAGATCCGATTACTTGAGAAAGTGCATGTTTTAAATCCTTGCTATTAATCTTCCATGTTTTACCGTCACTAATAACTGGCATAACCGGAAATTCTTCAGCCGATACACCATTAATTGTTGAATGATATTTTTCAGTATCAATAGAGAGTTTATTTTCGCTCTGCTTAAGATTAATCACTCCATCCGGTAGACTACCAATAAAATCATGCACAAGGCGCGCAGGAATGGTTAGGGAGCCCTCCTTTTTAACTTTTGCCCCGATATTGTGGGTGATTGCAATATCTAGGTTTGTGGCTGAAAAACTAACGCGAGTTCCTATTGTTTTAATAAGTATATTAGAAAGGATTGGTAGGGTACCTCGTGTACTAGCAATCCTAGACACACTAGAAAGGGCTTTGTTTATATTTTCCTGAGTTACTTGAAGCTCCATATTATTATCCTTTTATATTATTAGTTATAGTTATAGTAGGCATTGTGGAAAGAGTGTAAAAACTATTTATTACAGATAAAAAGGCGTCAAATGGGTTGTGAATATTATTAGAATAAATGACTGTATCGATGTGAATTTTTGTGACAATTTTTGCACAGCCACTTGAATTTAATACGAAGTTGTTGAAAAACGACTCAGATTTACACACAGTTTTAGCTAAGTTAGCCACACCAAATACACAGTATTTAGGCATACAATCTCTCCTTAATCTCACTTATCGCAAGCTTTATGTCGGGGTCGAAACTCGATTCCTTTTGAATTTTTTCAACCGAATGTATGGCAGTAGTATGATCCTTGCGGCCCAGCTCACGGGCAATTTTAGGGAAGCTTAGATGTAGCTCGTTTCTTAGCATATACATAGCCACTTGGCGGGGTACAACGATGTCCTTGTCGCGTTTTGGTCCTAAAATGTCGTCAACTGGTATGTGAAAATGTTTGGCGGTCTTTTCGATAATTTGTTTGGCGCTCAGGTGTTTTGGTCTGGTTTTGCTTGAACCGATTAGATTGGTCGCGATCCCAATATCTGGCTCTAGTCCACGCATCTCGCAAAATGCCAATAACTGGTTTAAGGCACCCTCTAACTCACGGATATTAGTTTGGATTAGATTGGCTAGGTATTCAACAACATCTTGTGGTAGGGTTGTGTTGTGCTGGTGGGCTTTGGTTTGAACGATTGCACAGCGAGTCTCAAAGTCGGGGTTTTGCATATCAATAGACATCCCCCAGGCAAACCTGGACCGCAGTCTTTCTTCTAGTGTTGGTATGTCTTTAGGTGGCTTATCACTGCTTATAATTATTTGTTTATTTGCCTGATGTAGGGCATTGAACGTATGGAAAAACTCTTCCTGGGTCTTTTCTTTACCTGCAATAAATTGCATGTCGTCAACAATCAAAACATCAGCCCCTCTATAATAGCCTGCGAAGTCAGTATTCTTCTTATATCTTATGGCGTCTAAAAATTCTTGGACAAACTGCTCAGTTGAAACGTAGACAATGTGAGCGTTTGGGTTTTTGGTCAATACGGCGTTACCTACTGCCTGAATAAGGTGGGTCTTCCCGATCCCAACACCACCATATATGAATAATGGATTGTATTTAGTCCCTGGGGTCTGTGCGATTGCCTGACACGCAGCATATGCCAGTTCATTTCCTGATCCAACAATAAAGTTATCAAATGTGTATTTATCATTTAGTCCTTGCCGATAGGTGTGAACAAGACTAGAACTTGGTTTTCTGGTAGTCGTCTTGGGTTGGCCTTTTTCCTGATTTTCACTCAGAATAGTGTCTTCTTGTTTTTTTGGCATAGTAATCGACGAATGAATTTTATATTCAATACTGACAGGCTTGACACCATTTTTTTCCAGAAGCTCTAATATAAGTGGGCTGTATTTTTTCTCTAATTGTTGTTTTATGAAGACATTAGGAACTCCGATAATCAAAACATCGTCTTTATATCGTAGGAGGCGGGTATTCATAAACCAAGTAGCGAAGTTTGCCCTTGAAACTGTGAGCTCAATTTCGCCAAGCACTGCTTGCCAAATACTATCTTGCATACCCTCTCCTTTTAAACCTGATAATAATTAATATACAAAACAAACATAGTTTTCCACAAGTAAATAAGTGTTGTTGAATTGGCGAAACAAAAATACCCACAACTAGTGTAGGTTATGCACAGCTCTACATTCTATCTGTAAAAGTGTGGAAAACAATTGAAGTTAAGTGGAAAAACTGATACTATTGGTGGGTAAATATTGTTAATTTCACGTACTTGACAGAAGCTTGTCGTGACTGGATTCCAAAGAGAACCAATGAGGAACTATGCCAAAAAGAACTTATCAACCGAAAACACGTAAACGCGCAAGAGTCCATGGATTCATGCGCAGGATGCGAACTAAGGCCGGACAGTCGATTCTAAAAAGTCGCCGACTAAAGGGCCGAAACCGAATAGCTGGCTAGGGGCGCTAGGCGTGATTGCAAATCTATACCGGTTTCACGGACACGGTAGCTTACGCTTTGTATATAGAAAGGGCAAGAATGTCCGCGGTCAGTATTTTGCAATAAAATGTATTATAAACAAACGCCGAAAAAACTTTCGAGCTTCGGTAGTTGTCAGCAAAAAGGTAAGTAAGTCTGCGGTCAAACGGAATAGAATTCGACGCAGAATATATGAAGTCATCAGAGTTAATAGTGGTAAAATCCGCCAACCATTTGACATCGCTATCATAGTTTTTAGTGATCAGTTAGTTGATATGGATCATAATAAACTCGAAAATATATTACTAGACCAACTCCAGCAAGCTGGCGTGTTATCATATAAGGAACAAGATGTTTGAGAATTTAGTTGTACAACCACTTTTCAATCTTTTAGTACTGATTTATGCGCTAATTCCTGGCCATAATTTCGGCATAGCCTTGATAGTGTTTACGGTACTAATTCGATTAATGATGTGGCCACTGCTCAAAAAACAACTGCACCATACCAGAGAAATTCGTAAGCTTCAGCCAGAACTCAAAAAGATAAGACAAGCTTCAAAAGGTGATAAACAAAAAGAATCAATGCTTGTAATGGAGCTGTATAAAGAAAGGCAGATTAGTCCATTCGGTTCGCTCGGGATAATTATCGTGCAGTTCATAATCATGATAGGTCTATATTCAGGAGTGAGTAAGGTTGTGAAAGACACCGAGGCAATAAAAACTCTTACATATGATTGGATAGCGAATCTCAGTTGGATGAAAGAGCTGTTTAGTGACCTTTCAAAGTTTGACGAAACCGTAGTCCACGTAATAGATTTATCGAGGCCAGCAATAGGACCTGAAGGCCTATATTTTTGGGGGTTATTGCTGGTTGTAGGAAGTGCAGTTGTTCAGTTTTTGCAAAGCAGCCAACTCCTTCCTAAAGACAAAGATGCTAAAAAGCTCAGAACTATTTTAAAAGAAGCGGGCACCGGCAGGCAGGCAGAACAGGCTGATATTAATGCTGCAATCGGTCAAAATACCAGATACATCATACCGATAATGGTTTTGTTTTTCACGGTGACTTTACCGTCAGCACTAAGCCTATACTGGCTGACCGGGGGATTGGTGGCTCTCTGGCAGCAATCAAGAATTTTGGGTCAGGACGAAGATGAGCTAGAAACTATTGCCGACAAAACTGCTATAGCTAAAACTGAAGAAAAGAAAATCATAGAAGGTGAGATAGTCGAAAAGCCAAAACCTAAAGCTAAAAAAACCAATAAACAAAAACAGCCAGCTAAAAAATCTTCCACGAAATCTAAAAAGAAGAGGAAGAAATAGTTATGGAAGAATCAATTTTATTTGCTAAGAAGTACCTAGAGGATATGCTGTCCTTTTTTGGGCTCAATACAGACATTTATGCGACAACCGAAGACAACGAGGTTATTGAGTTGAGTGTACCCAGTACGCACTTAAACGGCTTTTTGATTGGGCAACACGGCGATACCATGAGAGCAATTCAGTACATGGTTAGTAATGCTCTTAGGAATGCAAATTACGAGGTAACTCGTGTAAATGTTGATATCGCAGAATATAAGAAATCTCGTGCCGACAGATTATCTGGTAAGGCCATAGAGTGGGTTAACAAGGTAAAGGAATCTGGCGAGCCAATGGATTTAAAGCCTATGAATGCTGCCGACAGGCGCACAATTCATAAATTAGCATCTGAAAACGGCCTAGAAACAGAGTCAGTTGGCGAAGGTAAAGATCGTCATATAGTACTAAAGCCAGCCAAAGACTAATCTTTTAGCGCCAAGTTATATATATCAAGTGTTTCACTAGCCATCTTTTTCCATGAGTATTTTTTGAGTTGCCTATGGCCAGCAGCGACCAGTGTTTCTTTGGTCTTTTGTCCGTTTATAACCTTTGATATTTTGGCCGCCATATCTTCTGTGTCTAATGGGTTGAAATATTCGGCTGCGCTACCATAAATTTCCGGTAAACAAGTTGCATTACTACTGACAAGGGGGCAACCATGTGCCATGGCTTCAAGTCCGGGTAGGCCAAATCCCTCACTTAGTGATGGCAGTACATAACATTCTGTATTTTCATACAGCCATTTTAATTCACCACTACTTACAAACCCGGGTATAACAATACTATCTCTTATAGTGTCTCCTACGAGTGATTCTTCGAGTTTGTCAAAATAGTATTCTCTCTTCCCAGCAAGCACCAAAGTCAAGTTTTTATTTTTAGATTTAAGTATCTTAAAAGCCTCTATCAATCTTTCTATGTTTTTGTGCGGGAATGGACTGCCAACATGTAAAATAAATGGTTTGTCTATATTTTCTAACTTCTCAGCCTTTCCCTTTATTGGCGGCTCACTAGACTCCAGTGTTACTTTTAGTTTTCTTTTAACGAATAGGTATTTTTTATAGACATCGTCTCTGACGTATTCACTGGGAACGATTACGTACTTTGCTTTCTTATGGCTTTGCCACATTAAAAACCTATATCCTTGCATCCTCAGAAAATGTAATAATTTTGGCAGCCTTCCAGCCCTAACGTAGTCAAACATAGTTAAATCGTGCGTAGTTGTTATTCTTTTACCCATAAAAAAAACGGGTTCTTGAGGGGTGATTGTGAAGTGTACTAAATCTGGTTTTAGTTTATTTAGCCATAATGAAAAGAATACTTGATCTAAAATATTAAAAGAATACGGCTTAAACTTACATACGACTGTGTTAAAGTTTTTGGTCTCAGGCCCCCAATTGTCCTTTGGGCTTAGTAGTATGGTGTAATTGTTGGTTGTGTCCACTTGCTGTAGATACTTTAAAAGGTTGTCCATATATGTTCCCGTGCTGGACATTCTAATTCGAGCATCGACAACAATGTGTTTTTTGGCCATAATTAGTACAATTATAACGTGAATGCAATAAAAAAACTTCCACCATACATTTTTTACTTCACACTTATTTATTTGCCTATATCGGTATTGCTAGCTAATTTTATAGGTTCACTATTTAATTCACTGGAATTAATGAAAGCGCTTAAGGATATTATTCCGGTAATTGGACTCGGTATATTGTTTTTGTGCAATAAAAACGTGATCAACAAGCTAAAAAATAAGCTATTCGCAATTATTGCGATATATTTCTCTCTGACCATTTTACTTATTGTTCTCAGGGATAATTCACGGAGTTCTGAGATATTGGGCCTGGTATACAATCTTAGGTTTCTCACGATATTTATTTTCGGATTCTTACTTACGATTTACTACTATTCCCCTAGTCTGATTAAAACCACCTTTAAGGTAGTCATGTGTATGGGAATTTCAGTAGCTAGTTTCGCCATTATACAGGTATTACTCTTACCAGATTCAGCTCTGGGGTTGGTTGGTTATTCTAAAGAAACTGGGTCAATACCGGTTTTTTATATAAGCGACATTACGAAAACAACCGAAAGAGCCTTTTCAACCTTAAAAGACCCAAATTCGCTAGGCTCCTATCTAATTATTATTCTCTGTTTAACCGTATACGCTAGAAGTTTCTACAAGAAAATGAGCACTAAAATAAATATACTCCTAGTGAGCATAGTGTTGTGTGCTATATATTTAACATATTCAAGAAGTGCTTGGCTTGGATCCTTGGTAGCGATTTTTTCATTAATAATATTGAACCCCAGATGCGTGGCATACATAAGGAAGAATAAAAAAAGGATTGCCGGCATAGCTGTATCCTTAGTTTTGGTTATGGCGGCACTGTTCGTGAGCCTTAGTAGTAATCATAAATTTAACAATTTGATTTTCCACGTTGGAGACAATGCGCCAACCACATCTAACTCACAAAGAGTTAGTTCAATGAGCAAGACTATTAAAATGATTTTCGAAAACCCTCTTGGCTATGGCCCAGGATCGGCCGGGCCGACTTCTTTAAAGGGTAATAACCCTCTACTCCCGGAAAACTATTACTTACAAATAGCTCACGAAACGGGCATCATAGGGCTAATATTATTCATGGCGATTTGTTTGATTGTTTTGTTGGAGCTTTTGGAAATGAAAGATGAACGAATAGAAGCAAAAATACTTATTGCTGCTTTTATAGGGCTTGGTTTTACTAATCTATTTGTTCATATATGGGCTAACGAGGCTGTTGCGTATACTTGGTGGGCGCTGGCCGGGTTAATAATCGGGCTAAAATACAGAAACTTTAAACCTAACACCGATTAATTTTTTAAAATAGAAATTAATCATTAACAAAAAATGATCGTAGCTTTTTCAGTTTATGGGCATTTGGTGGCAAGCCTTGGGTAATCATACTTTTTATATATTCATTTGAAACTTTCTTGTCTCTTTGAATTTTTGAACGTTCGATAAATAGTTTTTTAAACATGTACAGGTGGCACATTAAAGCACCTTTTATAGCAGCGCTAAATTTGCCCTTAGTAAGGGCGCTAAAAAATATTGACCAATAAGCTGTGAATATTTTGGGTAGCATAGAAATAGCTATGCTTACAGGAACATTTTTCCAATAAACCCAGGGCAAATTTTTTAGTGTTTGGTATGTGGTGAAATCTTTAATTTTATTGCTTGTACCACCTATTTGATGATAAGCAAGAGCGCTAGGCACATAGTGAACTTTCCAGCCATAAAGCTGCGCGCGAAAACAAATGTCCACATCTTCATAGTAAGCAAAAAAATCTTCGTCAAATAATCCAATTTCTTTGAGCATGTCTACTCGGTACAGACTTGCACCCCCGGATGCCGAAAATACTTCTATGGAGTAATCATACTGATTCTTGTCTAATTCATCTCTACCTCTGGGGTAAGGTAGGCCCCAAGTTGTGTATAAATCTCCGGTACTATCTATATGTTTGCGGTCTCCTTTTAGTAACTTACATGTGGAGATACCAATGTCCGGGTTCCTCTCTTGGCTAGTAAGGAGATGTTTTAGCCAGTTTTTGTCTACTGTGGCGTCATTATTCAGCAAAGCAACGTATTGATAGTCGTTTTCAATGCTATACCTGATGCCAGCGTTAACTCCACCAGCAAACCCAAGATTTTCGTCCAATTGGATAACCTTAACCTTTTTATAGTTGGATCTGAGTAAATCTGCAGAGCCGTCAGTAGATCCGTTCTCTACGACTACGACATCACACTTTGTGGTTTGCACTAACAGGGAATCAATACAGTCCGACAGATGTTCTTCACCATTCCAATTTGGTATTACTGCAGCTACTTGGGTTTTCATAATATCTTAACCTATCATATAATATTCAGAGCAATTCATGATAAATAAACTATTTTCTAGACAAAACCGAGCATTATTGTCAGAGCTAGTCAGGACAGACTTCAAGCTTCGTTATCAAGGTTCTGCTATTGGATATATGTGGTCTCTACTGAGGCCGCTGTTTATGTTTGCCATTCTCTATGTTGTCTTTAATTACGTCTTCAAACTAGGAGACACAATACCTAACTATCCAATCTATCTGTTTATGGGTATTGTTCTATGGACATTCTTCACCGAAATGACTCAGCAGAGCTTAGGTGCAATTGTTGGACGTGGTGATTTAATCCGTAAAATTCGTATCCCTCGGTGGATGATAATTGTCTCCACCAGTTTATCGGCACTAATTAACCTGGGCCTAAATATGATTATTGTTTTTATACTCGCCTTGATTTCGGGTATGGACTTTATGAAATCCAGTGTGTTTTTGCCCATATTTATTGTCGAAATATATGTGTTTGCCCTCGGACTTTCTTTAATCCTGTCGGCTCTATTTGTAAAATATAGGGATGTAAGTTTTATTTGGGAAGTATTACTCCAGGCGGGATTTTATATTACACCAATACTATATCCACTAACGTTAATTACAAATACCAAAATTCAAAAAATACTACTTTTAAACCCACTGGCTCAGGCTATCCAAGGCGCTAGAAATGTATTTGTTACAAAAGAAACAATAACAATTTCAGATATTTTCCATTCGCCTTATGCATTTTTGATTCCAGTATTCATTAGCCTAGCATTCCTTTTAGTGGGGATTCTCTACTTTAAAAAAGAAGCGCCGCATTTTGCGGAGAATTTGTAGATGCAGGAAAGATATAACACATGACAGATAGTAAAAAAAGTAACCAGCAGCAGCCATCGGTCGAAACCCTAGGCTTATCTGGCCATGATAGTGACAACATCGTATCAAAAAAGACCCCAAAAGCAATAAACAAAAAAGGACAGAGAACGAGTGATCCAAATGATATTGCAATAAAAGTTAGCAATGTTAGCAAGACTTTTAAATTACCACACGAAAAACATTCATCAATAAAAGGTGCCTTAGTTGGGGTTTTTAACAGCAATAGGTCTTACGAAAAACAGCGAGTATTAAAAGACATTAGCTTTGAAATCAAGAAGGGTGAGTTCTTTGGTATTGTGGGCCGCAATGGGAGCGGCAAGAGTACACTACTTAAACTACTTGCTGGCATATACTCACCAGACGAGGGCAAAATCCAGATTAACGGCAAGCTTACGCCATTCATTGAACTTGGCGTAGGATTTAATCCCGAACTTACTGGTCGTGAAAATGTTTTTCTGAATGGGGCTCTTTTAGGATTTAGTAGAAAAGAAATGGCAGAAATGTACGACGAGATTGTAGAGTTTGCCGAACTAGAAAAATTTATGGATCAGAAGTTAAAAAACTATAGTTCAGGCATGCAAGTTCGTCTGGCATTTTCAATTGCTATCCGTGCGGACACTGACATTCTTGTACTAGATGAAGTTCTTGCCGTTGGCGATGAATCGTTTCAGAACAAATGCTTTTCATACTTTTCAAAACTAAAACAACAACAGAAAACAGTCATACTAGTTACTCATGACATGAGCTCTGCGAATAGATTTTGTAATCGTGCACTATTGATTAATGATGGAAAAATGGAAATCATAGGAGAGACAGAAGAAGTTACAAAACTATATGAAACTCTTAATAGAAGTAAACCTGACAAGCCAGACCTTATGATTAGGAAAAATGATTATGCAACTGTAAAAATACAAATGCTTAAAGATGGAAAGCCTACTGACATAATATTTCCGGAGGACGCACTTGAGTTTGATATCAGTATATTCCCCAAAAAAACATTTAAGAATGCATTCATAGGTTTCACAATTCAGAAATTAGATGGTGAGTTTATTTTTTGGTACACGACAGAGGGGTACAAAGGTGAAATCGGTGACTTCAAGACTAATAAAGAAAAAAAATTTCAAATAATAATTGATAACATTTTCGGCAACAACAACTATAAGGTTAATCTGTCGATAAAGAGCAATGACAGATCCAGAGAGTATGTTATATTGGATAACATTCTAGAGTTTAGGGTTGAAGGTAGAGGAAAAAATGGCTGGATGTATCATCCTGATTATCAGGTAAAAGTCAAATAGCACATGAACGATATATTGACAGTAGGAGCCTATGATAGAGATAATTTTGGAGACATACTTTTCTATATATTGATTAGTAAAATATTACCAGAAATTAGATTTATACCAGGTGGATTCTCAACTACAAGCAAAAATGCTGTATTCAACGAAAATGTCCTACCTTATCCGGCACTGATGAATGTAAATAAGTGGCGTAAGGTTTTAGTTGTCGGTGGTGAGGTTGGAGGTGTTACGATTAAGGACGCGAATAGAATGCTAATGGATGAGGTATTTGAGCAGACTTACATGTCAGTCAGTAAAGAGATTGAGAGACTTTACGACAAAAGCATGTGTTTTGAGCCTAGCTATGTGACAGCCGCATATATACCAAACTCTACCTCAGCTAATTCAGAATTTATCTTAATGTCTTCAGGCTTGTCTAGTCTTGAGAATTTACCCGTAAAGGTAATGACAGATGCGATCGAATCACTAAAAAGATATAAAAGGATTTGGGTAAGAGATAAAAGCTCGCACATATTTTGTAATAACCACAAAATTATATCTGAGCTTCAGCCAGATTTAGTTCACAGCATCTCTAAAATTTACAAAAAAAAGTCAAAACAAAAACCAGAAAAATCATACATTGCATTTCAGATGAGTAAAGAATACATAGAAAAAAATTCTGCTGGTGAAATCATTGATAGTATCTCCAGAATAATCAAGCTTACTAATAAAAATGTTATACTTTTCGCCGCGGGTACTGCCCCTTATCATGACAGTATTGTGTTGTACGAGGAAATAAAAAAAGGGGTAGACGACAAGAGATTGACACTAAATAAAGAAAGAGACCCACTATCGATAGTGAGGCTGATTGCAAATTCTGACGCTGTTGTTGGAACTTCTTTGCACGTTAGGATTGTAGCTATTTCTTATAATATCCCTAGAATAAGTTTAGACATAAAAAAGGTGAGTCAATATTGTGGCTATTGGGACGAAAACTTTCCTTTTAACATTAATATTAAAGACGTTTCAGATTATCTGGGTGCAATCAAAATAACAAAAGAAAGTCGAGAGAAAAGTAGGCAATTGACAGAGAAGGCTTATTCTACTGTGAAAGAATTCGTAACTGGAGTTTCATAATGATCGATTCAAAAGAGAAAATTCAACTCAAGGCTACTTTAAACATTATTGAGAACAACAAGAAAATATTACAAGATACAATAAAGTATTACGAGAAGCATCTGAAGGACTTAAATAACCTGAAGGAGGAGAACTTTAAGCAGAAAAAAAAGATAGAAAAGTTGAAACTAGACTTACTTGACACGGATCATGCAAGAAAACTAGCACTACTAGAATTAAACAACATAAGGAAAAGTAGGGCCTGGATATTTATTGTAAGGGTCAGGCGGCTAATCAATAAGCTTACGCTCAGGTAGGCTTATATTAACTTAATATTATTTATTAATGAATGTATACTTAATTAAGTATTTATGAGAAAAAAATTAGAGTCATTATTTCCCGTAGGATCCAGGAGGAGAAAATTTGCTGGAAAAGCCTATGAAGTTCACACTAAATTTAGTAAAAATAAATCTAATGCAAGAGAAGATTACGATGTGCGGATAGCCAAATTTGAAGACAAAAATTTCAATCATAAAATCCCAAAATCCAATATCAAAATAAGCATACTTGTACCTTGCTTCAATACCCCAAACAAATATATCGACCCCTTGTTAGAATCGGTTTTAGGCCAGATATATGAAAATTGGGAACTTTGTCTAGTAGACGGCTCTGATGATGATCAGCGAGCCACCTATATAGAGAAAATATCGAAAAAAGACAATAGGATTAAATATAGAAGAATTAATAATGCCGGAATCGTTGGTAATACAAACGAGGCATTATCCATGGCAGACGGTGAATTTGTTGCATTTCTTGATCACGATGATTTGCTTAGTCCTCATGCATTACAGGAAGTCGTAATTTCGATCACAGAAGGTGGATATGACTTAATTTACAGTGATGAGGATAAAATTAGCGATGATGGTAGAGTAAGACAAATACCATTTTTTAAACCGGACTGGTCACCAGATTTACTACTTGGTGTAAATTATATTACGCACTTTACTGTTGCTAGAAAAAAGTTGGTTGAAGAAATAGGTGGATTGCGTAATGGATTTGATGGGTCACAAGACTATGATTTTCTACTCAGGATTACTGAAAAGACAGATAGAATTAAACACATACCAAAAATTTTATACCACTGGCGACTCGCTGACGGTTCTACGGCAAAGGTTGTTAACGAGAAGAGTTATACTGATGATGCCGGCAGAAGAGCTTTAAAAGATGCGGTTAATCGACGCGGAATTAAAGCAGAAGTTCTAGAGATTAAAGACCGTCCAACGAATTATCGTATTAGATACATACTGCCCAAAAAGCAACCACTTGTATCAATTATTATTCCCTTCAAGGACAAGTCGGATTTACTAGAAAATTGCGTAGAGAGTATTTTAGATAAAACAACCTATGATAATTATGAGATTATACTTTTATCTAACAATAGTACAGAAGAGAAGACACATACACTACTAGCTAAATATAAGAAAAATTCAAAATGTAGGGTATTCTATTGGGACAACCCATTTAACTATTCGGCAATCAATAACTATGGCAGAAAAAAGGCTAAAGGCGAATACATCGTTTTACTTAATAACGATACAGAAGTAATAACTCCAGAATGGCTTGATGAGCTTATAGGTGTGGCTAGTCAAAAGGGCGTAGGGGCTGTTGGGCCACTACTTTACTACCCAAATAGATCAATCCAGCATGCAGGGGTAATTTTAGGGATGACTGGAATGGCTGGGCATGTTTTTCGGCATAGACACAAGGACGAGTGGACGGACTTTGGCTTAACGTCTTGGCCGAGAAACTATTTAGCAGTAACCGGTGCGTGTCTTGCTGTCAATGCAAAGAAGTATGATGAGGTTGGTGGACTGGATGAGGAATTTACGATTGCTGGTAATGATGTGGCCCTTGGTATAAGATTGTATGAAAATGGATATAGGAATGTTTATTGGCCCTTTGCAGAATTAA
>JAXLZX010000013.1:0-15481 GCA_046350695.1 Saccharimonadales bacterium (SeqCode) | reverse complement strand
GACATTCTCCATCTCCGGAGAAAGTTCTGGCAATTCCATATCCGAAACTTGATTGTTACTACTAGTACTCATTCAGTTAATTATATCAAAATTGGGCTACTTTAGCAGATATATTACACATTTCCTCAAGATAATTGGGATAAATATTAACCCCGATAGCTTCAGCCCTTTCCTTATCTGATAATAAATCTACTACTTCGCTAAGTAATCAATCTTTAGTAAATACCAAGTAAGTGGCACCCAAATAAGTATTACCAACAAAACATCAATCGTGGTTAGCTGCTTTAACGACTGTAGAACAATTAGTAGTGTCGGGAACACGGCCAGTAGACTAGATATAGTCCTCCGTCTTGCCTTTTCAATATTAGGCTTAACAAATTCAACTAACAGATAAAAAGTCGAGAAAAAAATGGCAAAGAATAGGATAATAGGAATGACTAAAAGTGGCAATGGAAGTTGATTCGGATCTGTAAATGCCAAAAATAAAGGCAGTGAAAAAAGCAGCAAAACAAATGTAATTATTTTTTTATATCTACTGATGAAATTCATGTTTTTAGCATATCAGAAAAGAAATACCGTTTTACCAATATTAGTAAAACGGTATCAGGAGATTAAGCTTGGAGCCGGACGGCAAATCCGCTCTTTAAAATAACTATTTAGCGCTTACCGTCCATGGCTTGACTGACCGCTCTTTTCGCCTTTAGGGCGAATTGAGCGATAAAATTTTGATGGTTTTTAAATGGTGTTTTTGTATGTCATTTTTGTCTTCGACTTACCCTACTAATCTAGCAAATTAATTCAAAATTGTCAATATAATTTTGTAGCCCTAAACACATCATCTATCTGTTAAGGAAAAATATTATCTATATTTTTATATAATATTTTGTTGTATTTTTTGCACTTTTTAGCTTTAGAATATTTAGTTACAAAAAATAAGTATTCATAAGAATGATGATCGCAAATATAAATACACAAATATTTGTTCAAAAATCAGGATATTTTACTAAAATCCACACAAATATTAATCACTTTTTGTGGGTAAATTATGTATTTACTGTTAATAGTCTAGTCCTTTATTGAATACTTAAATTTTAATATTCGTAATGTCGCAAAATGTGTAATATCATTATGTTCTCCTTTTCCGAGTGATCTTCAGTTTATTCATTACTACTCCAGAGAGTCTTTTACTAGATATCGGTATTATTTATTGTATCTGGGATATACTTGCACTCTACGATTACTGCTTTGCTGCCGTATGATTAGCAACCTATATATTCCCATAGACTTTACTTCCGCTTCAAAAATGCGATATTTGGTAAGCAGACTATAGTGCGTCATTGTCATAATCTTGTTCGCATTTAGATGATTTTATTAGGTAAATCAAGTAGGTAAAATATGCATTTTTTTAGGTGTACGAAAAAGTTATACACAGGTTATATTTTTTTACCATAATCGTGTTGACAGTCGTATAACACCTAGTTTAAGATATAAATAACACTGAATAAAATCAGTGTTCAAAAACAAAAAACGCATCTGTAACAACGGCTTCTCGCAAGCCGTTGTTCCAACAAAAGGAACAACTAGAAAACTAAAACCTTTAAACGTTAAGATAAACACTAAAAATAACAAATTTTACTGAAACAATCCGCACTGCAATCAGCGGATTGTTTTTATTTAATCACCGCTCATGGTTGTCGACATTTAATGTGGTATCACTAGATTATGCATGGTATTTTAGAAATTGGTGGTGAGGGTGTCATTATCGATATAGAGTGTCGCATGACTAATGGATTACCAAACATTATCATAGTCGGAATTGCCAATAAGGCTGTCGACGAATCCAAGGAGCGAATCAGAAGTGCCTTCGCCGCATGTAAACTTCAGTTACCTCGCAAACGGATTACCATAAACCTAGCGCCAGCTGACATCCCGAAAGATTCAACCAGTTTTGACCTTAGTATAGCCACAAGCATACTGCTCAGTAGTGAGCAAATTAAGCCTGGTGGCCTCGAGAAGACCATTGTAATTGGCGAACTAGGCTTAGATGGTAACGTCAGATCCGTCAGAGGAATAATTGGAAAGCTACTATATGCACGCAAAAAGGGCTTTCGCCGGTTTATTATTCCGACCGCAAATCTTCATCAAGCACAACTTGTACCAAATATTGAATTAATCCCCGTAAACAGCCTCAAAGATCTTTATCTGAGTCTTAGTAATGCCATAAAACTAAAGACGATTCATACCAAAACTGGACAACTTCCAAAGTCCAAATCAAAAGTTGAATATAATGATATCGGTGAAGTAATAGGTCAAACCAGAGCTAAGCGAGCACTAGAAATCGCTGCTGCTGGTGGTCACAATTTATTAATGACGGGGACTCCCGGCAGCGGTAAGAGTATGCTTGCCAAGGCCCTACCCTCAATCATGCCTGATCTTACTAAAGAAGAGATTCTTGAAATAACCCACCTTCATAGTCTAGCCAGTAATCAATATGACAAAATCGTTACCGTTAGACCATTCCGTTCGCCCCACCACAGTGCAAGCGACATTGCAATTATCGGGGGCGGTCAAAGGCCACGACCAGGTGAAATTAGCTTAAGCCATCATGGCGTCTTGTTTTTTGATGAATTTCCAGAATTCAGTCGCAGCACTATCGAAGCCCTGAGACAACCATTAGAAGATAATCTCATTACGGTATCTAGAGCCAAAGATACTCTGACCTTCCCTGCTAATTTCATACTAATAGCCACAGCTAACCCTTGTCCTTGTGGTTATTTTGAAACCTCCAAAGAGTGCGTCTGTACAGCTAATGAGATTAGTCGATACCAAAAGAAACTTTCTGGCCCAATTCTTGACCGTATAGATCTATACGTACCCGTGGATGAAGTTCAGCACGAGCGGCTACTCAAAAATTCAGTTGCTGAGACCTCTAATTTTGTTCGCGAGCGAGTTGCCAAAGCCCGTGATATTCAAGCTCAACGCTTTCGTAAATCCAGTAGACTTAATTCCGACATGAAAAACAGCGACATTAAGTCACTTAGTTATCTATCTCCAGAAGCCGAAAACTTACTCAACAAAGCCGCTTATGCGCTTGGCATGTCGGCCCGATCCTATATGAAAGCGATAAAAGTCTCCAGAACAATTGCCGATCTAGATGATAGTAAAAGTATTGAAATCCAGCATATTACTGAGGCTATTCAGTACCGCAAACAAGAATCCAATGCTCTAGTTTAAACACCTAAAAATTCAGCGCATGGTAAAATACGGTTATGGTAAAAGGTAAAAAACAAAGAATATTATTAGCCTCTTTTATATTCTTTTTTTCTTTATTTATCTTGTATTTTGCAACTTACAACTACAGATTAAACATAGCGAAAGAAAAAATGGCAGAATACGTAAAGGGTAATTTTAATAACCACTATTCAGATAGTCCTGTCAGCAAAGAAAATATTGTTTTAAGCAAAGTTTTTATGGGCTGGACGTTTGATGATAATAGGTGTAAATTGACTGGATCAAGTGACGCTTGCTATGCGGACGTGTGTATGCCTCATTATGAGTATTTTATAAACGAATTAAACTACAGTATAAGCGCCCGTAAGATCAGTGATTGCTAGTTATAACTCGGCATCTGGGAGTTGCTGCGGCTTTTTTGGTTGCTTTGATAGCTACTGACAAAAGTAACTCGAACAGAAGACTGAAGGTCTTCGTCGAAATGCGACTAAGGAAAATTTTAATAACTCTTTTTGTCAAAAAGAACATAATAATTCTGTTGACCCCAAGACGCTAATCTGTTAAAATTGGTCGAAACCAGTTACGTTAGTATAAGGAGAAATTCCATTAGCAAACAAACGCGTCTGAATCATCAGATTCAGGCACCAGAAGTACGAGTCGTTGACGAAGATGGTTCGCAGTTAGGTGTCCTCACTAAACGAGAAGCCTTGCACGCGGCCGAAGAGCGTGGTCTCGACCTGGTAGAAATCTCTCCTAATGCTAATCCGCCGGTTTGCAAGATCATCGACTGGGGTAAATATAACTACCAGAAGACCAAACAAGCTCAAAAGAGCAAAAAGAACGCTAAGAACCTAGAGGTTAAACAAATGCGTTTTGGGCTGAAGATCGGTGATCATGACCTTGAGGTAAAACTTAATAAGGTTAATGGCTTTTTAGAGGCTGGCCACAAGGTAAAACTAACAGTTATGTATCGCGGTCGAGAGCTTGCCCACAAGGAATTGGGCTTCAAGCTTGCCGAGAGAATTATCGAAGATTATGGCGACAAAATCATCGTAGAACAAAAGCCACAATTTGCTGGCAGACAACTAAATTTTGTTATAAGGAGCAACAACAATGCCAAAGCTAAAGACTCATAGTGGCACAAAGAAAAGAGTGCGTATCACTAAAAATGGTAAGGTACTTCTTGGAAATGCCGGCGCAAATCACTTTCTAAGAAAGAAAAGTGCATCCAGAAAACGTCGTTTTGCCATCGGAAAAGAAATTACCGGCAAAAGTGCAAAGAATTTGAAACTGAAACTAGGAGCTAAATAATGAGAGTAAAACGAGGCGTAACAGCTCACAAGCGACATAACAAGATTCGTAAGGCCACCAAGGGCATGACTCGTGGTAACCGCTCGAGCATTAAGCGCGGCAAGCAAGCCGTCACCCGTTCATTGGTAAATTCATACAATGACCGACGAAACCGCAAGCGAACATTCAGACAGTTATGGAACGTACGTATTAACGCTGCTGCCAGACTAAATGGTACAACTTACAGCAAGCTAATCGCCGCTCTAAAAAGTGCGAAGATTGATCTAGATCGTAAGGTTCTGGCAGAACTTGCCGTTAACGAGCCAAAAGCTTTTGAAGCAGTCGTGAAAGCTGCCAAGTAATAGCTTGTTCAAACAAAATAACCACCATAACGGTGGTTATTTTAATTCTAGTGTTAACCTACTTGCTCAGGCAGCCTTTTCTGCTTTTGTATTTTGCTGTTGGGCAATTTCATCGGCCTTAGCTCGTACGGGACCAGTGTCACCATTAGTCTCCAGAGTTATATAGGCACTCCCTTCAGGCACTTCGCCGGTGAATGAAGTTCTTGGACGCCCAAGCCTTTTTCCATTAGTATGGTTGTACTCTTCGCCAGCATTAGCTATAACTAATACTCTTCCACCTACTTCGTGAGCAGCTTGAGCGAGCTGTGCTGTTCTTTCCAGCGTAGCTAGTTCACTGGTACTATGCGTAAAACTTTCTTGTGGTCGTTGTTGTTCTGTCATTTTATTTTCCTTGTAATTTTGTTTTATAAATTTTACCTCTTCAATATAACACTTTATATAATTTTTGTCAATGAAGTGCTAGATTGCCTATAAGCCGGGTTCTGTACCCGCAAGGGGCGTCAATCATCTATCTAGTCCACCGATTGCTCGACAGATCAAGCGGATAGCGATAAGTTCTAGCGGGAAACTATTAAACTCATCTCCTTGCAACAGACAGGGTTTACCTCCTCCTGACGTCACCGCCAGGAACTGTGGGCTTTTACCCCACTCGTTTCACCTGTACCCATTAAAGAGGTAGTTTTGTTTCTGTGGCACTTTCCCTAGAGTTACCTCCGGTCGCCGTTAGCGACTGTCTTTCCCTATGTTGCCCGGACTTTCCTCTTGTCATGATGACAAGCGATTGACCAACAACCTAGCTCAAATATTATAACATATTTTTAATGCTTACTTGGTTTGAGCATCGAGAGTTTCATTAACCATACCATCGGCAAGTTTATTGAGCTCTCGGGGCACATGAGTAAATGTGACCCCTTTAAACTCTTTTACAAGTTCTTTAATCGCCTCGTGAATGGGCCATAGATCTCTATTTTTCACCCTAAACTTCCCAAGCATTTGATTCACTACCAGCAAGCTATCTAGATAAACATCGACCTCTTTAACGCCAAGTTTTTTGGCTTCCTCTAGGCCAAACTTTAGAGCCTGATATTCAGCCTGGTTATTAGTAGTTATTCCGATATAAATGCCTTTTTCAACAAACACGTTATCGCTCATATCTAGTAAAACGAAACCCGATGCTGAAGGCCCAGGATTACCACGCGAACCACCGTCGGCAAAAAGCTTAATCTTTTGTGGTGCCTCAACGACTAATTGCATCTGCCCCTCCTTAACCATACGAGGCTCTGGGTAAGCCTTAAAGCTAAAATCTATCATTTTAACTGGACTATCCAGGGTGACATCATCGCCATAATACTTCTTAAACTGCCGCAGCATTGCTTCTTGTGACTCATAGTACTCGTGGCCGTTATAGTCTTCTGGCCCCAAGTCACCTAGCCTCTTTTCAGTTACAGTATTTATCCTTGCTTGACCAATTTTTTCCCATGTTTCTGGCTTTTCTGGGTCTACCTTATCGATAAACTCAATCTCATCATTAACAGACAGATTTTTATCATCTTTCAGTCGCCAAGTACTGGTTTTTTCACCAGAAAGTACTTGCTTTGCTAATTCATGTTGAAGTTTTAGAGCTTTGAGCATATGGGTATATTCTATAGAGTTTGGTATGATTTTGTAAGTGAAAGTTTCAGATTATAACTACAATCTTCCAGATAACCTAATCGCCATACACCCACCAAAGACTAGAGGTTCTAGTCGTCTACTGGTATTAGATAGACAAACAGGACATATAAAGCATAGTAAATACGCTAAACTTGCCAGCTATTTATCAGAAGGCGACCTGGTTATTTTGAACGACACGAAAGTCATAAAAGCCAGATTGATTGCTAGAAACAACAGAGACCAGATACGCGAACTTCTGTTACTAGAAGACCATCATAATACCAACTTTACGAAACGCAGAGCCATCTACAGAGGTAAAATCCATAATGATGAGATTTTATATATAGGTAGTCAAGAAGTAAAAATAACTAAAGTGTTGTCTGGCGGAATAGCCGAAATTAGCTCTTCGACTAACCTAATTGACCTTGCCGAACACGAAGGATCCGTCCCCTTACCGCCCTACATGCATCGTGATGCCGAGGAAGAAGATAACAAAAGATACCAAACGGTCTTCGCTAAAAACCTCGGGTCTGTTGCAGCACCCACGGCTTCACTTAACTTCACAAAAGAGCTACAGCAACAACTAATAGCAAGCGGTATTCGTATTTCGTATATCACACTGCATGTTGGACTTGGAACCTTCTTACCAATTCGATCAGACGATATCGAAGCGCACGAAATGCACAGCGAATATTTTGAGATACCTATTGAAACAGCCGACGCCATCAGACAGACAAAAGCTTCAGGCAAAAGAGTTGTCGCAATTGGCACTACAGTTACAAGGACGTTAGAGTTCTGTTCTGATGATATTATGAGCTCGAATAAAAAACTTACGGGTGAAGCTAATATTTTCATCTATCCTGGATACAATTTTAAGTGTGTCGATGTCATGTTGACGAACTTTCATGCACCTCGTTCTACTGTCCTAATGATGGCAGCAGCCTTCGCCGGATGGGAAAACCTACATAACTCCTATGAAATAGCAAAACAAGAAAGATACTCGTTTCTTAGTTATGGCGACTCGATGCTTATTCATTAATTTAGTCAGACAAATTGAATAACGCGAGAGTAAAGATTACGTACCTAGCCTATCGAATAGTTTGCCGTGGTAAGTTATTAACTTCTTAGTGTCTTGAACGAGAGTTGTACTGTCTGAGCTATCAACCGCATTTACACCCTTGGATACATAAACTGTATCCTTAAATATTTCAAACTGGTAGCTTTTACAGAACTCAGCTAGGTACTGCATTGTAACTGGTTCCATTATTTGTAAAACTTCGCCCTCCTTGCCTGGAGTACAAAAAACCTTAAAATATGACGGAAAATCCCCTTCCAGAGTTAACTCATTTAATCTACTATTCAGGTTTTCGGTATACGGCAAACTTCCTACACTTTTTACCCCTAGAGCCACCAGATGTATTTTACTGTTATGCTTCAGAGATACATTCATCATAGTTCGGCCAGCCTTATTAAATAATAGATTGTACTTATAGCCAGCTATCTCCCCATTATTTATAGAATGAACATCGCCCTCACTAAGTAAATCGTACGACGAAATAATTGGTAAATTAGCGTTTAAGCCTACATCGAGTTTCGACTTTATATATTTTAAATACAATAAACATGCTCCTACACCTAGCAAAATCAAGATTATAGCGTTATAACTCAAATAGATATTTTCATCAATTTCAATGTAGTTCCTTCGAATTATGTGCGGCTTACTGGACCCGGACACAATCTCCACACTCTTTGTAGAAATCGGCCAACCATATTCGTCATATAAATTCTTACTATCACCACAAAATCCAAATCTAGAAATCTGGATTTGCAGAAACTGTGAACACTCACTGGTCGTATACTCCGCCTGCCCTCTGTGAACTCTATCAAGCGTAAAAGCAGAAACTATCACGCAAGTAATGACCACTGTTATTAGCGGAAATACATCACTTCTTTTTAGGATCTTCATTTTCTATTATAGATTTTAATTAATTGTATATTTAAGGACAAGTTTAAACTTTAGTTTCTATGCCTCTGCATAAACACATAAAATTACTAGATTTTTAGTTGGCATAAATAAGTAATGTACAGATTTATAGTAAAATAAATTCTGTCGGGGTGTGGCGCAGTTGGCTAGCGCGTACGGCTGGGGTGAGAACTGCCTGCGGCAGTATGCAAGGGAGCCCACTCTTGAAAACTTGTTTTCACAGATGTGGCGACGGGGTCGCCTGAGGTGACCGTGAGGACCGAACGGCCCAGATGGTATAATTTTATAAGTCTATATAAACGACGGGGTGTGGCGCAGTTGGCTAGCGCGTACGGCTGGGGGCCGTGAGGTCGCAGGTTCAAGTCCTGTCACCCCGACCAGAAATGGATTAAAGCCAGAATTGCGGTTTCGTGAACCGTGTCTACAGGTGCGAGATTAACATCTGAATTGGTATATTAAGAAAAAATGCTGCCCAAAATAAGACGTCAGCCTTGAGTGCATATCCAAAAACTATGCCAATTATCCCATTCAATAATGCGTATAACGTACCGACGCTAAAAAACCAATATACTAATGTCGGTATTAATCCACTATAATGACCAATCCAATAAGCTAAAGCAAGTGCCATTGCTCCAAGCACGACACTAACAGCAAGATTGATTAATCTTTCGCTCAGACTTTCTAACTTCATTGTTTCATCAAAATTTGAATCCATATGTTAGCCCCTTTTAATTTATCCCGTTAATAAATACCCTGCTACTATCTCTATTTGAACTGATTTGCGCGGTTCTAATACACCTACTAACAAGCAAAAATTAGTGTAATTATTATTCATGTATTCAAAGTACTTCCTATCGGTTTTCTTTTGTATATACATGTTGCCACCAACTTTTTTATTCTTACCTTGCATTAATTTACTTCGAACATTGGCACCTTTACCCTGCGTACAAATAATCGCAAATAAAAATGCCGCCTGAATCATTTGATATTCTCGATATGCTCTTTGTGTTTTTTGAGGAGGTTCAAGATCGAGAAAATCATCTATTTCTATGGGGTAAAGCCTAGACTTTTGCCCGGAGAGTATTAGAATAAATTCAATTTCTTCTTCGTTTAAACTAGTGTCTGCAAGCATAGCATTGTCAATGAATCTCCTGACCATTATTTCAAAATATGTGCGATAGTTTTGTTTTGTTGCTATCTCACTTAATATCATGCGTAGGGGTGCGCTATCTAAGTTAAAGTCTATATGTCCCCATTCTTTTCTTGAGATTATTTTTGTTTGACCAAGTTTACCAGCTCTTACACTCATTAGTATTTGTCTAGTACCTCTATACAAGAAAAATCCGACCGCCACTATTACAACTATAACCACCCAGATCATACTTCAATCCCTACCTCATTTAGGTAATTCACACATGACCATTTAGGGTCAGGGCACACTGCTTTAATATCTTGCTCTCTAATGAAGTGCTCTGTTGTATTGCCGTCCTTTAATCTATTGCGACAATAGTATAGCCAGGAGTCATTTTCTTTCTTAACACTAATAACCAGCATAAAATCATATTTCTTTGTAAGTATCATATCACCCCTGGATAACCTTGATTTATTCATAGAAATCTCCTTAAAATTATGGTGAAATTTATTATTTGCTAATCTCTTAAAAATAAAAACGACACCGCAAGGTGTCTTACTTCCATTCACAAACCGGAAAAATCCGTTCTGTTTATGCGGTGCCGTTTTCAACGGATCACCGCAAAGGATTTGCGTCCGATTTATGATAAAAGTAAGACCCTTTTATTGTATCACTTTTCTACCTGTAAGTACCCAGTTTTGCACAGACTGCCATGCTTTTCCTGCCCTTTCGGACAGCCGACCCAACAGACCTGACTTTTTCTAATTCAAAAGGAAATTCGGCGGAGTAAAAATCCAAAAATGCAAAAGTCAGGGCTGGCGGGGCGGGTCAGCCTTTGGCTGGTAAACGGCGGAGCTTGGTTTCTCGTTTTCAGCTTTTCGTCATAGAATAAGTTTTAGTTCGTTGTAGAAGTAGACCATATATACATTTGACAAACATAAGCATTTATCCTAATTTAGGAGTGTATGCGTAATTCAAATTTTCAAAAGACGTGTTGCAATCACCATCATATGTGTTGATTGAGCATGTACTAGAAAATAACAAATCACAAACCTCGATCAACGAGGTTTTTTAATACAAAGGAGAAAAAAATGGCAATTAATTACAACAGAAAGGCAGCAGAGAGACTTGAATCGATCATCAACGACGGCATAAGGGGCGCAATACCGTTCGAGCAGTTGAATAACGAGCTTGATCTGATGTCACAAGAGCATGCAGGATCACGCTTCGAAATAATACTCGATGATCTGTCAGAGCACTTCACCTTCTGCGCGGGCTCTTGGGCTGTTAGTCAACTTTACGGCTCTAAAAGCATTGATACAAAAATAACAATTCTCGGAGAAACTACGAACGGCCCAGTTATCGCACGATTTTCGAAGTATGACAACTCAAGTTTCTCATTAAGTTAAGCTAAATTATTTCTTTAAATATATTTTTATCGTATAATTGACTCTCATGGAAAAATTTTACCCTAATATGGAAAACATTGGTAAAGATTGTATGTATTGGTGTTATCAAGAAGGCTGCCAATACCCCAAAATAGAACTACTAGGTAGAAGATCGTGCGAAGGAATTATCGATGATATCTGTCTATTTGTTAATGGAAGCGGACCTAGACCTACAGAACTAACCGAAAATAGTGCTAATGCCATGAAGTCTCATCCATCATTCAGAGGCAATAATCTTCCTCCGGGTAATATACGGTAGCAGCCAAAGCCTAAAAAGGCACTAATTCCAGGTAACACCGAAGATATTAGTATTAGTATCTCGTTTGAGAATTTCTACAGTCTTTTTATCGCTAAGTGTATAGTTTGTAAGTACATTGTCATTATATGCACCAGAGCTCGCAATAACCTGATCAGCACTTATTAAATACACATTCAATATGGGCTTAGCAGCCTCAAACACTATTGTTTCAGATTTGTCGGCCGCAATCTTACTCACTTTTGTATCACTAGTATAATAAGGTGCTCCTTCTTCTGTGTAACCAATTCTCGGACTTGTTCCTTCGGTAATCTTCTTAAGGTTAATGCTCTGTTTACTACCTATATCAAACTCTTCAATATCATATGGAGGTCCACCGCCCAAACCCTCGCCAATCGTCCACTTAGAAAGTAACACCTTTGTAAAATCTTTATTGAAAACTGTTTGTTCAGTAATACGATCATGCTCATATACGACATCCTCTTTGTCGTTTATTGTATCGCGTACATAGAGTTTATTGTACGTATTTCCATCACAGTTATAGCAGCCTACATAGTAATAAATTTGGTTCTTAGGTTTGTTATAACCCTCTATAAATACTCCTTGCTGCTCTATAGTGAATAGGTCTTTTGATTCTTTAGTTGAAATGTCGATTTCCTTAACAGTATTCTGTGAGCTACCACCCGGAAGCACTGCAATAACCACCGAAGAACCATCGTTAGATAATTTTACACTCGTTATCTGTTCTTCCACTTGACCATCTTTGGATGGATTTGTACTAAAAATCTTTTCGTAGGTTTTGCCTGAATCCTTACTTACCGACACATCGGTAGTAGAGGTGCCACCACACTCAGGAGTGGTTACAATTGCCACCTTTTCCCTGTTAACATCAGACTGACTAACTAGTTTATTACCAATTTCACCAGCCGTAGTCCTATCACCACCAGTTATAGACCTCCAGAAAAGTTCAAATTTTGAGCTAGATTCCGATGATTCACAAGCGCCAACCTGTGTTGATTCGGCTGTTTTATATGAATATGCAATCATGGCTGGCTTAAGTTCTTTTGCCTCTGTTTGCTGATTGATACTTCCAGTAGCCTGACTAGTGCTAGTCTGAGAAGATTCATGATTTTTTGTTAAATACCAAGCTACGCCAGCGCCAACAATAAGTAGTAATACTAATATTATCAACTTTTTACTCTTATACCATTTACCTATTTTAACCTATGGCATTGCTGCAGGATCAAAATCTAGCTTTGTCCCCTCCTGAACATCTACTGAATTGGGAGGTTGACTATTTTCCTCAGTTAATTGATTATTATCTTCTCTGTTTACTGTTGGTGTTTCCTGTGGGTTAAAGTCGTTATCCATAACTATAAATATAACACATGCCACAAACACGCATATGGTTTGATTATCCCGTCCAGCTACTTAGTACAGCACTCAGGTCAAGGCCATTGACTAGACCATCTATGTTCACATCTGCGGAGGTGTCTGGTTTTGTATTATTGGGATCCCAATTAGTTAGTACAGCACTCAGGTCAAGGCCATTGACCTTGCCGTCATTGTTAAAATCTGTCTTTCTGGTAGTTGATGGTGGAGTTGTTGTAGTCTGATATTTTGCCGTGACCCAATTACAATAATATTTACTAGAACTACCGTCGGTACATTTAACTGTAGGTGGATCTACTACATAGAGTTTCTCCTGTTTTATCAAACCTTCAAGTATATTATAGTCATCAGTTGTTTCTAAACCTGCCTGCCTCCAAAGATCTTTGGTTTTTGCATCCAGAGAACCAGCAACTTGTAATCCAGCACCATTTCCACTAGTATCCGCAATTATAAAACCATAGTCACGAATAGCACGTGCAAAAATTCGCGCCGTTTCCGCCTTTCTTGGATTAGCCTTCAAATTTGGACGACTATTAATCCAGTTCTCAATATATGAGTCATCAATATCAAGTGCGAAACGCATACCCTCAGGAATAGTCTTGTCCAAAGTATAAAGTCCTTTAAGTGAATCTGTATTAGCCATTGGTAGGGTTTTGATGCTTGGTGACCCCCACTCGAATTTCGTTGCTGGCGCAACAGCCGTACCACAACTCCTACCTTCCGCAGAAGTCCCGAGTTGTGTATTTGTACATGGTGCACCAAAAGCTGTGTTTGGGATGGCAATCCCAAGGGCATGACGAATCTCACCGGCTAATACCTCTTGTGGCATTGTGAATGTTGCAAAGCCAGACAACCCAACACCCCGGTGAGGTAACGGACCCTCGAACGTTCGATAATCGACTAAGTTACCGCTCCAATCTCTTCCAATCACAACAGTATTGGCACAGAGCTTTCCGGATGCCCACCCCGGGCCACAAGAAAATACATGTACTGGGTTACCCTCTGTTTTATACCCATAAATTTCATATATCTTACCATTCACTTCATCTAAAATTATTATTTCGCTATCACCAGCATCACCCGTAACCCATGCAGGATTCCATGGAATTGTTGTCGTTGGCACATTACTTTCATGTCCTGGCTGAGCAACACTTGGAGTCGGATTCCATTGAGAACCGTCTAGGTTGGAAGGATAAGATACATTGAATACCTGTCTTTGCTGGGTCGCGTCTTTTGCATAATAAACATGTCTGGACCAGTTATTTGCCGGTATCTCAAGACCAGTACCCACTACAAGGTCACCCCATCGTTGCTGGCCGATAGCTGACCCATCATTGAAATTACTCCACTTATAAAATCTTTCTGCATAATTAGCAGACTGAGGATGTCTAGGAAGGCCACAAACTGGTTGATTCCAAACAGCATTACCGAACGGAACTTTATACGAATAGTTACTGACTCGATTTACGCATTGGGACGCACTCGCAACATTAGAACTAGTGCTCGTAGTCGAGACACCTACATCAGCCCTCGTAGCATTAAATAAGATAGCTCCGCCAAATACGCCAAAAACTAATGAAAATATTATAAGAAATTTATGTTGTTGAAGTTTTTTAATGTTATTATTGTACTTTTTCTTATTCATGTCCCGACCATACAAATGTAAATATAGCTCACTGAGGGCCAGCATGACAACCTGGAATTAAACCCAGGTGGGTCTTCGCACGATAAAACCGCAGTATTATCAGAATATTGAAGTCCCTATGATAAATTATTCAGATTATCATATTGCTGACCCATGCACTATTATATCCATCTACAACAAAAATAGCAGTATATTTTCGGCTATATGAACCAAAATCTTCCCAAATCCAGGTACTGCTAGTATTAAACCAAATACAATTACTAAACCAAAAGATTCAAGCTGCTCCATCACACGCTGTACTGGTTCTGGAGAAAATGCATATAAGATTCTCGATCCATCAAGTGGAGGAATTGGAACCATATTAAAGACAAAAATACTGACATTTAAGCTGGCAAAAATTATTAAAGCATTACTAATAAAACCCACATCATTGAATATAAACCTAACCAGTAACGCTGAAACCGTTGCCATAGCGAAGTTGGATAGTGGTCCAGCAAAAGCTATAATCGCCGCACCAAACTCGTCCCATTTAACATTTCTTGGATCAAAAGGTACTGGCTTAGCCGCCAATATAGGTACACCAAATAACAGCATCGTTATCACCGGCAAGGCAATTGTCATGAAAGGGTCTATATGTGCCAAAGGGTTAAAGCTAATCCTGCCGCCCTCTCTGGCCGTATCATCACCCAGTCTATAGCCTGTCCAGGCATGCATAAACTCATGGACAGATAATGCGAATATTATCCCTACTAATGTTACTGCTAAGGTTGTGAAGTCTCTGTTAAATTGCACCTAAGAATTATAGCACCTATATCCTATATTCTTCGGACTAGTTTTGACCTAGTTGTATGAGATTACCTATTTTATGCAAAACGCGAAGTTTATTATTTAGCTAACGGAGTTTCTTCTGGAGCTAGGAGGCCTTTTTTCTTAAGAGTTCGGATTGCTTGTGTGCTAAGTTTCATCTGTATTTTTTTGCCATCAACAATAACAGTCTTCTTCTGAAGATTTGGCTTCCAGACTTTCTTGGTATGTCGTTGAGAAAAGCTAACGTTGCTTCCGTACTGCTTTCCTTTACCTGTTAGATC
>JAXLZX010000012.1:0-16137 GCA_046350695.1 Saccharimonadales bacterium (SeqCode) | reverse complement strand
TATCGTCTTCCTTCCCTGTCCCCTCTACAATAGTTTTTCGATCCGTTCCATCTAAATTCGTTTGTACTAAGTCCAACTTTCCAGATTGTTTCGAATTAAAATATATTTTACCCTCGGGCGTCAATTTAATATTGTTCTCGTTAGTATATTCTTCGGTAACAATTATCTGAGCATTTTGGGGATTATGTTTATTCGCCTTTATAACAACTTCTTGTTTTTGACTTTCGGGAGGAAAAACTAATACTACACTACCGTTATCGTCTGTAATGGCATTGACCTCCCCACTAGTTATTGAAGCACCTACTATGGGTGTATCGTTTATTAAACTTTTGACAGTAACTGAGACCTGTCGACCATTTGCCCTAATCCTCGCATCAAAATTGTTCTGATTTTTAATCTGAATTAGTTTAGTTGTCGTAAAGTCATCGTAATATTTTTTTGTAATTTTTAATTGTCTTTCACCTACACTAACAGAGTCAATTTTAATATTTCCATTTCCATCCGTCTTGGCAGTTTTGCCATCTATCTCTACGAGAGCCTCACTCACGGGCTTTCCGTTCTGCTCATCGTAAACATTCACGATAACACTTTTTTCTATAAATATGCCGAGTATTTTATATCTTGAGTATGGCACCAAAAAGGTGACCACAACTAGCAGCAAGACTGTTGCGGGTATTGTGATTTTCTTTTTACTCCAATACTTTTGCCACATCTGCTTAAGCTTATTGGGTTGCTGTTTTTGGGGTGGCTCCGGCAAATCGTCAACTCTGTCTATATCAACAGTTTCAACTTCTTTGACCTCATCAAATCTCTTACTTGTTTTTGGCATTTTTATTCCATTCTGGAATTAATATTAAATCTTTATGTTCAATTTTACTACTATTTAAGTGATGACTTTGTATTTGTCCTGTTCTACGACTAGTACCTCGTGGTCCGATAATTTAACCAATTTTTCATTATTTTCGTGAAGTCTTATAAGTTCATCAACTCCATTACCATAGTTCTGACTACCGACGTGCGGAACAATGATTCTATCGATTAATCCGATCCCTTCCCAGATAACCTTGTCGACAAATTCCGGCTCATCAGCGAACTCGACACCGCGAAGCGTGGTCCCAGCCACAATTGCACCTGCGCTCTCTCCACCATACACAATGCCACCATTAATTAGCTGTTTTATTACCCAATCAAATCCACTATTTTTGATTGCCTCCATCAAGCAAAAAGTATTGCCGCCAACACACCAAATAATGTCGAATTCACTTAATGTGTTAAGTAGATGGAGTCTAGTTTCGTCCCTTAAATCAACTATTTGATGATTTGTTAGCCGGATAGAATTAAAACTCTCGATTGTTTGTTTAATCTTAAAGTTACGGGGTCGTTCGGAGTAGTAGTCCTTAGCATTAGGAATTATAGCTAGCTTTATCTCCTCTGGCTTTTTATCGACCAGCTTAAAAAGCTCTTCCGGAACTGGTACCCTATACGAAGTTAGATATAGCTTCATCTTTAACCGACTTCAATAACATTATCGCTATTATTTTAACAGAAACATACGTGAGCGTAACGCTCTTTATGACTAGTATTACTAATTCGCAACCTTAATTTAACAAACAAAAAATATCTTACTCTACGTGAGAGGATTCAAACGCAGCAGATTGATTTAT
Organism: Saccharimonadales bacterium (SeqCode); assembly: GCA_046350695.1. Classification (GTDB taxonomy): domain Bacteria; phylum Patescibacteriota; class Saccharimonadia; order Saccharimonadales; family JACQNP01; genus JAGQNP01. The sequence goes on along the minus strand of JAXLZX010000012.1, from coordinate 14,473 downwards.
AAACTCTACTTAAGGATAGTTTTTATCTATAGATTGCCATATTGCAAAATTTCATCATTAGAATTTATTATGTGGGAACTTTTGCTTGCGGTTCTTATTTATCAAACTTCTTCTTTAATACAAAGCCAAATTATTTGTAAAAATCTATCGCTTGTTGAATACCTACTACCTCAAATCCAATATGCGATAAGCCCTTGATCATTTACTGCTAGCATTCCAGACTAATTCGTACTTTTTGTTAGGAGATTGTCCAAACTTGCCAAAAAGTGCCCAGTTACTAATGTTAATCTTATACATTCTATGGCCATTATCATCATTTAGAATTTCTCTTAGTACTTTTTTATCTCTTTTCAACCTTGCACCATAACTAACTAGTTCTTCATCTGAAGGGTTTTCAATAATTTGTGCATAGCCCTCAAAATAAACACCATATGGCGAATCTTCAAGCGTATGCTGCTTAACTATGTTGCCAGCAACGTGCTTATTCGCGGCAATCTCTCTACAATGCCGTGTTGTTTGTTTAGACACAAAATAGATGTTCAGGTTATCATCGTACCCAAAATGTACTTCACACACCCATGGTTTATCGTCTGAAACAGTGGCCAACGACATATGTACTGTCTTTTCGATGTACTCACGAATTAATCCTTCAATATCCATTTATGCTTTCTCCTTAATGCTTATATCTAACTCATCTAACTGTAAGTCCTCGACAACACTAGGAGAGTTTGTCATCACATCAACTCCTGAGCCATTCTTTGGAAAAGCAACAATTTCTCTAATATTGTCTTCATCAGATAGCTCCATCAGAATTCTATCAATCCCAAAGGCACAACCAGCGTGAGGAGGAGCACCGTATTTAAAGGCGTTGATCATGGCGCCAAATTTTTCATCCACGTAGTTTTTATCGAAGCCCAAGGCACCGAAAGCTCTGTACATTACCTCCGGGTTGTGGTTTCTAACTGCGCCTGAACAAATTTCATATCCGTTCATGGCCATATCGTATTGATCGGCCTTGATTTCAAGCAGTTGTTCGTCTGTTTTAGCCTCTTCTAAGGCCTTAAGGCCGCCTTTTGGCATAGAGAAAGGGTTGTGTCCAAAATCTACTTTTTTTGCCTTGTCGTCCCATTCGTAAAACGGAAAATCAATAATCCAAACCAGTGAAACTACACTAGAATCTTTGAGTTTTTTATCGTCAGCGATTACCGATCGAAGCTTACCCAGAACCTTGTTAACGACTGCTCGTGTATCAGCTCCGAAAAACACAATATCGCCATCCTCAGCACCAGATTTAGATTTGATTGTGTCTAGTTCATTTTCACTCAGAAATTTAACAATTGGAGATTTGACTCCATCATCTTCGAAGGTTATATAAGCTAATCCCCCGGCGCCCTCTTTTTTGGCAATTTCCGTATATTTATCGATCTGCGAACGAGTTAAACTTGCCCCACCTTTTATACAAATAGCCTTTACAATTCCACCTTGATTAATTGCCCCGGAAAATACACCAAATTCACTATCCGCCAGATATTCAGACAAATCAACAAGTTCCATACCAAACCTGAGATCAGGCTTGTCTGACCCATATTTGTCCATTGCCTCCTGATAGGTAAGTACAGAGACCTTCTCATTGTGTAATTTTTTGCCAGCAAAATTTTTAACCAAATCGACAATCAATGGCTCCATCAGTTCTTGAACAATAGATCCACTATCAACAAAAGACATTTCCATGTCCAAATGGTAAAATTCACCGTACAACCTATCAGCTCTTGGATCTTCATCTCTAAAACAGGCGGCAATCTGATAGTATCGATGCACGCCACTAACCATAAGAAGTTGCTTAAACTGCTGTGGAGATTGTGGTAGTGCATAAAATTTGCCACTATGAAGTCTAGATGGAACCAAAAAATCTCTAGCACCTTCAGGACTTGAGTTTGCCAGTACCGGTGTAGTTATTTCTGTAAACTCTCTATCGTCCATATACTTTCTCATCACTGCATATAGTTCGGCACGCCTTTTTAGCATTTGCTGCATCTTATGATTTCTAAGATCTAAAAATCTATATTTTAGCCTTATCTCTTCGCTCACGATATCATCTGTATTAATTTGAATTGGCAAAGGCTCTGATTTATTCAAAATCTCTAGACTTTCTAGCCTTACCTCGATTTCGCCCGTTTTTATATTTGGGTTTTTAAGTTCGGGGGCTCTCTCTACTACAGTCCCCTTTACTGAAATTACATATTCATCTCGTACATGTTCTGCCGTAGTAAAAGCTTCCTTTATTTCGGGCTGAACAACCAATTGCACAATACCCGTATGGTCACGTAAATCAATAAATATTAAACCGCCATGATCGCGGCGACCCTGCACCCAACCTTTGAGCTCGATTGCCTTTCCAACGTAACCAACTGTTCCTTCACTATAAATTCTCACCATTTCTCCTACTTTATTAATTAATTTGGGCTAAGTTTTGGACCATAAAACAGAAAGACACCCTAGCTACTGCTTGGTCCTGTTATTATTATCGATGTTAGAAATTATTGACATTATTTGATAATTATACCCTATTTTATTATTCTTGGTCTTGGTTTTTAGTTTGTGTTTGAGATTCTTCAATAACCGGTCTTGAAAGATGTTTTTTGTGATCTTCTTTTGCCATTTTTGAGGCTACTGCCCGTAAATCTTCATATTGATCAAACTCATCAACTATTTGGTGTCCAATTATCTGTTCTAATACATCTTCGATGCTAATAATCCCTATATATTCTTCGAATGAATTTACTACTATAAATAAGTGTTGACGAACTTTAATTGTCGCGTTAAGCACATCAAATAATGATTGTTCTTCATGAATATAAACAATGTCTTTATGTACGGACTTTTTAACTAAGCCGCCTTCTTTTTGACTAAGAATGTCCCGCAAATATAATATCCCCACTATATTATCCTTATTGCCATCATAAACAGGAAACCGCGAATGCCCACTTTTATGAACCTCGCCCATAAGAATAGGCCCAACTGAATCGTCTATAGAAACACTCGTAACCAGCCTCCTTGGCACCAAATAATCAGCTACTATTTTATCGCCAAATTTTAATACCTGTATCATCATTTCGAGTTGTGATTTATCTATCCTGTTTTCAGCTTGTGCTTTTTGATTATTAATTAACTCTATCAGATCTTCCTTCTCATAAAGCCCAGTATGAATGCTCACGGGCAGATGTTTCTCTACGTATTCGCCAACCTTTTTAACAATAGGATGAATGAATTCCATTATTCGTCCGAATATAGGGGCCATTTTTACCGCAAACCATGTACTGTATTTTGATACGTCTCTAGCTGGCAGCCACAAAAAGCCAAACCAAATAACAGCAATGATGACACACACTGCAAACCAAAGCGGAGAAGTATTAGTAAGATGAACAAAAAATATCGCGTTGGTAAGGGCAATTAGTCCCCAAAGAACCACCTTTAGACTCGGCCCATAACTTACAGCCCTGAACAACATATTTGCCATCTCATCACCACGACGTGCACGTCGTTTAAGTTCTTTGACCGGAATACTTCTGTATGTTCGCTCTAAACTAATTGCAAGAAGTGCAGCAATCGCTAAAATAGTGTTCAAAATAAAGCTCACAAACTAATTTTACGATTGAATCTAAGTATTTTCAAAGAATCTAGTGTTAAAATATAATGGTTATCATTATTTAGGAGGTTAACTTTATATATGAGCAAGCAGTTCATAGCAATACTAGCAATACTAGTTTTAGGATTTTTCGGATTATTATTCTTCACAAAAAATGACGGGAATAATTCTAATTCAAACGGATCTTCAGGAACGGGCCAAACATCTAATCACACTTACGGTGAAGGTAAATCAGGAGTCACACTTATTGAATATGGAGATTTTCAGTGTCCTTCTTGTGGAAAGTATTTTCCTATAGTTCAGCAACTTAAGGCAAAGTATAAAGATCAAATAACCTTCCAGTTTAAACATTTTCCTCTAGTAGAGATACATCAGAACGCACTCATTGCCGCACGTGCTGCTGAAGCTGCCGGATTACAGAATAAATTTTGGGAAATGCACGATTTGCTTTTCACAAACCAGACAGCCTGGTCACAAAACTCATCTCCAACTAATTACTTCGAACAATATGCTAAGCAGCTTAATCTTGATGTTAATAAATTCAAAACCGACTTAACAAGCCAAGGGGTGAATAGCACCATCCAGGCTGACCTAAAAGAGGCTAAAGATAATGGATATGATAGTACTCCAACATTTATCCTAGATGGCAAAAAGCTTGATGATGCACAACCCACAGTTGAATATTTCAGTAATAAAATTGACGAAGCAATAAAAGCCAAACAAAATAGCGGGCAATAAATTGTCCGCTATTTAATGTTAGTTTTCCTAGTAGCTTATGAACTGCTGCCAACTAGGCCTTTTTACTTTGACTTCTACAGGCATTTCACCTGAAGCCATTACTTTAATGTTAATAGGCATATCGCCTCCCTCATGAACCAGAAAAACTGGTTATTTGTTTTTGTTGTTTTTGTCTTCACTAGTATCTAACGCACTAGAAGAAGTGTATTTAGATAATATCAATACAATTTTACGATTGCAAACTATTTGTGCTTATCGTTGTGGGTAAGTGGGTTTAGCTTGTTTAAAACATCACTGGCTTGAGTCCGCAAATCTTGGCGTCTTCTATGCTCGTTTTCAATCTTTTCGTGCAGTTCTTTCAAATGTCCGCTCATGAGTTGCTTCTCGTGAAGCACTCTAAATTCTTTATCTAATTCAGTGAGTTCATCATCACTCAATTCTTCAATATCCATAAATGAGTCTCTAGCACGAGTAGCCCTAATTAACTCATCAAGTTTAAGTTGCATCGCCTTACCGTCCCTATTCTGAGTATTCTGAATAAGGAATACCATCAAAAAGGTTATTATTGTAGTCCCTGTATTGATAATCAACTGCCAGGTGTCAGAATAGTCAAACATCGGACCTGTGACTACCCAGACAAGAATTACTAGAAGTGCGAGCAAAAACGCAGTGGCCGTCCCGGTTGCATAAGAAATCTTATTGGCTATTTTCCTAAAACTATCTTTCATTCTCTGCCTTTTCGTTTATATTATGCTAAAATAATAGCATAAGAAGTAAATACAAACAGTATGCATCATAATGTGTTCGCCGAATTAAGTCTCATAATAGCTATTGCAGCTGTTGTTTCTTTCGTAATGCGTTTGCTTCGGCAGCCCCTAATAATTGGTCATATAATAACTGGAATTATAGTTGGGCCGACTGTATTCAACTTCGTAAATTCACCAGAAACTATTGAAGTTTTCTCAAACATCGGAATTACTTTGCTACTTTTCATCATCGGGTTAGGTCTTAATCCTAAGGTTATTAAAGAGGTAGGTAAAGTCGCTGGTATAACCGCTGTTATTCAAGTGGCTGCAACGGCCCTTTTTGCGTGGGGGGGTGGAATTATACTCGGATTCTCTAGAACTGAATCTGCCTTCTTTGCAGTTGCCATGTCATTCAGCAGTACAATTATCATACTTAAACTTTTAAGTGATAAAAAAGAGCAAAATCGCCTCTACGGCAAAATCGCCATTGGAATTTTACTAATGCAAGATGTGATGGCAACAGTCGCACTCTTATTTGTAACATCAAGGGGCGAAAGCGGTTTTTCCATTAGTCAGCTTGGTGCGCTCGCATTTAAAGGATCATTACTAGTATTTCCTGTTTTACTTATTGGTAATATTCTAGTTCCACGATTCAGTAAGTTAATAGCAGGTAGTCAAGAGTTTTTATTTCTATTTGCAGTAGGTTGGGGTTTCGGTGTTGCCGCATTATTTGAAGCCACCGGATTCAGTATTGAGATTGGCGCATTAGTTGCAGGTGTTTCTCTTGCCAGCTTGCCATTTACCCAAGAAATCAGTGCGCGTCTAAGGCCTTTGCGAGACTTCTTCATTATCGTGTTTTTCATAGCATTAGGAACACGAATTGATTTTGGAAGCATTTCTCAAAATTTACCAATTATAATTATGGCTTGTGCTATTACTATAATATTCAAGCCTCTCGTAATTTTAACAATAATGGGACTTCTCAGTTACACCAAAAGGACAAGCTTCAAAACCGCCGTTTCTATGGCCCAAATCAGTGAATTTTCACTTGTTTTCATAATTCTGGGTAGTCGTAAGGGTCTAGTTAGTGATAATTTAGTGAGCACCATGACAGTGGTTGCGTTAATTACTATCGCTGTTTCTACGTACTTAATAATCTACTCCGACAAGCTTTTCGGGTTGTCGGAGAAATTTTTAGCCATGTTTGAACGCCGCAAAACCCACTTCGAGCAAGAATCTGAACATAGTTACGATTTAGTTCTTTTTGGCTATAACAGAGGTGGTCACGAATTTATTAACGTATTTAAGTCACTAAAAAAACGTTACGTTGTCATAGATTATGACCCAGAAATAATCGACTCTCTGGAACATAAAAAAATAGACTACCTTTACGGTGACGCCATGGATATCGAGTTGCTTGAGGAGGCCGGACTAGATAAAGCAAAGCTAGTAGTTTCAATGATTACTGACCACGAAACAAATAAGTTTCTAGTTAAATTGCTGGAAGATATAAATTCAAAAGCGGTAGTCATTTTACATGGTGACACCGTCGAAGAAGCCGCCGAACTATACGAATTAGGTGCCAGCTACGTAGTAATACCACACTATATCGGAAGTGAAAAAATTGGTTCATTTATTAAGAAAAACGGTCTTAAAAAATCCGAGTTTAAAAAGTACCGTGAAAAACACTTAGCATATCTAGAGACTCACTTTGCAGTCAGTGCCGAATAAAGTCCGTTGTCCTCTATGTATTTTTTGACTTCCTTAGTTAGCCCTTTGTAGTCATTATTTTTTTTGATTGACTGTCTGATAGAGCGCGAACTATAGCTGTTAAGTCCAAATTCTATTATTTGGAAATTAATGTTTTGACCCGTTACTTGCTCAATTATTTTTATCACTTCTATGATATGATCTCGATCATATTTCCTAACAGCAACTATAAACTTTACTGACTTAATCAACCCTCCAACGTTGGGCCATTCAATAAAATGATCCAACATATCGTCACCCATCAACATATAGATTTCGCTTCCTTTGAATCTTTCACCAATAATTGGCATAGTTTGTTCTGGAGTAAATCGTGGCTGTTCCAGGATAACTGTTGCTAGTTTATTTTTTTTCTTTAGCGCAAGTTTTATCATATTAACCCGATGCTCATAGGCCTTTATACCTTGTTTGCGACGGGGACTTCGTTCCGGTAGAAAGAAAACTTTATCTAGGCCAAACTCGTTAATAGTACTTTGTGCAAACATAACATGACCCTTGTGGATTGGGTCAAAAGTTCCACTATAAATCCCTACCTTCACCCGATTATTTTACCCCTTCTAAAACTTCAATCTGACTCTCAAATTTTGCCTTCATGATTCCCATAAAGGATACATCTATTTCACTATTCGGAGTATTTTTTATTTCATCTATCATTAATGCCTTCGTTGGGTCCTCACCCTTATCAAACTTAGCCTGACAGTTTCGGCAAACATCACAAGGTCCTACCTCGGTCTTTTTACCACAGCTCTTAACCCGGCAAACACCTTGTTTCCATTTCCAGTTTTCCTTGGAGTCTTTGTCGTCATTACTTTTTTCTGACTCCAGATTAGATAAATTCCCGTCATCATAGGTTTTAAACTTTGCTTCGCTTTTGCCTGAACATCCACTACCGACTTTAAGATTCAGACTGGCAATAAGTCTGTTATTTTGTGCTTCTAGCGTTCGATACTCCATCCCATTAAGTCTCGCTACTGCTATTAGTTCTTCATTTTGTATTATTCGCGTTAATATAGTTTGGTCGACCTGCTTATAAACTTCCCTATTATTAACTTGTGCAGCCGTACCACTCCATAGAAGATTCTGTTTTGCCTTTTCTATAGCAATAGCCAGTTCTTTACTAACAAAATATCCACCTCTAGGGTCACAACAGCCCTTAATGACAACTAAATCTTCCTCTCCCCAATGTTCTTGGAGACTATTAATGAACCTCTCGATCTCAAAACTCGCCCTGTTACTATATAGGCTATTTGCGAGCTCCATCTCGAACTCAAGCCACTCCTGTGCTTTTATTTTTGCGATCTCTGCCATTTTTTCTTGATCTTGATAATATTTTTTTGCTTCTTTCTGCAACCTCTCCCTAAGCTCATAATCATTTATGTAAGGAATGACAGCATCTAGTATGTCCACTGGACCGTTTGGAACTTTTTCTACGGGCACTTCTAACTGTCGATGTACTTTCATAATATCTAGTGCTGAACCTGTACTAGATAATTCTATCGACTTACCAAAAATATTACTGGGATCTCTTAGCATACTAATCCAGGCTTCATAAGGGATATCCTTAACAAGTAAAGAGTTCATTACTCTGTTTCGGATACTTCCTTCTTTATCTGCTTCCAGATAACTTACCCTAATGGAATCATCTTCTGCCAAATGCTCACTGCATGCCTCTGAGAAACTCGCATCTACTCTCGTCATCCTAGGTGAAATGAAGACTTTAGCGAGACCTATATCCATATTGTCAGTAAAGCTTTTTGCTTCATCTACTTCTATATCAACTCGTTTTATTGCTTCTGGATGATTATGGAACCTGTAACCGGACATCGCATTTTGAACTGCAGTCTTACCCAGCCACATGAAAGTTTTGTTACCGGTTTCGTTGTCTTCGTGATATTCGTGCCTAGTTTCAGTTACCGCATAAGGCATTGAGGCTTCCTGAATTGCTGTGTATAGATTTTGATAAACATCCCTCAGTGCATTATCGCTAAACACATTACCAAGTCTATTAGTATTCAAGTTGTTAACTTCCGTTAAAACTCGTTCCTCTACTGAAATTTTGCCTTTATCAAAGTCTTGTCTTAAGACCTCAGCTGCTGTATCGACCATAAAAATACCCTCGTTTCCCGAAGGGACGAGGGCCTAGAAAAGACTTCGCTCCTGCTCGGGAGGCTTGTACTCCGTGTCTGACTTACGACTCGTTTACGACAAATCGCTCACAGTTGCGGCACAGTCTAGGAATTTCACCTAATTCCGGATTATGAGTTGTGAATACTAGTAGCATACCACGTAATGCCCACGCTATATGTAGTATTATTCGCGTCATTATTTTATGAAAAACTTTGCTATAATCATCATCACGATGAGGGGAGAGTTTGACTATACAAGCCTAACGTATGAGGATCGGGTGAGCATACATGATACTCTCGCTGAAACAACGATAAAGCATATAGAAGGCGCCCCGGGGCTGCTAGAACCAATGCCATACGACGAAGCCGCTAGCCCCTCACAGAGACTTGAAGTAGTTCACTTAGACCCTGCCACAACAACAAAGCAAGAGGCCTCGGGACTAGCTAATTTAGCTTCTGGCATTTTGGGCTCACCAGACTTCTCGACATTTCTAAAAGAAGAATTAAGTAGAAACAAAGCCTTTATGAGCATGGCGAAGATTGCGCTCAATGAGGGTAAAAATATATATGCCGTTACAAATCATGCATTTATCGGCGATGTTGCATTTGAGTCTGAAGCTTGGGCGCAACAATTAGATGACGATCATTGGCAAGACCAGAATGGTCTAATCATGAGCCGAGGGGTTACGACTATACAAGTATTTGGAATGGCTGGCTCAGAGCTTATGCAAAAAGCCGGACATGTATTTTTAAGCTTCCCGAGAACTACAACAACTGAAAGCCTAGACATAGACCCTGAGCTCATAAACACAAATAATAAGCGCATGAGAGAAGAGGCTAAAGAATGGCTAAACCAGGGGGTAGTTCATAGAATAGGGCGTCACACTCTCGGCAAAACATTACATGTTGCGTGGTCGGGTAAAACAGATGAGATAGTTTACGGAGATAATCATAGTCCTGAAAGCATCAAGATGGCAGCCGTTACAAAAGGCACCCTAGACCTCTTCAGACACGGATACATTCTGCCCTTAGTTGTCTGGGACGGCAAAGAGAGTGGTGACCATATACTTGAATTAGGTGAAATAACCCCAATAAAATCATTCCGTGAAGACTTACTCCGCGAAGACCTACAACGTGCGGCTCAGAGCGCCCAACTTTGGCAAGCACAAACGCTTGCCAAAAGACTGAGTATATCGGCAGAAAAAGTAGTTATCTCTTAGATTATTGAGCTGGCTCGGTATTAGGACTAGCCTGCTCAGTAGATCCTGTAATAATAACTATATCGGCACCCTCTGGTTTTGTCTCACCTTCTGGCAAGTTGCCGACTTTTCCTTTTAAAGTTTCGGCAATTTTTTTAGCTTGTTCTGCGTATTTTCCAGATAGGTCAACAACTGTCACACCAGCAAGTGTTGTTTTTGAGTTAGCCTTTGTACCAATTGAAATCTCGCTCCCAAAAGAGTCATTTAACTTCTTCTCTAAACTTGCCCTGGCTACTTCCTGTCCTAAAAGTGCAATCGATATACTACTCTGCACTGTATACGGTCGAACGTCAACTAATCTCTTCTCACTCGGTCGGTAGAGTAAGGCCACCTTTCCTTTTTCATAAATCAAAATGTAATCACCGTTTTCGGCCTTTTGGAAAAATTCTTGGTTCTTGTATTGTTCGCTTAACTTATCTTTATCACTCACGAAGAATATGGTAGGAGTTTCATCTTTAGGCAAGGAATAGAGCTTGCTGACACTTTCAATAATTCGACTATTCTCTTGTTTTTGAGCTTCTTCGGCAGAGATTGGATTTTTTTTGAGATTATTATTTTCCTTATATAGGTAAAAAGCAAGACCGGCGAGGGTAACAATAACTAAAACAATAAGTATCCTGCTAGCAATTTTGAACCCTTTACTCGTTCCAGTTTTGGTAACTTTAGTCTTTGTCTTTTCTTCTGCTTTTTTAGCCATAAACGTTAATTATAATACCTTCGATTCCCTCTGTCGTCAACGTGCTAGAAATAATATTACAATTAGACCAACAATAATTCTATAATACGCAAAGACATTGAGTGAGTGTTTGCTTAAATATTTTATTAGAAATCGTATAGCAAATACTCCGCTTATAAATGCGGATAAGATACCGACAAGAAAAATCCCCACTTGAGAATTAACCTGGCTAATAGTTTGACTGTCCGTCATTACTTTTAAAATTGCTCCAAAGGTTATCGGAATAGCTAGAAGAAATGAAAACCGTGTAGCGCTAACCCTGTCTATGCCCGCAAATATTCCAGCAGTAATTGTGCTGCCCGATCTAGATACGCCTGGTATCAGCGCCACAACCTGGGCCAACCCAACAATCATCCCCTGTTTGGTGTTTATATTATCCAGCTCTGTCTTTTTTGTTTTTTTATTCGCAGTGTATCTTTCGGCAGCTATCATAGCTAGCGCAACCCATATTAAATTAACCCCTACTAGCAAGGGCGATCTGAAAGAACTCTCTGCTAAGTCTTGTAATAAAATTCCACCAATAACTGCAGGTATCGTTGCTAAAACTATTAACCATGCAAGTTTGCCTTTATCATTTTTCCCGAAGATACCTAGAACCAACTCATATATATCCTTCCAGAAGAAGATAACTAGAGCTGTAAATGTACCTATATGTAGCGCCACATCGAATGCTAAGCCGGTTTCATTTATTCCTAAAACTTCATGGGCAATTAGTAAGTGGCCAGAGCTTGATACTGGAATAAATTCTGTTAAACCCTGAATAATTCCTAAGATAATTGCCTCTATGTAGCTCATTTAACTCTCTTTTTTAACTCGCTTATTCTAGGGATAAAGGATTGGGCTGCACCCTCTAGCCCCAAAACCCTAAGCGCCCCGATTAATACATAAAGCTCGTCCAGCTTATTTTGCTCAACCGCCGATTGTGATTCTTGGATGGCAAAAAAGTATTCGATTTTTTCAACCAACCACTTTTCCTCACCGGGTTTGATCTCGTTGTTCTTGAGTGTAACATCTTTTGGATGATGAACAACTTCTAGTGATCTGGCTGATCGATCACGTTTCTGTAGATGACCCCGCTTAATCAAGCTGTTAATGTGTAATGATACTGTTGCCACTGACGTATAATCCAGGGCTTTCATGATCTCGCGGTAACTAGGACTGTAGCCATGCTCGGTAATAAACGCCTCAATATATGTAAGAAGCTCTCTCTGTTTTTTTGTAGGCCTGATAGTGTCCCGGCTCATTTCTTTTTACCCTTTTTTGGTTCGACTGCTTTAAATACCCAGAACTTATACCAGAAGTAATTCCAAACAGTAAAGAATCCTGCAGCAATAAATTGACCAATTTCTGGTTCAATACCAATACTTTTTAGCAATTTTAAAATTAGGAAATTTAGACCAAATGCATTTAGTGCAGTATAAACAACATAACGCCAAGTGGTATTCTTTAGATCGCTTTTCTTGTTGCCTTCAAAAACCCAGTATCTAGAAAGCAAAAAATTTAGAGTTATCCCTACTGCATTACCCAAAAAATTTGCTATAAAAAGTCCCCAGCCCTCACCAAAATGTGCCACCAAAGGATCATCAAGAGAGGCTATTATTATATAGCCACTCCAGAACCAAACGCCACCTGTAATAAAATATTCAACAACTTGAGTAATGAGTGGCTTGGGCTTCTTATTATTAACCATAAGTTTGATCGCTATTGGTTCAGTATACCACCTAAGGTGATACAATACTTAGGATTAATATGAAAAATAATTCATCATTAGTTTACTCGATATTCTTAATCATTGGGGACTTCTTTGCTTTAGTAGCAGCGTTTACGGCAGCGTACATAATGCGCGTAAAGTTTGACCCGAGACCGCTGCTCGCACAAATACCGGCCCTCACTTTTCTATACGCATTTTTAGCAATTGTACCAATATGGATTATCGTCAATGCTCTGCTCGGACTTTATAGCCAGAATGTTTACGAAAAAAGGTTTGCCGAAATTGGCAGGCTACTGACTAGCTCGTTCCTTGGTGTTCTAATCTTCATTGGTTATGACTTCGTCAGCGACGACTCTCTCTTCCCAGCAAGATTGGTTCCTGTGTACGGTTTGGTTTTAAGCTTTGCTTTCCTACTAATATTTAGAACTTTGGCTAGATTTATACGTCATACGCTATTTAAATACAATATTGGCATTAGTAACATACTCTTAATTGGCGACACAGATGCATCCACCAACATGGCATACGCACTTGAAAACACCTCCAGAACTGGAGTAAAAATCATTGGAAGTATTGGACGGAGAGTCCATAAAGTTCCTCATTATAAAACTTTTGAAGAAGCCTTAAAAAAGTTAGCAGATAAGCCGCATGGCATAGTTCAAACAGAGCTATTCAAGAGCAACGACCTTAACAATGCAATTGTTCGTCACTGCCAATTACATCATATTTCTTACAGATTCATACCAGGAAATAGCGACTTATTTGTTGGGAATATAGACGTTGAACTGTTCGTGGATCGACCTGTAATTGCTATCCACCAAACAGCACTAGTTGGTTGGGGTAAGGTTGTTAAACGTATATTCGACCTGGTTGGGGCTACTTTAATCCTAATCGTAACTTCTCCAATAATTCTCGTTATAGCGCTTGTGTTGAAAATCTCCGATTTTAATGCGCCTGTTTTTTTCCGCCAAACTAGACTCACCAGATTTAATCGAGAATTTAGAGTTTTCAAATTTCGCACACACAGAGCTGATATTAGCGGATTAAGTGATAAGCAGGCATTTGAAAAATTAGGCAAACAAGATCTATATGAAAAGTATAAGAGGAATGGTTACGCTCTAGAAAAAGATCCGAGGGTTAGCACGATTGGTAATTTCTTGAGACGAACTAGCCTGGACGAGCTACCACAGTTATTTAACGTAATTATTGGCGATCTGAGCCTAGTTGGACCGCGAACTCTAATAGCTGAAGAGCTTAACACCTACGAAAGAAAGCACGATATTTTGAGCGTTAAAGCCGGAATTACAGGACTAGCACAAATATCGGGGCGACAAGATATCAGCTTCGAGGAGCGCCGCAAACTTGACATATATTATGTACAAAACTGGAGTTTTGGAATGGATTTATCAATATTAATAAGAACTATTAGAGTTGTTTTAACTGGCACTGGAGCCAAGTAGTGTCAAATTCTGTTTTAGAAGGAAAGAAAGTGGCAATTGTTTGCGATTGGCTAACAGGCATCGGTGGCGCTGAACGCGTAGTACTAGAGCTACACAAAATGTTTCCCGACGCCCCTATATACACATCTCAGTACAGCCCAGACAAAATTGACTGGTTCAAAGATGCTGATATACGAACTGGCTGGCTTCAAAAGATTCCATCCAGGCTAAAGAAATTCTTACCCGTGTTCAGGGCGATTTACTTTTCCAATCTGGACTTGAGTGAATACGATTTAATTATTTCC
>JAXLZX010000011.1:0-18588 GCA_046350695.1 Saccharimonadales bacterium (SeqCode) | reverse complement strand
GCTAGGACTATGCTCTTAGCTCTCAAAACATTTGAGATACAAGAATTTACAAAAACAAACAAACATCGGCCAATCCTTTTATTAGATGATGTTTTTAGCGAATTGGACGGACTAAGAAGGAAAAAACTTACTTCATATCTAAATAAGTATCAAAGCTTCATAACTACAACAGATGCAGATATAGTCCGTAGTAACATAAAAAGTTCAAATATAATAACTACAAGTAACTAAAATTAGTCACCCGTCTCTGTAATATCGTAATTGTCTGATTGATATATAACTTTTCCGTCTTTAGTTAAGTTAAGCTGAACCACATTAATACCATTGAGTGTGAGCTTAGCTGTATATTTATCGGTGCGATTAATAGTCATATCAAAAGTGGCAAAGTGGATTAATGAATCGGGGTCATCACTATTGTTGTCATATTTAATAGTATCAACAGAAATACTTGCTTCTCTGATACTACTACCATTTGCCTTAGAATACATAGATAAAATATTCTTAAATCCTTCTATTTGATGCTGAGTAACGCCATAGTCGATTAATTTTGAAAAACCGAGGAAAACCGGCTGATCCGGATCTGAATTGAAGGTTTCGGGTGTTTTATTTAGGGGGTCGGAGATCGTTTCACCGGAGCCTGGATCAAAGTATTCGTTAGTGTTTTGGCTATCTTTTCTTGTACGAGTAATGATTATTAGAATGATAAATATAGTTAAAAGGACGAAGACAGAAATAACCATTAATTTTATAGTAGTTTTTTTACTCTGTGTATATTGGTTTACCGAGTTATTTCGAAATTGCATATATACCGCCCGTTCTCATACTACCAAGAATTTGTTGAGGATCCCATTCTTTGTCATTAGTGTCCTTATGGCCAGAATCGCCAACCAGGAATTTACCGCTAGGAGTGAGGCTCCGTATTACAATAAAATGCCCACCTGAAGAGAATGGTTTTGGTCCTGCTCCAGGGGTTATAACATATTTTCCTTGTTGGAGGGCTTGTGCTATTTGGCCGAAATCTCGACTTAGTGGTTCTGCCTTGAGACCCCAGTGTTCAGCAAGGACCTTTCCAACTAGCCAACTACTACCGGCGCCCTCTACATAAATTCCTTGGCTTGCTGCATAAGCCGATGTTTCTACGGGAGTGATATTTTGGCCAGTTAATGTACTAATTATCATGGCCATAGCTGATGGTCCACAACCAGACACTCCAATCGTGCTGGTTGAATACGGTTTATCTTTCCATGCTGGGTCATACTGACTATAAAATACAAATTCACCTGCAACGGCTTGCGTACCACCTTCTGAGCCTGTGCATGTTGAGGCTCCTCCTGTGGTACTAGCTGGTGATTGACCTGCGACGGACGATCCATAAGTAGTAAGTATTTCTTGAGCATATTGAATACGTTTTTTTAGTGCCTGAACATTTGTCATAGGTATCTTACTCGAACTTCCTGCTATGACTGCACCTTCATAAAACCTCCCCCAATACCAGGCTGCCATGTCTACGGTAGACTGTTGTTTTATACCTTCAATATTTTTTCTCTGAGTTGCTTCAGTAAAGGCGAAATCTAGCTGTGCCTCCAGAGTAAAAGGGTCGAGACTTAGTGACTGGGCGTGTTTAACAGCTGCAGGCCATCTTGATGTCTTGTCCCATTGGAATATGCCAGTATATCCCGAACCACTAACAGTTTTAGGGTTACCACTAGATTCCAGTATGGCATTACCTGCTATTCCGGCGGCTTGTTCGGCTGATAGACCCTTGCTTGCAAAGTATCGAAATATTTTTTCTGGATTATCATTACCTGTCAAAACACCAGATGGTCCACCGGTTGGTGCGGCAGAGCACTTACAGCCTCCAGAAGCGCTAGTGCTGCCACTAGTAGTGCCGGGCATCGTAGGGTTGGTGCTAAGAGAGCTAACAACAAGAGCAACCAGTTTTTGGTAGCCAGTAGGGTTAGGGTGTAAGCCGTCAGCAAGTAACCCTGAAATATCTGCCGTTGGAGAGCTATTAAGGTCTCCTGTGGGGTTTACTTGCCCAAACCAATTGATAACCTTAAAGTTTTTTGTCCCTGATGCAGTGGATAGTGCTTGGTTGAATGGCCCAAGATAGCTAAGATTTGTGGGCCATGTGGCCGTACCAGCAGTGTTGATCCACCAGATTGGAGCGCTGGAATTTTTTGAGCGAACTGTGTCTATAATTTGGTCTATAGGATTACCGCCAAGCCCACCATTACTGCCTAGGGCAATAATAATACCTTTTGCTGACTGAATTACTTGAGCGTCTGCCTCTACTGCTTGTTTGCCGGTCTGACCGCCCTGCCCACCACTAACCCAAGACCGGCCATTAATACCGTTGACGGTTGCCTGTATGCCTATTTTGCCAAGCTCAGAGGTATAACCTGCTGTCGCTCCAGCAGTAATCGAATCGCCCAATATGTAAAATGGTCCACTTGCAGCACCGGTCGCTACGGATGACGATCCTTGGGCTTGGCTACAATAATCGGGGTTATAATATGGATGGGTCAGCTCTTTACCTAGATCGGCAAACACATTAATTGGCGTAGAAATACACAATACAGCAACAACTATCAGTGAGTATATTGGCAAAAACAAACGCTTATTAATTAAACTGCTCATTAATGACCATCCACCGACCAGTGCCATGGTTCTGGGGGGTAATTTTTTAATCCATAAGTCGCTGCGTTACTAGCAAGCCACTTGTAGCAAGCCGTGCCATGAGAGCTACAGTTATCAAAGTCAATTGCAAAACCCATTTGATGGTTTGAATAGCCAGGTCTTGCTGTGTCTGGTGAACAGGACTTGGAGGAGGCATTAAAGATGTCAGGACAGTGATTCGCTTTCCTTAATGCAATTTGACCTTGCATTGTCCTAAACCCACCACCAGATAAATTCAACCCCGAGGATTTTGCTGCTGTAAGAAGATTATCTAAATTGCCAGATATTTGCGAGTTAATAATTATTCCTTGTACTTTACAGGTCCTTATCTTAATTAATTTGCCATCAGAATAACCATCAGCCTCCCCCTTATCTTCTCCGGCCTTACAAGGTATATTGGTTGTATCGCCTGAAACAATAGCCGTAATATTTTCAGCACCACCTTGAGTAGTCCCCGTGCCCTGGTCTTGCTTAAGGATATCTTCGGGTTTCTCTTCCATAGTTTTTGTTAAATATTCGTCTAGCTTATATAGTCTGTACCGAAAGGCCAGATCAGTCGTGAGCTTTTCTTTGGTACAGGCGCTATCTCTGCTAACTGCAGTTTGTGTTCTTCCGCCGTCAAAACATTTACCAATTTCTGTGTCTAGCTGACTTATCTGTTCATCGGTAATAAATTCTGGGTTTTTAGCGATACTATAATCAGGGTCATTTTTCATTAAATCTTCTTCTCTTGGCGTGAATCCCCATTGCTGAGTTGCTCCAGTGTTGCCATAATACGGATCAAATGCAGGCGACTCATCGTCTACGTCCTCGGCCTGAGCAAATGCTTTTGCTGGCTTCGCGAGGCCGCTTCCAAGAGAGGCAAAGTTAAACATATTAGAGCTTTTACCTAATATCCTTGGAATGTTTGCAAAGGTTGAGTCAAAATTAGAGGGGGATGCCATGACCGCCCTGCTGGCTAAAGAGAACGGATTTGTAACCGCAAAATATTTATCGTAGATACCTTTTTTGTTACGATTTTCTTTCAGTTCGTCATAATAGCCTTTGTCCACTATCGCGACCTCATCATTACCAAGAGGCGCACCATACATTGTGCGCAGTTGGCGACTCTGCACTATGGATGTTCCTAGGCCTACGAGTGACCAATTTTGCGCACCTTGTTCGGCACCCGTTATCGTTGTTCCAGATAACATTGTTACAACATACTCAAGACCAAGGGCATAAAGTCCAACACCCCCCAGTACGGCCAGGCTTTCCTTGCTCGCCATGCCCCTTGCAGTATACCAAATTCCCTGACCAATGCTTTTTACGGTTATTTGTGCGGTGGTCTGTAGTGCTCCTTCGCTTGCTGCCGCACCGCCCCCTGCGGTAAAGAAGGCTATTACTGCTTGCGTAATTACCTCTGCTCCGAGTGCGACAAGAGCTCCCTCGGGACTTAATAGTTTGTTACAAAACTCTTGATCAAATTTATCGGTTGCTCCTGTGGGGTCTAGCGTGGATAGGCCACCAGTAATATATCTCGACGGACTCGTCGCAAACTTAACTAAATCAATAATACTTTGAGAAAAGGCGGGCCTGATTTTTGGAATTTCGTCATCCTTGGTGCTGGGTAATGGCTCTCCTATCATATGTGCGTAGGTAGCTGAACCTTCGGCACCTTTTAGTCTGGCTGCGGTGGCTCCTGACGCCTCATAGGTCGTTTCTCCGGTTTTAGTTTGGTCTCTTTTGGCAAGTGGCTCCAGCGCCATGTTGCTGGCAGCAATTTCGTTCTTTTCTTCAACTTGATCAATTCGAGTAAAAGCTTGATTCGCCATACATGCCAGACTTGCAACAAGAACGCCTGCACCAACCTTAGTGGAAAGTTCTTGAATTTTTGTTCCTTTTTCTACATTCTGGGCCAAAGCATTTTGCAATTCAGCCTTGTCGAAAACTCCACCCTTCTCTTTAATTATTTTTTCAAATGTCTTTTGGTTGCGCATTTCTTCGGCGGGTTTATCTATAGCTTCAACCCCCGTCTTCTCACCATCCTGCATCACACTATCTACAGAATTGTTAGTGTCCTCTACGATAGCATCTAAGGGTTTTTTGCCAAGGAAATCTCTAGCTTTGTTCCGCCAGCCAGAAAATTTAAAGCCAACATTATCGGCTATAGTTCCAAATGTTCTACTGCGTACAAATCTCGGTTCTTGTGCAAATGCCTCGCCAAAACTTGCCTTTATTCTGCGGCTGAATTCGGCTTTTACAGACAGGGTTTTTCGCCAGCCAAGTTTTTTCCTGAAAAATCCCTCGGAAATACTTGCATAGCTGTCACCAAATCCCATTTCTTTAGTGATTGAATCGAGAGTGATAACCTCACCCTTGATGTTTACACCATTCATTTTACCTTCTTTATATATAAAGGACAGGTCGTTGGTTCTCCCCATCTTAGCGATTTGTAGGTCAACATTTCGGAACTTAATTCTATCAACCAAGGTTCTTCCCCTAAGGCTGACAGAACCTTCACCTTGAACAATAGATGCGTCAAAAATATTTTGTGTTGCCCTTTCTTGTAATATTCCGTTGAACCTTGCGTACCCAGCAGTCGACAGCACTTCTCCCATGTGGACATTCTTAAGCATACCCATGAACACAAAAATCATTGCAACAATACCAAATAATGCAAAAATACTAGAGCCCCCAGCAGCGATAGCAATTTTCTTATTTCTTCCCTTGCCAGACTTGCTGCCCCCACTATAGAGGCCTTTTGTTTCTAGCTCATCTTTTTCATCATCGCCTGCGTCGGTATCATCATCGTCATTATCTGCGCCGTCTGGGTTTTCTTCCTTGTCTTTTAGATCATTTGCATCGATGACCTTATCAAACTCATCATCGTAGACAGATTGTGGGCTATCTTCATCGAACCCAGACTGTTGTTCGTCTTCGTCTTCTTCTGGTCTATATGATAAATCAGTTCCCAAATTTTAATCCATCTGTTTTTTTATGCTTACAAAACTAATCATTACTATTATACACCAGGCGATAATCTATTTGTTAAGTCAATGCTACCTTCGCCGTTATTAATTTCTCCTGTCTTGATTTGTTGAACCTGTTCTGGGTTGGTAGTTATCAATCCGGTTTCTGTAGGGCTTGCGGCAATTTGAATGTGAACATGACTTTGTCCAGCGAAGAACAGACCTTGTCCTACCGGGAATTGTCCTAGTCGTTTTCTTTCTTCGCTAGTTAGCTTGAAGACGTCAGACAAAACATCAACTGCCGATGCTGACTGTTTGAGCAGTATTTGCATAGACGCGTTTGCGACAATTGCTCGTCCCATTCTAGAGCCCATAAAGTCTTCAACATCCTGAGTAATTGTTGTGATGCCCAGATTATACTTTCTGGCACGTTTAGCGAGACTGAACAAGAAACTGGCTGAATCTTCATACTTCATCAACTGCCAAGCTTCGTCAACCACTAATAGTCGACGTTTCTGATCTGCCTTTGTTCGGTTCCAAATGAAGTTCAAGACAATATACATTGCTACTGGTCGAAGCTCATCTTCTAGGTCGCGAACGTTAAACACGACCATCTGATTGTTAATATTAATATTGCTTTGCTGTGAGAATATTCCAGCAAAAGTACCAGTAGTATATTTCCTTAACCTTTGAGCAAGCTGAGGACCAGTGCCTCCCATATGTAGTAATGTGTCATAAAGGTCGTTAATGGTCGGGGGTTGTGACCGGTGAGTTAGTGGGTCATTAGTGATTCCAGCTTTTGCATAGGTTTCGATTAGTGCTGCATCCAAATCAGACTCCTCGACTGGATTAAGGGCCGGCGCAGCTATCGCGCCCGTCCCGCCGGCGGCCATCTGCGCTTGTGCTCCGCCCATCATTAGCCTAAGTAAGCCGTGTAGGGTAATCAAATTACCCCTGAGCGCATCTTCTGAGTCTTGTAGATCAACAACTTCGGGAATGTCAAATGGATTTATTCTAGTCGTGGAATTAAGGCTAAGCTTCACGTAGGCACCACCAACCGCCTCGCACATTCTCTGGTATTCATTTTCAGGGTCGATGATAAATACATCAGTTCCAAACATCATGCTTCTGAGCGCCTCTAGCTTGACGGCAAATGATTTGCCTGCACCAGATTTTGCAAAAACCACCGAATTACCGTTTTCTAGTGAGAACCTGTCAAAAATTACAAGACCCGAATTGTGCATGTTGATGCCGTATAATATTCCGTTATCTTGGCTGAGATCGGCAGAAGTAAAAGGAAAGCTAGTACTTAGGGCACCGGTACTAAAGTTTCGCCTAATTTGTAATTGGTCGGTAAACTGAGGGATATTACTATTGAAGGCTTGCTCTTGTTGGGATGTTGCAACCTTTGAGTATACAAGCTGTTGGCCAAGTATTGACTCGATCTTATGTGTTACATATTCTAGCTCATCCATGTTGTCGGCATAGACAGTTATATACAGTCCAAAACGGAAAAACCTTTCTTCGCCTACTTGTAATTTATCTCGCATCTCTTCGGCATCAAGAATAGCCGCCTGTTTTGACGGGTCACGAACCTTGCCCTTCTCTGAGTCAATTTGTATGCCTGCCTCTAGTTGGCTAACCTTTTTACGTAGGTTTTCCATAACAACTTGACTCTCTACAGGATAAACAAACATTGAGATGTCCATTACTTCATCAAGGTTGACCATAGAAGATAGCCACCCAGTGTTTACTGTTCTAGGATAGCCGTAGACATAAAAAGTTCTAGCTATACGAGTTCCAAGCTGGAAATATCCTGGACTATACTCGATTGAGCTAGGAGAAATAAAATCTCGTAGGGCAGTTACTCCCTTCTGAAAGGCTGCGCGAACCTCGGCCTCTTCTCTTGATCTTTGCTGTTGAGCAGCGATAACAGGGTCATTTAGGTTTTGTGAAAAGTTATCTCGTGCCACTACTGTAGGTCCTTTTCTAGGTTGGGTTGTGGTGCGCTTCCTTCACCCTTAGTTATTATTGGAACAGAAAGGTCATCAAAGTTTTTAAGCTGTTGTCTAGTAGCAGTATCAGGGTTATAAACATCATAGTAGAGTTCGATTAGTTCTTGAGTATCAAGAGGTATGCTTTTAATCCCGGCATCTTGCAGTCCTCCTAGAACGGCCTGAACCCTGTTTCTAAGCTCATCTTTGGCTTTTGCTAGGTCTTGTTCATTGATTGTCACGTGTTGTTCCTTATTACTAAACATGTCAACAAGGCCTGTAAAGAAGTTTTTGCTTTGGGTTATTGCTTGTTGGACATCCGCTACTGGGAAGAATGGGATTACTACGTAGAACTTCTTATCCATAATATTTGTTTGTTGTGCAAGAGCATCGATATACCCGATATAGTCCTCCATTAGTAAAGCCAGGAGCATATTGTCATGTTCGGAGCGGATCTTGTCTAGTTTTTCAATATATGGGCGGAGGTCTACTTTACGAGAGTTCACAAAAATTTGTACTGGGAAATAAAGCGAATTAAGGAATCCTTGATAGGCAAACTCAACCGCGTCTCTTTCCTGGGGGCTCATCAGATCAAAATTAATTGATTTTGCCATTACTACTGCGCGAAATGAGCCATCATTCATTATGACGATGCCATCGCGAATCTCGGCAATCTGTAGAGTGTTTTGTGTACTATTTGGATTGCTTTTTACGATTGGTTGTGTTGGAGGGGAGACGGCACCTCCGCCTGTCGAAGTGGGCGAGGGTACTTGGCCATAACCGCCAGAATACTGAGGTTGCTGATTGGGTGCTTGATTTTGATAATCAGGGTTCATCTATTGTTTTCCCACCGCTGCAAGTAAATTTGTTAACGAAGTGATATGACAACCTCATCATCGTCGTTTTCTTTGGCGCTTTTGTCAGCCTGGCGTTGCAAGGTTTCTACATTCAAATCATTGTTGTTTGCGAGGTTAATTATATCAGAATTGAACGATGAAACCATAGGTGAGGCATTCTCAGTAGTGTCTAATTGACTAGTGTTGTGGTTATTGGTGTTGCGAGCAGATGTGTGCCCATTTGGGCGGTGGCTATTTGCGAGATGGTTGCTTGGAGTTTTATGCTCATTAGTTATAGGCGGCTTGATAGTAACTGCCGTGTTATCATCTGGTTGTTCAGGCGCAAACCAATTGATATCGTCGGTATTGTCATTTGTGGCAGTAGTACCTGAATCAGGAGTTGGGATAGTCATCATATGAGATAATTGATTGCGATACTTCTCTTTGGATTCGTTTATCTGGGAAACAATTTTTTGCGCAACCTCGCTATCTATATCGTCGTAAGGGGTCGCTATATTATCATCTGTCATCGGGTCATCCGTGCCAACATCCACCAACCTGTCAGTTGGTGCTACGATATTGTCGTTTTGTATCGGAGCTGCTATCTGAATAACCGGTTGGAGCATGGTCGGTAGAGGTGTTACTGGTTGTATGGCAGAACCTTGGCCATTAAAGTCAGCGCTTTTCACAGCCCAACCACGAGTATCTAAAGTATTTGCTAGAGCCTTTAGCCTGTTACGAGCTTCGTCTCTTGAAAAGTCTTTAGTTAGTTGTTTTTCAATTTTTTTTGGCGCGGTAATTGTGACAAGTTCTTTCATTCCTGTTTGATCCCAGATTCTGATACGAGGTTTGAAAAAAATCTGATTTTGGCAAGCAACCACACCTCGTTTGATTGGTCGTGTCCAAAAGGTGCTGCCAAAACAGCAAAAAACACAATTTGCGGAATGAGTAAAACGGCAAAGTATTTTGCAACTCCTGGCCCAGTCACGAGCTTAAAGCCAATAAACAAAGATACGATTACGATGATGGCGTATACAAACTGCCTTAAAGTAAGCGGTCCAAGCAGTTTGTCTTCCGCCTCAATGTCTTGAATAACCTTATAGGTTCCCACCCCTACATTGTAGTCGGTAAATCATTTTGAGTAAACAGATGCCCTTCGCAGTAAATATAACAGACGTTTTACTTGGGCTGACTATTTTAATGGAGCTTGGATTGACGCTTTAGTTCTCTTTTTCGTTCTCGTATTGCTTTTTGCTTGGATTTATCGCTTTTGCTCGATTTTTCTGAATGCATTTGTTCTTGATTACTAGCATTCCTTCGGTCAGCTCTTCTATTCTCTCTGTTTATTATGTTTCGTTCTATCCTATTTGCTTTATTGACCGAATGATTAATTCGTACACCGAGTACTGTTCCGGGTAAGTCATTGTTGTCTTCTGACCTATGTATTCTTTGATCAATTCTACTCAATGACCTAAGATTTTTTCGGGCTTGTCTACCAGCAGCACGAATTGCTTTACGTTGACCGCGTGAGTATCGACCAGTTTTTATTTGAGCCTCTCGAGTATCTTTATCGAGAATATCAACATCTCCGTAAGTATTAACTATATCTTTTATTTTAAGCGCTCTTGAATTTATTGCATCAATCCTACGCGTTTGACGTACTTCATGCTGACGCTGCATCCAGGTCCTTGCTCCACTAGAAAGGTCAACTGCCGGATAGCCGACTTGTGTATTCGTAGTAAAGCCAAAACCAGTTCGGCTGCTACGATGTTTTTTATGAAAACTGGAAAGTGGGTCATAGGTGCTACTCTCTGCTCTTGTGTCGGATATCTGCGATTGAATATCTGTCATAAGATCACCTGTATCCCCATATTTTCTACGACCTATATTCTTAGTGGCTGCAACGCTATAGAAATCTAAGTCTTCCTCTAATGCTCCTATTTTGTGTTCAGCTCTAGCTAGTTGGAATCTAGCAAAACCATCTCGAAAGCCATGTTCTCTCACTAAGCCCCTCAAGCCCTTAATGGTTAAGTCATTCGGAGATACGTCGACTACTCCTATTGGTATGATGTCTTGTTTTTGTGTTTCTGGGGGAGCTACAGTGCTCGGTCCCATTTCTGGGTTTGACATACGAATATGGTAGCATAAAATACTACAAAAGTCAATAAAATAGTACAGTTTGTAATGTATTTCAGTAGCTGCGCTCAACTAAATTTATGTCTAAGGAATTTTATGGGTGTTTAGTTTGTGTTTACCTTAGTTAATAAATTTAATATTTTGGAGTCTAACATTTTATAGAGATCCTACTCCTCCAGTAATTGATGGCGGTTGGCCTTGAGAGCCAGCATATGTACGCTGCTGTTGTTGGTATTGTTGAGCTTGGGCAAGTGACCTGCTTTCCATTGTGGTGCGTCGCATTACGAATTGAGAATTTCCCCCCATTGAAGAATCGACAAGATCTCTGACGGTTTGAGTCGTTATTGGAGTGCTACCAGGAGAAGGTGGACCCGTTGTAGCAACACTCATGCCCGCCTCTCTCAATTTATCGTCTCTAAGAACCACACTTTTATCATAGAGTTCGTTTACAAAGGCTGAGGCATTTTGCGGAGAAGCTTGACCCATGGCGTCTGCTATGCCGGCCGCATTTGCCACTGCGACACTCATGTCGTCCATGGTTGCTGCCCTCATTATATCTTTACCTTGAGCATCCTTTTTACCTGTCTTGATCACTTTTTCACCACTATTAATACTCTTGGCAATTGTTTGTATTCTACGATTATGGGCAGCACCCAAGGCAGCAGCACTTCCAGGTTTGCCATGTATTGCATAACCTGGAGGCACCGCGTCTATAGTATCTTCCATTATTGCGTTGTGGGTATCTATAGCGGAAGCACCGTTATTGGCCGCTTCTAGCTGCGTTGCCCAGGTAGAGAAACCTGCTTGACCTGCGATTTGACCAGAATTTGTAAGTGATCCACGCATTTCAGCTAGAGCTTTTGCTGCTCCATTTCTGTCACTACCGTAAGTTTCGTTAATATCTTGCAACATTAAGGAAGCATCGAAGTTGCCATCAGCATCCTGATAACCTGTTCCTGTTTTAGCTTGAGCACGAAGCCTTGCTTTTTGGAACTGATCGTGACCAATTTCTTTTTGGGCTCTCATAATTTGAGAAATTGCTTCCTCGCGACGAGCTGCGTTTTCTTCGCCATAAAAACGGTTTTTATCTGCTGCGAGAAGCCTTTTTTCGATATCCTCTCTACTTGTTCCTTTGGCTGCCCAGAGTTTTGCATCATCGCCACTAAACATTTGGAAGGCGCCATTTTTCTCGGCATCTTCTACGCCCATTTCTGTTCGTTCTTGCATGGCGGTTTTCATGTTGGTCCTCCAGTTAGTCGGGTTAACACCTGCTTTTCCGACCATAGTTCCACCCATAAGTGCTTTGTTTATCTTACCGCGGCGATTATTTGGATTTCCACTTTTGAATCTGTTGCCACTTTTGGTTGCTGACCATGTATTAGCCATTGTTTGTTTGCGTCTATTGCGCAGGCGGTCGAAGGCACCTTTTGATGTGTTATTGATAGTTCCGGTGAGTGTTTGAAAAACTCCACCAGCGAGCTGGAAAGTTTTAGGTATTAGATAAAAAGGCCCAAAAATACAAACAATAACTAGTATGAATTTTAGGATCGAGTCTAATGCTCCAGTGGCGCCAGTGTCGGGATCGGCTTTCTGAACAATGAAAGCTAAGGCTCTACCCGTGGCCAAAAACCCCATAATAATCGGATAAAGCAGCAGTAACTTGGAGAAGCTTTCCCACCACATTTTCCACCACTTTTCTGTCCCCGGTAATATCCAAGCAACGATTGCTAATGGAGAAATTACCAAAAGAGCGACTATCGCCACCTGTCTAAAAGCCAAAAGTGCTAGAGCAATAAGAACGCCCAAAAGTACCATACCGGCAGTAGTTAATACTCCCCCAACCGCTAATGCCACGCTCAAAGCGCCAACACCCGCTGCAATGGCTGTGAATGTCCCTAGTTGCGAACCTCCAGTACTCATTGAGAGTATTTGTTTGGTACCCATATTTTCGGCACCACCAAATGGTGCATATATAAGGCCCTCCACTCCATAGGCTATTGCATTAGTTAATACAATCATTCCCGTGAATAAAAACCAAGATAACTGAATCAAAATAACAGCGACAAATAGTCGGGGCAAGATTTTCTTAACATTATACGAATCAAACATCTATTTCATTAATCCTTACTTAATGCTTGACCTATTATCATTACTAACCCAACAACTACTAAAGATAAAGTAGCAAGATTTTTGAAATTAGACCAGACTTCCTTCATCTCTGGCGTTTGATAATATTTATTTTCTATACTGAGAAGGCCATCGACAACAGCGACTAAGCCACCAGTACCATCACTACCCCAGAGTACATCATCAATTGCGCCAACTAATCCACAAAGTAGCCAGGAAATAGCTCCGCTATTGTTACTCTCACAAGACTGACTATCATCGTTGCCAGATTCGTTTTTTTGAATTTCGCTTTGTTCAGCTGTGTTGTTGGCGGCAAACTTAGCGTAGGCATCTGCCCTGGCTTTACCAGTTTTTCCAGCCATCCAACCAGAAATATTGTCACAAGAAGGCTTATCGTCAGCAAAAACACTGTCCCTTATCATATAGTCATCAATACCTTCAATTGCGCCGCCTTTGGGTTTATTATAATTAGCGTATGCAAATTCTTCTGGTGGTTTATTTGCCTCTGATGAAACATAATAGAAGGGGCCATTCTTGTTTGTAGTCTCTCTCCCTGGGTCTTTATTCAAAACTCCATCGCAGCCATTTGACTTATCTCTATATACTTGGTTAGCGAACCAGTATTGAAAATCTGGCTGTTCATTTAATGCAAGCCTGGATCCACTTGAAGTTACCTGATTTTTCAACATATCTTCAATTTTAGATTTCTGAATATCGCCAGAATAACTTTCGCGTAACTTATAGCCAAAATCTCGCACGCCAGAATATCCAAGGTTTTTGAGTACTGCGTTCATATCACTCAAAACATGACAATTTATGGAATCTCCATCTAATCCTATGTACTGATTATACAGGTTGCCAGTACCAGCACCTCTACCTATAAAAATCGAACCAATAATTCTTGCATCTTTATCTAATGTTTCATCACTTAAGGAAAAACTATCATTTATACAATCCATGACTATTCTATATGAGCGCCATATCTTATACTGTTCCTTCATGGTTGTCTTGCCAGATTGCGCATTTACCCTGTGGCTTACTATGGGTAGAAAAGTACAAAACAGCAAGACCAGAGGAAAAATTATCCCAATAAGCTTATGTTTTGTCATTACTTGTGAATTATATGGTAAATATATGTATATATCAATTATTGTGCTCGGTTTAGTCGATACGGCTCAACCTGTATAATTTAGTCTGATTAGTATATTATAATAAACAAAGTATAATTATGAACTCAGACTCAAAAGACCAAAACCAATCAGTCGACTATGATTTTATAACCAATCAAGACATTGATGGGGTTGGTAGGAAAAAACCGGTCGATAAGCGAATAGTTGTGATTATTGTATTGATTGTTTTGTCGTTAGTAATGTTGGCTGCCATGACAATATCTACTAAGAATTCTGTGCAAAAATCTGAGAATAGTCCGTCGGAAACGACAGCCCAAAAACACATACGACTCCTTACGGAGAATAGGATTGATGAAGCACTAAGTCTGTATGAGAGGGCTAACGAAATTGACCCTAGCTACTATAAGCAGATGTGGGTCGACACAATATTTGCCAAATATGATCTTACAAAATGCCGGGAGGAAAACAATACTGACAGTGAAGGTAAGACCACTATAGAAATGTTCTGTACGTACAAAAATAGTGAGACAGACGGCAATACGCTGACCTTCGTAATAAATAGTCAAACCAATCAAATAATTGAGGTTAGAGATGTCTAGCGTCAAAGATCTTAATAATATAGTCAAGGCAGTATTTGCCGTACTTGTGCTTTTGGCAATATTTTGGATTGCTCCAGGTGGTGCCGGTGCTCAGTCTCTAGACTCAACTGCAAAGAATAATGCCACGCAGTGTAAAGTTGTAGATTTGGCTGGAGTGGCTGTAATGCCTTGTAATGGCAATCCTAATATTCCACAAGACCAGATTGCTTTTGGAAGTGGTAATTGCTATGAGGTGTCTGTTATGCCGACGGGAACAACCGTTGCTGTTACATCTTGTGACCTACCGCCTTTTGGGGGCAAACAATACTTTACTTGTGCCAGTGGCACTACTCAGGTTGGTTTGACCGCCGAGACCGCGTGTGCGGCCAGTGGCGGCACAGAAGCCGAGCTACGCAAAGAAGCCAACAATGTAGATAACCCAGAGAGAGATAAGGCAATAAACTGCTCTAATACCCAGGAGTGTTTCAATAATAATCCTATAGTTAGTATGTTAAAGGTTGCAATTAATACACTCACTGCTGCTATTGGTATAATTGTAACGGTTGTAATAATTTGGGCAGGTATTGAATACGCGTCATCGGGCGGTGATCCCGGAAGGGCTGCGCAAGCCAGGAAACGGATATTAAATGCTATACTTGCACTTATAATGTTCGTATTTTTATGGGCATTGTTACAATGGTTAGTGCCAGGAAGTCCATTCTAAAACTATGTTTAATTCATTACTTCAATATTTTGCAGCCGGTTGTTCTGTAGCTCAAGAACAATGGTTTATTCCTACTTGGTACAAGTATTTACCAGGAGAGAAAGATCCGGTTACTGGTGTATGTTCACCTATGTGGGGAATGCAATATGACTCGTCAAACATAAAGGTTTTGTTGGGTATTGGTCTTGCGCTGGGTGAAATATTATTACGCGTTGTAGCTGTAGTGGCCGTTGGGTATATTGTGTATGGAGGGTTTCAATATTTAATCAGCCAAGGCGAACCAGATCGTACTAAAAAGGCTAAGGACTCAATATTGAACGCTTGCGTTGGATTGGTGATCGCAATAATGGCGAATGTAATAGTTGTATTTATTGGGAGAAATCTATCAAAATGATGTATATATTAACAATTGCCCAGTTCAGGGGGCTTGGTTTGCCTGAAGTTGCTGTTGGCAACAACACCGTCCCAAATATATTGAACTTGGTTTTTATGATTATGGGGGCAATAAGTGTAGTAATAATTGCCCTTGCTGGAATGAAATACACTATGTCCATGGGGGAGCCCTCTGCTACCAAAAAGGCCAAGGATACGATTCTATATGCCTTTATTGGGTTGTTTGCATCAATTATGGCAGTAACATTAGTAACACTAGTAACCAATTGGTTGACATGATGATTAAGCGTATATTATCAACGATAATACTAACACTAGTCCTGGTTTTTGGCATTTCAACAGTGGTAAATGCTCAGAAGTATGATCCACTAGCACAGGCCTGCAAGGACAACCCTAGCTCTTCACTGTGTCAACCCCCCGCCGACCCAGTAGGGCCAAATAATATTTTTATTAAGGCAGCTCAGGTAGTTGTTTATATAACCGGAATTTTAGCTGTCATTATGATAATTATCGGAGGTTTTGCATATGTCACTTCAAACGGTGATCCACACAAACTGAACGGTGCCAAAAATACGGTACTTTATGCTTTGATTGGTGTTGCAGTAGCCATATCGGCACAATTAATTATTAATGTTGTAATGAATAGAGTGAGGTAAAGGTGTGAATAGTAAGTTGATTACCTGTTGTTTATTAGTAGTTGTTATTTTGTTTGGCACTTTGTCCGCTCCAGTGTTCGCTACTACCAAAGAAGAAGCCTGTAAAGGAGTACAGCTAACCGGCGGTAATTGTCAGGATCCAGCAAACCAAACAAGAACCGAATCGTTGGTGCAAAATATTGTGAATGTATTGAGCGTGTTCGTCGGTATCGTTGCAACCATAATGATAATGGTCGGAGGCTTCAAATATATAACTTCTCAAGGTGATTCGGGTAATATATCTGGTGCCAAAAATACCATACTCTACGCTATTGTCGGGCTTGTAGTTGTTGCATTTGCACAAATAATCGTCCGGTTTGTGATTAGTAAAATTTAGTTTAAAGCTTGAAAACTTTAGTCATAACTGATATAAACCAATATTAGAACACTAAGAAAGGAATAAAATGATACAAAAGATCAAAAACGTACTTCTAAGCCTAGTGCTAGCAGCGGGCGTTGTTGTGCCAGTAGCTCCTGTAGTAGTACATGCAGCAGCAGATATCCAAGGTAGCCTATGTGCGGGTGCCAACCTTGATGCTGAGGGTAATTGTGACCAAGGGTCAATTGACGAGGCGACAACTTCAGTGAATGACATTATGACTGATGTTATAAATATCTTCTCACTTGTAGTGGGTGTTGTTTCGGTAATCATGATTATCATCGGTGGCCTAAAGTACATAACCTCAGCCGGTGACTCTGGTAATGTATCTGGTGCCAAAAATACGATACTTTATGCTATAATTGGTTTGGTAATTGTTGCGTTATCACAAATAATCGTCCGGTTTGTGCTGGCAAAAGTTGGCGAATCGTAGGAGAAAGTTACCAAGTATTAATTAAAGGGCCCTGGAGGGCCCTTTTTGGTACTGGAATATAAATACTCCCGTTGTTAACGAGAGTATCATACAGCCACAATAATGAATTTTATAGAACTTGTATTTTCTTAACGCTATCTTGTTTAAGTTTTGTAAAGGAGATTGTCAGCACACCGTCTTTTAGGACCGCTTCAATCTCATCTTCTTTTACAGGTACTGGTAGTGCAATGCTCCTAGAGAATTCTCCCCAGTAGCATTCCTGAACGAAGTAGTTTTCTACGTCAGACTCGTTGCCGGCAGATAATGTGCCTCTGATGCTTAGGGTATTATCTGCGATGCTAACATCGAGATCACTCTTGTTAACACCAGCAGTCCTAGCTTTGACTACGAGCTTTTCCTTCGTTTCATATACATCAACGGCAAGTTGGCCAGGTAGCGCCTCTTCTTCGTCCCAATCATCTTGTTGGGGCGTTGCCGCACTGGTTGCTGCTGGCGCTGTATTGTTGTCTAAATGAGATGGTTCATCGACTAGTAAATCTTCTTCACCTAAGAAAGCAGCAGTTAACTCATCCTCCATTAACAAATCTTCGTCTCGGCTGCGTCTAGCCATAAGTTGTTACCCTCCAACATGTTATTTGAAATCATTTGCAATTTTTGTTACCTACTAGTATAGCTAGAGTTATCGATAGGTGCAACCGTCCCCCAATAATTACAACAGTAGTAATAACAACATGAAGTTAATTGACAAAACATTAAATTTGATTGCTGCAAACGACTGTCTTAGTTGTGGGCTCGAGGGTGACTTAATTTGTGGTACGTGTAAGGCAGATTTTTGCATTGCCTTGCCGTCAAGGTGCTATATCTGTAAGAGGTTAACGAGAGATTTTGCTGTGTGTTCGAACTGTAGGCAGAGAAGTCGGATTAATAATGTTTGGGTAGCCGCGGACTATAGTCAAAATGTAAAAAAGCTAGTCTACGAACTTAAATATAAAAGCAATCGTTCAGCAGCATCTGCTGTGGGATCATTTTTATGTCAAACCTTGCCGCTAATGCCAAGAGACACAGTTGTTGTAAATATACCAACGGCAACTAAACGCGTACGTGTGCGTGGGTTTGATCATTCCAAAGCTTTGGCAGCATATGTTGCTAGCAAAAAAGGATTGAGATATATAAACTTACTAGCGAGGACAGGACAATCAAGGCAAGTAGGTAGTAACCGCAAGAATCGCTTAAGTCAGTTAAGTGGTGCATTTCTTTATAAAAATGATTTGATACCCGAGAGAGTGCTACTCATTGACGACATAGTAACAACAGGTGCAACTTTAGAGTCTGCAGCAAAGGAATTAAAACAGAATGGCGTAAAAAAAGTCTACGCACTTGTTTTTGCTCAAAAGTAGTCTTTGTAACAAGGGTGATAACTGGTATAATCATCTGGTCGCGGAAGGGTGACCGAGTGGTTGAAGGTAACGGTCTTGAAAACCGTCGTGCCGGCAACGGTACCGAGGGTTCGAATCCCTCCCCTTCCGCCAGGTA
>JAXLZX010000010.1:0-23980 GCA_046350695.1 Saccharimonadales bacterium (SeqCode) | reverse complement strand
TGCATCCCTGTTAACAAAACCACTCCCCTTGCTTGCGCCACAGTCATGGCCGTAGTAACATTCTGTGCGAAAAACAACTTCTCTACTGCCATCTCTTGAGGCTTCGACTCTGCAATAACGGACGTGAGCTCATCATAAATAGTTTGTAAGCGTACTGCATCATCCTCTTTTACTGGTGTCCTGATTACCCCACCGTCAATAAGAGTAGGTTTTCCCTTGTTCACTTCAATTATTCCAAATCCAAGTATTCCAGTACCTGGATCAATTCCAATTATTCTTGTTCCATTCATAACTAAACTGCTATGAGTTCTTCTGGGATATCAAAGTTAACGTGTGTAGTAGTAACATCATCGAGATCGTCCAGCGCATCCATCATTCGCATTATTTTACCAGCGGTCTCGCGATCATTAATTTGCACCGTATTATTTGGAACAAATGTTAAGTTAGCGTCAAAAATTTCGATGTCTGCCCGGTTCAAATTATCCCTAACGTTTGCTAGCTCTTTTGGATTCGTGTAGATGATCGACTCTTCGCCCTCTTCGATTACATCTTCAGCCCCTGACTCTAACACGGCCAGCATAAAATCATCACCACTACCCTTTGCCCTAATTACACCTTTGCGTTCAAACTGAAAAGCCACGGCGCCCTTTTCCGCAATATTACCGCCGTGCTTACTAAAGGCTAACCTAACTTCCGGATAGGTGCGATTTACATTATCGGTTGCACACTCAACTAGCACAGCTACTCCACCAGGTCCATATCCTTCATATAGAATTTCTTGAATCTGATCTCCACCAAGCTTACCACTACCTCTGTCAATTGCTTTCTGAATGTTGGCGTTCGGCACGTTTGCTGCCTTGGCCTTATCGATTGCCATACGTAATGCAAAGTTCATATCTGGATCAGCGCCAGATCGTGCAGCAATTGCAATTGCATTACCAAGTTTTGTGAATATTGCTCCCCGTTTGGCGTCATTTGCGCCTTTTTGGCGCTTAATTGTTTCCCACTTAGAATGTCCCGACATTTTGTATCCTCATGTGCTTACAAATATTTTAGATTACATCTGTTATTATACCACGCCCGCCCTTGGTTTTATTCCATAGCAATACGCAGAGCAAAGCAATTATTGCATATAATACGGTCATTGTAAGAACTGATATACTCTGCGTTATCAAGGCATTCGGTAATAACGACAAACGATACGCCACAAACAATATGTATGAAAGTAGTATTTTTGCAGGCACAGCTAATAGATAAAGTGTCGCCGGATTTATCATGCCGACTATTCCAGCTACTAGAGTTAGCAGCATAGCTAAAGGTATTAAACACACAACTAGCATATTGCTAATTAGCGTAACTGTTGAAAACTCACCGAATATATAAAGTATCAGAGGAACGGTCATTATTTGGGCACAGATTGTCTCAATTAGGGCCGATGTTAACGGCCTTGGAGTTGACCTAAATACTCTTTTGGTTATAAGTGGTGCCAGTACCAGCACTCCAAAGAATGCCAAAAATGATAAATACCAACCTATGTCCGACCATAAGTATGATGGATACCAGACTGCCGTTATGGAAGCGGTCAGAAGAATCAAAACCATCGGCTTGATTTTGCGTCCATAGTACCAAGCAAATAAACTCAACCCGCACACAATTGATGCGCGAACAATCGAGGCACTAAAGCCTGTCATTAACAAAAACAACCCGATTGTTACAATGGAAAACAACACTGTTTGATACCGAGAGCGCTTGCCAAAAACCCTAGTTATAAATCTAACTATAATCGTTAAGTTATAGCCTGAAACAGCAATAATGTGCGTCAGCCCAACGGCCGCAAGCCAACTCGTCGCCTCTTCGCTAAGAGTTGATTTCTGGCCAATTAGTAGCCCCAGACCAAACGGCGCCTGTGGATCTGGTAGTACGCTACTGATTCCGGACGCAAACTGACGGCGAATATTATCAATTACAAAGTCTCCTCTACTTACGAGCCTTATCTGGGCAAAACCAACACTAGCCTGTCTTGAACCTCGAGTTTTGAAAAGCTTACCACTCACGACAAGTTGATCACCCTTATATATGGCGGACTCCCCAAAACCAGATACTTTTATTTTGCCCGCGGGAGCCTCGCTTTCACCGTTGCCCACTCTCAGTATCTTCGCATCGAATTCTAGTTGTTTTCGATCATTATATTGCGCATCGTTCAACGGTGTAACCAGCATCTCAACCTTTTTGTTATTGAACTCATCATAAAATGCCAGTTCTGAACTAAAAGAATTTCCTCTGAAATTTCCGATGATTAAACCAAATAGCAGCAATATACCGAGTATATAAATATTGTGGCGCCTAATTACAAATACAAGTAAGGGCAACAAAATTAATAGCCATGATAATTCTATCAATACTTGTAGTTTTGTCAGAGCTATTCCTGCCAATATACCAGTACAAAAGATTGAGACAATTACAGAATTGCCATAAGCTTTAACATGCTTCATGGCTAATTATTAATCCACCTCTAGTCAACATGCAAGCATGAGCACTGAGTTGATATAAACTCAATCAGTTATTGAATTCTTCGAAGATTTTATCTGGAAGAGATTTGCGCCATGATTTGCTGAAGTTCTTCAAACTCATAAAACTTTTGTTTTTCATTCTATCTATAAACAGCGTACCGTTTAAATGATCAGTTTCATGTTGGAGAATTCTAGCAAACCAACCCTCTGCTATTAGAGATATTGCTCTTCCGTTTCTATCCAGCGCTTCAACCTTGACTTTCTTTGCCCTAGGAACAACAGCGACATATCCGTCCACACTCAGGCAGCCTTCAAAGAATAAAGCTTCATCAACCTCCAGAATTTCCAGCTTTGGATTTACGAAAACTTTTAGTGAAACAGGTTTACGATTTTGTGACTTAATAATTTCTTTTGGAAACTGCTCGTGATATTCCGGTCTATCCTCAACTATAAATATTCGTAAGTTCTCGCCAACCTGCGGAGCAGCGAGGCCAACGCCCGGACAATCACGCAGAGTTTTTATCATTAGATCGATCAATTCCTGTGTTTGTTTCTTGGCTAGCGTTTCCTTGCTAACCACTTTGGACTTTCTCCTGAGTTGGGGCTGTCCTGCTTGATACAACTTTAAGAGCATGGCCCTACTATAACAAAGTTACTTATAAATTCTAACTAACGGACTGTGAGTGACTGGTTTTTCTCTATATTCTTCAGGTTTGGCACACGACTAACCGAAACAAACGCAAGAAGAGTAAATATTGTTGTTACGCCAAGAGCTATTTTGTTAGCCTGTACAGTACTGCTATTGGAAATTGATTTAATCTCAGCCTTTTCGCTTTCACTGAGAGGAACTGATGATCTTACGGCCGAACCAAACTCTACTGCCGAAGCCTGTTGCGATACTTCTTTTGCTATAAGTGTCTTGTTCGATTCAGTAATATTTGGACTTTGCTTGATACTAGTTTGTAGGTTACTGGCTAAGGCAACAACTAGTACAGAACCCACTATAGCAGTACCTAACGACGAGCCAACCTGACGAAGTGTACTGTTTATCCCACTCGCTTCACCTGATTCCTGCGGAGAAACTGCCGACAATGTTATGTTACTAAGCTGAGAAAAACACAACCCCATTCCGGCGCCATAAAGTAAAAGCGGTACAACAAAATCATCAACCGAAACATTCAATGAAATCGTAGCAATTAGCGAAAGCAGCCCTACTACATTTATCAAAAGGCCAGCTTGTACAATACGTTTAGGTGTAAATTTTGAAGAAATAGCTCCACCAAGTGGCGCCATAATTATCAAAGCTATTGAGAGAGGCAATAATGCGTAACCTGTATGGAGTGCGTCTAGCCCCATAACACCTTGTAAGAAAACTGGAAGCCCAAATATTAAACCAACCTGACCAAGAGCCAAAATCGCACTCGTGAACGCACCTCCAGTAAATTGTCTATTGGAGAATATCTTCATGGAAACGAGGGGTGTTCTATGGCTCTCCACCATTCTTTTCTCCCACAAATAAAATGAGTACAGGGATGCTACGGATATTGCTAATGCAAATGGCACTAGTGAAAGACTACCAACTTGCAGAGTTAAAGACCCAACTTTCAGTGGAGCTGTAGCTATAAACCATCCGATATGTGAACTTTCAATGATTGCAAATACTCCGGCTAGCAGGCCTGTCGCTGACAAAAATACTCCAACAATATCCAAGGTTGGTTTTTCTTCGCGCGATTTAGCTTCCTTAACTATCAAAGATCCTATAAGCAATATAACTACTACAAAAACGTTAATCCTAAACCCCCAGCGCCAACTATAATGACTAGCTAGGTACCCTCCAACTATTGGACCAATTGCCGATCCTGCTGCTGCCATACCGCCCCAGACTCCAAGTGCCAAAGCACGATCTCTACCTCTGTAAGTAGATACTAAGAGTGCTGCGGTTGCCGGCATCATCATTGCGGCACCAAAACCTTCTATTACTGATTCCCCTACAATTAACCATCCAACACTAGGGCTAATTGACGCAATAAAAGAGCCAATGGCAAAAACAATAGCACCAATAATAAACATTTTCTTACGACCAAAAAGATCACCTAGCCTACCTCCCGTAATCGTAAAAGCTGCTAGAGTTAATGAATATGCCGTGATAACCCACTGTATACTTGATATATCCGTATTCAGCTCGCGAATAATTGTACCGAGCGACACATTTAAAAGCGTCGTATCTAGAACAATTATTACAACGGCCAAGCCCATAACTGGCAATGGCGCCCACTTTTTAATAAATGACCCTCTGTTTCCTTTTACCATATATCCTTCTTATGTCTGTAGTTTGTTATTAATCTTTTTTAGAACCCTTACATAAACCTCTAGTTCATCATTAGTCGCAACAGAAAAAATTTCTTTTAGGTTTTCGCGCATATGATCTTTCATCCTTTTCAAATATTTTCTACCCTTTGCCGTTGGTACAATAACCACATTACGCCGATCATTTGGGTTTTCTGCACGCTTAACTAAACCTGCTTGCACCAACGCTTCTACATGTTGTGTCACCGCACCAGAAGTTATTTTCAGTTTATTAGCTAGCTGCTTAACATTTGTCTTTGGATTTGCACAGACAGCGAATAAGGCCGTCTTTTGGCCAAACGGCAAACTTTTATAGTTTTGACTCCTTCCTACCATACCCTGCTGTACACCACGAATGTTTTCTACTAGTTGCTCAAAAAGTTCTTCTCTATTATTCATATTAGTATCTTATTAGATTAGACACTAACTTATTTTAAGTCAACTCACACAAGTGATATAAGCGGCAACTTATTTTGACAGTCTCTCTTTAACATTTGGGTACATGATATCCCAGGGTGTGCGTTTAGGTATTACAACCTTTTCCAAATCCACCAACCCAATTTCAGATAACTTTGAGAGGTTTGATAGCGATATTTTTCCGATTGCTAAAAGATATTGGCAATCTTCCGGAATAATTGACTGTATAACTTCCCCTTCTAGATAATTTAATGGTTGTGAATTGGTAATTATTGGTGACTCTTCAGCATACTCTAATCCTCCATATCTATAAATACGACGGACTCTATTAACTGCACGCTTAGCTAGTTCATGTACCGGTTTCTCTGGGTATTCTGCAACTAGATTATTATAGAATGTCTCTACACATTCACCAAAGCTACCACCTCTCGACTTTACCTCTAGAATCTTGAAATATCCTACGCCCGCAATCTTGTCACTCATGTATCCATTCAGTACCCCGAAGGCAATTTTTTCTTGCCTTTTGGCGCCAGACTCTGTTTGATCCATGACTTCATCAATTCCTATTGTCTGCATTAAGGCAAGTTTACCTACAGCAGTTTTGTTTTGACCTTGAATCACGTGTTCTATTTCATGACTGCCAATAGCAACGGCATCTGCAATATCTCTATTCTCATCTGGAATACAAACCACTTTCTGTTTATCATCTACGGCGAGCGACTTAAATTTTCCATCTACCACCACCTGCCACAGATTATCGGGAGCAGTACCGGTACGCTCGCTATCCCACTCTTCGTACTCACTCAAGATTCCATACTCGTTCAATACCAGAGAGATCCATGTCCTGAATTCTTGCGCACTAATCTTGTTCTCCGTTAGTTTGCTAGGTTCGATATCACTATACAGCCCTCTATCGACTTCGGTTTCCTTTTGGGGTTCTAGTTTTGCCGTTTCGACA
The DNA here is from genome assembly GCA_046350695.1 of Saccharimonadales bacterium (SeqCode). Classification (GTDB taxonomy): domain Bacteria; phylum Patescibacteriota; class Saccharimonadia; order Saccharimonadales; family JACQNP01; genus JAGQNP01. Next base: position 17,749 of record JAXLZX010000010.1, on the reverse strand, counting down.
AAATCAACTATCTTTGCGTTGTTCCAGGTATATTTTCCATTTTGATCTAAACCAACGCCATATCTGTATCTATCAATTCTTTGCAGGAATGTTGCTATATTTTGTTGGCTGAGGCGGTCAGAAAAAGCGGGCAGCTCTTTTTTCAGCTCTCCAACAATAAATTCATAATATTCAGAGCCGCTCGTTTTTGCTTGATGTAGAAACTTGTACGCATTAACATACATTCCCGCCAAAAACCTATCAACGCGCTTCTGATAAAGATCCGTAACGAACAGTTTGGCTTCGATCTCTTCACTGTTAAGATTTTCTTGAGAATTTTGCAAATCTTTTTTGACAGCAATCAGGTAAGTTTTAAGTGCTTTATAGTTCCTAGTTTTCTCTAAAAGTTTAGCTGGATTTTTATACATCGTAACTATACATGGTGTATCCGTACCCTCTGCCCTAAATCCATTTTTTATAAATGTATCCGTTATTGTTTGCTCCTCATACCCAATACTTGTTGCTGTAATCTGGTCAAGAACACTCGAGTCAATGTTTGATATATCTAAACTAAATAATTCTTGTATAAAATCTTCTCTCGATTCTGCCTCTACTCTTATACCTGTGGCATCTTCTAAAGCATCCCTTCCTGTACTACTCATCAAATAACTTATGCCAAGCTCAACTGTAGTAATTGGTATTTTTTGCACTACACCAATCGGTTTAATGGGTATGGCTGCGGTCTCTTTATCGTTACGAACTTGTTGTGATATCGGGAAAGACTCAGGATCTAGTGATAAATCATAAAGCTGATGTTCAAATTCAATAACATTTTGGATGATTTCTGGACTCAAACTTGGACTTTGCTCATTGACGAAATTCATTTCAAACCATCTAGACTCATCACCCGGCCGAGACGGAAATGGATAGTATGGGCTTCTGTCTGCTAAAAGCTTCACGATTACCTCTTGACTTTGTAACACCGCGAAAGCGAGACCGGCTTACCACCAAACTTTCCGACGATTAACAAAAAAACATATACGGATTGATTGATAATTCTTAGTGATTCTAGCTTAAGTATCATTTACTATATTATACTTGTTTTTTGCGATTTTTGCAATATGTATATGTACCTTCGTGTCCAATATTATCAATCTCTAGTCACAAATCTCTAATCCATTGTCACATATGAATAGTCAACATAATGCATAGGTTCATTATTCCTGCCTGGTCTTTCGATTCTTAAGCCGACTCACTCGAACATCATCACCAGTCTGAACAATTAAATATTCCGTATGTATTAGGATAACTGTATTACAAATTTTACCTATAACAACAATCGATTAATTTGACTGTAGCAGACTTTGCATAAATGAAATTTGATAACCTCGTTGTTTTCATTAGGAGGACTCAGTAATATTGCCCCAAATTCAGTCAATTCTTTGCCGCATTTATCACACTTTGGTTTTATAGCCATGATAAATCCTATATCTCAATTAGGTGACTATCTTTGGCCGTTGAAAGCTTAGCCACAGCCCATTCAACAAGCTCAGGTATATTCTCAATTTTTGGCTCAAACTCTCTGAGCTCTTTAAGTGGAACCCATCGATACTCGCTGTACTCATTACTCAGCACAATATCGCCACCTTGGAATATTGCAGCAATATGAGGCAGAATCATACTGCTCCCATCCTTCTTACGAAAAAGAAGATTATAGGTTTCGTTTGGGAGTATCTTAATCAGTGCTTCGCCTCCTATTTCTTCAGCCTTTTCCCGCTTGATGCCGCCTATTATTGTTTCATCAGTGGTTTCCATTTTGCCGCCAATAAACGAAAATATCCCGTTATAATCTGCTTCTCCATTTCTTCTTGCTAGTAGAACGGATTTTTTATCTTGAGACAGGACGATTATTTTTTGAGAGTACTGAAATAATAAGTTTGATTGCATAAACTAATGGTATCAAAAAGAGCCACAATTGGCTATTTAGTTCAAACTTTCCTACTAGGTTCATCTGTGATGGGTTCAGTGGGGCTCGCCTTGTTCTAAAGAACAACTTTTCTTGATACCACTGGCATCGAAGTAAAGCAAGGGTGCCGGGGAGTGCTTTCGCTAGCACTCCCGTTCGAGCCCCAGTCTCGCTCCAGCCAAGAAAAAAGTCCTATCTTTTCAGACAGAACTTCATTTCTTGGAGGGTCCAGTGGGACTCGAACCCACGACACCCTGCTTAAAAGGCAGGTGCTCTAACCAGCTGAGCTATGGACCCCCGTCAAAGTGCGATGCTTGGCTATCCTAGCTACCGACAAAATAAATTTATCCGGTAACAGTAGACAGCCTAACGAGTCACTTCCTCTAATAATCCCAAATAGCAATAAATTACATGGTTTGGTATTTTTTATGGTTATCAATTTTGGTAATTCCAAAAAAATAACTTCTTACATTATGCTTATTTTTGCAAAAAAGTCAACCGTTACTAAATGTTACTTGTGATGTTTTTGATGTTTGTGGTGTTCGTGATGAGGCCTATTAGTAATCCACATCGCGACTACAACAATTACCCCGGATACAGCTATTATGAGATCTTGTGATGAATTGATAGTTTTGCCCACTTCACTTGCCAATACCGTCCCTATCGTCCCTGCCGTAAGCTGGGGTAGTGCAAATATATATAGACTTGCTCCAACAGCAATAAATACTGGCGCTAGAAGTAGTATTTGCGTCTTGTGCAGACTACCTCTGAGTATCAGCATAGTCAAGATTAGAGGTATAACCAATAAAAACAGCGAAGAGAACATCTGACTATTCTGACCTTTTATTAATCCACTGGCTGCTACTGCAGCATCATCACCAACAAAAGCTAGCAATACTTTACCTACGACTACACTCAAATACATATATATTGGATTAACACGCAGGATTATCCCAAGAATAATAGGCAGCCCGACAAATAACGACAAAATAACTATTGGCTCCATAAGCTAATAATAGCATAAGCACAAGAACAATATTCTCTATCATAGAGTACAGTACTGAAACTTTTTATGCTATCATTATATAAACTTAAGATAGGAATATTTATGGAAAACCAAACACTGGGTGATGTCTCTCAAAACACAACTCCCACACAGTCCGATAGTACAACACCTACACAAAATACTGCACAACAAACACCAATTTCTAATGTATCCGCTTCGAGCGATCCTACCTATACAACCGCTCCACAACCAACCCAACCCGAGTCAATTCCACAGCCCACACCTACAGCTCAACCCATCCCGGTGACTGAAAATCCAGGAAAAACTCTAGGTATAGCTGCATTTATTTTGGCATTTTTTTGTTCAATCGTTGGCCTCATCCTTGGCATAGTAGCGCTTAGGAAGAGTAAAAAAGTAGGTCAATCGAATGGTTTTGCATTAGCCGCCATAATTATATCTATTATTTTCACTCTGATAGGGGCGCTTATTATTGCGTTGATAATATTTGGCGCAACTAGTTTAGTACAAAAATGTCAAGAACTTGGCCCAGGCACGCACTACGACAACGGCGTAACCTATACTTGTGGTTAGCAGTTAAAGACTAATTTTTTGCCCTACTTGCAAACCTGCCCTACTGGATACCCCACTATTGAGTTCTATTACATATTTGGCATCATCGCTAGGGCAAAAAGCATCTGGGTAAGATTCTGGTTTTACATCTTTCTTGATTGCGGTAATTTTCTTATCAGAATCTAGCCATATAATATCTAAAGCAAAATTCATATCTTTCATCCAAATACACTGTTTACCCGGTTTAGGAAATACAAATAACAAGCCAGAATTTTCTTCCATATTTTCGCGACCAGAAAGGCCCATGACTCTTGTTGCGTCAGTATTGGCTATTTCTAGACTTATACAACCTTCCAGTCGGCGTCTGCTTATATATTCATCGGCATTCTTCTGAATTGGAACTGCTATTGGACAGCCCACCACATAACCCTTGGTAGTAACAACCCTCAGCAAACCTAAAACTCCAGCAAGTACTATTAACAATAGTACATACAAATAACTTTTACTTCTATTCTTAGGCCCCGACTCTGTCACGTCGTCTTTTGCCTTTTGCATTTTGTTCGATGTATTCAATAACTTTGCCAGCAACATTCCTTCCGGTAACCTTTTCAATATTAAAGCCAGGAGATGGATTAACTTCTAGTACAAGCGGACCTCTGTCTGACTGCATCATATCTACTCCACAAAATGGTAATCCCATTGCTTTTGCAGCTTTTTGGGCAACTTTTCTCTCCTCGTCAGTAAGTTTTATTGGTGTACCCTCGCCACCCTGATGAATATTTGACCTGAAATCATCATCTAAACTCTGTCGTTTCATACTTGCAACAACTTTACCGCCTACGATTATGGCGCGAATATCAGTACCTGCCGATTCTTCGATAAATTCCTGTACCAAAAAGTTTACCCCTTCTACGTAAAAAGCCTGCATTACAGCTTGTGCTGCCTTTTTTGTTTCAGCCAACACCACTCCATTGCCATGCGTTCCACGAGCAACCTTTATTATTAGCGGAGTTCCCCCGGCTCGCCCAATAACGTCATCAAGATCAGCAGTCTCACGAGCGAACACCGTCTTTGGTATACCTACTCCGGCCCTGGCTAGTAATTGCATGGTACGCAGCTTGTCTCTAGACCGAACAATAGCTATTGAACTTGCAGTTGTAAATATACTCTGCATCTCAAACTGCCTTACCATAGCCGAACCATACTTGGTGATACTTTGTCCAATGCGCGGAATAATTGCATCAATGTTTTCTAATTTTTCACCTTCGTAATAAACTACCGGATTAGACTTTTCAAGTACAACATAACATTTTGCATGATTAATAACTCGTACATTATGTCTACGAAGTTTTGCCTCCTCTTTTAGGCGTCTAGTTGAATAGTTACCTGGGCCTTTAGACAATATAACAATATTCATAATCTAGTCCTCAAGGTCTTCGGCATCAATTGGTGTTTTTATGCCAAACTCTTTCTTAAGTTTAATCCTGTTGACACTCGCCTTTGATACATCCACGAAATATCTGTTTTTTAGCATCTTTCGACCAACCAAAACAGGGAACAAATTACTGCTTCGATCAGCTAGAGTGAATGAAGTATGGAAAATTTTTGGACCCATTTTGACTTTTATTGATACTTCATAGCGAGGCTCTTCTTTGCCAAATGAATTCGTGATAGATACTTTGCTAAATTCGTCAGCTTCAAACTTTCTTTTTATGGGAGCACACTTATGCCCAAGCAGATCACAAGTAAGCACTTCTTTGCCAGCTACTTTCTTTATTCGTATATTCGATGCATGAATTGCAGAACGAAACGCACCAGTATCGATCTTTGCTGGCACATCTAAAGACATATCGATTATATCGATGTACTCGGCTCTACCAATAATTACAGGGTACTTTGACATTAAATGCGTATCTCCTAGATTTTGTTGCTTTACTTCTTTATTATACCACTTTTTTGTTAATTATGCTAGTCTTATTTTATTTCCTTTAGATTTTCTAGGAATGCCTTGACCCTTATTTCTTTGAACGTTTCAATTGTAACAAGCTGGGGATTATAGTTCACTTCCAGAACATATGTCTTGTCACTAGTTTTGTTATAGATACAATCAACACTGGCAATCTGGCGATTCATGACATACGCAGCCTTACTGCACTCATCAACTACACTCTTTGGTAATTCATCTATAGAAATAAGAGAAGCGTTCGTTCCGCCTTTGGGTTTATACATATGTGTCTTTTGCTGATTACCATCGGGTCGTTCAAGTAAATCTCTGTAAATACTAAACTTAGGTATTCCGTTATAAAATGCCACCAAGTAGTAACCCGTATTTTCAACATATTCCTGTAAAAACCATATGCTATATGAATCACTATTTTGCAACAAATTAAGCGTTTCCTCGTTCCCTGTTGTTTTGAAGTTATCAATGCCTCTGTCGGCATCTGCTCGCTTGAGAACCATTGGATAATCGCTGCTGATCAATGAGTTTTCGATGGCGTATTTTATTGCCTTATTACTGCCTGCTACAGAGTAAGGAGTAAGGACGTCTCCGGCGTTAAGCTTAACATTCATGGACAATTTAGAAAGTGAAACGGGATTATCAAATTCTTTGTTTACATATGGGACCCCAAAGGCCTTACAACATAAAGCGACCGATGCAGCCGTATCGTACGTATTTAGATATCCATTAACATAAACTCCATCGTAATCACTTAGGTTCTTGTCGGTGGCAGTGTTTATAACTTCGATCGACTTGTCTGTACCGCTCTTAAAAATAAACAACAAATCCGAATAACTAGAATAGTCAAAATCAATCTCACTGTCTCTTGCTAATTCTGAATAGAAATTCTTAAATTTTTCGGTTTGATTATTTGCTAGGATCAATTTCATACTTTAATTTGCAGTACTTACTCTCTTGTATGCAAGCCAAATTAATACTGTTAGAATTATCAGAATTGTAATTATCATAGTAAAAAATCCGTTTTGGTTATTCAATCTTTTCATAACTTACATAGTCATTATAGAGAGAGTGCAGTAATTTAAGCAAATTTGAAGCTTACCAAAAATGTTTCTTACTAGTGCCACCAAACTTCGACAGTATATCTTTTTGCTCTTTTGTTAGCTTAGTTGGGGTATCAACAATTATGGTAACTATATGTGCACCTCGGGAGCTACCTTTTAGGTCAGGTACTCCGTGGCCGGTAAGCTTAAAGTCAGTTCCACTTTGCGTGCCAGCAGGCACTTTCATTTTGACTGCTCCGTCAACTGTATCTACATCAATTTCTGTTCCTAGTGCTGCCCCGACCATATCAACGTGCTCTTCACTTAAAATTAGACTACCTTCTCGAGTAAACTTCTTATGGGGCTTTACCCGTATATTCACGTATAAATCACCTTTTGGTCCATTTGCTATCGCTTCACCGTGTTCCCTTAACCGTATTGTTGCACCGTCATCCACACCTGCAGGTATTTTGAGCGTAACCTCTTGTTTTTTAAGCTGAGTACCTTGTCCCTTGCATACACTGCAAACTTTTTCTGGGACCTTACCGCGACCACGACAAGTAGCACAAACAGTGGCTTGCTGGATGTTGCCGAAAACCGTTTGGGTAACCCGAACTGTTTGCCCAGAACCCTTGCATGTTTCACAAGTTTTAAGTTCATACCCAGGCTCAACTGTAGAACCCTTACAGTGTTCACAATTATCCTGAAGACTCAGGTTTAGATCAGTTTGCGTACCAAAGACTGCTTCATCAAACGTGATTTCTACTTCTGTCTCTACATCACGGCCCCTTGAGGTGCGTTGCCGACCTTGACCACCCATACCGCCGCCAAAAAAACTACTAAAAATATCACCTAGGCCAAGATCACCGAAGTCAAAATGCATCTCTTGCGCACCGCCACCAAATCCACCGAAACCTTCAAATGGATTTCCGCTAGCTCCACCGCCGCCACCAACTCCAGCGTGCCCAAATTGGTCATACCGCTGACGCTTCTTGTCATCTTTTAGTACTTCGTATGCTTCATTTACCTCCTTAAACTTCTCTTCATCACCACCACGATCCGGATGATATTTAATCGCAAGTTTACGGAAAGCTTTTTTTATCTCATCAGCACTAGCACCTTTAGTTACCCCTAGTACCTCGTAATAATCTTTTTTACTCATAATCTTATTAATTTTAGCACTTTAAGGTATCGAGTGCCAGCATTTAATACCCGTTAAACATTGTGTACTAAACAATGTATTAGGGTTTCTACATGGGCAAAATATATTCTAAAACCCCCTCGTGTTCCTGTATTGCCAACTCATTAATTTCACCTTCCGGACTAACGCAACTAAGCAGCCGCTCGCAATAGCTCAACGCCCGTTCGTGTTCTTCGGGGTTTATTAGCCCATCTTGCAGATTTCTATCTATATCATCGACAAGCTCAACTAAACTTTCTGGTAAGTATTGTGCGCGTATAACTACTGGCGAACTCTCCACTACATCACCTTTGCTCGGTGGGGCTAATACTTTTCGCCATAACTCTTCTTCGCTTTCGCTCAACATTTACCTCAATACCTCCTCTATCCACTCTTTTGACCGCCAGGAAATATGAGTTATCGGCACTGCCTGTAAAACAAAAGTTTCATAGCTGTGAATCTTAGCTACAATTTCTTCCACCTGACTAAATAAATCCTCAGTACTATCCATTATCAGAAGCACCTCAGCACTATTCTCAATATTACCCTTCCAAATAAAATGCGAACTAAGGTCAAGTTCTTTAGCACAAGCTATCAGTCTTTTATCAAGCAACTCTTTAGCAATAGCGCCGGCTTCGGACTTATCTTTACAAGTTAACCAAAGCTGGCACAGATTATTCATGACTAGTCTTCTTTTTTGTCCTCGTCGACTACTTCACCCTCTTCTGGCTCATCGTCCGAAGACCCTGAACTGGCAGTTGTGTCATCTGAAACTTCTGACTTATCATCACTGGCAACATTCTCATACATCTTGGCACCGATAGGCATGATCTTTTCACTCAGCGCTTTTGCAGCTGCTTCTATAGTATCCTTGTCAGCTTTATCATCAGAAACCACCTTCTTCGCTTCCTCAATTGCTTCGTCAAGTGTTTTTACATCATCTTCAGAAATCTTGTCTTTGTAATCTGTCTTCATTTTTTCAGCCTGATAAACTGCGTTATCTAAACCATTCTTTGCATCTATAGCTTCTCGTTTTTTCTTGTCTTCCTCGGCATTCATCTCAGCTTCTTTGGCCATTTTTTCAACTTCATCTTTATCTAGGTTTCCACTATTTTGAATAGTAATACTCTGCTCCTTGCCAGATCCTTTGTCCTTAGCAGTCACATTAAGAATTCCGTTGGCATCTAGATTAAACGTCACTTCGATTTGAGGTACACCTCTTGGTGCAGGTGGAATTCCATCTAGGACAAAACGTCCTAATGATTTATTATCGCCAACCATTTCTCTCTCACCTTGCAAAACATGAATTTCTACAGATGGTTGATTATCGGCAGCTGTAGAATAAACTTGACTTTTACTTGTAGGAATAGTGGTATTCCGTTCAATAAGCTTGTTAGTGATGCCGCCTAGAGTCTCAATACCCAGGCTCAATGGAGTGACATCTAGGAGCAAAACGTCTTTTACGTCCCCTTGTAATACTCCACCTTGAATGGCAGCGCCCACGGCAACAACCTCGTCTGGGTTTACCCCCTTCATTGGATCTTTGCCAAATATTTTCTTGACCTTCTCTTGAACAGCAGGCATACGTGTCATACCTCCGACCAAAACTACTTCGTCTATATCCTTTGCCGTCAAACCAGCGTCTTTCAAAGCCTTCTCGCAAGGAGCAGCTGTTTTGTTGATTAAATCACCGACAAGCTGCTCAAGCTTTGCTCGAGTTAGTTTATGTTCAAAGTGTTTTGGTCCGTCTGCATCAGCAGTAAGGAAAGGCAGATTAATGTTAACTTCGCTTGTCGTGGAAAGTTCAATCTTCGCCTTTTCGGCTTCGTCACGTAAGCGTTGCATCGCTGCATTATCTTCAGAAATATCAAGACCATTATCTTTTTTAAATTCTTGGACAAAATAATTAACTAGTACGCGGTCAAAGTCAGCACCACCCAAATGTGTATCGCCATTAGTACTTTTTACCTCGAATACCCCATCACCAAGCTCAAGAATAGACACATCAAATGTTCCACCACCTAGGTCATAAACAACAATCTTTTCGTCAGTTTTACTCCCCTTATCTAAACCATATGCTAAAGCAGCAGCTGTAGGCTCGTTGATAATTCTCTTTACTTCTAGCCCAGCGATTTTACCAGCATCTTTAGTTGCCTGTCGCTGCGAATCGTCAAAATATGCCGGTACAGTAATTACAGCTTCGGTTACTGGTTCGCCAAGAAAGCCTTCTGCATCAGTTTTTAGCTTACCTAAAATCATGGCACTGATTTCTTCTGGGCTATACTCTTTATCACCCATTTTTACCTTAACGCCACCTTTGCTTTTAACAATCTCATAGCCCATCAGCTTAAGGTCGCGTTGAACTTCTTTATCTTCCCATCTTCGACCTATTAATCGTTTAACTTCGTAAATGGTGTTCTTTGGATTTGTCACTTGTTGTCTTCTGGCTACTTGACCAACAAGTCTTTCGTTATTCTTATTAAAAGCCACTACGCTTGGAGTAGTACGCTGACCCTCACTATTAGCAATAATCTCTGGTTTTCCTGCCTGCATAACAGCCATTGCGGAGTTGGTAGTTCCAAGATCAATTCCTATTATTTTACCCATATTCTTTATTCTCCTTTTAGAAATATATTTAGCACTTAAATAGCTATACTGCCAGTGTACATAATTAGCACTCTAGTGTCAAGAGTGCTAATTAATGTCTACAGAAATAGTTGTTAAGACTGCGGCGCATAGCCCGAGGTATCGCTGCCTAGCGCAAAGATACAGCTTGTCCTTTAGTCTATCTGGCACCCCTAAACGCTCTAAACTAACAGCTACTTCATCAGGTATGACAAAATTAAAAGTCGGATCTTGTATTCTCATAATTTCAGCTAAACGTTCATCTACGTCCTGCAGCTTATCAACAGAAATAGCGCCTCTCGCTACATCTGCTACACAATTACCACAAGCTGACTTTATCATTATTTATCCTGAACTGAAGGCTTTACCCTAACCATTGCATGTCTTATTACTGTATCGCCAAGAATATAGCCGGATTGCAACTCTTCGCTAACAATTTCTACTTCTCCATCGCCTTCTTCCATACTTACGGCTTCATGTAGTTCTGGATTGAATACGTCACCTACAGTCTTAATTCTCTGCACACCTAAACTTATTAGTATATTTTCAAATTGTTTAACAATTCCTTGAACGCCCTTTATATAGTCGTTATTCACTAGGTCTTTTGGAATATGCTTTAGTGACCTATCGAAGTTATCAATAACCGGTAATAGGTCCCTAATAATGTCTACCTTTACATGATCTTTTACATTTGCAAGCTGATCATCATGCCTACGTCGAATGTTCTCTGAATCGGCTCGCTCGCGCATTAAGGCTTCGGTGAGTTGTTGTATTTGTTGTTCGTATTCATTCAGCTCAGTAGTGTCGTTTTGTCGTGAATTCTCATCCGCATCATCTGTTGAATCTCTTTTCTTATCTTTACTCATACATTAAGGCTCCTTCTAATGATTTGCCAGCATGCTGAACTAGTGACATTACATCACGATAGCTTTGGCGAGTCGGGCCAATCACACCAATATAACTTTTGTCAGAATAATGACTTCTAAATTTACTTATTATCAAGGAACATCCCGCACTACGTCCAATCGGATTTTCACTACCAATATATACGCTTAGTGGTTCATTTGGCGCAGCCTCCCTAACCCAAGGCTCTAGGTTATCTAAAAGTCTAGCAACTTGCTGGACCTGACTGCCATTTATAAACTCAGGCTGTCCAAACAAATTACTGAGTCCGCTCATGTAAAGTTGGTCGCCGATTGTAGCCATTCCAAGATTATGAGTTAGTTCTACTAGCGTATCTACGGCATTACGAATCATTCTATCTGGTATTCCCCCATGTCCAACTCGTGCGGTTAAGGCTCGTTCAGCACGCTGTTCAGTTAAGTTTTTATGTGAGTCTTCAATGGAATTAACATAAAATCGATAACCTTTGTCTGTAGGAACCCTACCAGCACTAGTATGAGGCTGATTAATATATCCCATTTTTTCAAGTTCAGCCATCTCTGACCTAATTGTTGCAGAAGAAACGTTAAATACCTTAGCGAGTAGACTAGAGCCAACCGGACTCGCAACTTCAGCGTACTGCTCAACAATAGCCTGCATTATTTTCTTTTGTCTTTCACTCAACATCAAGCATAAACCTCTCTAGTACGATTGTATATCGTTTGGCAGTCGAGTGTCAAGAGTGCCAAGTATGTCATGACCTAAACATTACCTAAAAAATTTTCGACTTCGGCGACTAACTCTTTTGCTACTTGCCTCCCAAAATTATTGTTATACGACTGACTAAAAATATTCGCAATGATCTTTGTTGTATCATGAAATTCGTTGTTAACGACAACCTCAAACAAGTCACCTTCTAGTGCAAAGTTAATCTCCTTAATTGCACTTTTCAGACGACGGCTAAGTTCGGACTCAGACATCTTTCCTCGATTAGCTAATCTTTTCATCCATTCTTCAAAGCTAGGTGGAATCATGAATACACACTTAGTATCTGGTTTTACCCTAACTATGCTCCTAACCCCCATAATCTCAATATCTGTTACAGCAATTTTTCCTTCGGACTGGGATTTGACTAACTCACTGAAACTTATGCCTGACACTTGCTGGTTATGCACTATGGCCGCTTCTATGTACTCTCCGTTTCTAAGACCAGCCAATAATTCTTCCTCGGTTTTAAACCAGTACTCGTTTCCATCCTGTTCCAAAACTCCATGATTAACTCTAGGCCTTCGTGTAGTATCCGAGACGATATAATGAAAATTGTTAGTTTTCAATAATTCCCTTATAACGGTATTCCTACCAGATGATGTAACACCAGCAAGGAGTAATAGCTTTGATGAACGAAGCACGGATACTACCTCGTCTGATATTTTGTAATTAGATAATACCATCTGAAAATCTGACAGATTTTGGAGTTTATTCATGATACATTTATAGCAGAAATAGATGCATAGGAGAAATTATGAAACCAGCACCAAGCTTTGCGCTATATGATCAAGACGGTGAACTAGTCCGCCTGTCTGAATACGCTGGAAAGTGGTTAGTACTATACTTTTATCCTAAAGACGATACTCCTGGCTGTACAACAGAAGCTTGCAGCTTTCGTGATGAGAGAGAATCGATTGCCAAGCTTGGAAACGCCGAGGTCGTTGGGATAAGCAAAGATTCTGTAAGATCTCATAAAAAATTTGCTGATAAATACAAACTAAATTTTAAAATTCTAAGTGACGATTCTTTGAATACGATAAAAGCCTATAACGCCTGGGGTGAGCGTAGTATGTACGGTAAAGTTTATACCGGGATTATTCGCTCAACTTTCATAATTGACCCAAATGGTAATATCGTTAAGCACTACCCCAATGTAAATCCTAAAAAGCACGCAGTAGAAATAATAAAAGATCTTCAAGAACTTCAAAAAAGCTAGAATGTTGTACAAGAAAAGATTCGCCAACTGGTCTAAATGTATTTAATTTTACACGTTAATGCTTGCAAAACTACTAATAAGCGCTAGAATTATAAGTGCAAACAAAAATTTGAATAACCTCCCCGTGACTTTCGCAGCACGGGGATTTTTAGTTATTCAGTTAATCCCGCTTGAGCATTACGGTAAAGGCCTCAGCGGGTATGTCGACCTTGCCAAATCGCTTCATACGAGATTTACCTTTTTTTTGTTTTTCAAGCAGTTTTTTACGTCTTGTAACATCCCCCCCGTATAGTTTAGCAGTCACATCTTTACGAAACGCTTTTACATCTTCTCTCGCTATAAACTTACCACCAATCGCCGCCTGAAGAGGCACTACAAAATTCTGTCTAGGTATAACCTCCTTCAGTTTCTCAACTGTTTCACGTCCCAAACTTTGCGCCTCACCCCTATGAACCATTACACTCAAGGCGTCGACTCTCTCTCCAGCAACGTAAAAGTCCAGTTTTACCAAATCCTCTACACGATAATTATCAAGCTCATAATTAAACGATCCGTAACCACTTGTCACACTTTTTAACTGATCATAAAAATCAGTGAGCAAATTTGCTAGTGGAGCTTCAAAAGAAACTAAAGCTAGCTGTGCGTCAACAAATGATATGTTTTTTTGTATTCCTCGTTTTGATGAAATGAGCTGAATAACTGCCCCTACAAAATCCTTCGGAACGACAATTTCACCTTTTATCCATGGCTCACGAATCTCAACTATGTTCGCCGGGTCCGGCAAATCAGCCGCGGATTTAATATCAACCTCTTCGGCAGTATTTAATGTGATCTGATAATCCGTCGAGGGATTGGTAATGACAAGCGTTAAATTATATTCTCGTTCCAATCGTTCGCGAACAATGTCCATATGAAGTAGGCCCAAAAATCCAATCCTTACACCAAAACCTAATACTGGCGAGTTCTCCAAATCATATTGAAGCGCTGAATCACTAAGACTTAGCTTCTCGATGGCATCCTTTAATTCCTGATAATACTCGTTGCTTTCCGGGAAAAAGCCAGCATAAACAAAGGGATGTACATCTTTATAGCCAGCCAATGGGTGGTTAGCTGGCGAACTCTTAATTGTTACTGTGTCGCCCACTTTTGCCTCTCTGGTACTTTTCAAGTTCGTGACTATATAACCAATCTCTCCAGCCCTTAGACTTTGTCTTGGTTGCATATCTGGCTGCAGTACACCAATCTCCAATGCTATACCATCTGCTTGGGTGGCCATCATTTGTAACTGGCTTGATTTACTAATTATTCCGTCCACAACACGAACGTATAGGATAACCCCCCGATAGTCGTCATAGTAACTATCAAAAATTAGTGCCCTCGTTTCCTCGGCAGAATTACCAGAAGGCGAAGGAATATCAGAGATAATCTTTTCTAATACTTTATTTACGCCTTGGCCAGTCTTTGCAGAAATATGCAATATATCATCTTTTTCACAACCTAAAAGATTAACTACTTCAGTACTGACGCGCTCAACATCTGCTGCAGGCAAGTCAATTTTATTCAAAACTGGAATAATCTTCAAATCGGCCTCCATAGCTAGATAAACATTAGCCAAAGTCTGTGCCTGAATTCCTTGCGACGCGTCAACAACCAGTACCGCACCTTCACAAGCTTGCAAACTACGAGAAACTTCGTAACTAAAATCAACATGACCTGGCGTATCAATCAGATTAAGTTCATAGCCTTCATGTGCCATACTAACTGGGGCTAACTTTATGGTTATCCCTTTTTCCCGCTCCAAATCCATCTTGTCTAAAAGCTGCGCTTTCATGTATCTCTTCTCGACCGTCTTGGTCATTTCCATCAATCTGTCTGCTAGGGTGCTCTTGCCGTGATCAATATGAGCAATAATGCAAAAATTTCTAATTAAATGTTGGTCGTTGGCGCTCACATTAGATCCTCTCCAATTATTGGTAGAATTTTAATGGCTTATATATAATTTTTTTAGTATACCTGATAACAGCCGTTGCCTCATCAAGGTTAAATACCCATGATACAAAAAGATACACTAGTCCCGTTACCCCAGTGATTGTAGCAAGTTTTGCTCCAAGTGTCACAAATCCCTTATCAGCTATCTGTAGGGGCAAAACGGAAATCATTACAAAAGCAGTAAGGATTGCAAAGCCGGTCACAGAAACCATTTTTATCATTGCGCCCCAAAATTCCTTATTAAGTAATTTATGATCCCGGAAAATCATAACTACCATAAGGATACCGACTTCCACTGCCGCTACAATTGATTGTGCAATCGCAAGACCAACTATCCCATAAGATGTTGGTTTAGATAGCGAGTATGCTAAAGCTATATTAAGTGCTATAGCAAAAAGTGATATAAACAGTGGTGTTACTGTGTCTTTTTGAGCGTAAAACCATCTCGATAACATCGAATAAATTGATCTAAATACTATCGCCACCGCAAAATACCCAAACACAATCGCAATTTCTGGAGCACTATTGGTGAAAATTAAGCGCGCGAAATATCCTCTAGCGAAATAGCAAATAACCGCAATTGGCAGAGTAAGCCAGATTATTACTCTTAAAATTTGTAAGAAATCTTTACGGAATAAATCTGGCCTTTTCTGAGCAAGTCTTTCAGTCAATTTTGGATAGGCTGCAGTACTTATTGTCGTACCTATCAACAGAATAGGAGTAGTGTGCATAATATAGGCGTTTTCAAAATAACTGATATTACCTTGGCCTAGTTTTGCAGCAAAGTTTGTTTCGGCAATACTATGTATAGAATCTACTCCCTGGTCAATTGATCTAGCAGGTAAAAGCTTTAATATTCTCCTAAAATCAGTCTTGCGCCATAGTATCTTTGGTCTCCAGGTAAAGTTTGCACCAACCAAACCGAATAGCACCACGACTAGTTGCAAGACTGCTCCGGTAAGTGCACCAATACCAAGCCCAACAATCCCGATATTATCTTTAAAAATATAGACACTCGCAATAATAGCAAAGTTATAAAATATCGGGCCAACTGCAAAAAAGAAAAACCTTCCAAATGCCTGCTGAGCTCCTGCAAGAATACCCGAAACCGTAAATAATAAGGGGTTGAAAGCAATAAAGCGCATTATCGTCACAGCATTATCGAACTGCTCTGGCGGCAAGTTCGGTGCAACAATATGACGAATTAGCCATTCGGCATATATAAATACTATGGCGCCGACAACTGCCATAATTATTGCCAGTAGATTCAGTAGACTTCCGGTTAAGTCCCAAACTCCTTTTTTGTCACCTTTTTCGAGACGCTCTGTCAGAATAGGAATAAAAGCAACCCCCAAAGCACCCGCAGCTAAGGTATAGAAGAAAAAATCAGGGATTTTGAATGCTGCAAAGTATGCATCCGTACTTTGAGCACCTTCCACGGGAAAGTTTGCGTTTACAATTTTGTATCGTAAAAACCCGAGGACCTGACCAATTAGAGACACCGCCAATAAAAGCGTCGCTGCGCCTCTAACCCCAAGTTTTTTGTTAGCACGGCTCAGAAGCTTGCGCATCTAGCACATACTCCAAATATCCACATACTGCGTATAGTTACTACGTAATAGTCTATTAATGATTTTTTCTACGTACATCCTTTTTATTATATTGATTAAAGAGGTTTAAAGACAAACCGATTTAATACAATGCGGCAGAGCGTGGCATTACGCTGTCTTCCAGTATTTTTATTACTTCATCAGCTTCAACTGTTTCCTTTTCTAGAAGCTTGTCTTTTAGGCTTTCTAATTTTTCTTTATTAGCCTTTATAACTTCACGAGCACGGTTTGCCGCCTCAGTTACAAGCGCTTCAACCTCATCATCAATTGTCTTCGCAGTATCATCAGAATATTGTTTCTCGTGAACAAGACGATCCATCATCATACCTTCATCAACGTGAAATACTTGATCGCGTAATTTCTTGCCCATACCTTGATTGATCACCATTTCTCTGGCTAACTCAGCAGCTTTCTGGAGGTCATTTCCAGCGCCAGTAGTTACTCGCTCTGAACCGTAAATAACTTCTTCAGCAATACGACCACCAAGCATTCTTGCAAGTACATCCTTGTACTCAATAATACTGTGATAACTCTTATCTTCTGGCGGAATAAACCAGGTTACTCCGCCGGTACCGCCACGCGGAATAATTGTAACCTTATGGACCATGTCACTGTCGGGCAAAACATGTCCGACAATTGCATGTCCGGCTTCATGATATGCGGTAAGTTCTTTTTCCTTATCATTCATTATCTTGTTCTTGCGTTCTGGACCAATAGCTACCTTTTCAAAGGCATTCGTAACATCTTGTTGATTAATTTCCTTTCTATTATGACGCGCCGCAATAATCGCCGCTTCATTCGCAATGTTTGCTAAATCTGCACCAGAAGAGCCTGCCGATTTGGCTGCCAAGGCATCGAGGTCAACATCAGCCGCTAAAGGTTTTTTAGCAAAATGCACTTTCAAAATAGCTTCACGATCCTTACGATCTGGCAAAACAATATTGACACGTCGATCGAA
>JAXLZX010000009.1:0-25328 GCA_046350695.1 Saccharimonadales bacterium (SeqCode) | reverse complement strand
GTCTGGCTATAAGCATGACAGGTTTATTTGTGCCAATCTACATGATAAAGCTAGGTTATAGTGCGGGTTCGTTCTTTTACGTTGTTGCGTGCTATTTTACTGCTCGTTTTTTTATTTTTGATATCGCTGCTGCGTACACAGTCGCACGTATTGGTCCCAAGCACTCTATGTTAATAGGCTATATCCTTTTAGCATGTAACACGTCGATGTTTTTAACTATCGAGACAATTAACTGGCCATTGTGGTTACTAGGCGTCGTGTGGGGTGGGTCTATGAGCTATTTCATAATTCCATTTCATGTTGACTTTTCTAAAGTTAAGCATAGCGTCCATGGCGGTAAGGAGTTGAGCTATGTCCAAATAATGGAAAAAGCTGGCGCCGCTCTCGGGCCTGTGATCGGCGGACTTATTGCA
Organism: Saccharimonadales bacterium (SeqCode); assembly: GCA_046350695.1. GTDB lineage: Bacteria > Patescibacteriota > Saccharimonadia > Saccharimonadales > JACQNP01 > JAGQNP01. Next base: position 24,915 of record JAXLZX010000009.1, on the reverse strand, counting down.
ACGTATTTAGGCGCGCAGTATCTTTTTTTGCTCGCCACAGTACTGATAGTATTCGGTATAATCCCCCTGTTTGCCACCAGGGAACCAACTAAAGTTAGACAGCATATAAGTCTTTACGGGCTACCTTTCAGAAGGCTAAAGCGAGATTACTTTTCTGTTGCTGCCTACGGTATTGAAAATACTCTAAGCATATCCTTGTGGCCTATATTTATAGCATTGTTCGTATTCGTGGACTCAACTGTTTACACAAAAGTAGGGTTGTTAAGTACTGCGGCAATTATTTCCGGAATTCTAGCAGCTTATGCTATCGGCAAAACGATTGATAACAAAAGGGGTAGAGCATTGTTGAGAGCAAGTGCTGTAACAAACTCTCTTATACACTTAATTAGGCCATTCATAACAACATTTTCTGGCGCATTTATGGTTACTGTTTCTAATGATGTTGTGACTACTGGCTACAGAATGCCATACCAAAAAGGCTGGTACGATGCCGCCGATGATCTTCCTGGTTATAGGATTGCTTATATTGCTTCTGTGGAGTGGTTTAGTTCTCTATTTAAGGGTTTAGCGTGGTGGTTCCTACTATTAATTACCGCATTTTTCTCGGACTACACAGTTGTTTGTATAGGATTTTTTATTGCGTCCATTGCATCGTTGCTTATTATGACGGAGAGATTTAAGGCTCTTAATCCGAGAAGAAGATGAACAAGCGAAAATTCCACCACTATTACTCGAAACTTCGTGATTTTGACACTAAATGGCTTGTACTGGCATTTATTATCTCATTTACGGTTTGTACATATTCACTCCGACAAAACAATATTAAGGCAATTCATCTCCGTGATGACGTACTTCTGGCAGATAAGCAAAACAAAGATGTAGAGTCTGCCTTACGCAAGCTCAGAGGGCATGTGTACTCACATATGAACACAAATCTATCTTCAGGCACTACATCGATTCAACACCCTGTTCAGCTAAAGTACACATACGAAAGACTTACCCAGGCGGAGAAAGATCGTGTATCCAAGATAAATGAAAAAATTTACGCTGACGCACAATCTATTTGTGAACAAAAATATCCAGTTGGCTTATCTGGTAGAAATAGAATTCCCTGTATTGAGGCATACGTTGCGGAAAACGGAGCAAAAGAGCAGCCAATTCAAGATAGCCTGTATAAATATAACTTTGTTTCTCCTGGCTGGTCAGCTGATTTAGCAGGTATTAGTATGGTCATCTCAGTAGTTTTACTTATTCTGATTACCGTTAAGCTAACGTTAAATTACTGGCTGAAGTCTCAGTTTAAGCAACACCTATAGATATTACTAAGTTCTAAGGATTTACTGGTTTTGTTGTTTCGCTACCAGGAGTGTTGTTATTGCTATTTGAATTTTGTGTCTGGCATTGCTGGCCATTTGGATTTTCACTAACGTACTTGGCAATAGCTTGAGACACTTGACCGTCAGTTTTTAGGTTTTCCCAAAATACCACTTGATCAGCGTTTATCAGCATTTGGTCTTGCGGGCCATGAAGTTCACAGCCGAGTTTCACAAGTTGGACATTGTCATTTGAATTTGAGTTTGATTGTGCATTTGGCTGAACCTGTTGGTTTACTCTAAGATAATATATTTCTTCGAGTCGCATATAGTTACTGTTTATATACTTTATTTTCCCAAAATACACCTGTCCGCCATTTAAAAATACTGCCTGGAACTTTGATGAATCCACATAGGTACTCTGCCTCTTGGAAGAATTATTAAAGAAAGCCAGGTATACTATTACAGAAATCACCAGAAGTGTTATGGCAAACAACAAAACAACAGACGCAATTCGCCATTTTCTGTCCGCATTACGAAATCTTGCACGTCCTTTTCTAGGGTTTTGTGGATTAGTTCCAGATACGCTACTAGGATGAGTGGGGTTTACATTTTGGTGAGCAGCATTAGGGGGTGTGCTCGGACCACGATTATTCCAATCCATATCTAAAAATCACCTCGTTTTTAATCTTAAATTACATGAATAAGTTTAATGCATAAGCGTCTTTGGATGCAACTTTAAATTGTTTGCCCAATGATTCGTAGAATAAATCGTCAACCTTACCTATAAAAAGTTATTGACAAGCTAAATCTTAACAGAGTATGGTAGGAGTACCATTAATAAATTACTAGAGAGGGAGAATTTGTAATAATGGCTTACAAGCACACAAACTCTAAGGGTGTAACTTACTATCTAAACTCAAAGGAAGTGACACTTCGCGGTGGTAAACTACAGACTATTTACTACTTCAGTAAGGATCAACGTCCAGAGGCAACAGACTTGCCATCAGGCTTTACTGTAAATGAAAACCCAAGAAATGGTTTTCTAACAGTTAAGAGAGGCTAGTTTAGTCAACTGTTAAAAAATCCACCAGGTTTAGGTCTGGTGGATTTTTATGTTTTATATAGTTTTTATTCGGCTTTTTTGTCTTGGCGCCGTTCACGAATAAAAAGTACGAGCAAAAATACCGAAAAAGCTAAGCCGATTAAGAACGGAATCAAAAGTCCGACTCCTAAGTTTACTCCAGCCCAGAATAATATAACAGCGAACCAACTATAGGCTACGAGTCTTTTGGTTTCACCTTCACCCCACAAGGCTTTTACGATAAGAGCACTTATAAAAGCACAAATAAACCACCCAATAAAACTCCTTAAATGAACGCCGAAGAATCTACCAGGCGCTTCCCATTGCCATAATGTTAGTTTAGCCATTGCTGGTGCCAGGACCACATAGGTTAACGTTGTAAAAAGAGCTGTAAAAATAGGCACAAGAACTCCAATACTCATTTTTCTTGCCAACCAAAATGCACCTATAATAATTGGCGGGTAACTTAGAGCTACTATCCAAGGCGCGGTACCAAAAAGTCTAAAACTCAACACATCGCTATAACTAAATTTTCCGTACGGTAGACTTGTTTTGATTGCTAAAGTCTCGAAACCAATAATAAATACGCCTAGGATAACGAACATAGAAATTGCTCTAAATATGCCACTTTGTTTAAAGGTTCCGATTATTGAAGGTAGAGCAAAAACTAATAAAACAATTACCGACGAAAAATAAGCGACAGACCCAGATATTTGTGTTAAATTCATTGGGAACCATTATCTCATATTTTGTACGATAAATTTAGTACCTATAACAACATTAGTAAAAGTTGTAAAGTATTGAAGTCTGTGGTATAATATAAGCATGAAAAAGCGCGAACTCCTTGAAGTATGGGGTGATAACAAAAGAGACAATCAGATTGATGGCCAAGAAGGCGGAATAACACCGGATGTAGCAGAAGAAATCGGCTATAAAGACCCCGCCGATTTGGGTAGCGTTGCTATGGTACCTGGAGGTGCAATAGAAGAATTAGAGGGTTTTGATCCTGGCAGAGGACTTACTCTTGAAGAAGCTAGAAGGCTAAATGCAGCTGCACGGGCTAAGCGTGGCGGCAAACCGGTTGAAGACGACCTTTTAAGATAAGTAAATTGATTCATTTGCCGCGGAATCATAGAATAATAAATTGGTATTAATGATTTGGAATTTTGATGAAGCAGAAAGAAACTTTATTTGTAGTTTCTGAACAAACTGGACAAGTTGTTCCGGTTGATTTTGATTCGCCTATTGCTGCCGTATCGTGGGAAGAGCGCAATGTACGACTTCAGAATGTAGTTACATTGTTGGCGCACAAATCTATGCTTGAAGGTTTTGTTTCTTTTGAAACCCCTGCACGGTCTAGCTATGGTGAAAGGGCATTAGCGGTAAGAGAGAGTGCTCAAAATCAGATAGAACAACTTACTATTGAATCGAAGATGGAGTTTGCTTATGCAGTTGGTCATTTCTCTCTTATAAATGCCGGTTATGACGAAGAAAGTGTACGTGTGCTGTCTCGGACGGCATTCTCAGACTTTTTGAAAGAGTACTACGGACCGAGGCATTATAAAGAAGCGCAAGTTTTTCGACGCAAATTGGCTGCAGATATCGGTTTGATGCATAGCCAACCAAATGAGTCCGAATCACAGAACACGTTGGTTATCGAGGGCTTGCTAGTCGACACAGTTCTTAATAATCATGAAAAACTTCGAGCCATTCTGTGTGACGAACGCGCAGGTTTCTTGCCAGCAACTAACCGAGAAAAAACGTATGTTCTGACATTATTAGACTATATAGATAGAAGGCGTGGCACTGCTGACCAACTGCTTGAAGTTTTTAGAAATTCACAGGGCTTCATTAGATCGGGTGATACCATTTATGCTGCTGGTGTCAATCAAGGTAAGCGGGCGACAGAAAGCATTATTTATGAACTAGGTGATTATGCCGGAAATGCAATTAGCTCACATAGACGACTCGCGGATTTACAAAATATATTAACGGAAATTTATAATCCAAAACTTACGCTTGAGGTTGCAATAGGAGCCGACCATGTCGGATTTGCTGAATTGTATAGATATAGCGTATTAAGAGATTTATACGATGCGCAGTTACCAGATTTATTGCCAAGATCAGAGGATCCAATGAGAACGGTTGAAGAACGATGGACCACAGAAGGTGAAGGTAAACACAAAGCAGTAACAGACAGATTTACACGGGAGAATCAAGAATCAGAAATTGCAGAAGCTATGCAAAAGTTCGTGTCCAATACCTCGGTTCACCAGGCTCGAACCTTACTAAGCAGAGCGCTTTCTAATGAGGAGCGACGTGCGATGTTCTTCCTGGGGCGCTTACATGACGTCGCGGAACTAGGCAATATTAGTCGAGTATTTGATGCTTTGGTGAATGTATCTGAACAGATTGTAGGGGAGTGTGCAAAAGAAACCTAAGCCATTCTTTGTTCTTGCGCCAATGGATGACGTCACCGACACGGTTTTTCGTCAGATAGTGCATTATTGTGCGCCAGCCGACCTGTATTTCACAGAATTTGTGAATGTTGATGGCTTAATGAGTGTCGGAAGGCCTAATCTTCTTAAAAAATTACAATTCACTATCAATGAAGGTCCTTTAATTGCACAACTTTGGGGTTTAGAACCAAAAAACTATAAAGCAGTTGCTGAACAGATTGTCGATGGAAGCCTAACTCGTGAACTAGGGTTACCTGAAGCTGTTAATTTTGTAGGAATTGATATTAACATGGGTTGTCCTGCCAAATCCGAAGTCAAAATTGGTGCATGTAGTGCATTAATTAATAATCGTCCTTTGGCCAGAGAAATCATTCAAGCAACTAGGCAGGGAGCGGGCAATATGCCAGTTTCAGTAAAAACTAGGGTTGGATTTAGTGAAATCGATCTTTCGTGGATAGAATTCTTGCTAGGTTTTGAACTGGATATGCTGACAATTCATTGGCGCACACGTAAGGAAATGAGTAAGGTGCCTGCGCATTGGGACTTAGCTCACGAAGTCATGGAGATGCGTAATCAAATTTCGCCAAAAACTAAGATTGTTGGAAATGGTGATGTTCTAACTGAAAAGCAAGGGAGAGAACTAGCTGACAAGTATAATCTAGATGGTATAATGATTGGTCGTGGCGTTTTTCATGATCCGTATGTATTCGCTGACGAGTCTCCTTGGCACAAAAAGTCAAAACAAGAGAAAATAGAATTATTTACTAAACATGTTAAGCTTTTTGCCGAAGCATGGCCGCCAGAGACAAAAAGTCGACCGATCGTAACACTTAATAAGTTTTGTAAGATATATATAAGTGACTTCGATGGAGCTAAGGAGCTGCGGGAGCAGTTAATGTCTGCTGATTCCACTGACCAACTATTAGAACTACTTGATAAAGCTTAGGAGGCTTTATAGTACTTGCTGCCCCAGCTAGCCATGTCTACAAGTAAGGTCCTAAGTTCTGTTCCCTTTGTTGTTAGTTTGTACTGGTAACGTGGCGGATGTTCACAGTATCGTATTTTCTCAATAATTTGTTCGTCGGCTAACTTGTCTAGCCTGGCACTTAGAGTTCGAGGAGAGATACCTATTAGAGAAGTCTCTAGTTGACTAAAGGTTTTCGGTGAAGATGTCATTTCAGCAACAATAAGTGGCGTCCACTTGTCGCCTACAATATCGAGTGCGCACTTTAGGCAACCTGGCTTTTTTTCTATAGATTTCATATACAGTATTCTACATTCAATTAATAAAAAAATAAACTTTACAAGATATAGTAACTAACTATATAATGTAAAGTGATAAGAAAGGAATTGTTGTGGATATTAGAATTGGTGTCATTGTTAGCACTACACGCCCAACCAGGGTTGGAAAATATGTGGCGGAATGGTTTATCGCCGAAGCGCCAAAAAGAGATGGCGTGAGTTTTGAATTGATAGATCTTAAAGATGTAAATTTACCGTTACTTAGTGAACCAAAGTCAGCATCATCTGGCGAGTATGAACAGGCAAGTTCAAAGGCTTGGAGTGATAAAATTAAAGGTTACGACGGTTTTGTAATTGCGACAGCGGAGTACAATAATGGAATTCCTGCACCCCTAAAGAATGCCATTGACACCTTGTATCATGAATGGAACAGGAAGCCTGTTGCTTTCGTTGGTTACGGTACATATGCAGCAGCTCGTGCAATTGAGCAATTAGTAAACGTTACCGCTAAAGTTGGTATGGTGCCACTACCAAAGATAGTTGTAGGTATTGTTAATCCTTGGGAGGCAGTTGCTGATGACGGGCAAGTCAACAAAGACTTTGTGGTAGGTAACATGGAGGGCATGGTTGATAATTTGGTTTGGTGGGCCAGAACTGTAAAAAGTGCCCAAAACACTTAAATGCTAAAGTTTTCGGAGAAGACTTAGTCATCAAAATTATTAGTTATAAAGGCGCGTGTTGCTTTCAAGACGCTGTTGATATTTCGAACTGTAGTATTAGTATGTGACTCAACTTAACACCTTATGGGAGTCACTAGTATAAGGTGTTACTGGTACTATCTTTCCAAAATGAATTACTCTGATTTTGTTAAATATAGGCGTGAGTAGAAACAAAAAGTCACCATACTGAGGTGACTGATTTTTTTGGTGCCCCTCTATGACGAGGCTAGGACCTATTTTGAGGAAAACTGTTGAAAATGGTAACCCAAGCCCCACCGAACTTTTTTTGTTTTTCTAGGAAAAAGTCAGTGCTATCGGTGCGCGCAGAGCGGGGGAAACGGCGTGGTAGCCAGTGGTAAATCGGTGGTTTAATCTGTATATTTAAGTCAGTGGAAAATTACAAAAACGTTATTGGAATAATTGCTATTGGCATAGCAATTATTAGTTATATTCCCTATTTTAGGGATATTTTTGCGGGTAAAACAAAACCACACGCTTTTTCTTGGCTCGTTTGGGGTGTATTAAGTGCTATTGCATTTTTAGGGCAAATAGCGGACGGTGGCGGTGCTGGTGCTTGGGTCTTAGGTTTTACTGCCGTAGTTACATTAAGCATATTTTTCATTGCCCTGAAAAAGGGTGAGAAAAATATAAAGGTGTTTGACTGGTTTTGTCTTATCGGTGCAGGCATAACCCTGATACTGTGGCTCATCACAAATGAGCCGTTACTATCAGTTGTTTTGGTAACAATTATTGACCTGCTTGGATTTATACCAACTATCAGGAAATCGTACAGCAAGCCACACCAAGAAACGCTCATAACTTATATGTTGAGTACGGTTAAATATGGTTTGGCAATTATTGCATTGCAAAACTATTCTTTGGTTACGGTTCTATTCCCGCTGGCTATGGTCATTGTGCATATTTTGTTTGTTGGTTTGCTCATCATCAGGCGGAGGCAGGTTCGCAAGCGGATAAAGTGATAAACTATGCCTATGAAAGCAGTATTTTTAGACAGAGATGGCACAGTAAATGTTGGCGTGTCGACTTACGAGCGAGTTAGTTCATCAGACAAGGTTTAGTTGTTGCCAGACACATCAGAGGCGTTGAAAAATCTGGCACAACTAGATTATGAAGTTTTCTTTATAACTAATCAGGCTGGCATATCTGAAAAACTGATAACAATGGAACAATTTGACGAGATAAACAATGAGGCTTTGCGGCACGTTGAACCAAGTGGTATTAAGATATTGAAAACTTATCTTTGTCCGCACGGCGAAAATGATAACTGCGAGTGTCGCAAACCAAAACCAAAATTATTGTTAGATGCCGCCCGAGAGTTTGATAAAGATTTATCAAACTCATATATGGTTGGCGACAGAGCGTCTGACGTATTGACGGGCGTAAATGCTGGCACAAAAGGTATTTTAGTAAAAACAGGCGTTCCGACAGTTGTATCTGAGGAGGCTGTATTTACTGCACCTAGTCTTTTGGAGGCCGTAGAGTTTATTTCAAAGCAATAAACCGCACCGACTTTTCTTAAAAAAATAATGGATGGCACTCCGTGCCGCCCTTCAGCTTGCCGCTTCGCGGCGTAAAATTGAAAAAAGTTTTCTAATGGTGGGGGTGGTAGGAATTGAACCTACGACCAATCGGTTATGAGCCGACTGCTCTAACCACTGAGCTACACCCCCATATTCTGTGACATTAGTTTGAATGATCAAACTACACGTATGACTTTTGTGTAGATGGTTAATGGAGGTAAGTATAACAGCAAAATGGTATACTAATCTAGTAATGCTTACAAAAATAAAGAAAACTGCCAGGGACCCTAGAGTTCAGCAATTCAAAGATGTAAGGGTAATAAGTCTAATGGTCTTTGGTGTGATATTACTTATGGTTGCGTGGAGTAGCGTAAAAGTTATCCAGACAAACTATGACCTGCAGAAGCAGATTGCAAAATTTAAACAACAAAATGAAGTACAAAAACTCAAGAATGAAAATGAAAAACTAAGGAATCAATATTACAAAACAGATCAATTCTTGGAGCTTCAGGCTCGACGAAACTTTGGCAAAGCTGCCCCAGGTGAGACTCTTGTTCTAGTACCGAAGGACGTCGCACTATCTAAAACAAAGGAAATGCCAGAACAAGCTAAACCTAGCGCTACTCAGGTTCCTAATAAGCCTACCTACCAAAAGAACCTGGAGTCATGGATGGACTATTTCTTGCATCGTACATAACTCTTTAGTTATTTTGTCGAGATTGGAAGTTTTTGATATCAATCAAGCTTAAAAATGTATAGGTAACAGTGATTGTAAAAATTACCGTAGACTCAATCTTGGTTAAATTCAATATCGTCGCATTGAAGCTAAGTATAAAAACTACTATCAGCCCAGTACATATGCGTCCATAAAGCGTTATTGCTAACTTTTGTTGTTTCCATTTATTTTGTTGTGAAAGCTGGTATAAAAACGTCGAAGCACTACTTGCCATCAGTACTATAAAAATAATAGCAGAATTTAAATATTCCCATGTAGCATAGACTAGAATAAATGTGCTTAGTATGAATAACATCAATGACAAATATGAGACCAGTACATTGCCATATTGCAAGATTAAAGTTTTTTTACCAGCGGTTTCGTCGCCTTTTACGTCTCGATGATCCTTTAGTACAATCCTTGACATAAAGTGTAAGTACATACCAACAATAACAAGAAATGAAGATGTATTAAGAGGAGTATTGCTAATAATCATCCCCGAGCTAACTGTTAATACGATGTAACCTAGGGGCAGCAGTAAGGGTGCTAAGCCACCACGTCTTGAAATTTGTATGGGTTTTATAGAGTAGGCAACATTTAGAAGTACCATAACAAAGAATAGAATAAAAATTACTAAATTAAAAATTAGAGCAGAGAGTAATAAACTAGTGAAGGAACAAAATACAGCAACTTTGAGTAGCAAATCCTTGCTGGCAATCCCAATAATTAATGGCCTCTGTTTATCGTCCTTAAGATTTATCTTGTCAATTTCATAGTCAGCGTAGTCATTTAGTGCAGTTCCAGAAATGTACCAGAACCCGATTGCTATAGATACCAATATAAAACGTAGAGTGGACGAGAGTGTTAATAATTTATTTTCACCGGTTACTGCATGGCCGTAAGAGATACCAAAAAGCAGATAGATTAGTAATAACATATATGTCATTGGCCTTAATAGTGCCCATAAAGTACTAATCAGGTTTTTTGTTTTATTAGTAGCCATAATATTTGTTTTACTGGAGTTTTATATACATTTAGAGTTGGAAACATCACACCATCTCTGGAGTGTTATTGCGCTCAGGAACAGTGTTATTCCAAAGCCAATTACTCCGACGATAATGAAGCCTAAAATAGATAAAAATATCTTTAGTGCTATGTTGGATAACTGCGAGTCTGTTCTTGAATTACCTGCACGGAAAATTAGCATGGCGCAACCAACGCCTAGCAATATCGAACCCAAAATGCCACCAAAGAAAATAATAGTTGGAATGATTTCTAGAATTTGAAGATTAGTGGTTATGGATGATATACCTGTAAGCGTGATAAACCACAGGAATAATCCTATGCCAAGGAAAAGCACGATATGTCGCTTAAAGACATTAGCTGTGTTGGGTGTCTCTGGCGTGTTAGTTGGTATTGCGTTTGTGACAGGTGCTTGACTGGCTGTCACAAGAGGGTCTTTACTTTTATCTTCCATGATTTATCGTAATTATGATGTAAGTTTAACATACGAACCCCATACAGAGATAATACTCGAAAAACACACATAATTTTTCTATAATAATCTTTAATGCGAGATTGGAAACACTTCCCTTTATGGGAGCTTAGGCCCTACACACCAACAATGTACGGCAAAAAGGACAGGGAATTACTAGAATTTACGATTGCTGAGCAAGTATCAGATTTACTAAGTCGACATGGAAGCTTAGTTGAACTAGACGTAGACCTAACAGACTGTGCAGATGTTGATGAACCGAAGACCTTTCAGTCTTTACAGTTTCCCGAAATTCCTTTGGAGGATGATGGAGACTTAATCATTGAGCAATTTCCATTTACTCCTTCTGGGATATGTACAAGTTCTGGGGTACATTCTGTTACTAAAGTAAATGAAGACGGTATTCCAGAAATATCACTTACTATTTGGGATCCAAACATAAATTCTAAAGATAGAATACTTGACCAGAGAAACAAGGTAGTTCGAAGAGATATCTTGCACGAACTCTATGAAGCACTGGTAGTTATAATTGCGTACGCAGATTCGGAAGATATCGGCAACGGCTTACCTTTCAACACTACTCACTTTCCTATTCCTGTTATAGAGGTAGACTTCCTACAGCTAGTTAGTCAGCTAGAATAGTGACTAAGATAGGACTTTTCTGGCATATTCCCATTCAGTACGGCCGGGTGGCTTGCCAGTAATTTCACAGAAAACTTGGCTAATGCCCTCGACTTCATTGATGATTCTATTTGCCGTGTTAAAGAAGAAAGCCGGGTCAATATGCCGTCCGGTGACGGCACTTGCAGTCAAGAAAGTGCTAGTACTTACTGGTCTAAGCACTATTGATTGCTGTCCTTCTTTACCAAATGAAAGTGGCAGAAGCACAATCGGGCACTGGCCCATTTTGCGCATCAAATTACGACTACGGAGTTCCTCAAATACAATTCTGTCAACATGGCGAAGGCGTTGTCTCTCAGGCCGTCCCAGGCTGGTTGGAGTGACAGACATATTATTAATTGGAGTGTCAGTAAGCGCAAACACCACTCTACTTACATCATTGCGCATTTCTTTGGGCATCTCTATTGCTAATTCTGCAAGTCTATCTCGCTGTCATTTATGCCGACGCAAACACAGGGCGAGTAGTGGCAAGCTATGATGACTGATGTGGACGGGTTTGTGTACGACTGCGATACTCCTAGGTTTAGGGAAAATCAAATTAACTTACTTTACAGACATATTCCAACTAAAAAAGACCTTCCAGTACCTGAAAAGTCTTTCTTGGTAGCGGGGGGAGGACTCGAACCTCCGACCTTCTGGTTATGAGCCAGACGAGCTGCCGCTGCTCTACCCCGCGCTATCATCATCGCGCAGTGGTTAGTTTACTAAGATGGTTGAAAGACATTTACAATCACCAAAAGCAAACTAGCCGAGCCGATTTCTCTCAAGCTTACAATCAATAAGCATAGATTGAAAATTTGTAGTTTCAATACTATTCTTTGGGAGCTAAGTTATATTAACAAACAGAGGTGATTGTGTCAACGGTAATATTGAAAAAATAATAAAAAAGTGATATTATATTGTAATGACAGACCCCAGGAGTTATTTAACCTCTGACAGAGGTCCAGAGCTGCGTGAAAATCTATCTGCTGATATCGATAGAGGCCATGCAGACTTTTTAGCATCTGGTTCTCTTAATGAAGTAGATTTCCATTTATCTACCCTTGGCTTAATGGATGTATTGCTCGAAGATGCGATAGGTTACTGGCGGCGAGGAGAGAAGACACCAAGAACATTCAGAAAATATGCTCGTGGAATACTTGAACAAGGAGCAGTAGCAGAGCTAGTAGATAAATCCTTAGCTAATTTTGCAATAGATAACTTTGGCTATGAGCCAGTACTGGATTATTTAGCTGATTTATCTATGGAGTTTACGATGTCAGATAACATAGCTAGCTATAATCCACAAAATATTGAAAGCTGGATCAGAAGAGGACTAGGTTATTCGGCATTCCCTTTATTTAAGGATTTATTCTCTAGAAAGAATCGGCCGGAAAGTAGGCCTTCTGCAAGTCTTACAGATGAAGTTATTGTTAGATTAGCTTGTGTGTCTGAGGCGCTACGGGACGTAAAGTCTCGTGCGCTCGAAAGACATGACTTTACTGTTGGTAAAAGAAGCTACATAAATTCACTTGATGGACTACTATTTGAATACGATGTATATCTCTCTACTTTAGAGAGATTGAATGATGGCAATGGGGTATCAAGATGGGCATTACCATCTCCGCCAAATATTGACTATGGACCTAACAATACATTTGCCAAGGGTGACATTATCTGGCTAGTTTTTAACAAATCAAATCCTACCGATATTAAAGCAATGCTAATCGACGCAAAAACTGGGCTAGGCAGAAAGAGATATGAACGAAGAGAAAGTAAACCAGGTGTAATCGAAATCACAGCTCAGTCTCTCGGGTGTGTAGTACTAAACGAAGGTGAGTTGAAATTGGATCTTGGAGCACTGTGTGACGATTATATAAGAACTAGGAAAAACATATTTAATAATGAGCGACTCGAAACAAAAGAGGGCAGGTTAGCCGTGGCAATGTCCGTACTTCATTTACCAATATCACCTTTCGTACGGCAAGCACTTAATACTGATGAACTGGAAACACTGTAACTACAAGTTTGGTTGGGCGATCAATGATTTATACTAAAAGTATGTTAAATTTGCTCATCCAGGCCACGTTCATATTGAAAATATACAGACTGTACCTAATTCATCGGGCACTTCGACCACGGTAGTAGTTGCGGTAATTTTCAGCTTAGTCGTAGTCGGGTCAATTACATACTTTACTTTTGTAAAAAACAAAAAAGATTAGTCAGACACCACTAGTATTATTTTTAGGTCAGAGTACACTTAGTATTAAGTAATACATAAGCATTGATAAAAAATGAATCAAGATGGGAAAGATTTGGTGGGCGTGCATGGACTTGATGGCTTTTCGAGTGATTCTAATTCGGTAGCAACTCCCGATAGGACTTTCAGATCACCCTCCGTACCACTGCGTAGACCATCGACCATAGACATCTATCAAGGTTCAAGGACCCCTCACTTTGCTCCGTTATCCAATAACACTCGACAACAAGCTAATGAGATTGTTTCTGCAGGACCGAATGTAGATAGGCAAATAACAAGTTTTTCAGACATTGATCTAGCTAAAAAGTTACTTGAGACCCTAGATGGTAATTTGGACAGGGCGATGGAAGTATTGGTAAGAGCGTCAAAACTTTCTACAGCAGTAGCGAAGTCCTATAAAATGCCGGAAACACCGGTGTTGATTGAAATGAGCGAAATTTCCAAGACATTTAAGCTTGGCAAGCATAAGGTCGAGGCACTGAAGAGTGTTTCATTAAAAATACATGAAGGTGAATTTATAGCAATCACTGGGGCAAGCGGCAGTGGTAAGAGCACACTCCTACAATTAATTGGTGGACTGGATAAGCCAACTTCGGGACAAATTATTGTTGATAGCCAGAACATTAGTAAGTTGAGTGACAGAAAACTTTCGAGTTTTCGTAATAAAACAATCGGATTTGTGTTTCAGTTTTTTTATTTGCAACCATTTCTTAACCTACAAACAAACTTAGAAGTGCCCGGGATGTTTGCAAGGATTCCTAGAAAGGCTAGGCGGTCAACATCTGGCCGGCTAGCAAAAGCAGTTGGTCTAGATGATAGGTTAAAGCATTTCCCGCGACAAATGTCGGGTGGGCAAATGCAGCGTGCAGCCGTTGCCAGGGCACTATTTAACCAGCCAAAGCTTATTCTTGCAGACGAACCTACGGGAAACCTAGATAGTGAAAACGGCCGCGCAATTATAAATTTATTTGAAAAAATTAGAAAAGATTTCGGCACCACCATAGTTATTGTCACGCACGACGAAGATATATCATCGCGAGCAGATAGAAAAATTGTCGTCAAAGATGGGAAGATTGTAGAATGATTAAAATAACTGACTCTGCTAAGCTTGCGTTAACAAAGTTACGAACTAGAAAAATCAGACTTTTCATAACTGTTTTCATTGCCGGTATCTTGTTTAGTGGACTTTTTGCAGCCTCGATGATAGTTCGGGGGGCCTTCAAGAGTGTTGATAACTTCAGTAATGAAGGGTTTGGTAAAAGATATCTAGTTGCGGCTCATTCTAATTTTCAGGATAAAACATATATTAACAAAGAAATAATCGCTAGAGCCGAGCAGCTTAATAGTGAGGTTGTTGCTAAAAAGAAGATTGAGGCAAAAAGACTAGGGATACAATATGATGCAGCTAATGACACAAAGCCAGTTAGTGTATCTGTAGAGGCCGGAGGTAAAGTTAAGACTCTTGTTCCAGAGCATCCGATAGCTATTCAAGTGATCAAAGAATATTATCAAAAAAATCCGCAACCAGGGATAGGTGATTTAGAAAAAATTGCTAGCAAATACGGTGAGACAAAATACTATCAAAGTAAAATGCCAAGTCTAAATGGTAGTCCACCTCAACTCAAAATACTTAAAGATAATAAAGAGGATTTTGAAGAAAAAGAGCCGTCAGAACAAATGCCTTTCAATGGCCAGGGAGTGGACTCCTTTTCGGCTGGGTGGTGGTTAATGGATGATGACCTACTCTCGCCTTTTATCCTGCCAGATTCGACCGTCCCAGAAGGCAAAATTCCTCTCGTCGCTCCGCTGACCGCAATAGAACAAATGCTCGGGCTAAAAGCGTTACCGGCAGACGCAAAGGCAAGCGAGAAACTCGAAAGAATCAAATACGTCCGGGAAAACTCTCAGAAAGCAGAACTAAAAATTTGTTACAGGAACTCAGCTTCGAGTGAACGTATATCCTCTGCGATTAGTACGGCACAAGATATTGATCAGAATAAGGACAACAAGGAATATCAAAAACCGGCTCTGATATACGGATTACCCGATGAACCTTGTGGCCCTGCAAAGATAGCTCAAGATACACGAACTACTGAACAGAAAAATCAAGATGCAAAACAAGAAGAATTCAACAAAATGTTTGGTAAACAAAGCCCCGAGCAGAGAGTATTGAATTTCAAAATAGTAGGTATTTCTCCAGACTTATCTAATGGGTTAATGAATCAATTTAGTTCTGTTATTGCTACGTTGGTTGGTTCCAGCCTGGACGGTCCTGGTTGGTATACACCACTCAAATTTCAGGAACAAAACGATATTGTTAAGTCATATTTTGCGAACACATCTGGCGATGCTGTGAGTACTACTTATTATGCAGAGTTCCCGAGTTCTGATAGTGCTAACAAGTTTCTAAATGAACAAAACTGTCAACCGAGCCCAGATGTCTTTTCTAATAGTGACTCCCAAGGAACAGATCCATTTGCTGAGTGTAATGCGGAAGGGAAATATTTTACATTAATACCTTTCGGTAGCAACAATCTTGCCCTAGAAGGTGCACAAAGGGGATTCTCTAAATTTATTAATTACTTTGGTATTGCACTACTTATTATTGCGACAATCATTTTATTCTTCACAATTGGTAGGACTATTGCCGACAGTAGAAGAGAGACGGCAGTATTTCGGGCTATTGGTGCGAAACGAATGGATATATCGCTGATATATATAATTTATGCATTTTTTATAACACTTTTGATAATTGCTTTTTCTTTTGGACTAGGCCTGGCGTTAACAAAATATATTGACAGCAAGTATAGTGAAGACATTACTACTAATATGCTTGTTATTTATAGTGCTAGAGACATATCTAGAAAGTTCGTACTTTTATCGATATATGTACCTGAATTATTGCGGGTCATGGGGACTATTATAATGGCAGGGATGATAAGTGTAATACTTAACTTGTTTAGGAATGTTCGTAGAAATCCAATTCACGACATGCGGGATGATACTTAGGTCGTTTGCAGTAATTTATCTTTTTCTAATTTTTAGATTAAGTAGACTGATCTAAGGTGTCTAGTTTAATGTGGTCTGTAGAGCTAAAATTGGCCTGATCTACTTCAGGCATCTCAAATACGTAAGGCCTTTTGTGTTTATCTTCAAGGCATACTCTATCCCACTCCACTGAAGTAATGTAATGTCTATAATTCTCTATAAGGTGGCTCCTCATTACTGCTCTGGTCGACGCTGGTGGTTTAACCAATGCTTGGATTAAATCATTCTCACTAAACATTCTGGATAGCAAATTACGATTTTTTAATTTGTTTGCAAGGCCAGGAACTTTAGAAATCTCCTGCCCCTCATAGAATTTATATCTCGTAGCATCATAAAGCATATCTGTTGCCATACTTTTTGAATCAGTGTCTCGTCTTAGTATGCCAAAACTACGGTCTTTGTTAATGTTTCTTCTTAAGACAGAAAATTTGGCCGCCCAGTCATGATTAAATGCAAACTCATCAAATGTTACTTCGCCAGATATAAAATGCCTGAAATTTTCGCAAGTTTTATATAGTTCACGAGCAATTATATAATAGTCTTCTGGTAGTTCATCTGCGTAGAATATTACTTTATCCATGAATAGTTCAGCCATTTTTTGCTGGAAATCAACTGCAATCCAGCTGCGTTCGTTTGGGATTAGCACCCCGTCGTTATCTATCCTAACTACATTAAGAAATTTTGCTATTTCGGTGATTGGGTGATTGCCGATTTTGATTGACGGCAGCTCATCTTTCAGGGGGGTTCTACTAATAGTTACGGCCATCGCTAGCGAACCGACATGCATCCACGTTGCCCATTCTGACATATTTATATCTGCACATCTGTCTTCAATTCTGCGAGTACCTTCATCGTCAGTAGTTCTAATCATGCTGCCAATGAAATCATATCGTCTTACATAGCTTAATCCGCCTATTTTTTGAGAATATCGGAGCCCTCTAGGCCCCGCATATCCACTGCCAGTAACAAATTGTCTTGTGGCTTGGTGACTTAATATAACTTCCTCATCTATGGGAAATTCATCTTCGTTATTTATGCCGATATTGTAATGACTTCCCTTTCTATTCCCAATACTATCAACAACACGCTCATGTATGCGGCCTTCAATAACACTGTCGGTTTTTCCCGACATAGAAGACAAGAAGTTTTCAAAAGTTTCAGCAACTATTATTCGCCCCGCGTGTATATATTTTGCCAGCTCCTTAGGTGATCCACACTCTGGTGTGCAAATTTCTAGGCAAGATCCTCCTGGGTATACTCTGAATCCAGTTTTAAGAAATTGGTCTGTTAGTTTATATTGTGCCGGAACATATCTATCAAGATTGGAAGCAAAATTATCATTTTCAAACAAATTACCTATTTCGCCACTAATCTGCCCTGTTTCGTGTTCGTGACCAAAAGCAACAGGGAATATCTTCATACCTGGGTTTACGATTTTCATCGCTACATAATAACTATAAAATTACGTAACATGCTAGTTGTGCTTAATTTTATAAATGCATATGGTTGCTATACAGAATAGTCTTGTGTATGCTGGGCGTGAATGAACATGGAAGTACTAGATATAGGTCATGGGCTGTCAATGGAGCCTGGCCACATTGACGCAGTCGTTGGGTTGCAGCGCGGAGATGAAGGTAAGGGTAGATTTGTAGATATGATGACATCTGATTATTCTCACGTTGCTCGATTTAATGGTGGCCCCAATGCCGGTCACACAGTAGTTACCCCGGAGGGTAGAGAGTTTAAGCTTCATACCGTTCCTTCAGGTATTGCGCATCAAGACAAGGTTAGTGTAGTTGGTGATGGTGTTTTTATAGACGTGATTAAGTTTAATGGAGAAATTGATTATTTAATAGGTGAAGGACTTGAAGTCACGCCAGAGAACTTAATGATAAGCTCGAGTGCTCACCTGATATTACCCCATCATGTATTGGGGGATGAAAAACGAGAATCTGGCTCGAAGGGGCAGGGCAGCACAAAGTCAGGTATAGCTCAAGTTGACAGTGATTTTGGATTACGCGAAGGTGTTAGGGCAGAAATGATAAAGAACGAACCACTTGAACTTCTGGAAATTATACGGGAAGGCCTAATAAGGGTAGGTCCAAGATGGAGAAGAATCGCAGAACGAATAGGCATCCCATTGCAAAAAGAAATGGATGTTGCGCAAGAGTATGTTCTTAGGGCATCCAAGTTGGGTAAATTTATCACCGACACGTCCATTTATCTAAATGAAGAAATGAAAAAGGGCAATATGATATTGGCGGAAGGTGCTCAAGCATTTCTATTAGATAAATACCAAGGCATGTGGCCAAATGTGACCTCTTCGATAACTACTTCTGGTGGCATATCACCTGGTCTTGGTGTTCCACCCCAGCGTATTAAAAATGTGTTAGGTGTATCCAAGTCTATTCCGTCTCATGTAGGTGGTGGTCATTTTGTTACGGAGATACATGATGCGTGTGAACAGCAAAGGCTACATGGAGATTTAATGGCAGGAGATGCCGAGACCGGAACTACTACCGGCAGATTACGCAGGCTTGGACATTACGATATTCCTGTTATTCGACGTGCAAACATGGTAAACGGTACTACGGAAATGGCGATTACAAAGCTTGACTGGTTAAGTCGATACGGACCGTATATACCTGTCTGTGTAAACTACGAGAGAAAAGGCAATATTATCCCAATTGCGCCGAATGCAGAATATAAACTGCAGCAATCTACTCCTCAGTTTAGGTGCTTACCTGGTTGGGATGATGATATTTCTAGTGTGAGAGATTTTAATGACTTACCTGCGAACGCACAGAGATACGTAGAGTTTATTGAAGAACAGACGGGTGTTCCTGTGACTTATATTGGCGTTGGCCAACGTCGCGACCAAGTCATAGTTCGCAATTAGCGAAATTAGCTTTTCTTATTACTTCCACGCATGAGACTGGCGTTTTCGGCTAGTTCGTAAATATTTCGAGCGCCTTGAGCGGCCATTGAAATACGGACTCCCAAAACATGTTCATTAATAATTTTTGCTACGGGGCCTTTGAGTGGTATTCGTTTTTCAATTCCCTCAGCAAAAATTACATCTCGTGGTGGACCAAAGTGGCCATATCTTGCACGAGCAGCAGCGAAGGCTTGTTGCGCTCGGGCTGAGCCCATACCCCAATATTCTTTACAAAGAGTACCGTTTTCATCTCTTATTACTGGAACGGGTGTTTCATCGGTAGCAGCGATAAGTCCACCAACCTTAACTGCTGTTGCACCTAAGGCAAAAGCTTTGACTGTGTCGGCGGAATCACTTATTCCTCCATCTGCTATTATTGGCATGTTCGGATTTATTAACCTAGCTGAACGTGCAACTTCATACACTGCGCTCGCCTGTGGAGTACCGAAGCCGAGTCTATCTGATGAAATGCAAATTTGGCCTGGCCCTTGGCCTACCTGTATTCCGTCTGGTTCTAGCTTTGCTATTTCCTCTGCAGTTTCTTTTGTAGAAATATTGCCTGCTATAAAATCTATACCAAACGTCGTGAAGGGGAAAGCTTCTTTTAGTGCAATCAAGGTATTTACAGCATGTTTATGTTCACCATGAGAAGTGTCAATGCCTATCACATTAATGTATTTACTCATAAGCCTTGTTCTTTCAACTGCTTCTTCCGGGATGGTAGGAACACTGGCAAATGTAATTAACCTTCCCTCGTCCGTAAGGCTGTATTCTTCCGGATTACTATTTCTCATACGGACTATGTCTTTGACCAAACAAAGTCCACCGATTCTGCGAGATTGATCTAATAATACAAGTACGTCGAGTCTTTTATCGCGCATTTTTTCGTAAGCTTGTTCTGGTGTAGTGTTACTATTTGCTGTTTCAAACTGACCAAATGGAAGCATAGCTTCACTAATTTGAGTGTGTGCATCGAATAATCTGAGACAAGCTTTATTCAACAATCCAACGCAGATACCCTCAGAATTGATAACTGGAAGTGTTTTAAATTTCTTATTGTTTTTATCTAAGACTTGTAAAACATGCTCGATGGTATCATCTTCCATCGCAACGAAGGGTTCCGCTATGATCCCGTTTAAGTGGTCGTAAACACTCTTCACTAGTTCAAGTTGTTCGTCTGGGGTATTAGCATGATGAATAAAGGCGCCGGCGCCAACTTCGCCCATAGCCTTTGCCATGTCGTCTTCGCTGATGCAGTTCATCATAGCACCCAGTACAGGAACTCTTAACTTATAGTGGGTAGATACTTGGCCAGTAATGTCGACATCATTGACGTCAATCTGGCTCATTACTTCTGTTCGAAGCTGGAGGTCGCTATAGCCAAAGTAAGTAAATTCTCTTTCGTGGGCTTGTTCAAAGAAAGCTTCTTTATTACCTGGCATATTGACCGACTTCTTTTTTATATTCGACAGGGTACACATGACTTATACTTATCGTTTCTAAAAAGCTTAAGTTTTGCTTTATCATGTGTACCCTCGCTTTCGTGTTTAAAAGATTGTAACACGATTACAAACTCATAGAGTAGACTTTGTCAAAACTAACAACGGCTTCAGTATAATCATCTAAGACCGAGTTTGCTAGTACAGGCAGGCCATGCTCCCCATCCTTGGCGGGCTTGGAGTAGCTTGCCGCGTACAATTTGTTCTTCACGGCTAGCTTGGTGAGGGTATCCTGTTCCGCCTACGGCTTGCCAGCTACCAAGTGTAAACTGCAAACCGCCATAGTAACCATTTCCGGTATTAATTGCCCAATTACCGCCAGATTCGCATCTAGCAATAGCATCCCAGACGCTTCCGTCCGCAATTGCTGGCGTAGCGACAGACTGTGGCTGATAACTTGAAGTAGTGTTGGTTTTTGCTGGCGTAGTAACGGTCTGTGGCTGTGGTTTAATGGTAGTGCGATTTACTAAGACTTCATCTTCTCGTGGAATTCGAAGCTTATCACCAGGATAGATTAAGTTCGGGTCGCTTATATGTGTATTTGCATCGTATAGTCGTGGATAAGTAGTTTTGTTGTCGCTGGCAATTTTTTCTAAATAATCACCCGACTTAACCTCTACAAATTTATCTTCTAGCTTTGGTTTTTCTTCGGGTTTTTGTTCCGAAGTATTAGTATTAATATTTTGATTTTGTGAGCTTTCTGCATGTACTGGCACAAAACCAAGCACAGCAAATACTGCGGCTGACGTGACCGTCGCCGCCAAAATGGCGTTTAGACGCATTAATTTCCTCCTTACAGCCCTAGTCTATCCAGATTTTCTAAATGTGAATTTCATCTTTTTTTACTTTTCAAGTTGGATATTCTAGGTATGTTACTCTGTGTGAATCTACCTCACCTGCAAAAACACACAAGTTTTAATCCTAGCAAACGTTAAAATTATGTCAATGATATGGCGCCACATCAGTCTGAAATAAGAGACAAAATGTTGTAGAAATGTAGTTGTAAAATTTGCAATTATAATCAAAAAACTACTACTTTATACTAAACATTGACAAAATAGCAAAAACGTGTATAATGAGTAGTGTTAATCGCGATTAAAACAAACAATATTAACAAATAAATACAACAATGGTTGCATAGATAGGGGATATAAAAGTGTGCTAACACCAGTTAATGGTTTGGCCTTCGAATTAGTGCCAACAACAGACGAAAAGTTATTCGAAATAGATGAATTTATCTGTCAATTGTAGTTCAAGCATCATAACTAAAACAAAAAATGATAAGGAGGCGAGATAGGATGATAATCCAAGATATTGTACCCCGAAGGAAAGTACAAAAACTTCGAAGGGCACATAAGAGAATAATCTTAATCTCTTAAAACAAATGTCCCGGGGTAACCCGGGACATTTTTATCTGATGCAAATTTGGTAGCGGCGAGAGGGCTTGAACCTCTGACCTCAGGCTTATGAGTCCTGCGCTCTAACCAGCTGAGCTACGCCGCCTTGTCAATATGTAAATATTAGTTTATCAAATTGATTGTAGAGTAAAATTCTGATCAACAAAAATAAACTAATAATGCCATATCCTCTAATGCTTGCGATTTCTATCGCAAATTTGTAATTTTGAATCTTAAAGAACAGGGGTGATTGTAGCATATTTTATTTATCAATACTAGATGCAAGTAAAATACATTTTAATATAGCTGTAAGCATAACTATAATGTCTATATGAGCCTAGGTCTTGAAAAAGGTAGATATGTAGTTGCTGTTTCTGGTGGCGTAGACTCTATGGCGCTACTTAAGCTGCTCTTAGACGAGCCAGATCTTGAACTGATTGTTGCACATTTCGATCATGGAATTAGGCACGATTCGGGAATCGATAGACGACTTGTGCAAAATTTTGCTAAGTCGCAAAACGTAAGGTTTGTGTATGACGAAGGAAATTTGGGTCCCGATGCGAGTGAGGCCGACGCTCGAAAAGCACGCTATGAGTTCCTGCACGCACTGAGGAAGGCATCTGGCTCCAGGGCAATCATTACAGCACATCATCAGGATGATTTGCTCGAAACTGCCATTATTAATCTAATCCGGGGTACGGGTCGAAGCGGGTTGACTTCGTTAGGTAATAAAAATTCAGTATTGCGGCCTGTATTGCATTTAACAAAAGCCGACTTAGTTAATCATGCAAAAGTACACGAAATAGAATGGCGCGAGGACACAACAAATAAAGATATCAGGTATCTTCGCAACTATATAAGACATCAAATTATCCCAAAATTATCTGAAGGCCAGAGAAAGAGTCTACTTTATCATATTAATAAATCAAAAGAAATAAATCGGGAAATTGATGAAATCATGACGAGCCTATTGCATGTGCAACCTAAACTCAACAAACTAAACAGAAAATGGTTTGTATTATTACCATACGCTGTTTCTATGGAAGTTATGGTTGTGTGGCTGAAAAAACACAAGATTAAGGATGTCGATAAAAAAACAATACAGAGACTTACAAATTTTGCTAAAACTGCTGAAGTAAATAAAGTTTTAGATATTGATAATAAATTTGTACTAAAAATTACGTCAGATGAAATTACCTTAGTAAAACGTTAATAACTGATAGAAAAATACTCATCAAATCTGTATAATGACCCAAGTATGAATAATAAACCCAAGAAAAACCAACCTAAAGGTCCTATGACAAAGGGCAAGAGTATTAAGAATTTTGGATTTATAGCAATAATAATTCTTTTAGCACTTGTTGTTATTTCTGCGTTCCAGCAACCAAAATCACTGGAGACAGTATCTATTTCTGACGTAGTGCACAATGCAAACGAAGGTCAGTACAAGCAAATAAACGTAAAAGGTAATGATTTAGAAATAATTAAGAAAGATGAGGAGAATCCCTCGCTGAAATCATATAAAGATCCACAAGTGAGCCTGCAGCAAGAAGGAGTGGATTATTCTAAGGTTAGAGTTGAGGTTAATCCGGCATCTAACAGTAGCGCAACATGGACAAACGTTGCACTGACTATTTTGCCAGTGGTACTAATTAGTGCAGTACTTTTCTTTATGCTCAGAAGTGCCCAGGGTCAAGGAAACCAGGCAATGAGTTTTGGAAAAAGCAGAGCGAAGCTTTATGGTAATGAAAAGAATAAAGTTACATTCAAGAATATTGCGGGATCAGATGAGGCAAAACAAGATTTAGAAGAAATAGTAGAGTTTCTTAAGTATCCAAAGAAATTTCAATCACTCGGTGCAAAAATTCCAAAAGGAGTTCTGTTAGTAGGTCCTCCAGGTACGGGTAAAACTATGTTGTCCCGGGCTGTGGCCGGAGAAGCAAATGTCCCTTTCTTTAGTATTTCAGGTTCAGAATTTGTTGAAATGTTTGTTGGCGTTGGCGCAAGCCGTGTGCGTGATTTGTTTAGTAAGGCTAAGAAAAATGCCCCTTGTATTATTTTCATTGACGAGATTGACGCAGTGGGGCGTAAGCGTGGCTCTGGTATGGGCGGTGGACATGATGAACGTGAACAAACCCTAAATCAAATTTTAGTAGAGATGGATGGATTTGAGCAGGGCACGAATGTCATAATTTTGGCTGCTACTAACCGTGCGGATGTATTAGATCCAGCGTTATTAAGACCGGGTAGGTTCGATCGACGTGTCAATATTGTCTTACCGGATCGTAAGGATCGTGAAGCTATTTTGAAAGTGCATTTTGCTAAAAAACCTTTAGCGGCTGATGTTGACCTTGATGCCTTGGCGGCCAAATCGGCAGGCTCTTCTGGTGCAGATTTAGCAAACATTGCGAATGAAGCGGCGATTATTGCAGCGCGTCATAATAGAAAGGAAATTAATCAACAAGATGTTACGAATGCCTTTGAAAAGGTAGCTATTGGTCCAGAACGCAAGAACAAGATAATGAATGATAAGGAAAAAGAACTT
>JAXLZX010000008.1:0-29233 GCA_046350695.1 Saccharimonadales bacterium (SeqCode) | reverse complement strand
TACATTTTTCTCCTTTATCCACCCCTTACACTCCTCTACGAAGTCAATATCCATTCAACAACCATTTTTTTGATCTTTCTATACTCTTCTTCTTCAAACTGCATATTTGCTATACAGAATCTCTTACCTGCCATATGTGAACAGAACATACATTCAAACATGTCGTAGCTGTCGTTAATGAAAAGTGAATTGGCGATTTTGCCTGACCAAATCACATTAAAGCTATTACTGCATTCTGTTGAGTCTTCTATTCTGATGGAGTATGTGCTTGCGTTTGAGCGTTGTGAACAGGCTACATACTCAAGCTTGCGGGATGTATCGCAGGCAAAAACGTTTTTGCTAAAATGTATATCCATTGAGCGATAAATGTACTGTGAGTTATAGATATTATCAGACTCAAAAACGTGGTCTGACTCTAGCTGACGTTCAGTAGTCATGTAGTTAGTTTCGGCCCAAGCATTCAAAACTTCCTGGATGTTATTCAAGGGTCTCTTTGGTACGACCCAGTCATCCACATCATTCCTTTTTCGGGCATTGTCTAGGGTTATAAACTTTGTTGGGTTTATTGATTGAGCCCAGGTCTTTGTGCCATCTGTAGAATCGACAACTTCCTTAGGCACACGCACATCAAAGCCAAATTTTTGTAGAAATTGCTCAGGGGTGAATGGGTTTTTATATCCGAATACGTTGGCTGATATCTGATTTAGTATGTCTGGTAGTTTCTCCATTATCTTAATTACGCCTTTCTCTTGTTTGCCTTAACTTTTTCTCGACTGGATGATTGTGTTGCCAAAATACTTGCCAAGTTTCCTGATCCGAAGCCACTATCTGTATCAATTTCAGAAGTAGAGCTAACTGGTTCCAGGATAATGTTATTTGGGCTAACTGGTTGTAATTCAACATTTTTCTTTGATAGGAACTTTGCCACACGTTGAGCCTTATTGTCTTTTTGTTCTTTTGCCTGACGTCGTTCGACTGGGTCAATCTCGTGATTATTAAAGTAGGACAAGTCTCCCTCGGGATTACTAGGTTTTTCTTGGGTCATGCTCCTTGCAGGGCCTTTATCCCAAGCATCGTTCAGATTACTTTTCAAATCTGTCACATCAGGAGTTAGATTACTTTGAGCTGGCACAAAACTCTCTATATGCATTGACGGTGTGGCAGTTTGATTATTATCGGGGAAGATGTCTGGAACGTTGTCGGCAAGGTCACCACTTTCTTTAAATTTGGTAAGTTTTGGTATGTCGGTTGCTACGGCTTCTTCTAATTTGTCGATGTTTATAGGGTTTATCTGTTTACTATCACCAATATCCAGTGTTCTAGCCTTGAAAACAGGGATAATCTGACCATTTGCGGATACTCGCACCAAACATTCTCGTGGATGTAGTTCTGTCATGAATCTTTTCTTTAGCATATCTTCTTTTATGCCTTTTTTGTGCTCTTCCTCAATGATTTCTTTCGGTATCTCGATATTTAGATTACCTATAAGCCCTTCAGCATCTTCCTCTGATACACGGAAAACGTAGTAGTTATAGACGTTTGAATAAATTGCATCCTTGAGAGATTTCTCTACCTGGCCAAAATACTGCTGAGTTAGTATTACGAATAGGTTGTATTTTCGTGCCTCAGCTAAAATTGCGGATAAAGCAGGACTTTGAACAACCGAAACTTCATCAACGATTAAAATCACCTTTTGGTTAAATGATTTAGCCTGCGCAAGTAAGAAAATCTGTTGAATTAATATGCCAGCGGCAGTTTTGACAACTTTTTCTCCCATACTAACTTTGTTGAGCGAGAAAACAGTTAAGAAATTGTTATCGATTGTTTTTGCGAGAGATGTTTCACTTTCTCCAACTAAACTTGGCTGTAATTGCATCTCGTCGACGAGGGATATGATTGGCAAAACTGCTTCGGTATAGTGGGTTGTTCTAATTTCGTTAAAGTCCGTGGCAAAAAATTGTTCAATGTTTGGCGGAATGTGACCACTTACATGTTGCATTATCTGATTTCGTAGCTCTAACTCGGTCAAAAATCTTTTTAGGAACCCTAAGGACATTGACTGACTAATAAACAAAACATACAAACTGAATCGTAGTACTCTCTCAACCTTAGGATTAAATTGATCGGCAAGTAAGGACTTCATAAGTGTCGTAGTGAGTTCGGTGGCTGCAGAAACATCAGTTTTGGCAGAATCTCCAAATAGTTCCGGAGCAGAATCTCCAGTAAAATCAATCACTTGAGACCCTTCAATGTTACCCATGTCATTACCTAATGAGGCGTGAGGGTCAATAACCAGAACTTTATAATTATGTTTTACGGGTGATTTTGAGATACGGTCTACTAGAAGTTCGATAAATTTGGATTTACCACTTCCGCTGGCTCCAATTATGAATGAATGCTTATCAAACTCATAGTCCATCAAGTTTAGATAGTAATCTTGTGCAAAAAAAGGAAAAGTATTGACCGACAACAGGGCATTATTATTGGTCGGGTTGAGTATTGGGAGTGATTTTTCTATATTGATGTATTTTGGAAATTCTTTTTTTAGATATCGGGCATTCTCGTCGAAGTTTACTTTTAATAAGTGCGCAGGAAAAGTAAGTAGAGTCTTCTTGTTTA
Organism: Saccharimonadales bacterium (SeqCode); assembly: GCA_046350695.1. Lineage (GTDB taxonomy): Bacteria > Patescibacteriota > Saccharimonadia > Saccharimonadales > JACQNP01 > JAGQNP01. The sequence goes on along the minus strand of JAXLZX010000008.1, from coordinate 26,614 downwards.
CAGAGTAGTGTCCACCAGGACTTTTGAATATTGACTCAATTTTCGTATAAGTCTTCTCAGTATTTATTCGACGACAATTGAATACTATGAATTCAAGATCCTTACCTCGTTTTAGTTTTATTTTTTCTCTAAGGTCAAGAATGTTACCCCCGGGAACATACCTTACTAATCGTTCGGCAGATTTAGGTGTTGGAGTCGCAACTTCTTCTTCATTGACCGGTCGAAGTACGCCAAGCTCAATATTATTGCTCAATACACCTAAATCCCTGTCGGCGGTTACAAAGTATCTGACGACGTTTTCTTTAATGCTAATTGTGATCGTGCAAGTATTTAGATACCCAATGTGGGCGGTTAGGGTTGTATAAAACTGCTGCCAGTTTTCTTGATCGGCAACGTTCGACTTTAGGTATAGCTCAAAATTAAACTTCATATCTTATGTAACTTCTTATTAAAGAGTATACTAGACTTATGGAGAATTCGGGCAAAAAAAGGCTTGTGATTATTGATGGTAAGTCAGTGTTCTATCGCGGATACTATGCGATGCCAAACCTTAGTCTAAAAGATGGTACCCCGAGTGGAGGTGTTTATGGCTTTGCTGTAATGGCCTTAGAGGTCATTAAACGACTTAAGCCGGACTATGTTTGCGTTGCATGGGATAAGCCAAAGACTAACATTAGAAAAAGACTGGAAATGTATTCTGAGTATAAGGCTGGCCGTAAGCCAGCACCAGCTGATTTTTATGAGCAAGTTCCAATTTTGCATGAGCTACTAAATGCGTTTGGTTGGCCACTTTATGAGTTGGATGACTACGAAGCCGATGACATTATGGGAACGCTTGCTGTTAAAGCAAAAAGTGCAGGGTTAGACACGTTGCTTGTTACTAGTGATCTAGATTTATTACAAGTAATTAATGATAGTGTTCACGTTTATGCGCTAAAAAAGGGGCTGAGTAACATTGAGCTTTTTCATCCAGATTCATTCACTGAAAAGTATGGGATTGATGTTCAACAATTTTTAGATCTTAAATCTATAAAAGGCGACAGTTCCGATAATATCCCAGGAGTTCCTGGTATTGGTGAGAAGGGAGCAATCGATCTTTTGCAAAAGTACAAAACCCTTGATGGTGTGTATGAGAACCTAGATGAAATCAGGGAGAGCGTTCGTAATAAACTTATTGTCGGCAAGGATTCTGCATACTTGAGTAAAAAAATTGCTGCGATTTGGACGGATGCACCCATTGAACTTGACCTCGAATCTTTGGACGTGGCTAACTGTAATCCGCAAGATGTGCGAGAAGTCCTGCAAAAATTAGAGTTCAGGACTTTGCTAAGACAGCTACCAGAAGCAATGCAGTCTCATGATGAGCATATGAACCATATAGAGTCCAATCTGATTCTACCTAAGCACACATTGATTAATAGTGATAACGATTTAGGACTACTCGATATAGAAGGTGCCTCCGAATTAATTATTCATAGTTACGTGGCTGGCAAACATGGCCAAAATCCCAGACTGATTGCGATTAGCCCATCGCCTAAGACTGTTTTTACGCTAAATGCGCAGTCAATTAGTACCACCAAACTTCATGATGTTCTAGGTGATCTGATTTCTCGAGAGAGCGTCCTAAAGATTGGCTATGATATTAAGTCTACAATCAAAGTTTTTCTGGGGCTTGATTTTGAGTTTAACGGTGTTGGACATGATGTATTAGTTGGGTCGTTTTTACTGAACAGTCTGCGGCGTGAGCAAACTTTGACAGAACTGGCAATGACCGATTTGGGCTATGAGGGATCAGAATTTGAAAATCTTTCACCCGATGAGTTTGGCGAAAGGGTGCCTGAAATGATTGCTGTCATAAGGGGTCTATACGAAAAGCAGGTAACTGAGATGGCCGAATTACCCAAGATGACCGAATTAGCACAGAGTGTAGAATGGCCTGTAATACCCGTTTTGGCCAACATGGAGTTCGAAGGAATAAAGCTAGACACCGACTATTTGAACAAGATGTCCGAAGAGCTCGATGATCAAATAAGTGACATTCAGCAGCAAATTTATGGTTATGCGGAAAAGGAATTTAATGTGAGTTCTCCTTCTCAGCTGGCTGAAGTTTTATTTAATGATCTTGGTATGCCCACAACAGGTGTAAAAAAAGGCAAAACTGGATACTCAACCGCTGCTAAAGAGTTGGATAAGCTGAGAGGACAACACCCTATAATAGATTTGATAACCGAGTATCGAGAGTATACAAAGCTCAAGAGCACGTATGTGGATACTTTGCCCCAAATGGTGGATGAAAATTCTAGGCTACATACAACATTCGCTCTAACAGTTGCACAAACCGGCCGGCTCAGTAGTAACGATCCAAACTTGCAGAACATTCCTGTTAGAACTGAGCTGGGTAAACGGATACGTACAGCATTTGTTGCTGAGGCAGGCAAGGTTTTCGTTAGTGCGGACTATTCTCAGTTCGAACTTAGGCTGGCAGCTTATTTTGCCAAAGATGAGGAATTGATCGATATGTTTAATCGAGATGTTGATGTGCACTTAGCTACGGCGTCTCAGGTGTATGGTCGGGCGCCAGAAGATGTAACAAAGAATATGAGACGCGATGCTAAAGTGATTAACTTTGGTATTCTATACGGAATGAGTCCACATGGGCTTAGTGTGGCGACGGGGATGACAATGGAGCAGGCTAAGCATTTTATAGATAAATACTTCGAACTACGAAAACCAATTTTAGACTACATGGAGGGCTTGAAGTACAAGGCGCATAAGGAAGGCTACGTGGAGACACTTTTTGGACGCAGGCGGCCAATGCCAGATATAAACTCTAGTAATTTTGTTGTTCGGCAAGCAGCCGAAAGGGCTGCAATAAATATGCCAATCCAGGGGACAGAGGCTGATTTAATGAAAATGGCCATGATTGAGGTTGATCAAAAGCTTGATGACGACTGTAGGCAACTTCTTCAAATCCACGATTCAATTATGGTAGAGTGTCCAAGGTCTAAGGCTAAGGACGTCGCCAAAATTTTGAAATCAACTATGGAAAATATCTATAAATTGCCAGTTAAATTAACGGTAGATACTAGCGAAGGGGAGAACTGGGGTGAACTTTAGAGGAGTGTGTATTTACTGATGATCTTCAAAAATATCTCAATGGTGCAGAATCGGTAGGCATGAAGACAATCTTGTATGAAGATTTTAATAGTTTTAAGGCTGAGCTAGAAGAGTACTGCGCATAGACCATTGCTAAAAACTATAAAAGATAATATAATATGGTTAATGAGTTTAGAACTTCTCGAGATCGGGCCGGGTCGCCACCCTTCAATGATGGCTGTAAACCCCGAAGTTAATTATCAAGCAGTCGATAAATCGCCCATAGTGCATGAGTTGGGGCTAGAAGTGTATATCGGAGATATAAGGCATTTTGCTGCTAGTGGTGAAGCGGAAGTAGACGGGTTTGATTTAATCTATGCGGCAAATGTACTAGGTAACCTCCCTGGGGGAGATCCAGAAAGGCATAGTGTCGTTTCGTGTGCCTTAGGGTTGTTGAATTCAGGTGGTAGGCTGGTCATAATTGAATATTTATCGCCACAAGGAGCAAGACTAACAACTGTGCAGAAGCGATTCGGTGGAATAATTTACTCAGAAGCAGATGGAAAATTTATGGAAACATGGTCTGAACACATTGAAGAGACCCCTGCGAGCAAAAAACAGAGGTTAAATCTAAAAAAACCATTCCAAATGCTTGAAATATAAACAAAAGCGTGATATAATATAAGAATGAGATATATTTTAGGTGTTATCGGGATGATTGTGCTTGGGATTATTGCTGTTATCCTATTTGGTAATGCGGTTTCTAATAATGGTGGCGACCAACCAGCACCTAGCGAAACAACTCAAACGACTAAAACGATCGATCACATAAACGACAAGTCAAGAGTTCAGTTTACAAAGTACGGAAACATCAACTCTAATGAAGACAGAAGAACCTTAAAGATTTATGTTAGTCAAAATGAAAGAGTTATAGAGGTACTTGACGGTTATACAGAAACAGTACGAAAACGACAGACCTACTCTAATAACTATGAGGCATATAAGGTTTTTATGTATGCTCTAGATAAAGCAGGCTTTACTAGCAAGAAAGAAACAAAAGTTTCAAACCCAACTGGCATATGCCCTAAAGGATACACTTACTACTATAAGCTTAGTGAGGCAGGGAATGACTTGTCAAATCTTTGGAATTCTAGTTGTAAGCCACTAGGTGGTGATCTTGGAACAAATGGATCGGACATCAGAGAGTTATTTACGAGTCAGATACCAGACTATAGCGAGTTCGTTCAGGGCGTATCGTTTAACTAGCCTTTAAATAGTTTATGTTAGTATTCTATAATGATTAAGGCTATTATTTTTGACTGTTTTGGAGTGTTAACTACAGATAAATGGAAGGCATTTGTAGATGGTTTGCCCGATGAAGCTGACAGAGAAAAGTTAAGGTACCTGAACAGAAACCTTGATACGGGTGCACTTTCTAAATCTGAGTTTGAGGAGGAAGTCTTAGGTGTTGCTGGTCAGCTTCCCGATAGAATTGAAGATTTGCTTGGAGTGGAAGGCAATAAAAACACTGAACTATTCGATTTGATCTCAAGGCTAAAAAGCGATGGATATAAAATAGGCATGCTTAGTAATGTTTCAACTAATTGGATAGTAGATGTGTTTTTAACTGATAGGGAGCGGAATTTGTTCGATGCACTGGTGTTTTCATTCGAGGTTGGCGTGACGAAACCTGACGAAAGAATCTATCAGATCGCAATTGATAGGTTGGGTGTTGAGTTTGAAGAGTGTGTATTTATTGATGATTCTGAGCTGAACTGTATGGCGGCAAGCGAACTGGGAATGAAGTCGATACACTTCACAAATAATCAATCAGTTGTTAAAATGCTAATGGATTTAATTGGAGAACAAAAACTATGAAAAGAGAAAACCCAGAACCACAACGGTCAATTGAGCAAGATGTACCGATGCTAGATATTGGTGGTCTGACCCTAGTCGGGACGCTTGCTGTCAATGCCTATAAAGAACAAGGTGGGCACGGAATAGTAAGACATCCTGTGGGTGTCGAAGGCACCACAGTAGATGAAGCTCCACTATATCCTTCGGATACTAGTTCACCTTCCAATCCTAATTATTAATTTTTTATCAGTATTACACTTTTTCTTAATGTCTATTAGGTACATTCTGAGTGTGTTTGCGAGTGCTGCACTAGTTACTAAGATTGTTATAGAGTTTGAACCAATTTTTACGTTAACAGGAGATTGGAAGTTTTCGAATACATAGTTTTTTATAATTCTAATTTCTTCTGGTTCGGCATAGCTGTTACCTTGTAGAATATCTTTAATTGAAGATCCCATAAGGGTTATATTATACAGCGGTTGACGGCGAGGCGTATAATTAATAGTAGGGTAAATTTTAATCTATAAAAAAATGAACTTAACAAAAAATTCCGTGAACGGTCAACCAGAGTTAATAGTGGAAAACACTGCAGAGCTAGGAACTGTTAGGGATGTTCTCGCAGACTTGGCGGAAGATTGTGGTGTAGAGTGCTCGTTAGTCGGGTGGCTTGATAAAAAACGTGATTTGGTCGACTCAGGACAAGAAGAATTCCCGATTAAAATAGTTGGGCAAAAAGCTTTATTTGCAGCTTATCCTCTGATGGAAAATGGTGAACTTGGACTAGCTGCTTAGCTTAACACTTTTGCTTATATGTTTGAATCTCTGGCATACTATCTAGGTGCCAGAATTACCAGAAGTAGAAACGGTCAAAAGGGGTCTGAATAAGTTAATTGTTGGCAAAACAATTATATGTGTTAGTTTTGATTGGCCAAAGAGTTTTCCAAATGAACAAAGCAAGGTCGATGATTTTCTAATTGGCTCGGAAATTATTTCTATCGAAAGACGAGCAAAAGTATTAATTGTTAACCTGAGTACCGGCTATAGTCTAGTAGCCCACCTAAAAATGACAGGGCAGTTTGTCTATAGAGGTGTTGAGAATTTTGGGGCAGGTCACCCAAACGATAGCCTAATTGGCCAATTACCAGATAAATCAACCAGAGTTATTTTTAGCTTCGATGATAACAGCAAATTGTTTTTTAATGATCAGCGAAAATTTGGGTGGGTTAGGTTTTTCCCAACCGTAGAGGTTCCAGGTCTAGATTTTATGCAGAAACTCGGACCAGAGCCTTTAGATGAAAGCTTTACGGCTAAGGATTTCATAGATAGACTAAAAAGAAAGTCTAATAGTAATATCAAGGCGGCGCTACTAGACCAAACAGTCATTGCCGGAATCGGAAATATATATGCCGACGAATCACTTTGGGCGGCTAAAATACACCCGAAAACTTTAGTTAAAAACATAACAAAAAACAAGCTTAGACTACTACTTGACGAGATCAAAAAGGTGCTGATTCTTTCTATAGAAAAGGGTGGTTCTACAGACAGGAACTATGTTAATGCAGAAGGCAAAAAAGGTAGTTATATAGACTTTGCTAAGGTCTTCAGAAGAGAAGGACAGCCATGCCAAAGATGTGGAACAACAATTATCAAAACTAGAGTAGTAGGAAGAGGTACGCATATTTGTCCAAAATGCCAGAGAGAGGCCATCAAATGATAACCACACTTACTGGGCCAAATGTATTTTTAGTGTCCAGCTTTGTCGATGAACAAAAGAATAAATATCTAAAAAAATTTGATTCTATGTCGGTGGAGCAAATAGACTGCGAAGAGGAAGATGCCCAGAAAATTACGGATGCTTTAATTAACTTGCCGTTTTTAGTCCCAGAAAAGCTACTAGTACTTAGAAATCCTAGCAGCAATAAACAATTTGTCGACGTTTTTGAAAAGATTATTCCTCTAATTCCTGACGTTACAAGAGTTTTGATTGTCGAAGATAAACTAGATAAACGATCGAGTTTTTTCAAACTTCTTAAATCAGAAACCGAATTTAAAGAATTCAAGGAGCCAGATGTATCTACATTAACCAGATGGCTACAAGGTATAGTGAAGGAGAAATCAGGGACAATCAATAGTGTAGATAGCAAGTTATTGATAGAAAGAGTCGGAGTTGATCAGGCGAGGCTAGGTAACGAAGTTGATAAACTGTTAAACTATGATTCAAGCATCACAAAGAAGACAATTGAGCTTTTGGTCGATAGGTCTATTCAAAGCACTATTTTTGAACTAATTGAAAACGCAGTGAGTGGTAGGGCGGGCAAGGCCCTTACTCTATATGAAGAGCAAAAGAAACTGGGCGTCGATGCTCATCAAGTAATTGCAGTGCTAGCTTGGCAGCTGCAGGTTGTCGCTACTATAAAGTCGTCTGGCAACATGCAAAAGTCAGATATTGCCACGCGGGCAAAAATTAATCCATATGTTTTGACTAAATCCATGTCGCTAGCTAAAGACATAGATTTTGCCAATATTAAAAAGCATATACAAGACCTTTATGATCTTGATACAAAGTCTAAATCAAAATCAGTTGATGTAGACCAAAACCTGCAATGGTTTATCATGAGTCTAAGCAAAGCAAGATAGGAGATTATTTTTTTGTAGTTTTCTTGGCGGTAGTTTTTGCGACAGTCTTCTTGGCTGGTGCCTTTTTGGCAACAGTTTTCTTTGTAGCAGCTTTTTTGGTTGTTGTAGTTTTGGTGCCACTAGCTTTTGCTTTTGCGGATAGTTGCTTTTTCTTGCGAGCTGCTTTATTTTTGCTGATCACCCCTTTTTTAACAGCTTTATCTAGGTTACTTTGCGCCTTTCGCTGTGCTTCATTGATGCTTTTACCAGAGGTCAGGGCAGAGTGAAATGACTTAATAGCACCCTTCAGGCTCCGTTTTGTTTTAGAGTTTCTGATTGTTGCTTTTCGAGCAACCTTAACTCTTTTCTTTGCTGATTTTATAATCGGCATACTTGTTCCTTGTTTAAATTTAATAGTTAGTCGACAATTGACTATAAATCAAAAAAGTAATTATTGCAACAATCTGTGGATTTATAGTGGACATGCTTATATATCTATGCTAGCCTGAGAGAGGAAATCACAATAATAAAAAAACAATAAAAATGAATGAAGACAGGGCACAGGTAATTGAACAGCTTAAACAGGCTAATAATGTATTAGTCACGGTTAACAATGATCCTACTGTTGACCAATTGGCCGCTTGCCTCGGAATTACCATTTTACTTAATAAACTAGGTAAGCATGCAACTGCTGTATTTAGTTGTAAAACTCCTTCAACCATTGAATTTCTTAAACCAGAAGACACATTTGAAAAGAATACGAACTCACTACGAGATTTTATAATTTCTCTTGACAAAACAAAAGCTGACAAACTTCGTTACAAAGTTGAAGACACAATGGTAAAAATTTTCATAACACCATACAGGACATCGGTTAGCGAAAAAGATTTAGAGTTTAGTCAAGGAGACTTCAATGTTGACGTAGTCTTAGCGCTAGGAATTCACGAGCGCACACAAGTAGATGCTGTGATTATGGATCATGGCCGAATCTTGCATGATGCTGTTGTCGTCTCTGTTGACAATAAAGAAGGTGAGTCAATCGGCACGTTTAATTGGATTGAAGCCCAGGCGAGTAGCCTAAGTGAAATGATTACCAGTATTGTTGAGGAACTTGACACCAAGGGGTTGGATGAACAGATCTCGACTGCTTTGTTGACTGGAATTGTTGCCGAGACTGAAAGATTTAGGAATGATAAAACTACGTCCATAACTATGTCTATGAGTTCTAAGTTAATGGCCGCTGGAGCAAATCAGCAGCTTATAGCTACGGAACTAGAGCCACAACCAATTCCACAAATGAGTGAAGATCAAGAATTGCCCGAGTTTCAGGATGAGCAGGGTGATGATGAGGGTGGGCCGCAAGATGGTTCTGAAGATAAAAGTATGAAGCCTGAAGATGGCGAGATAAAGATTGCTCATACCGATCTTGTTTCATCAGATGAAGGGGGGCAGGATCAGGAACAGGAAATTGATCCAAACGAAATTCATATTGACGATTACGGTGAATTGCGACGAGCTGCGGATATTACGAAACTCGAAAAAGAACAGAATGAAAAAGAAGAAGCAGGGACTCAATCATCTGAGGATGCAGAAGGAGGGCCGAAGAAGGATTCAAGGTTAGTGTTTCAGCCACCAACTTTGGGCGGCACTCTAACAGCTAATAGTCAGCCTGAGCAACTAGATCCAACTACGGATCCAATGAGTAAGAGTGAAGAGGATCAGCAGCCACTTTTAGAGCGTAAAAATTACATAGATAATCAAACCTTAGATAAGATTGAGCAAGTGGTTAAAGAAAAAACTAGTGATGAAACCACTAAAGAAGAAGTAGAGCCAGTGGAAACAATTGATAAACTACAAGCAAAGTCAACAGATGAATCCGCGTCTTATCCTGCTTCGTATTTTGATAGTAAAAGTCATAAACTTGAACCGCCACCACCTGCAAAACCGTTTGATCCTGGTGCTTACGTTGAAGCTGATGCCGCAAGAGACGCAGTTAATGATGCGATAAATCAAGCAGAGGCTGATGGAACCGCCCCTCCTTCACCCTTAGCCGCTTTGGGCTCGTCACCGGTAGACCTTAGCCAACCAGCTACACAAGAGGAGGTACCTCCAGTACAGCCACAACCAGTTCAGGACAGTGCTACACAGTTGGACACTAGCAGTTTATCCACACCACCACCTGCATATCCACCAAATTTAGTGCCACTAGCTCCGATTGGGCCGACTGAAAACACTGCTTCAGGTGTAGATTCCCCTGAATCGCCGCCTCCGGTTCCACCGCCAATGATGCCACCAACGGGATCTTTAAACAGCTAATCCACAACTTCTCCACAGATGTGATTTTGCTCATGATTGCAGTGGGATTTATGAAATGTATTAATGCAATGTAGAGAGCTGCTTTAGGGGGCAGGCATCAATAGTTGCTACTCTTGATTAACTTTAAGGAGAGCGACTATGTCACATGGCTACTTTAGCGTTGTTAGAGTTTGCAAAAGGGTGTGCACAATATCTTTTACTATTTTGTTCGGAACATATATATTTATTAGGTTTACAACAGAGGTAAATGCTATTTTCCTGGACACAAGTTATGAAAATGGAACTGGATATCAAACCGGGATTAATTGGTGCCAGGGTGGGCCAGGTGATTTTAGAACGTACTGTAGGCGTAATTGTACGAGTTATGTTGCGTTCAGGCTTGCATCTTTAGGCGTATCTGCAGATCATTATCAAAATAATGGTAACGGCAAAGACTGGGCTAACAATGCTCGAGCCAAGGGAATAGTAACAGGTACGGAGCCAAAGGTCGGTGCCGTAGCCTACTGGGCAAGTGGTGGTGGAGGCTATGGCCATGTGGCTTATGTTGAATCAGTTAACGCTGACGGGTCAGCCAATACAAGTAATTACAACGGCTTAACTGAAGAATTTTATACACAGACTAACGTTTGGCCTGAGAGCTATATATATTTCTCTAATGTTGGGAAAAACAACAAAGACGGTACCCTTGATTTATTCGCTGTTAACCGTAAAGACGCCGGTTCAGGCAAAACCTCTTTCCATGTAGTCAATGGTGCTAATCCCGGACAGTTTTTGTTCCACGGAGCGACAGCGCTACATCAGACAGATGGAAATTGGAGTTTTGAGCTAGACGATTATAATAAGGATGGCGTGCTTGATCTCTTTGCAATAAGCCGTAAAGACGCTGGTTCTGGTAAGACTGCATTTCACGTAATAAACGGTGCTAACCCCGGACAGTTTTTGAAACAAACAGCCACTGCTCTCCAGCAGACTGACGCTAACTGGGACTTCGACTTTGAAGACTACAACAAAGACGGTACCCTTGATTTATTCGCTGTTAACCGTAAAGACGCCGGTTCAGGCAAAACCTCTTTCCATGTAGTCAACGGTGCTAATCCAAGCCAATTTCTAAAGCACACAGCCACTGTTCTCCAACAGACTGATGCTAACTGGGACTTTGACATCGAGGACTTTTAAGCCGTTATCAGTGCTTGGATAGGTCTAATGAACGCGAAACACAAGAGGTATTAAAATATTGTAAAAACGCGACAACTATTATATAATAGCTCGAAGTGAATTCAATAGATTTAGACTTGAGATTGGAGCATATTCCAGGTACTATCCGCCGTGCAGCGACAGGGATTGTTTTGGCTGGTCTAGTATTAACTGGTTCTTGTAGCTTTGATACTGATGAAGCTCACCAAACAACAACCACAGTTGTGGAATCTGAACATACAGCTAAGGGTGAAATAATGGATAAGCTTACCGGGTCAGCTGTTGAGATTAGGTTTACGCCAAACCCAGATATAACGATAAGTAAAGGCGGGGTTGACCCTACAATGACTGAAGAGGACATTGAATTTAATGGGTCTTGGCAAAACTGTACGGCGACATATATAGGTAATGGATGGTTTGTTACCGCTGCACATTGTTTTGAGGACTCGCTGCATATCGGTTCAGGTTACTTTGATCAGATTTATGATGCTATTGGTCAGCCGAACGGTACATTTAGCGTTTGGGAAGGTTGGAACTCTCAATCTATGGATAGGATCGGTAATATTGACGGACTTATAATTAACGGCAACATAGGGTTTAATGACTTTGCAATGGTGCACGTTTCAGAAGGGCAAGGAACCACTGAACTGTCAGAAATAAGTATTACTGAGCAGCGCGTTATAGATATTGATCCTAACGATGAATATTTTATGGCTGGATACCCAGGCACTAACGGTGCAAAGAAAATTAATTTTCAGCTGAACTACCTGGGTCTTACTAGTGGCCAGGCTTTTCAAGATTCATACGGATTGGGCGACAACTATGGTCCAATGCCAATGTTTGGCGTCATAAATGAATCAACTACTGAACCCGAAGATGCTTGCCGTCCGGGGATGAGCGGTAGTGTTGTCGTAAACAGCAAGGGTGAAGCAATGGGTGTTTTGTCGCGTCTTAGTATAGGGGGAGATAAATTTTGGCAGTCGGAGCTGGGTGCCAAGTCAAGTAAGTACAGTACGATCTGCATTATGCAACCAATAAATAAACATATTGTTGAAGAATATCAACAAATGTACGGTGTCCAGCCTACTGTTGGGTCAATGGTAGTCGGCGGTAAATAAATCGCTATAATTCTATAGATGGAAGATATTTTATTAATTGATAAGCCAAGAGACTGGACGAGTTTTGATGTGGTCGCTAAGGTTCGATCAAGCTTACGCAAAGAAACAGGTCAAAAGGTGAAGGTTGGCCATGCAGGCACCCTAGACCCATTAGCTACGGGCTTGCTTATAGTTTTAGTTGGCAAGGCAACTAAACAACAGGATGAGTTTATGAAAAAGGACAAAATCTACGAAGTTGAGCTTAAACTAGGTGAAACCTCTACCACAGCTGATGAAGAAGGCGAAAAGTTCAATATCTCTGACAAGAAGCCCTCTCAGGACGAAATACAGGCTGTTTTAGCTAGCTTTATTGGGAAGATTGAACAAATACCACCTGCGTTTTCGGCAATCAAAGTGAACGGCCAGAGGGCCTACAAGCTCGCTAGGGCAGGTAAGGAAGTAAAGCTAGAACCTCGAAAAGTGACAATTTGTTCAATTACAGATGTCAGTTACTCCTATCCAGCGCTTAAGTTCACTACAGAGGTTTCTAGTGGAACGTATATACGTAGCCTAGTAACAGATATAGGTGATGTGTTAAAAACCGGTGCATACATGACAAGTCTACGCAGGACCCAAATCGGCGAATTATCTATAAAAGATGCCAGAAATATTGAACAAATGCTTGATTAACAGAGGAAAGTTTGCTAAAATACTCCTTACATGATTACAAGTGAGAAGAAAAAGGCAGTTATTTCTGACTTAGCTAAAGATAAGAATGACACTGGAAGCAGTGCTGTTCAGGTTGGTATTTTGACTAAAAGAATAGAAGAAATTACCGTGCATCTCAAGGAAAACAAGCATGATCACATGGCTCGACGGGGTCTATTGCAACTTGTTGGCCAAAGAAAGCGACATCTAAAATACATTGCCTCAAAAGATAGCCAAGAATACCTAGCTCTTATCAAAAAGCTTGGCATTAGGCGATAAGTTTACTAATTCGTTGGTAAACTAGTGAGTTCGAATAGTCGAACCCGCCAGCCCACTAACGAAAAACAAAGGTACTGCAGTTAGTGGTACTGAATAATTTAATATAGTTCGTCAGCTGGACACAGGTTTCCTTGAATAATAAGGATACTTGAATCTTGCAGACGAATGGAAAGGAATCAAATGGGAGACATAATAAATCCATTTGGAAAAGAAGTAATAACAGTAAAAACTGAGTTTTGTGGTCGTGAACTAAGCTTGGAAGTAAATCGTGTTGGTTTCAGGGCATCAGGATCAGTCCTAGTTCGTTATGGGGATACAGTAGTACTCGGTACAGCCATGGTAGACAAGAAGCCCGTAAAAGGCATGGATTACTTCCCACTATCGATTGACTATGAAGAAAAAATGTATGCAGCAGGTAAAATCAGCGGCTCCAGGTTCATTAAGCGCGAAGGACGCCCAAGTGATGACGCTATTCTAATTGGTCGTTTAATCGACCGTCCTATTCGACCATTGTGGCCAAAAGGCTATCGTCACCCGGCACAAGGTATTGCCACTGTACTTAGTATGGATCCAGCATTTCGACCAGATATGGTTGCCATGATTGCCATAAGTGCAGCATTTATGCTTACCGGTGCACCGTTTGATGGTCCAGTGGCTGGGCTAAGAATTGGTATGGTTGATGGCAAATATGTACCATTTGCATCTGCTGAGCAGTTAGATGAAGGTAAGCTGGATCTAGTTGTGGCTGGTAAAGAAGGCGCAATTATGATGGTTGAGGCCGGTGCCAATGAAGCTACTGAAGAAGAGATTGCAAGTGCGCTGGAATTTGCAGTTGATGCTATCCAGCCAGCGATTGAGCTCCAAAAACAATTAGCTAAAAAGGCCGGTGTTAAGCATCAAGAATTTGAGCTTACACTGCCAGATGAGTCTATTCAGGCTGCGGTAGATAAGTGGGTTCATGGCAAACTTGGAGAGCCACTACGTGTGTCTTACCCAGAGCGTAATGAAATGATTCAAACTTTGCGTGAAACAATGCATCAAGAATTTGAACAAAAAATAGGTGAAGAAGAATTTGATGAAGTTCGAAGTGACTATGATGATGCTTTTACTCTAGCTGTTCACAAGGATGTTCGAAAAGGTATTGTCGAGGATAATATTCGTCCTGATGGTCGTAAATTAGATGAAATCCGACAGCTTTCCAGTCAAGTTGGGTTTTTACCTAGGGCTCATGGATCCAGCATATTCACAAGAGGTGTGACACAGGCTATGAACATCGTAACGTTGGCTCCGCTTAGCTATGCGCAGATTGTAGACACTATGGAGAAAGATAGTGAACGCCGATATCTTCACCACTACAATGCACCATCTTGGACTGTTGGTGAGGTTGGACGACTAGGTAGCCCTGGAAGGCGTGAAATTGGTCATGGCTATTTGGCCGAAAGAGCGCTAGTTCCTGTGCTGCCGAATGAGACAGATTTTCCGTACACAATCCGCTCAGTAACAGAAATAATGAGTCAAAATGGTAGTACAAGTATGGCTGCTACATGTTCGAGTTGTTTAGCCCTGATGGATGCTGGTGTACCTCTGTTGAGGCCGGTCAGCGGTATAGCAATGGGCTTAATGAAGGACGGTGACAAAACTTATATACTGAGTGATATCGCTGACGCTGAAGATTTTGCAGGCGATATGGATTTCAAGGTTGCTGGAACAGACAAGGGAATTACTGCATTGCAAATGGATATGAAGGTGCACGGTTTGCCAGTTGAGGTTCTTAGAGAGGCTTTAACCCGAGCTAAGAAAGGCCGAAGCGAGATTTTGGAGCATATGGTGGGAGTTCTAAATACACCTCGTAAGGAAATTAGTCAGTACGCACCACAGGTTGAATCAATTACCGTTAAACCAGATAAGATTCGTGAAATTATTGGTAAAGGTGGCGAAACAATCAATAAGATTATTGCTGAAACGGGCGCTGAAATTGACATCAAGGATGACGGAAGTGTATTTATTGCCAGTCCAGACAAGAAATCTATAGACGCAGCAATTCAAATGATTCAGAACATTATTGCTGAGCCTGAGGTAGGCAAAATATACGAAAATTGTAAGGTTGTGAGTATTCTGGATTTTGGGGCGTTTGTAGAGATTTTGCCAGGTAAGGATGGTCTTGTTCATGTATCTGAGATGAGTGAAGAAAGAGTTAACAAGCCTAGTGATGTGGTTAAAGAAGGTGATAAAGTTACCGTAAAACTGGTTGCCATAGACGACAAAGGCAGATTAAACTTAAGCATGAAACAGGCAAAACGTGAGCAAGGGAATGCCAAAGAAAAGTAATTCTCAAAAAAGAGATGACCAGCAAGAGATCTTGAATAAAATTTTACATGCCAAATGGAGTGTCATACTTCGCGGGGTTTTGGGGATAATTTTAGGGTACGCTTTCTTATCTCGTGCTTTTGACACAGGTAGTTGGATACAATACTTCACGGCAGTGTTATTTGCCATTTTAGGTATAAAAATATTGTGGCGATATTTTAAAGAAGACTATGGTAAAAAAGTTAACCAAAGAAAAGCTCGATAGCATACGACAACAAATTGTCGACAACAAAATTTGCGCAAAGCTTGCCAATCAGGCAACTAACTTGGTCTTTGGTGACGGCAAACCTGATGCCAAGATTGTATTTATAGGCGAAGCTCCTGGAAAAAACGAAGACCTTACTGGTAAGCCTTTTATTGGAGCAGCTGGTAAATTATTGGATGAGATGTTACAATCGATAAAACTTGAAAGAAAAGACATATACATAACTAATATTGTTAAGTATCGGCCACCGAATAATCGCGACCCGTTACCAGAAGAAAAGCAGGAGTTTTTGCCATATTTGTACGCTCAGCTAGAAGTTATTCAGCCAAAATTAGTCGTCACTCTTGGGAGACACAGTACGAATTGCTTCTTGCCGGGTCTGCAAATCAGCAAGATTCACGGACAGCCAAAAAACATTATAATTAAGCGCAGTAGCAGAATGGCTGAGATTTTAGAGGGCGCAGGGGACGAAATGGCGCAGTGGGTCATCTTGCCGCTCTATCATCCAGCCGCAGCACAGTACAACAGAGGAATGAGACAGACACTGATCAACGATTTTCAGAAAATACCCGAAATTATTAATCAAATCGAAACTAATTAAATTAACTCCTTAATAGAAAGGAAAATATGAATAAACCAAATAATAAACCGAAAGCCAATAGCAGCCAGAACTCGGCTCCTGGTAGAGCAGTTTCTAGAGGCGCTGCTATTAGGGCACAGCGTCGTAATCACGATGATGCCCACAAGGCTATCGAGAAATACTATAGTGTATCGGATAAACCCCAAGACCAAGCAAAACCTAGGGCTAACGCTATAACAGATGATTACAATAAGCTAAAGATCAGTTTCCTTGGCGGTCAAGAAGAGATCGGTGAGAAGAATATGCAGATTGTAGAGTGGCAAAACGATGCCATAATTTTAGATTGCGGCAACAACCTAGGCGTTGATTTACCAGGGGTTAATTATACGATTGCAGATACTACATATCTTGAGAGTATAAAGCATAAATTGAGAGGCTATGTAATTACCCATGGCCACTTGGATCACTTAGGTGGACTAAAACATATTGCGCCACTATTTCCGGCTCCAATTTATGGTTCACATTTCACACTTGGCGTAATAGAAAAGACTTTTGAGGATATGGCTCCAGAACTGTCGGCCATTTACAAGCCACAGTTTGTTCCTATGAACATTGATAATCACGAAAAGCTAAAGGTTGGGCCGTTTATGATCGAGTTGGTACGGATTACTCACTCTGTACCCGAATCTACTTGTATCGTAGTTGATACACCGGTCGGAAAGATTATTAACACTGGTGACTGGCGTTTAGATCCGGAACCTCTGGACGATAAGCCTACTGATGTTGAGAGGTTGAAGCAACTTGGCGACGAGGGGGTTCTGCTACTTATGAGTGATAGCTGCAATACACCTTTGCCTGGTAGGACGCCCACGGAGCATACTCTTCAGGAGTCATTTCACGATATTATCGGAAGGGCTGAAGGGCGTGTCTTTGTAGCAATTTTCTCCAGCAATATGAACCGAGTCCAGATGATAATAAATTCAGCAGTGGAATCGGGCCGAAATATTGCCCTAGATGGTCGAAGCATGATGAGTTATGCCGAAATTGCTGTTAAACAGGGGCTCTTAAAGATTCCAAAGGGTACTATTAAGGCTATGAAAGACATTGCTAATATGCCTGATAACAAGATTTTGGTTGTATGTACGGGCGGACAGGGAGAGCCAAATGCTGCCTTACAGCGTATGGCCGAGGGTAATCACAAGCACATAAAACTTAATCCTGGAGACACAGTTGTGGTGAGTTCTACACCTATTCCTGGGAATAATGTTAGGTATGAGACTATTGGGAATGAGCTTGCTGCTCTTGGTGTGCATCTGTATCGCCACCCGACCCATGAAGTTGATGGTGTTGGACCACTTCACGTTTCCGGCCATGCTAGAAGAGATGAGTATCGAGAAATGCTACATATTGTAAGGCCTAAATTTTTCTTACCTATTTACGCTGGTTTTTTGAACAGACGGTATTATGCAGAAATGGCTATCGAAGAAGGTTGGAGTCGGCAAAACATTATCATGGCTGATAACGGAGATAGTTTCTTGTTTACGTCCGACAAATGGGAGAAGAACGGTGAAATTCCTCATGGTAGTTTACTTGTCGATCAAACGGGGGCTGTTGTCAGTAACGTAGTTATCAAAGATCGAATTATGCTCTCCGAAGAAGGTTTAGTTACGGTGATCCTAACCATTGACAAGAAAACTGGTAATCTCATGACCAGCCCAGATATAATCAGCCGTGGTTTTATCTATATGCGAGACTCTGAAGAGTTAATGAATACATTTAGGACAGAGCTTAGGAGGGCAGTTGCGCAGCGATTTAAACGTGTCGAGTTAGACAGGTTTAAGCAGGAGATTAAAGAGCATGCTACGCATTTTCTTTATGAGTATACACAGAGAAGCCCAATTGTTATTCCTGTTATAAATGTTGTTGGTGGCGGAGGTGGTGGCAAGCAGTACTCTGACAACAAGAACCCAAGAAATAGTTCAAAGCAAGCTGATAAAAATGCTAATCAACCCAAATCACCCGAACAGGTTGCGGCTGATCAACAAAAACGTTTTGACGAAATGCGTGCTAAACTATTAGGACAAGATGCAAAAGCGGACTAAGATTGACAACTATGATTATAAAATGGTATAATATGTAATTATGTTTGGTGCGGCGGACAAGACGCGATTACAAAGAAAGTCTGCGATTAGGTTCGAAAAGAACCTTATGGGGGCTATCGAGAAGCGTGACGATCTGCTCCAGAAACAAAGACTAAGTGTAGCTTCCGGTAGCGGTAAGGTGGCTATACTTTACTCAACCGCTAGAATACATGCAACTGTTACCGATTTAGATCATGTGAAACAAAACCAGGTTTTTATTGATGAAGCCCACGGAATTCGCGAAGTATACGGAGGTAGGGATAATGCATTTGTGCAGATTACTACTGGTGCTTCCATGAGAGACGCCTTAACAGACAAAGAAGTTAGCGATATAGTAATAATCGGGCACGGTACCATAGGAAATCTTAAAATCCCTAATGGGAAGAACTTTGACTGGCTAGATGTTTCATATAACGCAAACCACCTAAAGGCTGGCAAAATTATACAGAGAGTTTGTGGGCATTTCAGGCCTGATGGACTATCAGTTCCTCTTGGAACGTTTGCATTAAGTGATATTACTAATCTCAGGGCGCCAGTTGGTGTACCGATTGAGGATGTCAATCCGGACGAGTCCTTGATAGATCAACAGGTTTACGCATTTAATAGTGATTTAGCAGCGCAAATACAGGAGTTAAATATGACCTTTGCTCCAAATAGGCTACAAAACGAAATTGACAAAAATGAAAAACTGTAGTACAATGGTACTTATCATGAAACCAAAAAAATACTCAAACATTATAAAAAACAAAGCAAGCGAATTAGGTGAACAATTTATTTTAGATATACCTTACGAGAAGCTTTAATTTATAGTCTTGAATCTCGTAGTTAATTAAAGGAAATTTGAAAAATGACCAACTCACTACTAACCAATCAAAAAGTAGTGAGTCTTTTTATTTACGTACATCAGAGGGTATGTCTTTACGAGTTAAATAAAAAACAGATTGCAACAAGGGTGACAACTGGCTAAAAATGATATAATATGTAACGGTTATGGCAAAAAAGAAAAAACAAACTAAACGAAAACCTAAGGTAGAAGAAGTAGAACGTGAAAAGTCGGCCTTTTGGGCTATTGCTGGCTCTGTGTTATTAATGATTATCGGAGTATTCCTACTGTTAGGTATGTTTGGCACGGGTGGTTCGCTACCAATAGGTATGTATGGTGTTATTTACGATGTATTGGGCTATGCTGCAGTGCTATCATCGATTGCAGCAATTTTTTGGGGATATTTGAAGTTCAGAAGTGAAAATAGACGTATTCCGTTAGCCAAAATGGCTGGCATGATACTATTGATAGTTTCCGTAGCAGGATTTATGCATGTCGTATTTGCGAGTGAACAATCACTAACCGGAGAGTTCACTGGCGGTAAGGGTGGCGGTCTTGGTGAGGTTATTGGTGGTACAGTGCTAAATGCGCTAGATAAAATACCAGCAGCAATTTTGTTCTTCGTAGCTGCATTATTTTCGTTTTTATGGACGTTTGGAATTTCACCAAAGATTTTGCTCAGGCCGTTTGAGCGTAAAATGAAAGATGGTAAAGACCTGGAAGACCTCAAGAAGAATAGTCAGGAAAGCGGCTTCAAACTTAACGAAGGTGTTCCGGTTGAGCATCGTAAAAATGAAGATAAATCTCGGGTGACTGCTTTCAAAAGCCCGGCGCAAAAGGTTGCTAATGTTGAATCGAATCACGCCTTAACAGTTGCTACTGATCCAGATTGGATTTTTCCAGATATAAAATTGCTAAACCAAAAACAGGATAAGGCGGATGCGGGTGATATTCAGGGTAATGCAAATACGATTAAAGAAACTTTCGAGAACTTTAACTATAATGTTGAAATGGAAGGAGCTAATGTCGGGCCTAGGGTTACGCAATATACTATGCGTCCACCATCAGGCGTTCAGCTTACAAAACTTACAGCTCTTGAAAATAATTTGGCACTGGATCTGGCTGCAACATCAATTCGAATGGAGGCACCAATCCCTGGTAAGCGGCTTGTAGGTATAGAAGTCCCAAACATCAAGGCGGCTACGGTAACGATGCACGGGCTATTAACCAGCCGCGAGTGGCAAGGCGAGAGTAGTACTTTGGGTTTTGCTGTTGGTAAAAGTATTTCGGGCGCCCCAGTAGTAGCTGATCTGGAAGACATGCCGCACTTACTTATTGCTGGTCAGACTAAGTCTGGTAAGTCGGTGATGATAAATACCCTTCTTGCTAGCTTGCTTTATCGTAATAGTCCATCTGACTTAAAGATGATTCTAATCGACCCGAAGCACGTTGAAATGGCGCCATACGAGGATATACCGCATCTGATAGCGCCCGTAATCACCGATCCAGAGAAATGTATTAGTGCGCTTAAATGGGCAGTTGCAGAGATGGAAAGACGCCTAAAGACCTTTGCAGAGGTTAAGCAGCGAGACATACAGGGATATAATAAACTTAAAAAAGAAGAAGGCATGCCATATATAGTGGTAGTTATTGATGAGCTTGCGGACTTAATGATGATGGCTGCGCGCGATGTTGAGGCACTCATTGTAAGAATCGCCCAGAAGGCTAGGGCGGCTGGAATACACCTTGTGCTTGCTACGCAGAGACCCGATGCAAAGACTGTTACTGGGCTGATTAAGGCAAACGTCCCTGGGCGAATAGCATTCGCTGTCCAAGATCAAATAAACAGTCGAATTATCATTGACTCGATGGGTGCTGAAAAACTCCTTGGTAAGGGAGATATGCTGTATAAGACAACCGATATACCTCGTCCTATGCGTGTTCAGGGCGCATTGATTACCGGCGACGAGACTAATAAGCTTTGTGATTTTCTAAGAATGCAACGACCTCCTAGTTATAACGATGAGGTCATGAGTCAGCCAGTACAGTTAAATGGTCGTGGTGGTATGGTTGCTGACCACGGTGGTGGCGATGAAGCTGATAGTGAGATTTACAAAGATGCCGTTAGAGTTGTAATTGAGGGTGGAAAGGCGAGTACTAGTCTTTTGCAGCGGCGACTTAGGATTGGTTATGGTAAAGCAGCCCGGATTATCGAAACAATGGAGGAGCAAGGAATAATTAGCGCAGCAGATGGAAATAGACCCAGGGAAGTGTTGGTGAGTTCTGTTGACGATGTATTCGGTGCCAGTGCGAGCGTCACTAATGATGATGTTTACGATGAGAACTTCCCAGACGAAGACTAGCTTTAAGAGCTAAGTATCTTAGTTACGAAGCCGCTGCCATTATTAAAACCGGGCGTTGGCCTAACCCAGAAGTCCTCGTCACGTAAAGTTAGTCTGCCACTAAAAGCAGCCGAAACAATGCGTTGATTTAGTTTCTGGACGGTCGCAGCAACAAGTTTGCGGTCACGTGATGTAGTGGGTCGATGTTCTTGCCTGGCGCGAAGCAGCCCAAGCATGATAAAATCTTCGGCTCTACGCAGTGGGGAGGTTACGCGTGTGTATACATCAAGTCCAAGGGCTTCGTGCTTGCTCGGTGTTGAGCTAAATCGGGCAAGTAAAGGACTCATTACTTCGGCAAAAGAATCGTCCTGAGTGTCGTGTGTTCTGAAGATAGCTAGCTCATCCCTTACGAGCTGCCCCACTACGTGATTGGCACTGACCATAAGAATTTGGTTGATATCAGAACCTTTTTTGAATGCAGTTTCTTTTTTGCTATTGGTCAAAGCCAAGTAGGCGCTTTCTGGGTCTGCGACACTTTTTGGTGCAAGGTGGTGCAGAATAAGAGCAGCCGCTCTGCCGTAGGGTTCAAAATTTTGGTTGCTACCACATAGTAACCCGAACTCATCGTAGCGCAGGTTGTGGTTAACGCTAACGTTTCCAAACCCTACTGAAAATTCTGTTGGTGGCTGCTGGATTCCGACAATAAAACTTATTGCAAGTGCGCTTCTCTCCGTGCCTTCGGCAAAATGATGCTGTCTAATTTGATGCTCAGGTAACATAGGTTCATAGGCTTCCAATTCCGTTCCCTTGTTTTCGTAACGGGATTCAGTACGCCGAATTACTTGCCTAACGGTATCCTCATTCAAATATAGTCGGGAAGTGTCGGCCGAAAAGACGTATACACGATAAAGTTCACATTCGGCAGGTAATGGTTCTATAGCAATGCCATCATTAAACTCGTGTGGGTTTGAGCAATCAGCGGTGATTATCCCAAATGGCGCGTCGCGTTCACAAGCCATTCTGTCTAACTCAATGACGTTTAGTCCTGGGCCTCTAGGGGCAATGCCGAGCAGGTTCTGCATATACAAATCATACTTTAGTTGGGCGGGTAATTGCGAGAAATAGTGTTATATTCTTGACTAACAGAGGTAGATACGGTACAATTTATCTACTATTAACTCGGCTTGTGACATTCGTGGACGCAGGCTCTAACCAGAGGAGGATTCTAAATGAATCAATACGAAATTGCCGTATTGTATCACCCTAGTCTAGAGGTCGATTTGACCAAAGCAGAAGAGAGAGTGAGTAAGATTATTACCAGTAATGGTGGTAAAATAACGGCGACTGACAATTGGGGTAAGCGCAAGCTTGCTTATGCAATTAAGAAAGAAGAACATGCTGTATATGTTTTTTATACGGTAGAACTTCCAGGTGAAGCGGTTAAAAAAGTTGAATCAACTTTAAACATAACCGATGAAGTTATTCGTTATTTGATTGTTCGTCCTGATCTCAAGGCGATTGCTAAGGCTGAAGCAGCCAAGGCAGAAAAGGCTAAAAAGGCAGCCGAGAGAGCTGAGAGCGGCGACGGCAAAAACGGTGAAGAAGATAACGAAGAAGTATAGACAGTTAATTTAAAAAAGTTTACAGTAAAAATAACATAAGTAACTGCGGGTGAGAGGCGAGGAGAACGAAATGGCACGAAGCATAAATCAAGTGATAATAATGGGCAATCTTACAAGAGACCCAGAGCTAAGGCAAACACCAAATGGGCAAAGTGTATGTAGCTTTAGTTTGGCACTAAACCGCAGCTACAAAGATTCAAGTGGTGAATGGCAAGAAGCAACTGACTATATAGATGTTGTTGCCTGGGCAACGTTGGCAGAGAGAGTTGCTCAATATCTTGGTAAAGGTCGTCGCGCTTTGGTGCAGGGTCGTTTGCAAAGTCGTAGCTGGGAACAAGATGGACAAAAACGCAGTAAAGTAGAAGTACTTGCAAACGACGTTACGTTCTTAGATAGTCGCGGCGGCGAACAAAACGGTAATCCTGATACAAATAATCAGACCGACGAGCGACCTGCAAAATTAGGCGGCAGTAAAAAAGATACTGTTATCGAAGACATTAACGACGAGCCAATTAATTTGGATGATATCCCATTTTAGGGAAAGGTAAAGAGTAGCAGACAGTGACAGGAGTTGATATGGTCAAAATAAGGTGTGGCACTCAAGAAGCCTGTGATGGTTGTCCATTCGAAGACTATAACGACCCAAATAGAGCTCAACAATTAGGCGGAGTAGCTTGGGTTGCCGTAAAGCTTGAAGAAATACATGACAGTATTGATACTGGAAGGCTAGAAAAATTACAAAAACTATCTGAAAGCAAAAAGACAAATGCAACCGGTGTGGAATTATTAGATATTGGTGAAGCAGTTAAAAAGTATAAAAACGGTAATTGCAATTTAGAAAGGAATAAATTAAATGGCAAAGATTTTTAAGCACAGAACAGATGTAGCATATTTTGACTACAAAGATTTTAAAACCCTACAACGATACGTTAATGGGTTTGGACAGATTGAGACCCGTAAGAAAACTGGACTTAAGGAAAACGAACAGCGCAAGCTAGCTGTTGCAATCAAGCGCGCTCGACATATAGCATTGCTACCATTTGTGTCAAATAACTAAGGACAAAGCTCATGCGCGAACTCAATATTGCAATGTGCGTATTGGAACAAGAAGATTTATTGTTGTTCCAGTTGCGCTGTAGCGAACCTCGCTTGGGTGCTGCCGGACTGTTTGGTTGTTTTGGGGGTAAGGTTGAGCCTGGGGAAACACCAGCCCAGGCGGCCGTACGCGAGCTGGGTGAAGAAACAAATCTGGCACTTGAACCGGCAGATTTAAGAATGATTGGTGATGTTAGCGTTGAATCAGACCGAGATAATGAACCCGTAAAAGTATTCTCCACAGTTTTCCATAAGACTCTGCAGAGGATTGATATCGTGGAAGCGAAAGAGGGTAGTTTATACAAAATTCATAAAGATAGAGTAGGGGAATATTACGACAGGATGACGCCAGCAACTCGAGCTTTGTTTGAAGAATACTCGATAGGGGAGGTTTAATGGGCTACTTTATAGCATACAGGCATACAGGTGCTGACCCCGAAAGGCTTAATCATCTTTTTCCTTCCGCAAGAGATGCTTTACAGAAAACAGGTAATGATATTTACTGCACTTACTTTGACGAGGATGAATTTCAGAGAAAAGGTTATGGATCAAAAGATATAATGAGCCATGCATTTCAAAAAATAGAAGAAATGGGTGGATTATTTGTAATTGTTGATGATGAAGCTAAGAGTGAGGGGATGATTCTTGAAGTAGGTTTTTGTATTGCAAAAGAAATAGGATTTATTGTTGCAAAACGAACAGGAGTTACTTCCTATTTGGACCAACTTGCAACAACAAGTTTTGAGTACGATGATGTAGAAGATTTAGTTCAAAAAATAGAAGGAGTAGTTTAAATGGCGTTTGGAATTACAGATCTAAAAAAAGGAACAATTTTCGTATACGAAGGACAACCATATCGTGTTACCGAGTACTCTCAAAAGGTGATGGGACGTGGTGGCTCGATAGTAAATGTTAAGATAAAAAGCCTAATTGATGGTAAGGTTCTGGACAAGACCTTTAAGGGCAACGAAAGTGTCGAACCGGCAGATGTAAGCAATCAGACCGTTCAGTATTTGTACAACGATGGTTCCGTCTTCTATTTCATGAACGAGGAAACATACGAGCAGATTGAAATTTCTACTGACATGATTGGCGATCAGTCTGGGTTTATGAAAGAAGGTGATAAAGTAATTGCTCAAAGTTTTGACGGACGTGTTATTAACATTGAACTTCCCAAAAATGTTCCACTAAAAGTTACTTACGCGGAAGACGTGGTCAAAGGTGATACTACTAGTAACGTAATGAAAGATGCCGAACTAGAAACTGGAATAACTATCAAGGTGCCGGCCTTTGTAAAGACTGGCGATGTCGTAAGTGTAGACACCACAACCGGTGCCTACCGCGAACGTGTAAAGGATTAGTAAGTAATAGCGATGCACACCGAGCAGATAATTAGTGATGAGACAGCTTATGACCAAGCGGCGGCTCGATAATTTAATTGTAAGTAAAGGGTTGGCTTCTACACGAAGTCAGGCCGAGAATTTGATACGACTCGGAGAAGTAAAGGTTGATGATAGAGTAATCAAAAAGCCTGGTTACTTTGTGGGTGAGAATGTAGAAATTAATATAACCGCAGCCGATCAGTATGTTTCTAGGGCAGCACTCAAACTTGCGTCAGTGGCAGAAGTATTTGGTGTAGATTTCAAGGATAGGGTCGTTTTGGATGTAGGGTCTTCCACTGGTGGTTTTACGGAGTTTTCTCTAAAAAAAGGAGCAAAAAAAGTCATAGCAGTGGAAGTTGGCACAAATCAAATGCACCCGTCGCTCAGAGACAACCCTAAGATTGAATTACACGAAAAGACCGATATAAGAGATTTTGTTGAATCGAATAATAACTCTCAAGTTATCGATATAGTCGTAGTCGATGTATCCTTCGTTAGTCTTAGGGATATATTACCCTCAGTTATAAAAATTAGTAACGCCTCTACCGAAATATACGCCATGGTAAAGCCACAGTTCGAAGCTATAAATGATAATCTCAAACATAAAGGTGTCATAAAAAATGACAAAATTCGCAGGCAAATCCTAAAAGATTTTGAAGAGTGGGCACAGGGCAGATTGGTGATTATCAACAAAGCTGATTCTAAAATTCATGGCTCTAAAGGCAATATAGAAAGATTCTATAAATTAAAATTACCGAAGTAATTTTGGCCACGCTTATGCTATTATTTATATATGTATTTCTCTAGTAGGGCAGAAGCGGGCCGTAAGTTGGCTAAACTTTTAGGTGACTACTCGACAGAAAATGTTGCTGTAATTGCCCTTAATACTGGAGG
>JAXLZX010000007.1:0-45933 GCA_046350695.1 Saccharimonadales bacterium (SeqCode) | reverse complement strand
CTCTCCGCCATATTCAATTTAATAATAAGTATGTAATTACTTTCTTTTTCCGCTTCGGTTGCCGCCCTTGTTTCTGGGCTGTCTACCTGAACCGCCGGCTAATCGACCAGATTGCTTACTAAAGTTGTGATTTCTAGGTTGTTTTCGGATGACGGGTATATTTGAATAGTGTTGTTTTGGTTGGGGCGTATTCCCTCCTTGTTTTCTTCTAAATTGTGGTGGAGGGTTATCGACAGGTGGTTTAATTGGGGGCCCTTCAACTAACTCAGGTGTTTTTACGGGCGGTAAAATAATTTCTGTTGGTATTTCAGGAATAGGTAACCTAGGTCCAGTCCCCGGTAAACCTGGTGATGGCAGGTTGGGACTTGGAAGTTTAATTTTTTTAGCAAGCAAGGCCAGTAAAACGAGCAATGCTTCAGCAGGTATCTCTAGTCTGAAAAGCCACTTGTCTTCTTCGTTGCTCGAGCCAGGGTTCTCACTACTGAAAGGAACTTCAATTATGGTGCTGTCAAAAGTCATCTTTGTTTGTTGTTCTGGCTTGGTTGCGTGAATTTCATATGTAACTCCCCTGTTGTTAGCAAGTGCTTCGGTTAGTAGTGGCAGGTGGGCCGGGTTTATTGCCCCAAGCTGAGTATTAAATCTTTCTGTAAGTTCATACACTGATATGCCCATTGAGTCGGCAGTAGCCTGCAATTGTTGTGCTTGCTCTAAACTAGGTTCAACCTCTGTACCACCAATACTTATTATTGATTGATCTAAGGTTGTTCCATTTTCCAGGGCGGATTCATTGAGAGCTGTCTTTCCCCTCTCTGCTCTTTGCATTGAAAGTCGTTGGTTGTTAGGCGAAGGTTCTCCAATGTTGGCATTAGAGCTCGAATATGTATGATCTTCGCCACTTGCTTGACCATTTATCATGATTTGCTACACATCATAACCTTGATTTTGAAGTTCTTTAATTCTTGCTGCGACTTCATCTGAAGTTGTTCTAGCTTGTTCAGTTGTGTCGTTGTCTGTTAAGAAGTCTCGTTCATACTGGGTGCTTCCTCTGTCAGTAAAAGCTTCTGTTACTTCTGACTGCGTTGATTCGATCCCAACTTTTAGTATGGGAATACTTATATCAATCTTTTCATCTCCTCTTTCTCGAGAACTGGTTGTTTCTTTGGTTTCGAATAAGTTTCCGTCACCTTTGGGTGCGTCGTCTGCTTCACTATCAGGCACTCCAATAACCAAGTTTGGTAAGCCACCTATTTCGTCAACTATGCCACCATCTTTTTCGTACTGATTGTTGCTAACATCGACAGCTTCCCGTGTATTGAATAAGCCATTGGCATCTCCCTCTGCTCCTACTGCAATCCCAAAAGCTTCTAAAGTTGCTACTTCTCTCTGAGTCGGCTCTGCGACATCAACCTCTTGGCTTGGTGCTGAGCATCCAGCCAAAGCTAATAGCATTGCCCCGGTTGCCATTAGTTGTTTGATTCTGCCTGGCTTTTTGACCTCATGGTTTGGAATAGTTGCAATTTGATCTATAGATGGTGTTTGTGAAGATTCTGACATTTTTTATTTTTATAATATACAGTACTAATAATAGCATAAAATAGTAAAACACGCAACAGTATTTCACAATATGAGATACTCATGTTGGCTGCTTGGTGTAAAATATTAGATATGGAAGATAGTATTTTTACAAAAATTATTAGGGGTGAGATTCCCTGCCATAAAGTCTATGAAGATGATTTAACGCTTGTTTTTTTAGATATCTACCCTCTCACCGAAGGTTACACGATTGTCATACCCAAAAAACAAGTGGAGTTTGTTTGGGATTTAGATGACGCAACCTACGTTGCGTTAATGAGTACTACTAAAAAAGTTGCACTTAGATTGAGAGAAGTATTAGGAACCAAGTATGTAGGCGAAATAATTGAGGGTGTCGATGTACCCCATGCTCACGTAAAGCTGGCTCCCTTTAATAATGCTCAGGAACTCAAAAACGAACAAAATACAAACTCCGAGCCGGACCATTCATCGCTTGCCGAACTGGCCGACAAACTAGCATTTTAAGTATTATTTTCTGTTAAACTATTATCATGAACAATGCTTTAGTGTCCTTTCTGCTAGGAATAGGGTTTGCGGGTTGGGTTTATGCGAAAATATATCGTAGCACAGGTGGTAACACCAAGTCGGCTTTGGTAGTTTCGGGTGCCTCAGGGTTAGTCGCATTTATTTTAATGATGATAATCTTAGGGTTCATACCGAGCAATTAGCCTTTTACTACTAGCAAAAAAGTGTAAATAGTTTAAATAATTGGTATTATATTGCCATATGGGTGAAGATAAAGCCGAAATCGCGCTAGGTAAGCGTTTGCAACAGGCACGGCAAAAGGCCGGCCTAACCCAACAAGAATTGTGCCATCGGGCAGGAATTTCCTATTCAACATTGGCAAAGATTGAACGAGGTGCAATTAAGGCGCCGTCTATCTTCACAGTTCAGAATATAGCAGCGGTTTTGAACGTACCAATGGAAGCTTTGCTTGGGTTGAGTACTACTGGCATCGTTATGACACCTAAAAAACAGTCGAAATCTGGGGTAAAGTTTGTTTATTTTGACATCAACGGCTGTTTGGTAAGGTTTTTTCATAGGGCTTTCAACAGATTAGCGCATGACTCTGGCGTGAGTGCAGACATGGTAGAAATGACTTTTTGGCACTATAACGATGCTGTCTGCCGTGGTGAAATATCACTCGAGGAGTTCAATAAAACGCTTGCGAGTCAGCTAAATATGGAGCAAGTCGATTGGTTAGAGTATTATCTTGAGGCGGTCGATCCAATAGTCGAAATGCATAATTTGGTCGAGTGGACAGCTGAGCATTATTATGTCGGTTTACTCAGCAATATTATGCCTGGTTTTATAGAGAAAATGATTGAATTAAAAACTATACCAAATGTTAATTACTTCTCAATAATTGACTCTTCTGTGGTCGGGGCAATTAAACCTGAACAGAAAATTTATGAAATTGCTAGTGAACAATCTGGGGTAAAACAAAGTGAAATTCTATTAATTGATGATTCTAGGACAAATCTAATGGCGGCCGAAAAACTCGGTTGGCATGTTATTTGGTTTGATGACTTTAGACCTGAGGAGAGCACCGAAAAAGTTCGTAACGCCCTAGAATTTGAATAAATCCGCAGACGATTAGCTGATATTAAATCTTTTAGCTTCTGCCTCTAGCTTTTCAAGAAGTTGCTCAGCTGCATTTAGCTGTTCGTGAGTTTCCTCAACTAACTTCTTAGGAGCTTTCTCTGTATAAGATTTGTTGTCTAGTCGTGCTTTTAGTTGTTTGATTAGTTGTTTTTGCTGTTCCTTTAGTTCGCTCTGTCGGTCTAGGTAAATGCTAATTGTTTCTTGGTCGATATCTAACCAACAATTATGCTTGGTATTTGCTAGCCGTAGTCCCCTGCCCGCATCGACTTCTTGGATTGACCTAATCTTAGCCATTGTTTTGATAAGCTCAGCGTTTGCATCTAAAAAGGCATCACCGCCATGGTATAGGTTTAGATCGCCTTTATGATTTTGAACTGAGGCTTTAATCAGTCGAATTTCGCTGATTACTTCTTTCACTTCTTCAAACTCAGCCGCTTTGCTTTTATTGAATTTTGGTTCTTTGGGCCAGCTGCTTGTTGTCAAAATACTGTCTTCTTCCCAGGCAAGTGTTTGCCAAATCGTCTCTGTTAAGAAAGGTGCAAATGGATGTGCAAGTTTGACAATTGTTTCTAATACGTAGGCTAGCATTCCATTGTTGGTACTTCCCTTGCTGGCTTCGATATACCAGTCTGCAACGTCGTCCCAGATAGCGTGGTAGACCGTATCGTAGGCTTCGTTAAACTTGTAGTTTTCTAAATAATAAGAAGTCTGAACTATAGCTTGTTGTAATTTACTCAACACCCAGTGATCTGCCAATGATTCGCTTTTAGGATTCACTCTGAGGTCTGCATTGTCACCAACTTTGTCTTCGATAAAGCGTGATATATTCCAGAGTTTGTTACAGAAGTTTCTAGCGCCGACAAGCTTACTCTGGTCGTATGGCCGATTGCTCCCTGCTGTTTCGCTGGCTATTATTCCCATTCTGAAAGCATCGGCACCAAACTGTTTAACCTTTTCCATCGGATTGATTACATTACCTTTACTTTTACTCATTTTTGCACCGTGTTCATCTTGAATCAGTCCATGTAAATAAACTGTTTCAAAAGGAATTTTGCCTGTGTTGTATAGTCCGAACATGAGCATGCGACTAACCCATGGGTACAGAATATCTGCCCCTGTCTCCATTACACTCAATGGGTAAAACTTATGGAAATCCTCCCCGTCGGGGAAATCCAATGTGGCATATGGCCAGCTTGAGCTACTGAACCAGGTGTCAAACACATCTGGGTCTCGTGAATATACTTTTCCGTCTACTTCGATTGTCTCCTGATCTACTTGTTCGCTATAAATCCACTTGTCGGGTTCGTCTACACTTTGGAAAGCAGGTATCGGGATACCCCAGGCAATCTGCCTGCTTATATTCCAGTCTCTGATATTATTCATATACTCAATCAGCTGTATTTTCTTGTTCTCGGGATAGAACCTAATCTGGTTTGATTCAAGGGCCTTTATCGCGTGTGTAGCTAGAGGCTTCATGTCAATAAACCATTGTTCGCGTAGAAGGGGTTCAATGACCATTCCGCATTTATAGCAGTGGCCTACGCTGTGAGGGTGTTCTTTTTCACTTTTTATAAGACCGAGATCTTTGAGGTCTTGAACTACTGCCTCCCTTGCTTCTTTAACTATTAGATTTTGGTATGGTTTTGGTGCATTATGATTAATCCTCCCTTCGTGGTCTATGACAGAAATCATAGGTAGGTCGTGCCTTTTGCCAGCATCGAAATCGTTAGGATCGTGAGCTGGGGTTATCTTGACTGCACCAGTCCCAAACTTCACATCAACAAAATCATCTGCAATTATCGGGATTTCCCTGTTAGTTAATGGTAATTTGACTGTCTTGCCAACGTAATCTTTGTACTTTTTATCTTTGGGGTTAACGGCAACAGCTGTGTCTCCAAGCATGGTTTCTGGCCTGGTGGTTGCTACGGTTATAGCACCACTCCCATCTGTTAGTGGATAATCAATTTCCCAGATTTTACCAGGCACGTCCTTGTATTCTACTTCTATGTCTGCGAATCCAGTGCCGTGAAAAGTACAAAAGTTTACCAGTCTTTCACCTCTGTAAATTAACTCTTCATCCCACATTTTTTTGAACGATTTGTAGGCTTGGGCAACAATTTTGTCATCTAGCGTGTAGACATATCTAGACCAGTCTACGCTGTCCCCGAGTTTTCTGAATTGAGTCTGGTAATTTTCCTTGTTTTCAGCAACAAAGTCCCAGATTTGGCTATAAAGTTCCCCGCGAGTAAAGTCAAAGCGACTTTTGCCTTCTTCAGCCAATCTCTTCTCATATACAACTTGCGTTTCGAACCCGGCGTGATCAGCCCCTGGGAGAAGTAAGGCTGCCTTCCCTGTCATGCGGTGGTAACGTACAGCAATGTCCATTATTGAGTGGTTCAGACCGTGTCCAAGATGTAAGTTTCCGTTTGCATTCGGCGGCGGAATAACTATACTGAAACTTTCTTTGTTCCCTCTGTTTTTCGGCACGAATGAATCTGTTTTTTCCCATAGTGCGTAAATATCATCTTCAAAGTCGTGTGGTTCATAAATTTTAGGTAAATTCACTTGTCTCTTCCCTGTTTAACTTGATTATCTTTTCTTAAGTAAGTGTTTATAGGCACGAAGGCACAGTGTAGCGATCGGATCCGAAACTAAGAATAATTTTAACTTTCATTGGCTAGATTATAACACTTTAGACTCGTATTCTCTAATCTGTTATTTTCACGTGAAAACAAGCAACAAATAACAATCTTTTCATATGAAAAGACTAATACAAATCCCTTGCTAGCGTTTGTTTTATAAAGTACGATTCCCTACCCGAAATATTTTTATTTTCCAAGTTATTTTAACATATAAACATATTCCTTGTTTAAGAAGAGAAAAATAGAGGAATAATTGACTAAACATAAACATTATGCTAATATAGTTTTTATGAAAACCCCAGACTTTGTTACAGTCTTGCCAGGAGCCGATGCAACTAATAATCATTTACATCCTTTGCCTTCAAAGCATGAGCACATTAGGCACACCCAAGACAGTGCAAAAGATAGTTCAGCTGAATTAGCTAGGATAGAAACAAGTGTATCTGACCGAGTAATTATAACCGGAGAAGTAGAAACCCGTCGTTTAGTTACAGGTACAATGACAGAATTTGATGGAAATTCGGGCATTTTTGACGAAAATTCTGGTAGGGAATTAACTAACTGGGAGTTTCTGGAGACGGTTGCAAAAAAGCAATTTGGACGAGAGGCAAGTATACGATTGTTTACCGGCGATGTTTTCTTAACAAGCGAAGAAAGAGAGAGCAACCTGAGGAAATCAACAACCGAACCCTCGAACTATGGCAGAGTAGCAATACGAACAGTAGTAGTCGATACTCCAATCAATCAATCTAGTTTACATTGATAGGTTAGGGTTTGGAGTTAGCGAGTATGGGTCCGATGCTGGCAAGTCATGAATTGCCTTAAAATATCCCAGAGTTGCAATCATGGCACCGTTATCGGTACTTAATCTTGGATCAGTGTAGTTTATATGAATAGGCAGGCGCTTACTAAGCTGTTTGCGGAGCTCAGAGCTCGCTGAAACGCCACCCCCGATAACTACAGATTTCGGCGCGAATTCTTCATAGGCTAAAATAGTTTTATCAACGACAGTTTCTACGGCTATACGTTGGAAACTCGCTGCAATATTGGCCTTCTGAGCCTCGGACAGCCGTTCTGACAGCTTAAAGCTGGGAAATGCATGATCTTCACTTATGTCGGCTTGAGCTGCTCTTAAAACGGCTGTTTTAATACCGCTAAAGCTAAAGTCGTACTTACCGGGCATTTTAGCCTTGGGGAAATTGTACATAAATGAATCACCACTCTTCGCTACTTTGCCGATACTTGGCCCGCCGGGGTAGGGCAATCCGATAATTTTAGCTACTTTATCAAAGGCTTCACCGATAGCATCATCATACGTTTGTCCCAAGAGTGTGTAATCAAAGTGTCCGCGCCAAAGAACCAGCTGTGAATGGCCCCCTGAGACAATTAGCCCTAGCATCGGAAATTCTGGCTGCTTATGAGGTAGTTCAAAATCAGGTAGCTTTGAAGCTGTCAGGAAGTTGGCATAAATGTGGCCCTCCACGTGATTAACGGCGTAAAGTGGTTTGTTTCTAGTGATTGCTAAAGTTTTGGCAGTCATAACACCAACCAATAGGCAGCCGCTAAGTCCGGCGCCGTAGGTTATGGCGATACCATCTATCTGGCTCCAATTACAGTGTGCATCTGTTAACGCTTGGTCAATAACCGGATTAATGTATTCAATATGGCTTCTGGCAGCAATTTCTGGGACTACGCCACCGTAGGTTTTATGTAGATCTAAGCTGGTTGCCGTTACAAGCGAATACAAAACGCGGCCATCTTCAACAACAGAGGCGCTAGTTTCGTCACAACTGGTTTCTATTCCAAGAATCTTCACCTATTAATTATATCAGAACTATTGCAAAATAACGAAAACCATGCTACAATATACAAATAAATCTTAAAAATGAAAAATGATTAATCCAAATCTTCAAAATCTACAAGCTACTGGTGAACTAGAACCAGACTTACAGAGATACATGGCAAATCAGGGCAATCAATATCCAGAGGATGTAACCCAGAGATTCGACGAGATAGTCAGCAATTCATTAAATCCAGACCAAAAAAAGCAAGTAGACCAATACGCGCATCGAGATTTAGATATGCAGGTCGGTGCTAATGGTCAGATATTAGACTCTCAAGGTGAAAAATTTGATAGAAGTAACGAAGGACGCGAACATTTTGCTGAAGAAATTGTTAGCTTAGAAACAAAACAGGGTGATGAGAGTCGGGTTAGGAGTATTGCTAGGCGCATGAAAGACGTCACAACAAAAGTTTTAAGCCAACAGGGGATTGAACTCTCGGATGATGTAGGTCTAGGTAATGAAGCATCAGAGATAGCACTTATCGCTGATAACACATCACGTTTTAATGATTCCGGACTTGCAGCTGAGCTTAACCCCATGAGTTATAAACAGATAGACTTAATGACGCAACAGGATGTTGGACTAAAAGCTGTCAAGGCGATAGACAAAGACCCAAGTAAACTAAGTGAGCTAGCCAAGACTAATAAAGACCTCGCGTTAGATATTGCTAAGACTATTTCGGTGTTGCGTCAAAACGGAACATTAAATAGATCAACAACAGAGCGACTGGGCGACAGGATTTTAAGAAATAACAAGGCGAATTAGGGATATAAAGATTGACAAAAACTCACAAATTTGATATACTAAATATATTGCTTTAGTAGATAAATAAAAAGGTTAAATATAAAATGACATTCCAAAATCCAGGCCCAGAATCTCACCCTAGTTTAGATGGCCTTAACGAGGCATTTGTAGAAGAAATCAAAATTCAAATGCTGGAAGAAGCTGAAAAATTTTCGGTAGGTGATATGGACAACCCTTATACAACTCCATTATTGTTGCAGTTCGATAAGGGGTTTGTTGAGTTAAAGCTTATTGATCAGTTTAGAGATGAATCGGATAGATTATCGGGTCAGCCGTCATCGTTTGTGGCAGAAATAATAACAGATGATAATGGGATATTCGCCAACCAACCAGACCAACAAAGCCAGTTTTTGATGATAAGTGGCGCATCTTTAGAGGGCACAATGACCGATGATACAATTGGCGTACTAGCCAAGGACTGTAGCGTTAGCTATCGTTGGGCCGAGCCAAGAACTATACTTGGAATGAATACAGGAGTAGGAGAACCTAAGCCAAAAACTAGGTATGTCGCACTATCACACTACAATATAGACTCGACACCCCTAAGACAAGTTATTGTCGGTAGCGACTCAGAACAGCAGGCGGTGTTTAGTATATCTTAATAATTTACAGTATTATTAAGTAAGTGAATTTTCGTAAGATTGTTAAATCATTTATACCGAAGGGTTTGTTTCATTATATTGAACCATATGGTCATTTAGTTGAAGCGATTATTCTGAATATTATCTACGGTTTTCCGGCTCGTGATATGAAGGTTATTGCTGTAACAGGAACTAATGGTAAAACCACGACTACCTATATGATTCACAAGATGTTGAGTCAAGCTGGATACAAAACTGGCTTAATGACTACTGTAGCTTTTGGCGTGGGTGAGAATATTAAGCCGCAAATTCAACACATGACTAACGTTCCAGTTCCTGAACTTATGAAACGGCTAAAGTATATGCGCTCCGAAAGAATTGATTGGTTAGTTTTCGAAGTAACTAGTCAGGGGCTAGCGCAGAATAGGGTGTGGGGTGTGCCGTTTTCGGTCGTAGTTCTGACTAACATCACCCATGAGCACCTAGATTATCATAGAACTTTCGAAAATTATCGGGAAGCTAAGAAAAGGTTGTTTACTTTTGCCAATAAAAACCGCCGGGGATTGAAAGTTGGAATTATTAATGCAGATGACCCTAGTTGTCAAATTTTTGTAGATGCCATTGCTAACCCTGTTACTTATGGTATTAAGGAAGGTGCTTTGCGTGCAACAAAAGTTCATTTAACTCCTGCTGGTAGTCGATATATGGCCAAAATCAGGGGTGATGAGTATCGTATAAATTGCCATATTCCAGGTAGCTTCAATGTTAGTAATTCGCTGGCAGCGGTGGCTGTCGGTAGAGCTGTGGGACTTACAAAACATCAGATCGAAAAGGGAATTGATTCCATGCGGGCCGTTGAAGGCCGGATGACTCGTATCGTAGAAGGTCAAGATTTTGATGTAATTGTGGATTTTGCTCATACTCCAGATAGTTTTGAAAAACTATTCAAAGATCTTCGGCCGGTTGTAAAGGGTAAGTTGATTGTTATGTTTGGCTCTGCGGGTCGTCGAGATGAGGCAAAGAGGGCGGCTCAAGGTAAGTTGGCGGGCGAGTATTGCGACGAAGTAGTTATAACCGAAGAAGATGATCGTGATATTGACGGTATTGAAATTATGAATCAAATTGCCGGAGGAGCTGAGCAGGTAGGTAAGGTTCGGGATAAAGATTTGTTTTTAGTCCATAACAGAACTGAAGCCATAGATTTTACACTTAAGCGTGCTAAGAAGGGTGACACAGTTATCTTACTGGGCAAAGGACATGAAAAGACAATCGAGCGAGCTGATGGTGAACATCCATGGGACGAGTCAGCCACTACAAGAGACGCTTTACGATTAATAAAATAGGATTGAAAAATATGCAAAAATATGCTACAATAACATAAGTAAGATTAAATATTTATGGTAGCTAAATTGACAGAAAGAATAAACGAACCACCTCTTGAAGCAAATACTTACCAGTTTCGTCCGGGGGGAGATGTTACGGTACTGACTGACACAGTAGCAATAGATCCAATTTCTTTAGGCAGAGTAGATTTCATTACTGTCGGCGAGACCATGTCAGAAACGATAGATAGAATAGGATATGTCAAAACAGTTCCCTGGTTTGATGAGTTAATAACTGACACATCAAGAGTGAACACATTTACATACAAGGCAATTTCAGGAACGGTTGGGCCAAAAGGTTTTGCAATGGGATCTGCTAGTGCAATAACACTAACCGAACACGAAGGGTTGGTAGGCTTGTACGGGTTTTTATCTACTTCCAGGAACACTTTAAGAGCTGTTGGTAAGCGTGAAGACCGTGTTCTTATTGATATGGCTGAAGATATGCTTGAAAACTTTACTTTTATTGGAGATAAGGAAATGGAAGAAGCCTCGGCTGGGATGGCCGAGTATTGGAAGACACTTCTGCGAGAGAATCCTGACTTACAGTTTTGTGTGCTTAAAGAAATTAGCTCAAAGATGTTAGCGGGCAAAAGCGATAGGTATGTGTTAAATAAAGTACTTGAGCATTTTGATGATACGGAGCGGGATGAGTTTGCTGGAAGGGTATTGCTTGACCTGGATAAGTTGACATCAGACCCGCAGGACACAAAAGTCATACTACTAGACGACTGGAGTATCAGCGGTAATCAAATCAGGACATCACTGGGGCTAGTATTCAGAAAGTTGAGACAGCTAGGTTTGGCTGGCTCGGTGGAAGCGCACCTGATCGTGGCATCTCCTACGCAAATAGAAAATGGTATATTGACAACTAGCGCCGAAGAAATTGGAGAACCACTCAGATTGCCTGTAAAGTCATATTTTCTTGCACATAAATCAACTGCCGCCAAAAAGCCCGCCAAATCAGTTATTAGCGGGGTTCATAGCGCCGTAAATTACGACTTTGAACTTCCTATACATGAAATCGTTAGAAGATTAAGAGAAATAGAATCGGAATATAGTCCTGGAGAACCTACAACCGTCATGCCGCCCCTTACAAATATAGGAAGGGAGTACCGATAATGTCATTTGAGGCTGGGGAGTATAATGGTGGTATGCCGATAGAAGTCTATCCAATCATACACATCGTGGATGGTGAGCAGGCCTCCGAACAGGCCAAAATTGCATTTGAAAATGGAGCCGATGGTATTTTCCTTATTGAAAAAGGAAAGAAGGTTCCTGTCGAGCATTTAACAGAGGTATTTGACCGTGTCGCGACAGAGTATCCTGATAAGTTTGTAGGTGTTAACTACTTGCCAATAAAAAACCCGGTGGATGTTTTTGAGTATATTCATAGAGCATATGAAGATAAAATAATTTCAAGGCTTCCAGATGGTGTTTTGGTTGGTAATACCACTCGTGATTCGATGAGAGAATCAGAGTTTGATTCCGTTGAGCTTATAAAACACGAATTCCCGGAACTTAGGAATATAAGATATCTGGGTGGTATAGCATACAAATACAATCCTCTATACACAGATAAGCCCGAAGATGCCGCCGAACAAGCTGAAGCATTTGGTCATGATATGGATATGGTGGTGACAAGTGGAGGAAAAACCGGAGAAGCACCTTCAGTAGAGAAGGTTGCAGCAATAAAAAAAGCGATAGGTAATAAACCGCTAGCAATCGCAAGCGGAATTAATGTTAATAATGTGTTGGGTTTCGCTGGTATTGTGGATATGGTACTCGTTTCAACATCACTTGAAACGGAGCCATACTCAGGCAATTTTGACGTAGATAAACTTAGAGAATTGGTTTCTAAAGCGCACAGCGCCTAGCTAAGTGTAAGAGTTGTGCAACGGATATAGCCACCGCCTTTGGCTAGCTCAGAAATTTCAGGTGTGATTGTTTTGTAACCTAGGTTTTCTAGGTTCTTTTTTAATTTTGGAGCATTTGCGCTCATTATCACTGTTTCGCCGGTTGATACTAGATTGCAAGCAAAGCCTTCTGTAGCTTCTTGGCAACTCACTTCGATTTTCTTTATTGGAATTTGGTGCATTTTTCTTTGGCTTTCAGTTGTAAAGGCTTCTGGGCACCAGGCAATTAAGCCTTCATCAATTACGGATAGCGCAAGGTCGATATCATAAAAAAAGCTGTCTGGCCATCCTGTAACATCGTTTGCTAGTGTGTTGCCGGCTTTGTCAATCAATGGAATTGTTTGTAGGCTTATGACTTCGTATCCAAAAATTTCTTTAACAAAATTGTGGGCTTTAATATCTGTCCGATAATCAGTGCCTATAAACAAGTACTCTCCACAAGGCAGGGCATCACCTTGACCACTAAAACGGTACGGACATTTTATTGTTTCAAAACCTAGGTCTTTAAGAATCCTTTCGGCGTAGGCTTCTTCGTTCTTTCTTTTATTTGGCAAGTTGGATAATATTGCCTTTCCATCTTTGCAGAGTGCCCAGTTGGCAGTATAGACTCCATCTTGGCAGGCCTCTGGGGGGCTGAGTTGTACAACTTCTACACCCGATTTTTCTAGAGAACTTCTGATTGACTCATGTTCTTTCTTGGCAAGCTCTAAATCTATAGAAACTTGCGAATCCATATAGGCGTTGATGGCAAACTCGTCAGAAAAATAATCCACACCCGACATCAGAACTTTTTTGTTTATTTTAGAACCCAACATCACAATCCAGTATATATCATTGAAAAAAACATACAAAAATGCTATAATAGCGTTATGATGGACAGGGATGGACAGACACATATATCTCCGATGGAAAGAGCAGTAGAACTCGCTGTTTGGCTGGATGGTACACAAACGGAGACGTACCCGCGTTTTTCGTTGGCATTCAGTGAAGATGTCGGTGATTTTCTCGTAACACCCCATGAAGGAGGGCAAAGAAGTAGATATCTTATATGTCCAGGACAAGCCGACAGTCGTTTGTATGGTGGTCTTAGTGATGCTGGAGTAATTCAGTTCTCGATGATGGTAGCAAATTCAGACTTCACGATTTATAAACTACCAATAAATGTTAAGTCGCTAGCTAATGAACGAATATTTGCTAATCATCCTTCGAGTACAACCTACGTGAGTGATTTAGAGTTGTTCGGTCAGTTAGGTCAGTTATGGGGTAGGGTTTTTAGAGCTACGGGGAGATTTCCACAAACTGGGATACTAACAAGGACAGCATTAGTTGATTTTGGGCATGATGACACATCTCGACTTATTCCAGTTCCGCCGTATGATGATTGGGTAGCAATGAGAACTGACCATCAAGAGAAAGCGCTAGAAACGCTGTTAAATGATGTACGAGAGCACTTGCACCGATCTAATCCACGTCAATCGTATAGAGCGTTACTTGCTAGACTAGAATCTGCTTGGGATGAGGTTGATGGCGAATGAATACTTCTATAACCGATAATCTAGAGACTATGACCGAGGTTGCACATTGGGACATTATTGGTTCTGATGAGCTTGGGCCAGAACAACGGGATCAAGTTTATTCTTTCCGGGAAGCACTTGAGAATTGTTACGAGCATAACGGCGTACGAGTACTAGATGTGAGAAGTCGTATGCATGTTGTTGATGTTGATGATGGTAAGTCAACTACTATGCATTTAGCTCGTGATATTGAAAGTAGACTTGCTAGATCTGGTCATACGCTTTGGGTTTCACCAGACTATGATTGGTTAAAAGCGGCCGGCTATACGAAATTTAATGTTGTCAGGAGTACCAGGGCTGAGACTTCTGCCCACAAAGTATTCTTCGGGGTATTACATGATGGAGATCCAGAAGACTCGTTGCCAATTGCTATTAAACCCTGTACTACGAATCCTAAAACAGCTTATGTCGACTGGTTAAACGGAGAGTTAGCTACGATTAACAAAACCAGACGATATAATCCTGTGGGATTTATGGTGATTAATTCTGTTGGATATTCACTGACTGAATTAGACAATACATCAGATACACTTGATACAAGTAACTGGGCGGGTGGGGTTCTTAACGACGATACAAATCCGGAGTACAAGAACCAAGTAACAATGTTGAGCGATATTGGTAGAAGACTTGCTGAGTTGCATAAAAAGAACATATTTCACGGAGATCCTCAGTTTAAAAATATTGCGATAGACGTTGCCGGTGAAATATTCTTTATTGACTGGGAATCAGCTAGCTTTTACTCAACGCTGCCAAAGCCCACAGAAGCTGTCCATAAAATTTCTCATGATTTACGCGTAATGTTTAGCTCTATGGCGAGGAGTGAAGCTGATAAAGGTATAGGTCTTCTTGATGGTTATAAGGAGATAATTCAGTGGGAGTTATTTAAAAAACACATACTTAATCCATATATTGAAACATTTCTCGATGGTAGCGATGATATAAGTAATATTTTTAATATCATCGCAGATGTAGAGGTCCAACTAGAAGGCTATATAGTTAATGGCGAACTCTACAGAAACCTACAAAGAAGTAGGATAAGATAGGCTAAATAGTATCAGTAAAATTTATTTTTAGATGGAATATTAGCACTCATGCTTGACGAGTGCCAATTAAGTTCGTTATTATTAATCTACACAAACTGAATTTAATCAAATTATGGAGGTAAGTATGGCAGTAGGCATTAAACCACTTTCTGACTATGTGGTTGCTGAACAAGAAATAGCATCTAACAGGACAGCAAGTGGACTTTATATCCCAGATGGTGCAAAAGAAAAACCACAAATAGCAAAAGTTGTAGCTGTTGGTCCAGGAAAAATTGGCGATGATAATGAACGGGTGCCGATAGAGGTAAGGGTTGGTGATCGAATTATTTATGGCGGTTATAGCAATACGGAAGTAAAGCACGGCGGTAAAGATTACATGCTTATTAAAGAAGAAAATATTTACGCAATAGTTAAATAGGAGGAAACAATGGCAAAAAAAGTATTTTATGATGATGACGCCCGAAGACGGGTTTTAGAGGGTGCACGAATTTTGTATGAAGCCGTAAAGACTACAATGGGGCCAAAAGGCCGCAATGTGGTTATAAGTAAATCTTATGGATCGCCAACAGTTACTCATGATGGTGTTACGGTTGCGAAAGGTGTAGAAATCGCTGATGTTGACGACGAAACATTAGGCTATAAGGTCGGAGCAGAGCTGATTAAACAAGCAGCTAACAAGATGAACGATGTAGCTGGAGATGGAACAACAACAGTTACTGTTTTGACTTATCATATTTTGAATGAGGCTAACAAGTTGATTGCAGCTGGTCACAACCCAATGTTGCTAAGAAAGGGTCTTGAGGCAGCAGCTCATGACGTTATAAAAGAGCTGAACGGTCTTAGTGAAGATATAAAAAGCGATAAGAAACGCGTGGCTCAAGTCGCAACAATCTCTGCTGGTGATGCTGAGATTGGTAACTTAATTGCTGATGTAATCGAGAAGGTTGGCAAAGAAGGTGTTGTAACCGTTGAAGAAGGTCAAGGCCTAGCACTAGAAAGTGAAGTTGTAGAAGGATTCACATTTGACAAGGGTTTTGTTAGCCCATATATGGTAACCGATGCAACCAGGATGGAAGCTATTTATGATCGACCAGCTATTGTAATTACTGACAAAAAAGTAAGCTCAGTCCAGGAATTCCTACCACTATTAGAAAAGTTGGCCCAGGCTGGTAAAAAAGATCTAGTTTTGATTGCAGAAGACGTCGAGGGCGAAGCACTCGGTACATTCATTCTTAACAGACTGAAGGGCGTTTTCAATACACTTGCACTTAAGGCGCCGTCCTTTGGTGACCGTCGTAAGGATATATTGAATGACATTGCTATTTTGACCGGTGCGACAGTTATTACCGAAGACCGAGGTATGACCTTCGAAAATGTTGATCTCGATGTAGTCGGAAGTGCTCGAAAGGTAATCGCTTCACAGGATGAAACTACTATAATTGAAGGTACCGGCGATGTTAATGAAATCAATGCCCGAATCAAGCAAATTACTGCTCAGGCAGCAGCTGCTAGCAGTGAATACGACAAAGAAAACTTAGACAAAAGGCGTGCGGCATTATCTGGCAAGGTGGCTGTCATCAAAGTTGGT
Source organism: Saccharimonadales bacterium (SeqCode) (assembly GCA_046350695.1). Classification (GTDB taxonomy): domain Bacteria; phylum Patescibacteriota; class Saccharimonadia; order Saccharimonadales; family JACQNP01; genus JAGQNP01. The sequence continues at coordinate 29,361 of JAXLZX010000007.1, read as the reverse complement.
GGTGCTACGGAAACTGAAATTGAGGAGAAGAAATACCGAGTAGATGACGCCGTCGCCGCAGTAAAAGCAGCATTGGACGAAGGTATTGTGTCTGGTGGTGGAGTCACACTGGTCAATCTAGTTAGCTCAATCAAGTCAGACGACAAAGAAGATAGTTCTGTTACTGCTGGACGCCAATTGCTGGCGAAATCGTTAGAACAGCCGTTTAGAATTCTGCTAGGAAATGCTGGACTAAATGCTGATGAGTGGTTACCACAGGTTAAAGCGGGTAAGACTGGCATGGGCGTGGATGTTAACAGTGGCGTAAAACTCGTTGATCTAAAAAAATCTGGAATTGTTGATCCGGCGAGAGTAACAAAAGAAGCTATTCAAAATGCAGCTTCAATTGCCGGAACAGCCATGACTATGGGTGCATTAGTTGCGGAAGTTCCAGAAAAAGCTGCACCATCTGCTCCTGATATGGGCGGAATGGGTGGAATGATGGGTATGTAGCCAAACATTTGTACTACAGCGGCCTGCCTTCTGGCGCAGCCAGAAGCACCGCCGCTGTTCTTGGCACTCAGCATATTTTTTCACTAGAACTACTCCCTCAAAGTATCTCACGTACATTTCGGCCATAGTTCTGCGAATAAAATTCACTGGATGTCCAAGTGTAAGCGTTTGTAAAAGTAAATAGAAAGAGGCCCTTTGCGAGAGGCCTCTTTCTATTTAGTTAACTTTGGGCAAATATCTCATTAGGGCAGGGAGAGCTATGACTATAAAAATTATAAGAAGTGATCTTTGTACAAAGATCACGCCGTTATTTTGTAATGCTATCCCAATTATTACTGCTGTAATGGCTTGAGCTAAGTTACCAACAAAACTATAGGAGCTAATTGCAGTGGCTCGCCACTTACTCTCTATGTGATCATGAAGCATCGGTTTAATGAAGTTGGCGTTTACGGAGGAGATTAGATTGAAGCCCAAGAATCCAAGCAAGAATAGACTTTTTATTCCAGTCGCAAAGAGCAGGAATACAGTTAATGTCATAAACATAAGATAAATCAATTTTTGCCGATCAGACTTAATATTACTAATAACAAAAAGATTTAATATTATGAGTGCTATTACCTTTGTGCCAGAAAGCAAAAGACCTCTAATTTCGGGCTGCAAGTCATAGTGAATCATCGCTGCTTCATTAATGTACTCTATGCTCATCCACATTAATACATTTAGGGCTGTACCGAATACTATTAATGGCCTAATAGCTGTAATTTTAAATAGATGCGTAAACCCTTGCAGGTTCGTCTTTAGGTATTCTTCTAATTTTTGCCTATACGAAGGCGTAATTGTTCCTTTGCTGTGTGCAACTTTGTCCGAGGGAATCTGTAGAATTATCAAAGCTGCGGACAAGAACGAAATTGCTTGGGCAAAAAATGGTATGGAACTTTTAGTTGTATACATGAATCCGCCTAAAGCAGTCGAGATGATTAGTCCACTTTGCCAAAAGAAAGTTTCCTGTAGCATAATCCTACGGTATAGGTCTTTAGTCACGTCCGGCAAATCATGTACCAGAGACTCTAGGCTACCACTCGTAAATGCACCACCGATACCGGCAATAATGGCACCTGTTATGAACCCCGAAAAACTATTACTGAAGTATATAACTAGAGGCATTATCACTCCACAAAGCGCACCAATCAATCCGCTTAGTTTTCGGCCGTAACTATCTGCAAAAGCGCCCGTCGGAATTTCCGCTGCCAGCCCAATTATATAAAATGTAGCCAAGTAAACTCCAAACTGTGATGGAGTTATAATCTGGCTAGCGAATCCAAACCAAAACGGCCACGTATAGTAGCCGGCAAGCAAAAATTGACTAATAAGGAATAGCTTGACGCTTCTAGGGAATGACAGAAATTCTTTTCGCATTTATCAAATTATAACAATAACTATTACCGACAAGGTGTATTTTAGGTTACGTGTAGTCCTCTTTCGGGTTCGTTTAGGTCAATCCTGGGTAAATCTGATCTATATAGCTCTGTAGAATTGGTTGGGACAATGAGCATCGAACCTTCTGGATACCAACTAGTAATGCTATCTGGCAGGGCAATGTGGCGTTTTACATCCATTCCGGTTTCGGGTTCATCAATGAAGCCGATGCCTGGGTGATATTTTCTCTTTCTCTCAGCCTCTGCGGCAAAAGACCCTACGTTGCGATATCTCTTATACTCCTCAGGAATATCCCAATCTAATTCGGTTCTACCTTCTGGTATTTCAATTTTCCAGCTCACTGACCCGAAGCTAATATCTAGGAAGTCGCCGATCATTTCATCGACAGTCTGTCTAGCAGAGAGGCCTTGCGAAGCATTATCGACAAGCACATCCTTACTGTATGCATCTCCGTTCATTTCCATAAAACTACCATAATGACTAATATTGGGTTGACGAGCCATTTCTCTCCTCAGTTGAATCTTGCGTCCGACCTCTTCTTGTGAATTGCAATATATTCCACTATTGTTACTGGCAAATTTTTCAATTTTAATGGCTGAAGCTAACTTTGGTGCAGCGCCTGCTGCCAAGTAGTCTTCAAAGTCACTACCCCTGTTAGTTGGTAGTTCAAAGATATCTTCTGCATATCGCTGGGCTTCTCCTTCGCCCTTACCCCTTTCAATAAAGTAGTCGTATCTCTGGCGGGCTTTTATGGCATATTGCAGGGTGCGCGCTAGAGTTGTTTTGCCGCTTCCGTTCGGGCCAAAAATAAGGTTAACGCCAGGTTGAAATTCTAGTCTTTCTGGTAGGCGTAGAAAAGTTTCACGCAAATGTTCAAGTTTGTCAGGCAAGTCTATTTCCCTTAGTTTGTCTTTATCAAAACTAACCGTAAACTCAACCTGTTCGACAAATGATTCTTTAGTAGTTTGTTTTTCAACAACTGGGGTAGGTGGTACGAATTCTTGTGCAAGCCCTGGCAGAGCTATGGCTTTCCAGGGGTTCCTGGTGACACCTGCCTGTTCGATCGTTCCTAGCGATTGTTCCGGGGTTATCATGGCCTATTATTCCTGTAGTAGAATATTTGCAACTGGAATGGTTTGTAGTTGGTTAAAAGGCGGGAGTCTATTATTGCCATCATGCGAATGAATCGAGCCATTAGCTAGAATCTCTCCAATTCTATCTATCTGAGCATTGGTGATTGGTGCAAATGGATTATTAACTTGTGCTTCATTCTGTTCTTTTTCAAGCTGAGCAGGACCGAAAGTAAAGTCGCTTCTCCTTACAGTCGCTGTGCCATCTGGCAGGAATGCAGTATCATTGCGTCTAATCTTTTTGACGATTACTCCGGCATTATTTAAGACGTCACCCCACGGGTTAGCAGACCCCTGATCCTCGGTAACCATTATTTGCCTCCGACCAGCTTCATCATCGAAAAAGCTGATCCAAGTAAATGATTCGCCCATTTTTCGTCCATTTTGGTCTATATGTGCTGGCTGGGACATTAGCCGAATATTTTTAACCTGTTGTGCAGAATCACCTATGCCACACGAAGCTGTAGTTGTCCAAACAAATTCATCAGACACGCCGTCGATTACAATATTCAGTGCTTGATATACTAACTTAATGTCTTCAGGGGCTGCTAGGGCTTCAGGATCACGTCGTATTTCGACATCGGTCGTAGGTTGTGGTTCTAGCTCTACTAAACTATTGGACATATTATCCTCCTCATAATTTGCCAGTTAATAATACAACAAAATTACAAAAATGTAAACAGCAGCGTAACATAGTGTTTTCTAACAGATGATAAAATGTCAAAAAAATATTGACAGAATATATTATACGATTAATCTAATAACTATGGATGAACTATTTACCAGATTTGGCTTAAGCCAAAAAGAAGCAAAAGCCTACAGTATTCTATTAGCAAAAGGCAGTCTTACGGCAACACAATTGGCCAGAGAATCTGGAGAATCTCGTACTAATTCTTACATGATTTTAGAAAAGCTAGATAGGGCTAGCTTAGTAGTTTTAGATGAAACAAAAGCAGTCAGGCGCTATGAAGCGGCCGACCCATCAAATTTGCAGAAGAATTTGCTAGCAAAGCAACAAGACCTAAGGAAAACGCAGCAGGCTTTGAACAAAACTTTGCCAGAACTAAAATCACTTTATAATCTGAACAAACTTAAACCTGGTGTTGTATATTTTGAGGGGCTAAAGGGGCTTGAGATTATGTTAGATGATATGGCTAAGAGTCAGGAAGAGGCTCTGTTAATTCCAGGTGGGTCTATCAGAGGTGAGGCATGGGAGACACTGAAGAAGGGCATTGCTAAACGAGCCATGCAGGGAGTAAAAACACGCGCCTTGTTTACAGAGGTTGAACGAGCCAATATCGATAAAGAACTATACAAAAAACAAAGGTACGAAGTTAGATATTGGGACGGCAAACCATATCCAGGAGAAATGGTTATTTATGGTAATAAATGTGTATTCACTGCGTATGAACCAGAGCTAATTAACACCATCATTACTAATGATGCTATTGCAAACACGCTGAGGGCAGTATTTGAAGGTCTTTGGAGGGCTGGGAAGCCATAGGAATCAATGGAGCCAAACAAAAAGTCTATCTGATAAGTTGCAAAAAAGTTTAAATTGTAGTATAGTTTTACAAATACGGGTGGATTAGGAGAACATATGGCACTATTTAGGCGAAAAAATAATCAGGTATCAAGCGATCCATATTACTCGAATCAACAGAGTAACAAGCCGATGGCGTGGTTATTGGCTGTGGTTACCTTTGTAGTTACTTTATTGATAATTTTGGCGTTATTTTTTGCTGGAAGATGGGTTTGGAGACATACTTTTGGTGATAACTCTTCAGGTACAGAATCTACAACCAAAACAGGAGAAGGTACAGAAAATTCACCGACAATAGACGGAAATGTGCCTGATAATTCAGACGCAAGTGCTACACAAGAGGGTCAAACTGGCGCCAAAAACCAGACTCAACAAGATGGCAGCGCTCAAGGAGGGGAAACTCAGGGCTCTTCAGCTCAGGGTAGTAATTCACCTCAAACAAGCAGTACTAGTACTGCAGTGCCGTCTGCAAACTCGCAGCCAAATACAGGCCCTACAGAAAACATGCTCGCAGTATTCGTTGTTACGTCTGTACTAGGTTTCATTGTCCACAAAAAATGGTTAGCAAAACAACACTAGAAAAGAGAGATTAATTAGTCTTTTTGTTGAGTAAAGTAATTAATTTCATTAATTACGTCTAATAGTGCTTGAGCCCGGGACTTGTCGTCAGTAATTTTTTGAGCTTCTTCATAGGCTGTTTTGACTAATGATTGGTCATCGGATGCTTGAATCATCATCATAGTGGTTTTGAATTTTTCTTCTGGTGTTTGTTCCAGGTGCTGAACCAGTGGATTCAATTCCTTCAGTGCGTTTTGTTTAATATTCAGTAAATCATTGTTGTCATCACTTGAGGAAGAAGTCGTGGGAGAAACAACTGAGCCAGTAGCTATGCCATCATTGAGACCAGGATCTGACGGAGAGTCGTTTGTGGTTGTAGTTGGTGTATTCAAAACCGACGGATCAAAGCCGAGACTATTGGAAGTAGTCGGAGCGCCAGACAGATTGTCTGGCGGCGTGGCGTATGGATTACTGTCTTGCGGTTGTACTGATGATTGAGATTGTTGATCGTTCTGGTCGAACATGCCACCCCCTATTAGTTTTAATTATTATCATAAGCACTATAGCACAATTAGCTTAGTTTAGGTACCAAAATTTGGTACGATAGGCTAATGAAAAGGAAATACTGCTACCTTTGTGGTGGAGGGGTATACACTAAGGATGATTATGTCTATATGTGTGGTAGTTGCGGGCAGAGTTATTATGACAACCCCAAGCCTTGTGTAGAGATTGTATTGTTTAATGACTCAGGACAAGTATTACTTTCGAAGAGGGCGGTTGAGCCCTATAAGGGTAAGTTTGATCTACCAGGCGGATTTGTTGACAAGGGTGAAACCCTGGAGGAAGCAATAGTACGCGAGGTAAAAGAGGAAATTGGAATAGACGTAGAACGGCTGCAAGATTTACGGTATGTTAGTAGCTACAAGGCTTTTTATCCTTGGGGTGAAGAAATCTTTCATAATGTGATAGCTGAATTTACAGCCACAGTCAGTGATGGTATTCAAGTTAAGGGTATGGATGACGTGGAATTGGTCGAATGGGTAGATATGGAAGACCTAAATAAATACGATTATTCGATTCCAGAAGTTCCAATGATGATAAAATTAGCATTGGAAAGAGGGTAAAGATGTTAGATGATTTGAAACTTATTCATGACCGTGATGCGCAAGATTCTTTAGGTGTTGCAGGTAAACAAGCCGAACAACTAAAATACGACTTCGGAGTAAGTCTGGAGCCCAATGATCAGCTATTAAATGTTGTTATTGGCGGAATGGGCGGATCTGCTTTGGCAGCTGCAATGCTTAGTAGTTGGCCAAAACTAAGATTGCCACTACAGATTGTTAAAAACTATGACTTACCAAAGTATGTTGGTGAGAGGACATTATTTGTTGCTTCTAGCTATTCTGGTAATACAGAGGAGACATTAGAGGCTTTACGCCAAGCTGAAGAGCGTCAATGTCCAATTATTGTTATTGCTGCCGGTGGCGAGCTGGTTAAAATTGCCGAGGAAAAGAACTATCCATTATTCAGGATACCGGAAGGCTTTCAACCTAGAATGGCGGTGTTTTACAACTTTGCAGCTCTAATTCAAATGTTCGAACAGCTACAATTAATTGAGTCGGGGAGTGTAGAAGAACTTAGATATACGGCTGACTGGCTAGCAGAACAATCTAAGGCGTGGACCGTTGATAGGCCTTTATCTGAAAATTTAGCTAAACAAATAGCCCACGAATTGGTTGGTCGTTCTATAGTAATCTATTCTGGGCCTTTTCTAGCACCAGCCGGCTATAAATGGAAAATCAACTTTAACGAAAACTCCAAAAATGTTGCCTGGTGTAATCAATATCCAGAATTTAATCATAACGAAATTCTGGGCTGGACTAGTCATCCTACTGACAAACCTTACGCCGTTGTGGATCTGTACTGCAATCTAGACAATGAGCGGGTCAAAAAGCGATTCGAAATCACTAACAGACTACTTTCGGGTAAACGACCAGCGCCGTGTGTGGTGAATGTTGATGCTGACTCGGAGCTAAAAGCTTTGCTTTGGACTATAGTACTCGGCGATTTCGTAAGTCTATATCTCGCGCTGTTAAACGGAATAAACCCTACACCTGTTGAAATAATCTCCAAGCTTAAAGAAGCCCTTAAGGAGTAGTCGTGATTAACTCCGGAAGCCTTAAGCGGATAAAAAGTTTAGGCACTATTTTATCTGTATGGGCTCATCCGGATGATGAGACATTTACTTCCGCCGGCATCATGCACGTGGCAGTCGGTAATAGGCAAGAAGTAATCTGTGTGACGGCGACGAAAGGTGAGGCTGGGTTGCAAGATCCGGATAAGTGGCCAGCAAAAGAGCTAGGTAAAATACGGGCCAAGGAACTCAAAGCTGCTCTTGAGGTACTGGGCGTAGAAAAGCATTTCTGGCTGGGTTTCAAGGACGGATGTTGCGAAAAAAAAGACAGCAAGGGCATTGCTAAATTAGCGGACCTGATTGAAAAATATCAGCCGGATACTATTCTGACGTTTGGCAGGGATGGTATGACAGGGCATATAGATCATTGCTCTGTTTCTGGCTGGGTTGATGAGGCGGTTGGAATGTCTGGACGCACACCACAAATTTATCATGCTGTTCACACAGCAGAACAGTATCAATCTCATATAATGTATATGGATGAGGAGCTTAATATTTTTTTCAACATAGATGAACCCGTGGTATTGCCAGAAGAAGATTGTGACCTGTTGCTTGAACTTGACGACAACTTGAAATCGATCAAACTACAAGCATTAGCACAAATGCCTTCTCAAACTTGGACTATGTTCAATAAATTCGATGAAAAGTTTATTGGTGAGGCGCTAGCTCACGAGGCTTTTATTCTTGCACATAAATAAGTAATGCGTGTCACAATTTGACCAAATAGATATATAAGAGAATCTAAATTGGTTTTTCTTTGAGTTTAAGTACAAAACCTATATAGCTGAATAATAAATGTGCGAAAAACCAGGTAAATAAAATTAATAAATTGGCCTTAAAAGATAAGATTACGAACGGAGTTGCAAAAATCAGCCCTCCGACAATGTAGTCGATTTGATCGAAAGGAAACCAGCTTTCACCGGGTTTTACATTTGATCTTCTCTTGAAAAAGCTTTCTATTGCGTCACCGATTAAAGCGCCAGCGCCCAAAGCTGCTCCGACAGTGAACATGTCTAATATGTCAGGGAAGATTGAAACGCTAACGTAGTTTATAGACTCGGGGTAACACAAGTAGATTATCATTCCAGTTACACCGCCAGACAGCACCCCAATCAGTAGTCCTCGCCAAGTTTTGTTGTCGCCAAATATCCTGGTACCTTTGTAGCTTTTGCCAAAATCCATGGGTGTTTTACATCTGTTTAATACGGGGATTTGTTTAGCAATTACCGGGCTAGCGTTAGCCACACCTGCGGGCAAGAAGAACCATAATGCAAACATAATATCGCTAATCATGTTTTGCTAATCTTCTTCTTTATTTTATTATATTTTGGATATAAAATAGCTCGAAATTTGGGCCGCTCAGCGTTAGGAATGCAGCCAGAAATTAGACTGACCAGGTTGTCACGATTTGGGACTTCAGTTACGAGCGAGTATGTTTTTCCTAGTCCATGAAATCCATGAGCATCGCTGCTAGCGGCGCCGGGTTTTTGGTTAATTTTTGCCCAAACAACAGTTTGCTTAGAACGGTCTTGTGCGAACGCCCGACCGTTACAGACCTCTATAATATCAATCTCTGCCACGATTTCATCTAGCACCTGAGGGTGTAGCCCTTTTCTGATTGTTTCAAAAGGGTGTGGAATATAAACTATTCCGTTTTGTTTTCGTATTTCTGAGATAGTTTGTTCTGGTGATAGTCCGCTCGGGATGGTTTCATTTAAGTACAGACCAACAATTTCACCGACAGTCGTCATTATTTCCTCACCTACAATTATGTGATCTCCTAGTGTGGACTGTAGGTCTTTGGCGAAGTCTATGGTGTTGTGGTCTGTTATTGCAATGTAATCTAGGGTTCCCGTTTCTATGGCCTTGCGATAGCCGTCTTTACTGACACCTCCATCATGTGAGGCTGTAGAGTGGGTATGAAGATCAACTTTGTAATTCATTTACTTCAAATGGTTCGTAACATTATTTATTCGTTGGAAAGCAGTTAACCACGTTAGGATTGCGACTATTACTACACCAATTTCTAAATTTGACGTAAGTAGCGCTATAACCAGAACAAATATCCGCACATCAAACGTCATAAGACCACTTCTAAAAGTTTTGTTCTGCTTATGATTCTTAGACTTTATGTCACTAGTAGCTACTTCACCCCAGGCGTTTATGTAGCTGACAGTTACGGCGGCACCACATGCTGCTATTGCCCAGACAGCATAGATGGGTTCGCTTAATGAGACAAAATAATAAGAAATACCGATGTAAATAATCACTTCCTTGATTCTATCGGTCACTGAATCCAGAAACATCCCAATCTTAGATTCTATATTTTTATATTTTGCCAGCGCTCCATCCAGGGTATCAAATAGCCCGAAAAATATAAGTAGAATTGCTGCAAGTGTGAGCTGGCCAGTCGCTATTAACCAAGCGATCGGAACGTGCATGACTAAGCCAGTTATGGTAATCATGTTCGGAGTGATTTTGCCGCCCGATAACTTATCTAGGTCCTTTGCAAACCTACTCATCACGGACCGTACTGCATCACGTACAGGTTCAATAACTGAATCCATATGCACCATTATACTAGAACCCCATGTAGAATTAAGTTTTCTGACCTAAAATCAATCATTTTTGGTTGCAAAGTTACAACTGCTCGTTACCATAAGTCATGGCTATGTACCCCCGCACTTCTGACTTTTCGTTCAAAAATTGCTTGGCTGTATCCTAGAAAATTAATACCACATGGATTCTTATATTTAGGTATACTATTGGTATTGGTTGAGTTTTACAATGAGTAAGAAGTCAAAAGATAGTATTTTAGATAACTATGGTGGGCTAATAAACTCCCTGCTTATTGCTAACGGTGTAAGTATTTTGTTATTTATTCTTAGGGTGATTGACTCAGGTGGCTTTAGGTATTGGTTCTTGCTCTGGAATTTGTTACTGGCTTGGTTGCCATTGGTTTTTGCCTTGACACTTACGTTGCGCCTTAAGACAACTCGCCTAAAAGACACAGTAAATATATTGTTGATAATTTTATGGCTCGGGTTTTTACCAAATAGTTTCTATCTGGTCAGCGACTTAATCCATCTCCAAATAACTGCTGAAGTAAGTGTGCTGTATGATGCAGTTTTGTTTATGTCATTTATTATGAACGGTTTCATAAGTGGGTATCTAAGCGTGTATTTTGTTCACACTGCATTAATTAAGCGTCTTGGGGTTCAAACTGCGCATTACTTTATAGGGTTTGTGTTTTTACTTTGCGGGTTTGCTATTTACTTGGGTAGAGTTTTGCGATGGAATAGCTGGGATTTATTTTTGCATCCAACAAGTATAGCCTTTGATGTGAGTGAACAGGTCGTTAATCAGGCGGCACAATCCAGAGCGTCTGTTACAACACTATCATTTTTTATATTAACTGGCGGAATGTATTTAGCGTTATGGCAACTAGTAAGAGATCGTAAAAATTGAAGCAGAAAATTGGGATAATTGGGCTAAGCGATTTTTCCAGGCTAATTGCACGCGAACTTGCACCCTACTTTGATATTGTAATTTCATCTAGAAAAGATGTAGGTGATGAAGATGATTTCAGGGTTGTGAGCAAAGAAAATGTGTTAAAGCAAAGTATTATCATCCCTGCAATACCTTCTCAGTTTATCGAGGAATTTTTCGTTGAAAATAAGAGACTGATTAACCCAGATGCGCTAGTTGTGGACGTTTGTTCTGTTAAGGTAAAACCTGTCCAAGTACTACAAAAGGTATTACCCGAAACTTGTAATATTTTGGCAACGCATCCCATGTTTGGTCCTTTTAGTGGAGCAAATGGCGTAAAAGGGTTGCAAATGATGATTTACCCCGTTCGTATCGAAAATAGCAGATACGAGGCCATCAAATTATTTCTTACGCAGAAACTCCAATTGGAACTAGTCGAGTGCACCCCGGATGAGCACGACAAAGAATTGGTGTATGTTCTTGGCCTGACTCAACTGATTGGTCGTGCCGTCGATAGCATCAGTATCCCGGACACCAAATTAAGGACAAGAGCCTACGATGATTTATTAGACATGAAAAGAATCCAAGGCAGAGATAGTTGGAACTTGTTTGAGTCGATTGTTCGGGATAATCCACACTTTGCCGAAGTAATTAAAAGCTTTATTCAGGCTCTGACTAAAATAGAGAATAAAGTTTATTAAATTACAGATAAGCTCTGATATACTTACATCTGTTATGGAGAATCTAAAAAGGTCTATTCAAGACATTGTTGAATCTAGTTTTGGCTCTCAGGAGACCGTTGAGTTAACACGCCCAGACGAACAGTTTGGAGATTTTTCAACTAATATCGCAATGAAAATCGCAAATAAAATTAAAAGTAATCCTCGTGATTTGGCGCAAATGTTGGCTACAAGTATTGAACAGGAATTAACTAAGTCTGTAAGCGAAGTATCTATCGCTGGGCCTGGATTTATAAATATTAGACTGACCGATAAGTCACTCGTTGGATTAGTAGAGCAAGAACCTAGCCCAATATTGAAAGATAAAGTAGTTCTTGTGGAGTATTCTGACCCAAATCCATTTAAGCCGCTACATGCAGGACACCTCTATACGACAATTGTAGGCGATGTCATAGCTAGGATTATAGAAAATAGTAGCGCACAAACTACTAGACTGAACTATGGTGGTGATGTCGGGTTGCATGTTGGGAAGAGTATGTGGGCGATTGTGAAACATTTGAGTGGTGAAAACCCGGAAAAATTAGATGAGATTGCTGTACCCGATAGACCTTCATGGATGGGCGCAAGGTATATAGAAGGGAACGCAGCATATGAAGAAGATGAAGCTGCAAAAGCTGAAATTATAGCTGTGAACAGACGAGTTTATGAAATTCATAGTTCAAATGATAAAGCATCTAATTTTGCAAAAATCTATTGGGTATGTCGAAAGTGGAGTTATGATTACTTCTCACAACTTTACGAACAGTTAAAAGTTCACTCGTTTGATCGGTTTATCCCAGAAAGTGAAGTTGTAGATAAGGGTATCGAAACCGTGAGGCTACACAAAGAAAAGGGTATTTACGAGGATAGTGACGGAGCTGTTATATTTAACGGAGAAAAGTTTGGCTTACATAATAGAGTGTTCATTAATTCGGAAGGTTTACCTACTTATGAAGCTAAAGAGGTTGGTTTAGTTCAAACGAAATGGGATGACTACAAGTTCGATAATTCAATTGTGATTACGGCAAACGAGCAAGAACAGTACATGAAAGTGGTACTAAAGAGCATTGAGCAGTTCAATCTCCAGCCCGCTCAAAGGACTATTCATATTACTCATGGCGTGGTCAAGCTGGCAGGTGGAGTGAAGATGAGCTCCAGAAAAGGCAATGTGCTAAGTGCGATTGATGTTTTGGACGCAGCCAGGGCTGCAGGTCAGTCCAGTGACATTAGGCCGAACGAGGACTCAGTTTTAGCTGCAGTTAAATATGCGTTCTTAAAGAGCAGAATTGGCGGCGATATTATTTATGATCCAGATGAGTCAATTACACTAGAAGGTAACTCTGGACCGTATCTACAGTATGCGCATGCTCGAGCCAGGAGTATTCTGGCCAAGGCTGATAAATCTGGGGTGGACCTGCAGCATGTAGAGTTTGGGTCTGACGAAAGAAGCTTAATCAGAAAAATAGGGGAGTATCCTGAAATTATAACAAAAGTTAGAGAGGACCTATCGCCACATCTTATTTGCACATATCTATATGAGCTAGCTCAGAATTTTAATCGTTTTTATGAACATAATCGTGTGATTAGTGATGAAAGACAAGACATTAGATTAAAGCTTGTTGAGTTATATGCTGGTAGATTGAAGGATGGCCTCGAACTACTTGGTATAAATGCTCCATACAAAATGTGATGGCTAGTCAGATTTTTGAACGATTAAAGTTAGTTAGCAGACCAGAAAAGGCAAAAGTCAACGCTTGGTTTTTTAAAACTGGTCCAGGTGAATATGGTGAAGGTGATAAATTCATTGGTGTTAATGTTCCAAATCAGAGGAGCGTAGCTAAAGATTTATTTAGTGACCTTAGTATAGAGGAGGTGCTTAGGTGCTTAAGGAGTCCGTGGCATGAAGAGAGACTAACATCGTTATTTGTAATGGTGCTGAAATATCAAAAGGGTAACGATGTAGACAAACGTTTAATAGTAGGAAAATATCTAGAAAATGCTAAGTATGTGAATAATTGGGATCTAGTCGATAGTAGTGCGCCATATATTTTGGGCGATTGGCTGGTTGATCGAAATAAAAGTGTACTTTATGAATTGGTTGAATCTGAGAATTTATGGGAAAGAAGAATCTCAATAATCTCGACACTATTTTTTATTCGCCAAGGCAAGTATAAGGATACACTGAAGCTATCTGAACAACTTTTGCTTGATAAGCATGATCTTATTCATAAGGCCGTCGGCTGGTGTTTGCGCGAAGTGGGTAAAAAGGACAAGGAGCTCCTGTTGAGTTTTCTAGATAAGTATGTTCAGAGAATGCCCCGAACAACATTAAGGTATGCAATTGAAAGACTACCAGAGGAACAGAGAAAGTGTTACTTAGCTTTAAAGCCAGGCAATTAAATTCTGGTTTCAGCTGGATGTAGACATAGGCCCTTGTAAAAAACGGGTTTGATGGATGCTTATATTTGAGGTTTAATTAAACATAAGGATTTATGAAATCAGCGTTAATTTTATATCCCAACCAGTTATTTCCACTGAAACAACTACCTGAAGTAGACACGGTAATTATTGTTGAAGATCCTTTGTTTTTTGGAATAGATAGAGAGTTTCCGCAGAGAATTCATAAACAAAAGATCATCCTGCATCGTGCGAGTATACAGAGATATATTGAAGAAGTTTTATGGCCAGCAAATGTAAATGTTGACTATGTTGCCTTAGATGGTCTATTTACAACTCAAGATATTTTTGAGCGGGCTAGAAAATTCGATAGGCTTTTTATATTTGATCCTGTTGATGATGTTATAACTAAGCGACTACTAGAGGCGCGCAGGGCTGATAGTTCTATTGCATCGTTTGAATTTCTGACAAATCCTAATTTTTATTTGAATAATACTGAGTTGCAGCAATACTTTTACTCAAAACACAGATACGAATTTGATGAGTTTTATCAGTGGCAAAGAGAGAGATTTAATATTTTGATTGATGAAGATTATAAGCCCGAAGGAGGCAAGTGGATATTTAACGAGCGGAAAGTAAGGCTGCCCCATGAAGCAGTCTTACCAAGTTTTGGGGTATTTGGCAGCAACAAGTATGTCGACGAAGCGATAAAGTATGTAAAAGAACATTTCCCGGATAATCCAGGTGGAACAGATTTTATATGGCCGACCAGTCACGAAGAAGCCACCATATGGTTAGACGATTTTTTAAGTAACAGATTGGAGAGTTTTGCCGATTTCGATGAATCTATTGATTCACAGGCGGTCTGGATGTATCACAGTGCACTTTCTTCAAGTCTAAATATAGGCTTATTAAGCTCCAGGCAGGTTGTGAGTGCCGCGATTGAGAGACATAAAAAAAGGCCAGTTAAACTTGCGAATCTGGAGACTTTCATCCGACAGATTTTGGGATGGCGTGAATATACTCGCGGACAATATTTGACTAAACATGTTCCGATGCGAACCGCTAATACATTTGGGCATAAACGTAAGCTGACAAATCATTGGAGAGACGGAACACTCGGGATACCTCCCTTCGACAATATGATTAAACGAATTAATGACCACGGTTATGTTCACCATGCCGAGAGGCTTATGATAGCTGGTAACTTGATGTTGTTGAGCGAGATAGATCCGAAAGACGTTTACAAGTGGTTTAGTGAACTATTCATTGATTCATATGATTGGGTAATGTTACCGAACGTCTACAATATATGCCAGATGATCGAGATAGGCACTAAATCCATTAAGCCCCATATAAGTGGTAGCGATTTTATTTTAGATGTAAGTAACTATAAAAAGGGCGACTGGTGTGATGTTTGGGATGGGTTACTCTGGCGATTTATTGATAAAAACCATTCTAAGTTTCAAGGCAATTCTCAAATGAAGCTTGTCGTAGAGCATTACAAAAAACTTGATACAAATAAGAGGCGCATAATTGGTTATAGAGCCGAAGATTTTTTGAACAAGTTTACGAAGTAATGAACGACAAGGAATGGAGAAAAAAACTAACACCAGAGCAATTCCGGGTTCTCAGACAAAAAGGTACCGAAGCGCCTTTCAGTGGTGAGTTTTTACAGAATAAAAGATCTGGTAAATATGCGTGCGTAGCCTGCGGTAATGAGTTATTCGATACTGAATCTCAGTATGAATCAAAGACTCCAGGATTAATCGGTTGGCCAAGTTTCCAAGAAGTTATCAATAGTGGTGCGGTTAGGTTCCGGGATGATGATAGTCTAGGGAAGAAACGTACTGAAGTAGTTTGTGCAAAGTGTGGAGGACATCTAGGTCATTTATTCGATGATGAGCTTTCTCCTAATGGCAAGCATTATTGCATAAACTCTGTTTGTCTGGCATTTAATTCTGATGAAAAATAAACATAAACACGATATAATTTTATTAGGAAATGGATAGTGATGATGTTAGGAACCGGTTTCGATCAAGAGCAAGGCGGGATTACTTAGGCCCGATGCCTGCTGCTGATCGTCAAGATGTGCAGAAACCAAAACAAGAGGATATACCAGCTCAAAATGAATACAGCAATAATCAAGATCGGCACGGATATGACAGATATACATATGTAGAATATGACGATGCCCAATACCACGATGATTATTATGAGGATGAGTATCACGAACAATACGATGATCAAAAACGCGAACGCAAAACCAGGCCAAAAGGTAAAATATTCTTCTTCATTTTATTAGGCTTAATCCTTGTCGCGGGAGCAGTAGGCGGATTTTTATTCTGGAAAAACAAGAAAAGTAATAGCCAGCAAGTTGATAATAAAATCCCAGTAATCGCTAGCCCGGAGCAGCCTGAGGAGGCTCCAACAACATCAAAGAAAACTATTAGACTTGTTGCAACTGGTGATATGATGGCCCACGACACAATTTTGAAAAATGGTAAAACAGCAACTGGCTATGACTTTAGCCCGATGTTGGCAAATATGAAGCCCTTCTTTGATAAATCGGATATCAAAATATGTAATCAATCTACACCTTCAGGGGGAGAGAATTTTGGCTACAGCGGCCACCCTGATTTTAATGCCCCTGCTGAATGGGCAAGAGCAATTGGAGGGGTTGGTTGTAATGTCATAAACCTTGGGTCGAATCAAATAAATGACAAGGGTCAAGGCGCTGTTGATGCAACCGTTGCCGCTTGGGATAACCAAGAAGGCGTATTGGCAGTAGTTGGTGCAAACCGAAATACAGAGGAACAAGCAAAGGTCAGGACATTTGAAAAAGAAGGTGTTAAATTCGCTATATTATCTTACTCAACCGCATCAGATAAACCGGTAACAAATGGCTTTGCTATCAATATGTATGATGCTGGCAAAGCCTCTACGCAGGTTGCGGAAGTAAAAAAAGGTGCAGATGTGGTAATTGTGAACATGAACTGGGGCACTGAGTACTCGTCGGGGATTGATGCAACGCAAGATAAGATTGCCCAGGAGATTGCCGATGCCGGCGCAGATGTGGTCGTAGGGCATGGCCCGCATGTACTTGAGCCAGTCAAAAGCCTTAAAGGTAAAAATGGCAACAGCACTTTAGTGTGGTATTCATTGGGGAACTTTCTAAATACTCAGTTGCAAACTGAGGCGCTGATTGGCGGTTTTGCTGTTATGGACATAGATACATCGACTAAGAAACTTACAGAACCAAAGTTTATGCCAGTTTATATGCACTACGAATGGACTCCAGCACAAAAGACAGCCAATGACCTTCTAGCAAGGAATAATGTATCAATGTATCCTCTTGATAAGGCGGCTGAGCCAATGACTAAGTCTTATATTGATACTACAGTTGAGGTTCAGACAGCTAGGGTAAATAAGCTACTCAATCAGTTTACAAAAGTAACAGTCATAAAGTCCGACGAATTTTAGCTCGTACTTCTAATAAAACAGGGCGCTTCACGCGAGGTATCTCAGGATACTCCGGCTGCACTTGGCAATAACCCTGTTTTATTAGATGTACTCGCACGTTATTAAATACAATATTCTACGTATTCCTTCGGACTACTTTCGACATACTTTTGTCAACAGTTGCAAAAATATGTCGAAAAAGCTACACCCAGCTAAAACACTTGATATATCTGATTGTTAAAGTTAGGCTCGCTGCGGAACTCCTCATATATGTACCACTGGCACATATATTCGTCAAACAGTCCTCGCGACCAAGCACGCCTAACTTGAACAACATCTACTCAGGTGGTTTTAGGGGGTGACCCGAAACGGTTTTTATTTTTCTCACCATTAAAAATACCTAAGAACAACCATGCCGGAGTCCAAAAACTAACCAGAGTAACTAACATGGGTGCTTTTCCTATGTCGTTTGCGCGTTGTTTTATTTGTGCTAAAAAGAAAATTAGCCATGTAATTAAGGCAGTAATATACAAAGTCCCAATAATCAAAGATTCTGTATCCATTATCAAAATAGATAACGCTACAATTAATAATATGCTTGAGAAAACCCTGATGTAATAAGTTTTTCCATCAATTCGACCATCAAAATTAAGCATAGAAATAGTATTTCAAATCTAGGTAATTTTGTAAACTTCAGCTTATTTTAATAATAAGCAAGCGTATAAAGTAAAACATGTGATTTTTCCACCCCTAAGACCACCTGAGTAGGTTGTTATTGCGATTCATACAGAATCTGGAAGTTCCTATAATCCATCTCACCATCAATAAAACTGAAGGATAGAGTTTAGTTTTAAAGCGGATCCGCCAAAACCTTAGTCTGATTTCATCCTAAGTAATAAAATCAGACCGCTTGCGATGTTTTGGCTAGCTTTAAAACAAGCGAAAGACCATGACGTTTTATTGCCTGGTGCGGTACCTTTTGGATACTTTTGCTACTGTAGGGAAAAGTATCTCGAACAGACCAGTGAAAGTGGTCGTCGAAATGCGACTTAGCCTATTTTTGTGGGTTTAATTTAGCCCAAAGAATTCTTCCATTGTTTGACCGGTTTTTTGCAACTCGACAGCTAGCTCTTTGCCGACATATCGTAAGTGCCAAGGCTCGTACTGGTAGCCAGTGACCGACTCTTTTCCACTGGGATATCTGATAATAAACCCGTATTTATATGAATTATCTTTTATCCATTTACCCTCAGCAGTATCGGCATAACAAATCTCTAGATTACATTCGACTTTTTCTCCAAAAGCATCAAATGATAACCCAGTTTGATGCTCGCTAGTACCGGGTCGTGCGCTGTATCTATCTGCTTCGGCCTGTCCGTCTTTTGCAACATAGTCGTCATAAAGTTGCTTTTGCAAGTCGTAGGAACGATAGCCGCTACCAAAAATTAATTCCACATTATCTCTTTTTGCAGCGTTAAACATTTCTGTTAATTCGGGTTCTGCCTGTTTGGAAAATTGCATATAGTTAGCTGTTGGCTCAAACTGAAGTCTAACATCAGGAATAATTAAATCGGGTGGTATATAGCCTTCTGGAAGTTGCCGAGTCTTGTTAACTATCCACCAAATGCTGCCGGGTTGACTAGTGGAGTACTTCGACTTGTCAAAGCTCCCAACTGTCTTAGTTGTCTCTTTGGGTGCTGAAACCTTATCATTGAGGTTCAATACAAAAACACCAATAATAGCCAAACATACGACCAGTACACCTATCAACATTTTTTTACTCATGACCATAGTATACAAACTAGGGTATACTAGTGACAATGAGTGAGAAGGGGACTATTCCAACTAAACTACTTTGGGTAGATTTAGAGATGACTGGACTTGATCCGAATGAACATGTCATTATTGAAATCGCTGCCGAAGTGACAGATTTTGATTTTAAAACATTAGCTTCATACGAAGCTCTGATTAAGCATCCGGATGAGGTAATTGCTAAATCTAACGAATGGGCCTTTAATCAACATAAACAGAGCGGGTTATTAGACAAAATTCAATCTGAGGGCAGGCTGGAAGAACAGGTAAAGCATGAAATGGTTGGTTTTATTAAAGCCCAGTTTGGTGACGAGCCAGCTATTCTTGCCGGAAACTCTATTCATAACGATAGAGTTTTTATTAGTAAGTGGTGGCCGGAAGTCGATGAGCTATTGCATTATAGGATGTTAGATGTGACGACACTTAAGATTATTATGCAGGGTAAATATGGCTATGAGTATAAAAAGAATGATGTACATCGTGCTTTTGACGATATACAAGCATCAATTGCCGAACTGCAGCATTATTTAGAGAAGTTAAAGAATGGATCATAAAACAGTAGAAGAATATGTTTTGAGCATGCCCAATGCTTGGTTGGACTATCCGTTTGGTGAAGATGTCGCTGTTTATAAAGTCGGTGACAAAATGTTTGCTTTGATTTCCGAAAAAAAGACGCCAGTGAATATTAGTCTGAAATGTGATCCTCTGTTGTCTAAGGTTCTCAGAGAGAAATATGAAACTGTTATGGAAGGTTATCATCTAAACAAGAAGCATTGGAACACAATCGTTTTGAGCGGCCAGCTAAACTGGGAGGAAGTCCAGGGGCTTATATTGCATAGCTACAACCTGGTTACAGGCATTGACTCATCGAAGCCCGACATAGATTGAAATTCAACTTGCCTACTGTGCTTTTTCTTGGTCGTTTAATCCGGCTAGGGTAGCGGCATTATTGAACTGAGCCTCTAGCGCTGACTTTGTTTTTTTGGAAGTGTTATTTTTATATGCGATTTGGGTGGCTTTGGCATAACTTATTAAATCTGCCCGAATCATCTCAAGAAATACGGCGTCGAAATTATTGGCCTGCTCAGCTGTGGTTAATATTTGATCCTTTTTTTTATCGGGTCCGCCAATAGTTTTTGCATCTGACTTTACTCCAAGGGTTGTCAGTGCACCTTGCAAATCGCCTTGTTCACTAGTCAATGTAATTTTAGTGGTCATAGCAATATTTTTTGCTTCTGAGCTTCGTGATTTTTGAATACCGATATCAGCAATGCGAATCAATTCCTTTTGTTTATAAACAACATCTTTTAGTTGTTCTTTTTGGGCCTTGTCACCGCTTCCTAGAATACTAGAAACTATCACAAACAAGATGATTGCTATTATCAAGGCACCAACAATAACTAAAATCTTACTCATTTTAGAGTTGCCAGAGGGTAACAACTTAAATTTTTTCTGCTGTTGTCCTCCCGGATTTGTTATGAAATCGTATGGATTATCATCACCTGACATATTTTGTGGATTTATAGGTGGAGGTGCCGGCATAGGATTATTTGTCTGCATAAGCAATATAATATAGGTTTTAGGCTGTGGGTGCCAGTATGGAGCGTATTTTTCGGTGGCTCGAAAGTATCATGGACCAGCTAAGACAAAGGTAATTTGTCGAATAACTATACACGTAATCTAACGCTAATGCTGTACCCTATAACCTAAAAACTGTAATCTATAGATATGGATGCGGTAGAGGAAGTAAAAAACCGGATAAATATTGAAGATGTTGTTAGTGAATACGTTCAGCTTAAACGTGCTGGTAGAAACTTCAAGGGTCTTAGCCCTTTTACTTCAGAAAAAACACCTAGTTTTATTGTTAGCCCCGAAAAACAAATATGGCATGATTTTAGCTCGGGCAAAGGGGGAAATGTTTTTAGTTTTGTTATGGAGATGGAGGGTCTTGATTTTCGAGGTGCCCTTGAGTTACTTGCTCGAAAAGCTGGAGTAGACTTAGACCAATACAGCACTAGTCGAAATAAGGATTTGTCCAAGAAGAAAGAACGTGCCTATGAAATCCTAGAAATGGCTACAAGATTTTATCAGGTGCAGTTCAGTAGGAATAAAGTAGCCCTGGAATATGTACTAAAAACAAGGAATTTCTCTAAGGAAACCGCACTATTATTTAGGATTGGTTACTCGCCAAACACTGGAGATGCCTTGACTAAGTACTTAAGAAATAAGGGTGTTACTGACCCTGAACTAAAAGTCACGGGTTTGGCTACTAATCTTATGCGTGGAATGCGCGACATGTTCCGAGCTCGATTAATGATCCCGTTGTGTGATCAGGGCGGTAGAGTTATTGGATTTACAGCAAGACAATTACAGGACGAACCTAACTCACCAAAGTATATAAACACTCCTCAATCTTTACTCTATGACAAGAGTCGACATGTTTATGGATTACATTTAGCCAAGGATGCAATCAGAAAAAGTGGATACGGTGTTATGGTCGAGGGTAATTTAGATGTAATTGCCAGCCATCAAGTTGGCGTTACAAATGTGGTTGCAACGGCAGGAACTGCTTTGACCGAATATCAGCTTAAAGCTCTTAAGAGGTTTTCTAGTGAGGTGCGCATAGCTTTTGATCAAGATAGAGCTGGATTACAGGCCGCGGAAAGATCGATACCAATTGCCGTTAAGACAGAATTACAACTCTCGGTCATTACTATTCCTGAAGGCAAAGATCCGGATGAACTGATAAAAAAAGATGAAAAGCTTTGGCAGAAGTCTATAGATAGCCCAAAGCCGGCAGTTGATTGGCTAATTGATTTGTACGGCTCAGAGCTTGACCTGGAAACAGCTACAGGTAAGGCACAGTTTAGTAGTATCGTTATGAATGCTGTGAATTCTCTCAGTGATCATGTGGAGCGAGAGCATTACATAGAGAAAATTGCCGAGATGATCGGAGTTAGCAAAAAGGCACTGCTGACTAAGTTGGATGTCGATACTTCTAAAATACCCAGGAAAAAGTCAAAGGTTACACCCGTTATATCGGATAATCTAGAGCTCATCAAGTTGCAAAATCAACTACTTTGCTTGGCATTGATGAGGCGAGATTTGCGATCACATTTGGCTTTAACCACTATTGATATGCTCGATGGTGATGACCCTAAGGAGCTTTTAACCTACTTAAAAGATAATCCAGACTTTTCGGGTAAGTCAGACCAACTTAAAGATTTGATAAAAATTGCTGATTATGTCAAAATGTTATCACTACAATATGAGACGTTGTATCAGTCGCTCGATATAGCAGAGCAGCATAATGAAGCACAAAGTTTGCAGGTCCGTCTCATTGATAATTATGTAAAGAATCAAAAACACGTACTCTCTAGGCAGCTAGAAGATGCAGATGAAAGGGAAACAGAAAAAATACTAGGAACGGTTAAGTCACTTGACTTGCTATTAAAGAATTCAAAGGAGATATTAAATGGCCGATGATCCCATTTTGCTTGCAAAAGAAGAACTATTAGAACAAGCGAAAAAAGATAATAAGATTAGTCAAAAAGACATATTTAAGAAAATTCCTGATACGCCAGAGAATATAGATATTTTAGATAGTCTATATACTGAGCTCTCTGATCTAAATGTAGAGGTAAAGGCAGCAGACGAGCCAACCACGGACTTTACGATTGAAGACGAGGAAGAGGAAGAGATTGTGCTCAGTGATTCTGTCTATCTTGATGATATTGCAGATGACTCCGTACGACTATACTTACGTGAAATTGGTAAGATTCCACTTCTTAGTTCTGAGGAAGAATTAGAGCTTGCCCAAAGAGTTGTGAAGGGTGATAAAGACGCGAAAGACAAGATGGCTGAGGCTAATATGCGTTTAGTGGTATCTATCGCTAAGCGTTATGTCGGTCGCGGCCTCGACCTACTCGATCTTATTCAAGAGGGGAACACAGGGCTACTCAGGGCCGTTGAGAAGTTCGACCCAGATAAAGGTTTTAAATTTTCCACTTATGCAACTTGGTGGATACGACAAGCAATTACGCGTGCAATTGCTGATCAAGCTCGAACTATTCGTATTCCGGTACACATGGTGGAGACTATAAATAAATTACTTAGAACCCAACGTCGACTCACCCAAGAACTTAATCGTGAACCAACAAATGAAGAAATTGCTAAAGCAATGGAAATTGATGTTGATAAAGTTGAGCACATCATGAAAATTAAACAGGATATTTCTAGTCTTGATGCCTCCGTTCGTGACGATGAAGAAGATTCTGTTCTTGCAGATTTTATTGAAGATGAGGATACAGTCTCTCCAGAAGAATCTGCTACAGGTCAGCTGCTAAAAGAGCATGTTAAAGATATGTTGGGGAGTTTGACTGAACGTGAGCAAAAGATATTAAAGCTTAGGTTTGGGCTAGAGGACGGCAAGAGCCATACCCTAGAGGAAGTTGGTCAAGAATTTAGTGTAACTCGCGAGAGAATCAGGCAGATTGAGGCTAAGGCTCTAGCAAAGCTCCGAAAGCATAAAGACAGCAAAAAACTTCATGACTACATAAGATAATAGCAGCATACCGTTATCTGGCCGGTAATATTGTGCTACAAATTTAATTTTTCTTTTTATGATTTATGTATTGTACGCTCCTTTTAAGGAGACCGATCAGTTGCTTAATAATGGAAGAATAGTGAAAAGATGCATTATAATAAATATTATTATATAATAAGTAATATTTAATTGGAGTAGGTCTATGAGTTATGGCCAAGCAGAAGTTTATCCGTTACACGTAAGCTCCTTGCCGGAGAGGCAGGACATTGCTCGATATTTAGAGTTATGTTTACCCAATGGTTGGGGTATCTTTAGTAGTCGGGCAGATGTAGCTACAGATTATACGGAGGAACCAACACTAGTAAGTGTATGTTCGACAGAAGGAGAAGCTTACAGGGAGGCCGAAAGACTTACTGACGAGTTTGGCTATTCTTCAGTCGATTATGAGTGTGGAACCGAAACATATTTAAGATATTTTGTTAATAAAGTCGCACTCCGTGGAGTTTCTGTGGAATTTTCGGTGGTTGCAGACTACGAGAGAACTGAGTAATTATGAGTATGAGCAGAAATTTTAGTAATTTTACATTGGGCGATAGTGTTTATGACATTGGCGACAATGTACTTCAGGAAATAGCGACAGCATTTGAGTATGACTTAACAGTTGAACCTAGCGTAGATAATCTAGGTGGACTAATTGGGGTGGTAGGCCCAGCAAAAGAGCTGCAGGAAAATATTGGTGAAGTTCAGCGAAGGTTGGGGGTAAATGGGGATAGTTTATCTTTAGCAACTGATTGGGTTAAAAGGTCAGGGTTGCTCACGCCTGTAGCTCGCTCATTTGCAACTCCAGAATACGGCATAGATGACACCATATTTGATGTAGCTGTGATAACTGGTGGTGTCAGAAATTGGATGATGCGTCGAGCGAATAGACTTGTTGAAGAAAAGAACAAGGTAAGAGACGTGTATCTCGTTGCAGGAAACAGGGCAATGAAAACTAGTGAAGGTGAAGATGTCGAGGAAGGGATGACAGAATCTGATTATATGCAGGATGTAGTAAACGAAGTTTTAAAGGTTGCTGGTTTGAGAGTTGAAATTGCTCGCGTTGAATCAAGTGTCGGTAATGAAGTTATGGCTATGGCTGCGGATGGAATAAGTCCCACTGCAACGGTATTAATTTCTTCTAATGCTGGAGCATGGGTGCAAAACTCGGGCCAATTGAGGCGTGCGTTGCGTGATAGACACAGTAACTTTGATAAAGAAGGCGATAGATTATTTGTTATAAGTGATGAATTCCCGTTAGGAACCGGCAAAGAGACAACTGCTACACATCAAAATCCATTCTCAGCATTGGGGCAGATTGCTAGGAATGCCCAGGAGATTGTAAGACATCAATAGCATTGTTTGTGCCTTAAGTAGTATCAATCAGTGCGTGTTAGGTTATCTACTGTTTTGTATAGATTGTGCTTTTCATGAGATTTAACATTTTTTGGGCGTATTTGATAATAGTGTGCGGCAGTAGGGTAAAATAGTATTTATGAAAGAGTTGGTTCTATTTATTTTTTTGCCGAGTATCATCGCCTGTATCGTTTTATTACCAATAATTTATTTCAGAAGTAGAAGAAAGGACAAGACCAATAAATGAAAATATTTGGACTAGCGGGAACGCACGCCAGTGGTAAGGATACTATTGCTGATTTGCTAGTAAGTAAATACGGTTATTTTCACGTATCAACTGGGGATATTTTCAGAGAAGAGGCAACAAAAAGATATGGGTCAATTGAAAGGCCTGTTTTGTACAAGACAGCCAATGAAATACGAAACAAAGATGGTTATGGAGCGGTTAGTTTCTTGGCCTTACAACGATACGAGGCAGTGAAAGAAAAGTTCCCAAACGGGTTAGTTGTAAGTGGCTTTAGGGCCTTGGAAGAAGCTAAAGTCATAAAGGAAGCTGGCGGAATAATAGTATTTGTTGATGCAGACGCGGATATTCGTTTTAAGCGGATGAAAGATCGTGCTCGCGCAGAAGAGAGTGATCTTAGTAGAGAAGAGTTTAACAATAGAGAAGATGCAGAAAATGGACAAACCGACCCAGCATTTAATATTTTGGCAATAAAAGACATTGCTGATATAACAATAAATAATAACGGGGATAGTATTGAGAATTTTAAAAACGAAGTCGAAGCTGCACTAGGTATTTCTGGATAATAGTCATGAAGCCCAAAAACCCTGAATTGCTTTTTAAGCACAAGCTTTCTGAGTACAAAAAGCTAATTGACGATGATATAGAGGATTACTCTAATGGAATTAAGCGCTCAACTCTACAACAATATGGAGTAAATACACAGATTGAAACAGATATTTTTATTAATACTCTAAGTTGTGGCGGCAAAAGGATTAGAGGGGCTTTAACAATCTTAGGGTATGAAATGTCCGGTGGAAAAAATATGAAAATGATAGTTCAGGTTGCTAGGGCGATTGAAATGATTCATGCATATATTCTAATAATTGATGACATTCAAGACCGTTCGCCGATACGGCGAGGTGAAAAGTCGGCGCATAAAAAACTTTCTGAATATCACTCTGAGAATGAACTTGCAGGCGATTCAAATCATTTTGGAATGTCGATAGCGATTAACTCGGCACTTAGCGGCATGCATGCTGCGCAAATGATTTTAGCGAATGTAGATATTGATGAAGATTTGAGACTAAAAGTCATTAGTATACTCAACCGCACGATGGCTATTACAGTACATGGTCAGACCAATGATATATTTAATGAAGTTTCGGACGAAGTTTCTGAAGAAGATTTGAATAGGGTGTTAAAATGGAAGACCGCTTACTATACACTCCTAAACCCGTTGCATGTCGGTATGGTATTAGCGATGGCAGACTGTCATGCTACGGATGCGATAACCGATTATGCTATCAATACTGGCATAGCCTTCCAAATAACCGATGATATTATTGGTGTTTTCGGCGAAGAGCATCTTATTGGTAAGAGTCCAATGGATGACATAAAAGAAGGTAAAAAGACAATATTATCGGTCTATGCATTAGAAAATGCATCATTTGCCGATAAGAAATTTCTTGTTCAAAGTCTAGGGAACTCCAGTCTTAAGCCTACTGAATTTATCAGGGTAAAAGATATTTTGGTCACGAGCGGAGCATTAAATAATGCTCAGCAGTTAGCCGACGAGTACATTAAAAATGCGCTCGAATCTTTACGTAAAGAAGAAAAATCAACATGGACTGAAGAGGGTGTTGAGTTTCTTATAGGGTTTGCCAAGTATATTCAAACCAGAACCGATTAAACGCTTTAGGCTAGTTCTTGATTACAGGTTAGACTAATTTGATTACGTATTTACACCACGCTTAACACATCCGCTACTAACTGGCTGAACATAAAAATATAGACAAAATTCAAAACAATAACGATGAGATTGTATTAAAAAAGTAAAACGAAATTATTAGAACGACGCAAGAAACTACTGGACTTCAGGCGGCTGACGCAATACTGTGTGCTTTTAGCGGTATGCACTAACTTAAGGAGACGTTGAAAGTAGCAACGGATTGATATAGTACGCTACTTTATAGTGGAATTGTGCAGTTCAATAATTTTATCTCGGTGGTCATGCTTGCTGATTCTCCCTACTTCGCGAACAAGTGCAAAAATTATTCCGACTACTAAAGCTGAAAGCAAATCCGTTCCATCGATTGGTGCGGCACGGAAAAATGGTGCAATGACTGGGTTGTATATAATATTTGCCATACAAAATAGCGACAACCCAACAGCGAATAATAATTTATGGTTATGGAACTGATATTTACTGAATATGCCTTTTTCGGTTCGAATATGGAGCATGTTGAGAATAAGACAGATCATCAACGTTACATAAGTGACTGAAGTAGCTTGCATATGAATGTCTGAGCCATAGTCTACGCTTGAAGGTGTGATTCCGTGACGATAAAAGAATAATAAGAAGTTGGAGAACGTGAGAAACCCAGTCAGTAATCCTACCCAAGCTAAATCTTTAATAGAATCAGTATTCAGAATGTGTTTTTTAGGATTCCTCGGCTTTTCTGTCATCACATTTCCTTCTGCTTTATCCCAACCAAGAGCAATCATCGGGAATAACTCGGCGATTAAATCAACTGCTAAAATCAGCATTATCGTTATCGCTAAAGGTGTTGAAAATAATGCGGCTCCGAGAAGACTTAGTAAACTAATGACGAGCTCTGAGGTATTGGCACTAAAAGCAAGTAGAGTAATCTTCTTTATGTTACGGAATATGACTCGACCTTGTTGGATCGCGCCAATAAGTGTTTGAAAACTGTCGTCCAGTAAAACAATTTCTGCAGATTGTTTTGCTACGTCCGTGCCGGTAATCCCCATAGCAACACCAATATCAGCGCGTTTCAGGGCGGGTGCATCGTTTATGCCATCGCCCGTTACAGCAACAATGTTATCGTTATCTTTCACTAGGCCTACAATTCTAAGCTTGTCTTCAGGGCTGACCCGGCTGAATAAAACATTATGATTGAGAATACTGTCCAATACTTTTTCATCGGACAGCTTTGTTAGCTCTTCGCCTGTAATAATTGTTATTTCATCTTCTTGCGTGACTAAACCTGACTTAATAGCGACAGCACGCGCAGTAGTTGCATAGTCACCCGTCACGATTGAGACTTTAATATTAGCTTTTCTTGCTGCAGCCATGGCCTTCGGTACCTCTTTTCTCACTGGGTCGACCATTGAGACCATACCAAGGAATATTAAATCGGATTCAGCATTTTCCATACTTAATTCATCGATATCTTCATCTTTATCTAAAACTTTGTAGGCAAAAGCCAGGTTACGCATAGCTTTTTTTGCCAGCTCTTCATTATGACCTAGGATTAATTTACGATCGTTATCAGAAATTTTTCGAACGTGACCATGATCCCAGATTTCAGAGGAATTTTTAAGAATCGATTCCGGAGCTCCTTTAACAAAAACATATATTTTTTTACCTCCATATGGCCTTACCGAGCTCATCATTTTTCGTTTTGAATCAAAAGAGAATTGTTTCTTCTCGATATTGGCAGCTTCGATTTCGTCGATATTGATTCCAGCCTTGCTCGCAAGAGTTATTAATGCGCCTTCCGTCGGGTCACCAATACAATACCAAGTTTTGTTCTTTTCATCTGGCGGACTTATTCTGGCGTTACTGGCAAATACACCACATTCAAATATTAGCTTCATCTCGTCTAGTTTTTCATTGCTGAGTATTTTATTATCGAGTCGTATATCGCCAATATTTTTATATCCGTTCCCAGTGACCAAGTATATTTGTTTGCCGATCATCAATTGTTCAACAGTCATTTGGTTTTGAGTAAGTGTGCCGGTTTTGTCGGTACAGATGATGCTTGTTGCGCCGAGTGTCTCAACGGAAGATAGTTTTTTTACGAGAGCTTTATCTTTAGCCATTTTTTTGGCAGTTTGAGCAAGAACGGTCGCATATGCTGCAGGCAGGCCCTGTGGAACAAGTGACATAGCAATAGCAACAGCGAGAAGCAGACTTTCTTTTGCGCCTAAGTCAATT
>JAXLZX010000006.1:0-46262 GCA_046350695.1 Saccharimonadales bacterium (SeqCode) | reverse complement strand
CCTATTTTAGGTAAAACGCAAAGTTTATTATTTAGCTACTGGGGTTTCTTCTGAAGCTAGGAGGCCTTTTTTCTTAAGAGTACGGATTGCTTGTGTGCTAAGTTTCATCTGCACCTTTTTGCCATCAACAATAACAGTCTTCTTCTGAAGATTTGGCTTCCAGACTTTCTTGGTGTGTCGTTGAGAAAAGCTAACGTTGCTTCCGTACTGCTTTCCCTTACCTGTTAGATCACACTTTTGCATTAAATTATTCCTATTAAATTTATTTAGATTCAGATTGAGATTATATCTGTTGAGCCCCTGTATGTCAAGAGTCGCTGGTACTTATTGTGTTTGGAATAGTGTCCTGCGGCAATTCTTTAACCTGTACAGATTCAGAAAGGATAGGTGCATAATCTCTAAATACGTATCTTACTCCTTCGGCAGACCTGATACGTCTCTGACGGTTAGTGTCCTCCCCTAACAATTCGCCCGCTTGTTCATGTGCAAGCTGCTTTAGAAATCTATGTCCTCTGTTAGCCATAAAACCCTCCTCTTTACGGCTAACATTATACTCTGAAAACAATATGTCTATACTTCAATGCCCAGAGATTTGAGCTGATCTAACAAATTGTCGTAACCCGTGTATAAAACCGGAGTAAATCCGCACTCTTTAGAAGTACTTAGGCTTTTTTCGGCATCATCGATAAAAATAAGCTCATTGGTTTGCACACCAAGCTCAGATACAAAAAGCTCAAAAGCTTCTAGCTCAGGCTTCACGAGTCTAGTTTCTGCAGAGATGTGAAAAACATCAAAATGTTTATCAATGCCGAGCCCTCTTAAGTCCTTGCCTGCTTTTAAGGTATTATTACTTAGTAAACCAACCCTATAGCCTTTTTTCTTTAGATTATCGACTAAATCAATAATCTTAAAGTTAATCTGATTAGGTAAATTGGTGCTTCTTTCTTGATTGATAGCTAAGACCCGGTCTACAAACTCCACCTTATCTAGGTCTCCTAAGACACGACGCCATAGTTCTGGCCAGTCTATATCCCCTCTATTAACATCTTTGTTATGGGCAAAATATGCCTGTCTAAAAGTTTCTATATCAACACCAATGACTTCACAAACTTCTTTGTTGAAATTTGAACCGAGTCGGCCCTTTATTACGCCACCCCAGTCAAACCCTATAGCTCTATATAGCACCTACGAACGCTTTACCACAATTAGTTGAGCTGTTTCGCCTATGTCGCTGTCTTTTAGCCTAAGCTTATCAACTGTTTCCTTTGGCTCCATAGCAAGCGCCTTCAAAGCTTCTTCTAGAGGCTGTTGAGGAACCTCATAATTGATTCTTGAGTCCGCATAGTGTGTTGGAATGATAACCTTAGGTTCAAGTAATTTAATGACCTTCTGGGCACCGATTGGATCAAGTGTGTAGCCATTGCCACCGACAGGAACAAGTAGAACGTCTATAGTTCCTACCTCCTCTAGTTCATCATCTGTTAGTTCAGGGTAAATATGCCCAACGACCGCAACTCTTATATCGTCAATAACTAATCTATAGATAGTTGCTGATTTTTTGCCTTCTTCATCCATATGAGCACGCGCCGAAACACCGTTAATCGATATGTTAGATACCTCGTACTCACCCGGTGAGTTAATAATTATTTTTGCTTCTACTTCTGGTGGAGACTGTTCAAATGTCTGCAGAATGATATCACCAGATTTTGTAACCGACTTAAGGCCCAATTTTGATAAATTGTCATCGACAACTATGTTAAACTTTTTGCCTGAGAAACCAATACAATTAGCGCCATAAAACTGAATTTCCATTAATTCTACTCCTCTTCTTTTTTCTTAGTTTGCTTTTTTGGTTCTTTAACAATATCTATCTTCGGTTTTTCGGTTATTAAATAATGCTTATCTAGCAAAACCTGCATCTTAGACTCTAGTAATAGAGCAATGAATCGGTCATTTATCTTTTGTCGATAAAGAAACTCATCCGTACCCATAAATACATATCGAATTTCCTTACCTTCTTTCGTCTCAAGTTCTTCGACGTATTTACCGACCTTAGTTGGATTAACATCACCTATTATGACAAAATCAACGCCTGCCGTATCATCTCTAGTAAACTGACCAGTATAAATTGCTATGTCAACATTACCGAGTGTCTTAAGTCCACTGGCGGCCTCGGTCTCTTTGACGTCATTAATAATCTGTCCTTCGGTCTGCTTAATAGGCTTACCGCCAAAAATCGCTGAAAGTGGTGCATAAAACTCATAGCTCTGATCGACTTCATAGTACAACTTATTATTATTGTTGTCAGATGAGATTATGCCAATACTTAATAAGTTTGATAGTTCCCGCCGTACTGAATTAATCTGCTCATCAATCTTTCGGGTAATTTCCCTTACATAGAAAGGTCTATTCGGGTTGCTGTAGAAAAGCTTTAATAACTTTACCCGGGTTTTCGATCCAAACAGTTGCTCAATCATTCACGCATCCTTTGCACTTACGATTTTAATTTTATGTATTCTGTATTCGATTTAGTCATCATTCATGACGTAACGAATAAATTTTTATTACCTCTCCTCATAACACACACAAATTTTATAAATAACCTGTCGTGTTCATAAACTATTGTATCAAAGGTTCTGGCTATTGCTAATTATTTTTGCTCGTTATCCCAACAACCAAGTCGAGCACTTCCTCCCTGTTAATATTCCAATGAATACTTTTGTTCCGGTTAAACCATGTCCTTTGTTTGCGTGCGAGCAAATAATCGTTACGTACAAATTTAGCCTTCGCTTCATCTAGACTAATTTTGTTATCAATGTAATCTTTGAAGGCTTTATAGCCCGGGGCATTTAGCGATTTGGTGCCTTCTGGATATTTAGAATACAGACTTATTACCTCCTCTATAAATCCATGATCAACCATCTCTTCAACACGTTCAGTTATTCTATCCTTTAATATACTCAGCTCCGGACTGATACCTATAACGATTGTGTTCTTCCTCATCACCGTATCTTTTTGTATACCATTTTTTAGGTGCCTTGGGTTGATTGGATCCCGTTCGGCCCCAGTATCTAGAAACTGGTAGTCGTAAATAACCGAATCGATATACAGTCCACTGCCACCCACCATAATCGGCAATTTATTAATTGAATGTATTTCTTTTATCTTCTGATTAGCAAGCTTCTGAAAATCAGCAACTGTAAAGTTTTCGTTTGGGTTAACGATATCGATCAAATGGTGTTTGGCCTGGCTTTGTTCGTCTTTTGTTGGCTTAGCTGTACCGATATCCATACCCTTATAGACAGTCCTGGAGTCAGCACATATAATCTCACCATTTAGAAGCTTAGCTAGTTCAATAGCTTTTTCCGTTTTACCACTCGCAGTAGGCCCAACAATAGCTAGCAATGGCGTTACTGAGGATTCCATTGGTATTCGCTCATCGGTACTTTGCCGTTATTTAATACTACACCTTCGGCTTCTAGGGCTGCCTGATGACCAACTACACCACCGTAATAACCTTCAGCCAGACTACCGTCCTTCTTTACTACTCTTTGCCAAGGCAATCCAGGGTCCCCATAATGCGCAATACCTCCGACAACCCTAGCCGCTCGAGGCTCGCCACAGACGGCTGCAATTTGACCAAAAGTCATTACCTTTCCTTTTGGAATTTGAGCAACAATCTCAAAAACCATGTCGCGAAACTGACTACTGACTAGCCTGTCCATTGAAGTACTCCTCTACTTCCTGCCAATTGGCAACCTTACTAACGTGTGGTGGCAACTCTTTGATCTTTTTATTCCAAATATAGTCTCCAAAAAGAAGTGCTTGAATACCCGCTTCGGCAACCGCAAAACAATGCTTTGGCTGATCATCTATCAAATAATCTGCACCTATTTCCTTGCAAATTTCTGCCTTAGTCTCATGATAAGATCGGTCTTCTAAATTATCAAAAAACCCAGAGTGTCGAACATCCTTGAAAACTCCGCCAAAATGTTTATCAAGCCACATCTTAGTCAGATCTTTTAGTAAACTTCTCCTAGAAGTTACCACTATCAGATCGTACTTTTGGCTTAATCTCTCAACAGTAGATACCGAATCTTTAAAATATGCATAATCTGCTGCTATGCCAAGTTCGGCATATTCATTCATTCGTTTTGTCACCTCTTCATTACTAACACCCCACATCTGACTAAAATCTTCTTGGAAATCCTCTACAGTTAAGTCACCGCCCCATTGCCTATTACTAAACTCAATAAAACCTTGGGCATTCGCAGCCAAAACATCATCAACATCAACAGCAATAATCTTATTAGACATTCTTTCCTTTCCTCGATTCAATCTTCCCTGTTTTTAAAATACCTATAATTAAACATACGGTTGAAACTGCTAAGAGTACGGCCGCAAAAATCAATGACGCATATAATCTTAACCGAGCGCTCTGTACCATACCATCAGTAACACCGGCACTGTCATTACTTCCAACTAAACCGTACACAGAGAATAAGACCGTAGGTATAACCACTAGAGGTGTTAAAAACATGATAGTATATCCAACTATCGCTACTTTTAGGTATATATTTAACTTTTTCATCATTGATTACTGTCTATAATTTTCCAGCAAACAATGAAGTTTTATTAACACGCGATCTGGCCTCGTTTGACACCGTCTTTAGGAATTCTTCCAGTGATATTGATCCTTCACCTTCTTGGACAACCATATCACGGCGAATTCTCGGACTTAGTTTACCTGACGCAATCTCCTTCTCGCCGATAACGACAGTGTACGGCACTTTCCACATCTCAGCCTGTCTAATCTTCTTACCGACAGACTCGTTTGAGTTATCTACATACACACGTAAGTCCAAATTCTTGGCCTTCTCTGCCAGCATATCGGCAAACTCAACAGTTTTGTCCTCTTGGTTAACGGTTATTACCCGAATCTGTTCTGGCGCCAACCAAATAGGAAACTTCCCCGCTGTATGTTCAACGTAAACGCTTAGAAATCTCTCGGTTGAGCCCAGCAATGCACAATGAACCATAACTGGTGTCTTTTCTGATCCGTCACTTGCTACATATGTTAATTCAAAGCGTTTAGGTTGCGCGTAATCTAACTGAACTGTAGCTAATTGGGTTTTTCTGCCTAGCGCATCCGTAGCCATAAAGTCCATCTTCGGTCCGTAAATTGCTGCTTCACCTATTCCGATTTCGTATTTCATATCGAATTTTTTAGCCATGCTCTCTATTGATTTCTGAGCGTCTTCCCAAGTTTTTGTATCGCCAAGATACGAATCACTATCATCCCTGAAAGAAAGCCTCAGTGATAGTTCGAGCCCTAACAGTTCATATGCAGCTTTAGCATCCTCTATAAGTTCCGAAAAAACTTCTTCTATCTGATCGTCAGTACAGAAAACATGAGAATCATCTTGAGTTATCGCTCTAACCCTGTTAAGACCACCGAGTTCACCACTTTTCTCATCACGATAAACTGTGGTTGTTTCCAGATACTTAACCGGTAGGTCACGATAACTTCTTGGTCGAGATGCATAAATTTGGGTGTGGTGGGGACAATTAACAGGTTTGAGCGCCAGTTCATCACCCGACTCCGTAGATGTAAACCTCAACAGTTCTGGAAATTTTTCAAAGTGTCCAGATGTTTTATAAGCATCTAATTTGGCGATATGAGGGATCCAAACTCTTTGATACCCCCGCTTTTGTCTGAATGATTGTGCGAACTTCTCAACTTCCTCCCTAAGGACAGTTCCTCTTGGAGTAAACAGCGGTAAACCAGAGCCGATAAGATTTGAAAATGTAAACAAATCTAACTCTTGACCAAGTTTACGATGGTCACGAGCTTTTGCTTCTTTTATCATCTTGAGGTGATTATCCAGCTCTTCCTGTGTCTCAAAAGCTACACCATACAAACGCTGCATCTGAGGGTTACTATCTTTGCCTCGCCAGTATGCACCAGCTACCCTCATTAACTTGAACGGAATGGCTTTACTTGTTTTTTCTACATGAGGTCCACGACAGAGATCAATAAAGTCCCCGTTCCGGTAAAACGATACTTCTTCTAACACTGAATCTCCTTCGGAAATTGTACCTAACTCTTCTGGATCTAAATCGCTAGCAACGGTAGTACCCGCACGCCTTAGATCGTTTAGCAACTCTTCTTTGTATGGTTGTCTTGAATCCTTTGCCCAAACTATGGCCTCGTCAATTGGTCGAGAAAACCTCTCAAACTTCTGACCTTCCTTGATTATTCTTTTCATTTCCTTTTCTACTTTTGGGAAATCTTCTTCTGAAATAGTCTCGTCGCCAAGATCGATATCATAATAAAAACCATTCTCCACCACTGGGCCAACACCTAACTTGGCATTTGGCCATATTCTAGTAATTGCCGTAGCCATTATGTGGGCCAACGAGTGCCTGGCTGCATACAAATTATCTTTATTTTCTGACATAGATTTCTCCTTAATCTTAGGTTTTCGTTTAATTAAAAACGCGCTGGCTAATAACTGTTTTGTACAGTACTTAACTAGCGCGTCTCGGACCCAAGATAAACTCGGGCGGTTCCACCGGACTTCCTCTGTTATAGAGGCACTTATGATGACACGATTCGTACGTTTCAACGGCCAACGAAGCTCAGTAGTTGGTTAGTCTACTTCATTGCTCGTTAACTATTATACCTTAAATTAAAAAACTTGAGTGATCTCGCAAATGCACTCAAGTTTTTACACTAGGTGTCTGATTGACACCTCTCAGAACTTCACCGTAACACCAACTATACACCTGCTAGCATCATAATGCTAGTACTTAATTGGTGTTTTTGTTACATCAGCCTGTGGAAATCGTTATACCATATTTGACATACTTTTCTTTCCCCTCTCTATTTGATAAGATATACCATGATTCATAGGGGACATTTACTTTCCGAACGGATCAAAACCTAAGTTTTCCAGACAAAGCTAAGCTGCTCGGAAAACTTAAGCCAAGAGTCGACAATCGATTCTTACGAGGGCGATTAGCTCATTTGGCTAGAGCGCAGCATTGACGTTGCTGAGGTGATAGGTTCGAATCCTATATCGCCCACCAAAAACAGATTTTTCGAAGATTTCTCCGATACTCTTCGGGGCTAGAAAAGTTAATTCCCGACTTTGTACGCGAATCGTTTACTCCTACTGCGAAAACGAACCCAATGCCGTCATCGTTATAGCGTGTTTTTTGTTTCTACTTCAAAAAGCTCTACTATATTGCCACTACTATTACCAGAAATACCCATATTAAAAATCGTTGGTAAATCATAGCCAATTTTTATTGTTTCTTCATCGTATACCATACGGATACGTTGCACCCAACCGCCGTTAGTATCCTAAAAGTCTTGTGTTACGCTGTCGCCAAAAACTAATACTCTCATGACTTGCCTCGCGGGTCATGCACCGTAGCGTAAATAATCGTCTGTATCCAATGTTCAATAATATTAAACCACTCGGTGGCATTTGGCATGAGTTTTGGCGAGTGCTCAAGTCCTCGTACTACTATGTAGTTGCCATGCTGCGCAACATGATAATACGACTGAGGTATATTTGTCGCAACAACTGTATCAGCTTCGTGCTCGATAATATAGCTTGTACCGTTAAACGATTTCAGCGCTTCGGTGGCCTTATTTGTATGCGTCGTGTCTATGGATTGTCGATACAGGTCTTTGGTTTCACCCTCTTTACTTTCTGTAGTTTCCGCATATGGATAGTCAAATTCTTCGTCTTTGTAGTTCGCTGCTGCACGCAAAATAACCGTTTGAGGCTTGCGAGAACCTGCAAGTAGTGCCGCCATATAACCGCCAAAACTACCGCCAATCACAATGATTTTATCGAATCCACGATTTACTAGCTCATCGTATACGGCGCAAACTTCTTCAAACTGTTGCTTACGAGTTGCTTGCTCTAACGGTACAGGGTGATTGCCGTGTCCAGCATAGTTAAGTATGGCAAATGGCACATTTGAGGCGGCACTCATGCGCTCGCAACCCTCATGATGTCCCTCGATAGTACTTGTGAAACCTTGCAGCCACAGGACAGCCCAGCCATCATATGCATCGTCGGGAGTAAACAGTCGCCACGGCGTGCCGTCTGCAAGAGTATAATTGTCAACCTTCATATCTGTTATATTATCATGCTAACAGCGTGATACCCAAAAAACCAAACACTCTTTTCGGAAAAATCATAAACCCTGCGGAGTAGTTCGGCAGGTCGGGCCGCAAATTGCTAAACAAGCAATTTCAGGGCGGCAAGATTCTGAATTGGCGTGCCAGTTGAGCGGTATACGGTATATTGTTTGTTCTGGTCTATGGTTTTACTAGTGAATAGGTCGTTAAGATAAATTAAATCTTGCTTGTCAAATTGTCCAGCGTCTAGCGCACGTTTCAAATCTTTTGCGCCCACCAGAGTCTGTTCCCAATCAGTTATTATATTAGCAGTTTCGCTGTCATACACTTCGTCAGGAAATTCGCCGTGTTCAGTTGATGAGATAAATGAGGCAAGAAATGCACCCTGCTTGATGTTTGCAAGTTGCTCATTAGAAAATAGCGGTTCAACTGTTTGTGTATGAGCAATAATCACATCATACTGTCCGATATTGTTTGTATTGCCCGCACTGATAGACAAATTACTATCCGCTGTCGCGGCTTTAATCTTAGTTAAATCGCCACTGCGGGTTATAACATCTATGCTAGTTAGCATAAGTTCAGAGGCGAGTATTTTTGCGCTTTCGGTAGCAATTTTACCAGAGCCGAACAGCAGGACTTTTTTATCGGCAAGACTACTGACGCCGAGTGCTTGCAACACAACTGCACTCATAGCGGCGGTACGCCTGGAAACGTAGCCATCAAACTCAATGTTCAGCAGTTGTTCACCCGCCTCAAAGACAACAGCATAGTGAGGCGCTTTATTGCTGATAACATCAAATGGGCTAAACGTATGGTAGAAACGCGGCGGCTTATCGCCGAGAGGCTCAACGGCGAGCTGGTTGAAGTAATCACCCAAAAACTTGCCATCTCGGGCGAATTCAGGAACATGTTTGTCAAAGAAATAGTTATCTTGGTCAATAAATGTTTGTTTTATACTTGCTAGTAATTGTGCATAGTTCATATGCACTAAGTATACTAGTGCATCAAATATTTGCATAACTAGTACAATTATGATAATATATGTATATGTTAAGGTTGGGGAAAACGGTTGAGATTGGTCATGTCTATTCCCCGGAACGCCTCATACCTCTTGCTCCAGAAGGAGAAGGTGATTTCTGGTCAGACAATCTAGGACGTGAGTTCTCATATTCGCTAGAAGCCAAAGAGCTACGCGACCTCGTAGGACAACACCTAGGGAGGACTGGAGTTAAGGTTGTTGCACTAGTAGATGATTGCAGAGCAAGGCAGAAACAAAAAAATAGCGTGGATTCATGGAGATGGCAAGCGTTTATTAACGCAAGCGCAGAAAGTGTCAGACTAGGAACCGGTGCTGAATTCGTACAGTTTGAATCAGACTTAGAGGCGAACGGACGAACACTTATTGATAAGATTACCCAAATAAGCTTTCCTAGAGGCTATCGTTTGTCACAAGACGGGCGTAAGCTCAAATTACCTAAATCTTCAGGCACTATTCGACTTATGGGTAAAGACGGCGTAGATGATCCTACATACCCAAGTTGTGAGATTTTAGACTTGGCGTGGCTACAGAAACGGCTCGATATAGCTCCTGAAACAATAACGATATTACCAGGAAGTTACCTCCCGCAGCAGGAACGCACCGCTATACTTGCGGACTTGATAGGCATAGACTCTGACTCGTATAGTACGGTGCTGTACCCAAATAGGTAATTGGCACTATCGTCTGTGCGGAGCGCGGGCGGCTATGCCCCCCTGCCATTCATGACAGACTCCCCACCAATAAATACCCCAAAATCGTTAGGGGTATTTTTGTATTCTAGATATTTAGCTGTCTTCTCTGTTAGAATACCAAAAATGGACGACGCTATAAAACTACTACTAACTCCCGGTGCGATTGGAGTTATCCCTACAGATACAATTTATGGTCTAGTAGCGAGGATTAGTGATATTAAAGCCGTAGAAAGGTTATATAAGGTTAAATACCGAAATAAAAAGGTTGGCACCCTAATAGCCGCCAATACCAATCAGCTTTATAATATAGGCATCAACAAAGAAGATCTGGTGTTAGCGGAAAAATTTTGGCCTGGCCCAATAAGTGTTGTGTTGCCAGTTGATAGAAGTCTTGAATATCTTGATCAAGGAATTGGAAGTTTGGCGGTTCGTATCCCTCAAGACCAGAAACTAATACGACTACTTAACCATACCGGGCCTTTAATCACTACCAGTGCAAATTTACCAGATGAGCCATCATCTAATACAATAGAAGAAGCCAAAGCTTACTTTGGTAATAACGTAGACTTCTACATCGACTCAGGAGACCTCTCGGCGAATAAACCTTCAGCCATTATTAAGATAGAAAATGGCAAAGTAATAATAATAAGAGAAAATTCATATCTTAACTCCTTGCTCTAAACAATCTTCCTGGACTAATCAGCGCTAACAAAAAGCTGCTACAATACAATTGTTAATGGAGACAGTATGAACCCACAAATTAAGCAAAAAATTGAAGAAATACTCAGAGTTATAGACAGACTAAAAAATGAGGTTGAGGAAACTCGTGGCTATATTAACCAAATGGATACCGGGACGGCCCTACGAAACCAGAACGACAACCGGGATGAATTACAAGACCTTGTACGTAAATGGGACGAGCTTAATCGCCTACTAAATCAACGATAGCTCTCGCAAAGTCGCTCCAGGTATCGAATATTGTGTATAGAAGCTAGCGTTCCTGCCAGTGGTTCGCCAACTTTGAACTGATGGCGCAGAAAGCCCCTACTAAAGCCTTGTTGACAAGCATAACAGTCGCAATTCTCATCTATCACAGAAGTGTCTTCGGTAAATTTTTCATTCGTTAAGTGAATTTTTTTATCTCCCTGAACCCATACTGTCGCATGCCGTGCGTTTCGTGTCGGCAACACACAATCAAACATATCAATTCCCCGTTCAATTCCGTGTCGAACATCAATCGGGTCACCAACACCAAGTAAGAACCTAGGTCGAGCCGAATCGTCATATTTGTCTGCTAAAAAGTCTAACATGCTGTGCATTTCTTCCCTGGTCTCGCCAACTGATAATCCACCGATTGCAACACCGCCAACTGGCAAAGACTGTACAATCTCTAGGCTTTTTTTACGAAGTTCCTGATCCAATCCACCCTGAACAACACCGAATATTATCGGTCTGTCTTCTTCATCCATTTCTTTTGTTAGCCTTTGATATTCTGCCAATGATCTTTCCAACCATCTATGGGTTCTCTCAAATGCTTCAAGCGTTCGGTCACGACCCTTTTCATCCAGTGCTGTCACGTCATCAAATGCAACTATCATATCAGCACCGAGCTTCATCTGTATTTGCATAGATATTTCTGGAGAAATAAATATGTTATCGCCAGTTTTTGGGTCTTTAAACTCCACCCCTTCCTCTGTAATTTTCCTAATTTTTGCCAAAGAGAACACCTGAAAACCACCAGAATCGGTTAACATTGGACCTTTCCGATTTGCAAACTTGTGAATTCCACCTAAATTAGCAATTACTTCTTCGCCTGGCTGTAGGTGTAAGTGAAAGGTATTTGCTAAGACTACTTGGACCCCCGTAGAATAAACCATTTCAGGCGTTAGACTCTTAACCGCACCCCGAGTTCCGTCAGGCATAAACGTAGGCGTTAGCACCCTCCCAGCTCGTGTGCCAAGCCTTCCACTCCTCACCATCTCTTTTTGGTTAATAACTTCGAACATCAAGGGCTATTTTATTATGTTATTCCTAAAAGGACTAATCATTTCGCATTAATTAAGGGCTGCTCATTCTAGAAACTACCCATAATAGTTACATAAGCTATAACATTAGATTGTAGTCAATTATACATTTGTCTATCTGTTAGAATATTGACTTTTTTATAATTCTATGTTAACATAAGCATGTTAATTGGGAGGCGCTCATTTTTGAGTACCAATAACGGAAGTTCTCTTGCTGGATTTAAGCTCTTTTATGAAGAGATTAAACCACCAAAGAACCACATAAGTCGCATGCGACGCGTTCGCCCCGCTACCGCAAAGTAGTCATACGGCGAACGAAAGCCCCGGGAGTAATCTCGGGGCTTTTGCGTATCAAACCAATGAGTAATATATATCATCATTTAGTCAGTACACGGCGACAGAATATCGTAATTAAGATATATAGACTATTCTCCACACATTTTTGTAGTTATCCACTAGCTTTTTCTTTTGCCTTGTGTCAATATATTGACATGGTTTGTATATATTGTGGTAGAAAGACGAGAGTCGTCAATTCACGCCCACAAAAGAAATCTAATACAACTTGGCGACGTCGTGAATGTTTGGCATGTCGCGCAATATTTACCAGTATCGAGATCTTCAACCTAGAGACCTCTATATCTATAAAAGATAAAGACGGCAACTTAACGCCGTTCCTAAGAGACAAACTACTGTTTAGCCTGTATGACAGCTTGAAACATCGTAAAAGTGCAGAGAATGACGCAACTCACCTTACGCAAACGGTCATTTCATCTATCATGGCAAAGTCCCAGTCTGTATATATAGAAAAAGCAGCTCTTCTAGAAACAGTCTATAGTGTCCTAAATCGCTTTGATAAAGCAGCTGCCGTACACTACAAAGCCTACTATATAGATACTTAAGATTAGGAGTCGTCTGATTTTACATGCTTGGTTGTTACATCAAAGGCACCAAGGTACCAACCGAACATAAGTCGTGTTTGAGAATTCAATGCAGAAAAAGAACTGTACACAATACTTGTCACAGGTAATAGCACCCACTGCAAGATCATGAACACATTTCGATGTGCTTTGTAACGCTTTGGCTTAGGTGGTAGTGCCTTCACGCTTAGATATAAAGTTATTAAAATGCCGGCCATCGCAACCGTTTGAATTCGACTCACAATTTGCGGAAGCTGATTGGCTGTAAAGTCGTCAGGATTTATTAACAGAGGTATAAATGCAGCTAGAGCTAATATTAAAGGTGCTGTAGCCCAACTTATGTGGCCCTCTAACAATCTCAAGAACTTGAATGTTACATCAACTTTGGATAATTTTTTATTCCGGGTGAAGAACCCTTTATCGGCAACGTATGCTACATCCGAAGCGCCCCACGCCCAGCGTCTAAGCTGGACAAACTGCATTCTGAGCGTCTTGCGATAATTAACATCGAGAACAGCATCCTGGAATATTGGTATATACATTGGCAATACATAGTGATTACCGTCATACCTAAAGTAAGTCCGCCAAAACTGATGCCCATCCTCAACTATTGTCCTCACGCTCCAAAAGTCAGTTTCTATCAACGCCTTCATGCCCTGAGCGTGAGATGAGAAATTTCTAATCATGTGAGGTCGCATCGATAAAACAACATTCCAAAAAGAGTTGCCGGTAGCAATCACTCGCATTGGTGCTGGCGCATCCCATATATTATTAGAGTAAATAGGTACGGGTTGGAAAGAATATTGTTCAGGCACGTCAGTTGATGCGTACATATAACTCAGTAGTGCCAAGTAGTTTCTGTGGGGCCTATTGTCAGAATCCAAAGTAGTTACAACAACTTCAAGTGGATCAATTTTTTCTTTTTCTAAATACCTTTGTAGCTCTCTTGCAGCATAAGTTATATTACCTCCCTTACCACGCACTTCATTCGGCGTTAACGGGTGCTTCACAGCTATAGCATGATAGAATTTCTTTTTGTACTTCTCCGTAAGACTTAGCACCGGCTTCTCCGACTGAGCACCATCTCTGCCCTCATAAGCAAACACTAGAATTACTTTTTTCATGTCATAATCCATATCTAACACGGACTGGATTGTTGGTTCTAGTACGTCTTGCGACTCATTATAGGCGGCAATTACGATTGCGTGATACAAATCACGCGGTTTAACTGGAGACGGGTTCTGTTTTAAGCGTTCGAGGTTATTTGTATGCCATTTTGGCGGTTTTGTTAGAGTGACTTCAAGATTTTGAAGATCATCTAGATAGTGCTGCCAATGCATTTTTTCATAGGTTTTTAACCTCTTCCACCCCTGGATTACTCGTATATTTAGGCCTAATGCCCGCGCAAACCACAGCAATATGAATGCAAGGATTAGAAGCGCGGTCAGTTGAGCATTTATCTGGCTAAGTATGAACGGTAATATCAATATACTCCAGCTAAGTGCGCCTGGTAATATTTCAAATAGTCTATAGCGGAAGTTCTTTTGTTTTTGTAAAGGTATTTCTATGTCCTGAACTTTCATTAGTTCCCCTAGCGCCTGATTAACAACGCATTACTGACAATCAATGAAACTATCAGGAGTAATAGGCCCATACCTAGAATGGTGACTGCATAATATCTTTTGATTGAATATATTTTTATGCTTAAAAATATATGAAAAACAGCCACAAGATAACCAAATATTATGAAGTAAATATAAGTTAAATTACTTGTATCATAGCTGTATGCGCTAAGCCCTAGGTTCGGCCTATATTGAACTAGGTTTAGACTATTGCCACTAGAAATTCCCAACCAAATCAAAATCATATTGAGCACAGCAAAGAATGAAATCGAGCTGATGAATAACAGTATTATCCGATCATGGAAGTATTTTTTGGGTATATGCATGTTTGGGTAAATTATAGTG
Organism: Saccharimonadales bacterium (SeqCode); assembly: GCA_046350695.1. GTDB lineage: Bacteria > Patescibacteriota > Saccharimonadia > Saccharimonadales > JACQNP01 > JAGQNP01. Next base: position 31,462 of record JAXLZX010000006.1, on the reverse strand, counting down.
GTTTAGTGCAAATATTTCCAGATTGGAATTTAGTGGTATATTGGAATATGTTTGAATCAAAGCTTACGATAACTTGGTGCGGGTAGAGAGAGTCGAACTCTCGTCTTGGCCTTGGGAAGGCCACATAATAGCCGTTATACGATACCCGCATGGAGCCACCTAGCAGGATCGAACTGCTGACCTACACGTTACGAATGTGTCGCTCTACCAACTGAGCTAAGGTGGCAATAACTAATATATTGTAACAGATTGCAAACAGGTATAAATTCTGGTAGAATCTTATGGTCTTTAGGCTAAATAGACACGAAACAAGGGCTCGTGGTGTAGCTGGCCTAACACGCCTCCCTGTCACGGAGGAGATCGCCGGTTCGAATCCGGTCGGGCCCGCCAATAAAAACACCCTGCTAAAGTGTAGGGTGTTTTTATTGGTTGGATCGCCTGGGCTGGGAATATGCAAAGCAAGTCAAGCAAACGACCGGTTCAGCTTAGTACAGCGACAGTACAAAGATGACAGTATCTGATCGAACCTACGTTTATGGATATCCGCCTCTTATTAGTGATTTTCACTGTGTTCTAGTAATGGAGATATTGAAAATGATTGGAGTAAAATGCTACTTTGACTACGAATCGACAAACAGTATCATGAAGTCGTTATTTTCAAATAGTAAGCATAAGCAATACCCAAATCCGTAAATATGTGGTATTTTGTGTCTTATGCAATTCGAAGTCAATAAAGACAATCCCAACCAAGGAGAAATCACCCTTAATCCACTAGAACGAGATATAGTAACTAATTCACTTCTACAGGCTTTATTTAGGGCAGCAACCTAGAGATAAAATGGATAATGATTCCCATTTATTTTCATTGTGCAAAATTCTATTAAAGCCCGAAAATCTACAGACTCAAGCATATTGCCGGGTTGAACTATCTAGCGAACATCTAAAAGTTATGGCTCTAGAAATAGAAAAGACATATAAAGAAGTTGATTACGAACAAGCCGACAAGTTGGCGGTTTTGTTGCCGAACTCAATGTTGCATCTAGAATTTTAAATCAAGATCACATAATAAGCGTAGACCGTATGCAAGAACATATAGATGAAATCATCCAGACTTACCGATATTCCTGATAGTCCAGAAGGAATTGCGTAAGTCTATTTTGTTTTTGTATTGCCTCATATAGTTTTTCATTAATTATGACTGAAAAATATGTCAAATACCCACTAGTACAACCATTAGAATCAATATTTGCCGAAGGCTATCTCTCGATAGCTAGAAGCGAACTTAAACTGTAACTATCGTTAATGCCAAATGCCAAGAATGTCACTCGACCCAAATTATGACTTTACAGATATTGAGGACATGGTCTTCGAAACAAGTGTGTGTAAACATCAGAAAAAATCCTGAATTATATGGAGTTTTTGGGTTTTCGACGACTAAAAATGATGGACTTCTAGCCGTTACCTCTCCTACTAATGAACAACTCAACAGATTGAGGGCGAAAATACCTACATTAATTGGATTACATACTGGTACGTTTATTGATTTTACCCCGTCCGATTTAGATGAAAATGGTTTTATTGAAATTCCAGATTTTGCTGAAGCGTTAGCAGATCGCAAAATCCCCATGACCACCCTCAACCCACTAAACGCACACGATAACCTTTTTCATCGCATCGGGTACATGGTTATGTGTCAGGAAATATTTAACAGATTTGTTAAGTCGACGCAACAAGCACTAGCTGAAAATGACAGAGATAGATTGAGCGTAATCATCGGTCATTTTGATGCATTAAGTGGCTTTAGTAGCATACATTTAGGCCTAGGAGGTAGGGGTGGCGGGCATCATCTTGGTGGTAGATATGGTGACTTTATGTCATTCATTGACGCCGGTATTTATGGCACTAAAGACGCAAAAGCTCAACGACGTACAGCAAAAAAGCTCCTAAAATACTCAGAGATTATCTAAATCTACTTATAGTTCCAACAAGGAACGAATTTCGATGGTTTTTTCTGTTGGAAGCTTAAAGTAGTCACCTGAGTTAGCGGAATAGTTTGACATCAAGCAAAAGAGCGTCTTACGCCACTTAGCCATATTGCTTTTCTTCGTTGGTACGACTTTCGCTAGCGAAACAAAATATGATGCTGTCAAGGGGTCAAAATCTAGTTCTGAGGTTAGTTTTCTCAAACTTTTTAGTGTCGCAGGAATATTTATTAAGTCATGGTAACCATAATAAAGTGTCAGATGACTGATGCCATCCTTGGCATTCCCTATCGGGTCAAATTCTGCCCTTTCAGCTTTGGGCACATGAGCAATGTTGCGTACATGAATAGAAACAATAACGGATTTTTGGTGAAGTTCGTTAAGTTGTTCTGCCGCGACATGTAGAGCTAAGGGTGCCAGATCTTCATGATGACCGATATACACAGCCTGTCCAGGTATTCTATTGACTCGCGGTTTCATTGTTGGCAATTTCTTAATGTACTCACTCAGAGACCCTTCTCTTATGGTCTGCTCTTTGCTAATAATCTTCTTCCCCTGCATCCATGTAGTTATAATGACTATTACCCCTGTGGCAATTAAAATCGGAAACCACCCACCGTTAATAACCTTCGTAATATTAGAAGCTACAAAAGCACCATCAATCAGCAAGAAAATAGGTGCAAAAGCCAGAATATACAGCATTGGTTTTCGCCAAATAACTTTCATGACTACAATGAATAAAATTGTATCTATTGCGAGAGTTATGCTAACCGCCATTCCATATGCATGGCTGAGCTGCGCAGAACTTCGGAAAATGAGGACGAGAAGTAAGACACCGATAAAAAGCAGCAAGTTTATAAACGGCATATATACCTGACCAGTTTCTCGTACAGAAGTGTGACGAACCGTCATTTTTGGTAAAAATCCCAAATGAACCGCCTGTCGCGTCAATGAAAATGCCCCAGATATTACGGCCTGAGAAGCAATTAGTGTAGCAAAAGTAGCCAAAACTACCATTGGCAATTGAAACACCTTGGGGAACATGTAGATTGTCGGATTAGACATAGCCGACGGGTCATTAATCAATAGCGCTCCCTGCCCCAAGTAACAAAGTAAGAGAGCTGGAAATACAATATATACCCAGGCCTTTTCAATGTGCTCACGTCCAAAGTGCCCCATATCAGCATAGAGAGCCTCTGCCCCAGTTAATGTTAAAATGACTGCCCCCATAGCAATAAATGCCGTAAGTGGCTGCTGTACCACAAAATTAAACGCCACCGTTGGAGACATTGCTCCAAGAACTAATGGATATTGAACAACACGCCACAATCCGCCCAGTCCAATAGCCATAAACCAACATAACATTATTGGGCCAAAGAGTCGGCTGATTGAATTTGTTCCATAACGTTGCACGCAGAATAAAATAGTTAGTATTACTACACTCAAGGGCAAAATAACACTATGGAGTTTCGGGGCAACTATGTTGATTCCTTCGACTGCCGACATAATCGAAATTGCCGGAGTAATTAAACTATCGCCATAAAATAACGCTACTCCCAATAATCCCAAAGCCACCCAAAACCGTTTTGTCCTTTTATTGATTAGACTGTGTTTGATCAGACCAATGAGTGCGATTATTCCACCTTCTCCCTTGTTATCTGCACGCATTATAAATAGTATGTACTTAATAGTAACCACTAATGTAATCGACCAAATAATCATAGAAATAATGCCAAGTATATTGTTTCTTTCTAGCGATATATGTCCCTGACCAACAACAAACACTGCCGGCAAAGCATAAAGAGCACTTGTTCCGATGTCGCCAAAAACTACACCAAGTGCTCCAATAGCCAGTGCAGTGTTTCTGGTACGCTTCTTCATAGCTTAACCATATTATAGCTTAAACTAAGCTACTTGAAGGCAGTAATTATTGCTAGGCGCTTGAGCACCTTTAAGTCATAAGTAACGTATTTAATCCGCATAGTAGTAGGTGTAATATTACTAGTTAGACTTAGTATTTTTAACCACAACCATTGACATATAACTTACAAACTTCTCATACTATAAGCCATGAAGACGGTAGTTAGTGCGCACGAATTACCATCAGAAACGCAGGAACAAGCAGAATTATTGCTCTACATCCCTACTACTGCCCTTACAAACCTTGTTACTCACCGTTCGTATAACGACTATTCCGAAATAAGCGTACTATTCCCCTCAACAAATACTAAAACAGAATCTGTGATTAAACTTGAGTATTGCAACCTAACCGTAACAAATACGAGCGCAGACCTCACAATTGACTATACTTCTCTGTTTTTCAGGGATAGAAGGCTTCATCATGTATGTGGAGAAGAAAAAATTACAAGCATTCATAGAAAAAAATCAGTTGCCCAGAAAGTGGGATATATCCTTAAATCAATCTTCGAAATACCGGAACTAACTCCACTAGAAAGAGACATGTTTTAATCTATTTCCAAAGAACAATTAATACCATACATTTAACATCGGTACTAATAGTCTAGAAACAATAAGATAAAAATTTGATTATTTTATTATTTATTGTAAAATTGTATTCTATGTTAGATGTTGAACGACCAGACGGCTGTTTTATATTATCGCAATATCTAGATCTTCGAGAAAGGGATAATTTTGTCATGGCCGAGATAGGACACAGGCTAACCCCGATAGTCCCATATCAAAAACCTTTTACAGGCAATCGAGCGTACATAGGAATAGAAGCTAACCTAAGAAATCCATTTGGTAAGTTCGACGATGATATGCAAAGCATCAAAGATAGATATACCGACCAGAACGTGTTTTTTGTTGATCACGACACTGGCGGTAATGCAATATATACAGAGGGAGAACTTTCCTCTAGGGATTACGAGGGAGAATACGACACGACAACATTCTTGCCTGATAACTCAGTCGATGAAGTATTTTTAGGTAACGTATTTGGAGATTACCACATTGCATGGCACCAGAATACTGACAAACTAATTAGGGAATGTGCAAGAATTATTGATCAAAACGGTACAATAATAGTCCGCGAAACAATAACACCACAAAATGTTCAAATCAGTGATAAAGCACTAGCTCTCCAAGGCCTTAAGCAAGTCGCAAGGATAACCACAACTAATCCCTCCTGGGATCAAATAGAGAATATTTTTGCAGGCACAGAGTTTAGGATATTCAATCCAAATGCGTATTACCTATTCATCCAAGGGCAATATTAAGTTTTTATATATGCCCTTGTTGGTTTCTCTTCTTTTAGATTATTTAGATAATCGTTAATATCTTTAAAATTAAACTCTATAATAGCCCCACGAATCTTATCGCCGTTGGTTTCAATATTTTTTACTATAACTAACTTGTACCCTGTGTTTACAACCTCAGAGTATTCTCCCGGCTTCAGTTTAAACAGTGTATCGACAGCCTTGGAGTTGACAACCTTACTTGACCTCTCGATCGGAAAACCAAATTCCCCGCCGCTAGTTTTAGTTGTTGTATCGTCAGAGTACTTTTTAGCAACTTCAGCAAAATCAACTCCAGACTTCAATTCCTTCAATGCCGTATCCGCCCGCACCTTTGTATCGGTATCAAGATTAGCTAATACTTTTTGAGTTAATAGTTCTTGTCTTAGACTTCTCTTAAAATCATTTAGCGACCAACCCCAGTAGTCGGCTAGTACATCCTCGAAAACCGCCTGGTCATCGCCAAGTCTATTTTGATTTCTTAGTACAGTAATCTGATCCTCGACTTCTTTATCACTTACAGAAATATTCTTCTGTTTAGCTAGTTTTTTTATATAAGCATCGTTTATTACCTTATTTAGAGCATCGGACTTAAACCTATTGAGCTGCTCTATGTTGGCTGGATCATCAAAGTTCAACTGGCCCTGGTTCTCATAGTAGTGAACGTACCGGCGAAGCTCGAACAAATAATTTTCATATGCGATAAATTCACTCCCTGTCCTGGCAACTGGGAATGGAATAATTTGCGTAACCTTGTAAATAAACGTCGACGAAGACTTGAACTTATATAGTGCCAGCGTACTATAACCAACAAATAAGACTAGCACAATAATAGCTAGTGATATCGATATAATTACAATTCTATGTTTTGAGTGCTGTAAAGGGTAAATGTACTTACGCGCCGAACCAATAATTTCTTCCCTGTGGTCAGTTAGAGTTTTATTTGTTACACGCTTTACAGGTTCGCCAGTCTCTAGGGGAGTCTTATTGCGATTCTTAATTTTGTGCTTAACTTTTGAATGCTTTTGCTTGATTCTATTCAGCATCTAACTGGCTTTCCTTCTCCTTTGATGGATGATTTCTAGCTATTATTCCTTGATCCCTCAATATGTTTATCATTTTTTTCTGAATCTTAGCTGGGTGATGTATATGATGAATAGTTAAATCTCCCAGATAAGTTTGCATTAATATTGTACCAAATCCTAGTATAGTTTCCTCAAATCCGGCCACTTCATAGTTAACCATCTGTACTTGGTCTAGGCCAATATCGACTACACTTCTATGAAAAAACCCTTTTTGAGTAATTTGAATAAATCTTTGGTCCGTTACTATGAAAACACTGTAATACCACGCTAACCAATATGGAAAAAATATTAGAAGACCTAACAAACACCCTAATACCAAACCACCGTAAAACCAACCAAATCCCAACTGTGGGTTAATAAATGCTGGCAGAATACCAATAAGAGGTCCTAAACAGCCGAATACCAACCCTCTTCGCATGACGATTGGGTGCTTTCGAAAGACATAAAGCACTTCTTCATCGTCAAACTGGTCCTCGAAGTACTTAACAGGCACCTACGAGCCCTTTTATATTATCAGGCATAAGTATTATTTTAACTTTTTAGTGAAAATCCTTCAAATACTGGAGTTAACGGTTATAAAATTGTACAATCTCTTTACGTGTCCCCATAGTTCAATGGATAGAATAACTCCGTCCTAAGGAGCAGATAGCGGTTCGAATCCGTTTGGGGATACCAAACTTACTTTTTGTTTCTTTTTTTAACTATTGTAAAAGCTTCGTGAACAGTTTTATAGTCGTATATCTCGCTCTCTGCAAACCAATGAGCAATCTCTTTCTTTGCCTCTTTGCTATCGCCTGAAGCGTGAATAAGGTTTGGTATGCCTACCCCGATATTATTAGCGTATTCAAAGCTAATATGCGCATAATCGCCCCTGATGGTTCCTGGTAATGCAGATTTAGGCTCTGTTGTGCCAACCATCTTTCGGACCAACGACGCTGCTTCTATACCCTCGAGGACAACGGCGATAACTGGACCTTCCTGCATAAATTCAAGTGTTACGTCAAATGCCTCTTGTCCGCGACGAGAAATCATTTCACCAATCTTTTCATAATGTTCATAGTAATGGTCGTAGTCCGGCTCCAACATTTTCATGGCCACAATCTTTAATCCAGCTCGTTCAAACCGAGTAATTATTTCACCTACAATTCCACGCTTTAGTGCATCAGGTTTTAGTACAATTAAAGTTCTTTCCATTTGTTCCTCTCAAATTTCATTAAATCAAAATTATGTTCATTTATAAGATTATAACAGATAAAGACTACAGACCTAAGTTTGTTTATTATGATGTGGTTATTGCATACATTGTCGTACAATATAGTTATGCCCAAGTTTTCAAAAACAAAGACAGATTTTTTAGAATATCTAGAGATCGAACAAAATAGATCACAAAAAACTATCGCAAATTATGACCATTATCTAACCAGACTGATTGATTTTGCAGGTGATATAGACGTAAAAGATATCGACAACGAGCTTATTCGTAAATGGCGGCTGTGGTTGAATAGATTAGGTACTAACTCTAGCGATGAACTACAGAAAAGTACACTAAACTACCATTTAATTGCACTGAGGAGCTTCCTAAAATTTTGTGCTAAGCGTGATATCCAGTGTTTGACACCAGAGAAGATCGAACTTGCTAAGACTGCTCGTAAGCAAGTCACCTTCCTAACCCCTGAAGAACTCTCCAGAATATTTGCTCAGCCAGATATTTCTACAGCAGCTGGCTTGCGTGATAAGGCTATATTAGAGTTACTTTTTAGTAGTGGGCTGAGGGTTTCGGAACTCGTCGGACTGGACAGAGACCACATCAACCTCCAACGACGAGAGTTTACAGTCAGAGGAAAAGGTCAAAAAGACCGACCCATATTCATCAGTCAAGCAGCGGCTGATTGTATTAAACAATACCTAGACCAGCGCACTGATACAGTAAAGCCACTATTCATACGCTATAGCGGACGCAAAACAGTTGACCTTAGCGGCAACTTCCACAGACTAACTGTACGAAGTGTTCAGCGTCTAGTTGCACGCTACGCGCTTCTGGCTGGAATAACTAAGCATGTCTCGCCACATACATTACGACATAGCTATGCTACAGATCTACTAATGAATGGTGCTGATTTACGCTCAGTTCAGGCTATGTTAGGGCACAGTAATATTTCTACTACCCAGATATACACCCATGTAACAGATCCACATCTAAAAGCCGTCCACGAAAAATTCCACTCAAAGTCAAACTAAGTATTCCAAAAAGGCGACCGTCTAAACTTACCAAAGCATATACCGTTCGGCGGCAATGGCCCTCCCCCAGGAACATCATTTGCTAGCCCAGAAGGAGTTTCAATAATAAAAGGAACACTGGTAGTAGTTGGCGCTCCATTATTAAAAACATTAGTAATGGTTACGTTGTGTCTGTAACAACCATCCGCACCTCCTGTTCTTTCTATAAGTGCTTGATAATTAGGAAACCTATGCACAACCGTTGTGCCATTTTGACAGTTTGGATGATTACCAGGAAATACCTGGGTAGTTGTCGCACTACCATCTCGCCATTTGTATGTGCACGAAACAAGGAACCTACCGCCCGCACCTAAACGCGCTGGGTCTGAACTATTCCTAACAGCACCCTGCCACTCATAAGCCGCGCCTGTTGGCGGTAGATTTGGATTCTGAACTAGAGCTGCGGATCCTAATGTTGGCGCACCACCACCTCCCACAGCTGGGGGAGCACCAGGTAATATTCCTGCCGGTAAATCACACATTGGATTTCCAGCATTCTGCACTGTAACCGGACTGCCCGGTACAACAACTAGTCGTTTACAGAGTCCATCCACTGATTCGACTGTAAATTCTGGATATAATTTATTCGCCCACTTATTATCTGTATGGGGAATATTCACCTTAAGTCTTCGAACAACATCGCTCGCCTTACCTGTGCTGTCTATTTCTACCTGAGCATCTTCGAACCTAACATTATTCCCAGTAGTGTCTATTGCCGTTATCGATACAGAAGCATGGCCGTACACCGAAATTAACCGTAAAACATAGTCATTTCCTCCAACTGTAGTATCCAAGCCATTTATAGTAACCGAACAATACTTAGGTGCATTAGAGGTATTACAGCTAGCATTACTATGTCCCCCTTTATCAACAGCGTTAACACTGGCGGCATATTGCCCTGCAGCACCACAAACTCCAGAAGCACTTGGGTAGAGTAATAGTTTTTGTGTTTCATTATTTAGTGCATTTCTATCAACAAAACCTTGTGCAGGGATTAGCATTGCTGACATCACAGGTGTCTTTTCGCCCCAGTCACTCGGCTTGAATAATTTCCCGTCACAATCAGTAGAAAATACACTTTTGCCATCTTTTGATTGCCAGGATATTGTAATGCTTCTTATAGCTGCAGGGTCGGATGAATGTAGTGGAATTACTGTAGATCCAGCATTGCTTATGTCCGAATATTCAAGCGTAGTGGGCTCATCATTAACGAGTACGCAGGTTACTGCAGCGTTTGATCCAGGTGAAATTGGAGCTGGTGACATGCAGGATGTAGTAGGATTAGGATTTATTATGGCTGCATTTATGCCAGATTCAGCAGCATAAAAAGCTTGGGAGCTAAGCTGTTGATCAAGTGCTTGTCGGAATTCTCTGCCAGATAATTTAGCAAAACCAACTGCCATCAAAGTCAGCATTGCGGCAATTATCATGGTAACCGCAATTGAAATCAAACCACTCTCATCCGCCTGAATTTTTTGATTATTACTCATCATATCGTCCTTGGATACCTTCTGTACGCCCGCGTACTTAATTTAGAAAACGCACACCACTGTGAACTAATATCACCCAATTTACAGCTCTCAGGGGTAGAACCTGAATACTCTATAAGATCACTATCGCCATAGAAAACACCTATACCAATTTTAATAATGTCCGGACTAGTTGGTGGTGAATCTATAAGCAATTCAGACAGTCTCATGTTATCACCTAGTAGTTCCTTGCCGCCAGCCGAAGGAACATCTTGAGTTAAATCAACTGGTACACAATTACCGTCACTAGTATCCTGCCATAAAACATGCTTAATCTCCTTGTTGGTACTATCGTGTCCCAAAGAAAGTGATGAATTCTGCTTACGATCAAGAACATAACTATACCTTGCGTTCCCTATGCAAGTTGCCTGGACTGCAATCCTATCACCACCAGGACCATAGTCTTGCGCCGTTGCATAATCAATATTACCTGTAGTAAATGCAGCTTGCTCAAAGATCGACGCCATTGCGTCTCGACTTACCTCCTGGGTTTTGGCCGATGAAATACCTTTGTAGTACATTTTACCTAGCTGCATGGTTGCAAGGCCTATTATTAGTATCATTACAGAAAACGCAGTCATTGCTACCAAAAGCTCGATAATTGTAACCCCGGAATTATTTAGCGGTTTAATTCGCCTCATATAGTTTATACTCCAAAGTTACTTGTTCGTTGGTTCCACCGTTGATTTTTTGCCATCGCACATATACCTTAAACACACCACCCTGACTATCATCAGGTGGTATAATCGCAACATTATACAGACCCCCAGGACCAATAGAATCACAACCACTTGGATACTTTAGTTGATCGGCTAATATATCAGAATTCCATTCATCGGGTGGTATCGTAAAGACGATTGCGTTATATGTATCAGCATCCATACAAAATGGCTGAGTACTAACTCTATCAGCAACATCTTTGAAACCATTAGGTTCGGTCGCAGTACCCTCAAGATTATTTCTCTGTAGGTTTTTCAATAACTCAATCTGCCCCTCGGCAATTTTGAGCGCCTCAAGCCTTTCCTGAGACTGCCTAACAAGCTGTAAACTTCGAGTACTTATACTATAGGTAATCATCATAACAAAACCCAATGCTGCCAAGCACATCAACACCTCAACTATTGTGTCACCTCTTTGTCGATGTTTTAGCATTTGCTTAAATCGTCCTGTTCTTGGGTATTAGTCGAATCACTAAATATTGCCTTAGCAAACGATGCCGAGCCGGTGCTAACTTTTATTGCCGCTTTTTCGTCCGAATATGGACTGTCTAAACACACTAGAAACCCCTGACTATGCGGAGCAGTCCAAGTATTGCTACTAATCAAGCTAGCGGCATCATTCCTAGACTGCGTGATACTGTTTGAGCTGGCCACTGTAAATAAATCAACATTCTTAGTATTGGCTGAAACAGAGCTATTTGCTAGCTTAGTCATTATTGCAATTGTAGCCGTATCGGGCGGAGTTGGTGACCCATCAAGTACCTTAACACTTGTTATAGGAACCCCCCAAACGAGCGTATGCGTTTCAGTGAGGTCTACAGGACTTACAACCGCCGTTGGTGTCGCTTCGGCTATATTTACAGGGTACTTACTCTTGTTGACCATTCTTTTACCTACCAAAGTAATAATATCCATCTTAGCAACCTCGGATGGCGAAGAATCATCTCCAAACCGCAACACTTTTCCAACAAATATACAGTCTTGTCTGGCACCTTGCTTATCGTTGCCCCCTGCTACACCCAGTTGAATGTTATCTGGAAGTCCAGGATTAACCCTGCACTGCACATCTGAGCTCGGATAATAACCAGTGGTAACGTCATTTCCGACATCATTAATCTTACTCTCTAGGTCCCTAACAGATTGACTAAATTTGGTTTTGTTATCACGACCAGCAAACGTCGGGTAAACGACAGCAAAAAGAATCCCACTAACTGCCAAAAATATCAATGCCTCGAGTACCGTATACCCGCCTATTCGGCTCTTCATGCCGTTAATTATAGCATAAGCATTAACGATTTATACTAGTTAATTTATAGTCCGATTAAACGTTGGTAGCCAGATAAAAGGCTGTCACCAAATAATACTAAAATATAGACAGCTGTGAGCAGGAATGGGCCAAACGGAATGTGCATTTGTTTCTTATATTTGCCGGTTATCTGTAAGAATAAGGCATAAAGACTGCCCAAGACAGATGCCAAGAAAATCATCAGAAACGAGTTGATTGGAGTTAGTAGAAACAAACCCAGAACAAAACCAAGTTTTACATCTCCACCACCGATCCACTTACCACCAGAAATTTGATACAGCACCCAAAAGAGTCCACCAGACAACACAACAGCCAGTGCAGCGTCCAACACCGCACTAGGCACATTTCCGGACATTAATACAGTCATAACAGTGTAAACAGCCCCTAAACAACCAAGCGGGACCAAGAGCTTATTTGGGAGTAGTCTCCACTTAAAGTCATAAACAGACAGAGCCAGGCCTATGACTACACCTAATAAGAATATCCCAAATAGCACAAATTCAATCACCGGGTATCTCAAATTAGTTGAAGGCCAATAAAATTGAGCAACGACAAATAATACTGCGGTCAGTAATTCGATGGCCGGGTACTGCCAGCTAATTTTTTTATGACAATACCGGCATTTTCCACCCAAACTCAACCAACTCACCACTGGAATGAGATCGTTAGCCGAAAGCTTATTATGGCAATGAACACAAACCGAGCGGCCTTTTAGTATAGATAAATCGACTTTGGTTTTAGACTTTTTACTCGACTGTTCGTGTAAGCGCCAGACTAATGCGTTAACAAAGCTACCTAGACAAAGCCCTAGCCCGATTAAAATTAAATAAGCCATTAGCGTAATTGTACACTAAAGGTATTTACTTTAACAATATAAAAGAGGCCGTAACTGGCCTCTTTTATATTTGTTTTTTGCTTTACTTAGCTTAGCTTGGGCTAATTCTAGCTTCCACCTACACAGCGACCATTGTTACTGCTTGCTCCTTCTTGAGTATATTGAACAACCACATCTCTGCTTGCACCGGTAGCTGTAGCACCATTATCACTACACTTCGCGCCGGTAACAATTATTAAATCATTGAGATCTGTCATTCCACCATTTACTGCTCCAGTCTTAACGCAAATAGTTGCTCTAGGAGTACCGTTATCGAGGCATCCCGCAGCTGCTGTTGCCCCAGTAGCGCCATCAGCATTACCACCAGTATTAAGTTGATATTGCCCAACATTAGCACCAACATCGTTAATTACGGCACTTAAATTAGCATTATCGGTTGTTCCCCTGACAAAAACTTTACCATTATTGTTCGCCGACCAGTTTTGAACGGCAGTCAGCACACGACTGGCATCGCTCTGACGTGCTGTGTTTCTTTGGTTTCGTTGCAATTGAGGAATTGCAATAAGCACGATTACCAAAATAAGCGCAGCAATAGCCAGCACAATCAAAACTTCGATGATCGTAAAGCCTTCTTCCTCTTCTCTTAGTTGTTGTAGTTTACGTAGCATTTGCAAATGCCCCCTTTGCTTAATGTTAATTGTTATGCTTAAGAATATATACTAATAGAATCGCTTATGCAACAGGTTTATCCGCCAAACCCACTCTGACCGACTAGACCGTATATCGGCAACATAATTGCCGCTACCAACCCAAAGGCCACAACCCCCAAAACTATCATCATTACTGGCTCTATTATGGTAGATATGGTCTTTATCTGATCATCAACTTCTTTCTCAAAATAGTCAGCTGTTTTACCCATCATATCCTCTAATGAACCGGAATCTTCACCAATCTTTAACATGTTTGGAACTAGCTCCAAAAAGTTTGGATCGTTCGATATCGACTCTGAAAGTGATTTACCACTTTTAACCTTTTCGATAGCTCTTATAACCGAAGATTCAATATGCACGTTATTGACCGACTTACTAATAATCTCTAGAGCTTGTATGAGGGGTACTCCTGCTGACACCAAAGTTTCCCCCGTTCTAGTAAACCTAGCCATGTACATTTTCATAAACAAAGTACCAATCGGCCAAGCTTTCATCTTAAACTTATCTATAGCACTTCTACCACCGATTGTTTTGACCCATTTAGTTGTAGCAAAAGCCAGTATTGCTAAGATAATTAACTCAATCCACCAATATTTGCGGGTGAAGGCCGATATCGCCAGTAAAACTCTGGTGATTAACGGTAGTTGTGCGCCTTTAATTCCCTTATAGACCTCCTCAACTTGTGGCAGTACTTTTAGCACCATAAAGCCAACAACACCGAACATTACGAAAAGGACAACCGCAGGATAAACCATAGCCCCGCGGACCTTCCTGACAATTTCGGCATCTTTTTCTTGTTGATTAGCTAGGCGCAGCAATGATTTATCTAAAGTTCCAGAAGTCTCACCAGCAGCCACTAGGTTGATAAAGACGGGGTCAAAAACTTCTTTATGGTAGGCTAGTGACTGTGAAAATGATTTACCAGCTTCTACGTTTGCAATAACCTCATTAATAACTAATTTGAAGTTCTTATTGGACGTTTGGCCTGCAACGTTCCTAAGACTTTGTACAAGTGGCAATCCTGCATTTATGAGTGTTGCCAGCTGTCGAGAAAATAGCACTTTATCTTTAATCTTGATTTTTGACTTAAATTTAGAGGCAAATGAAAGATTTTCTGTCTCTGGTTTTATTTCTAGCACTGTAAGCCCACTCTGCCCGATTAGTTTGGCGGCAGATTTCTCATCCTCTGCTTGGACACGCGATTTTACTCTTTGGCCTGTTTTAGAATCTTTAGCAGTATAGGTGTACGTTATCATCTTAGCCTCTCATCAACCTATCTAGTTCATCTAAGTCAACTGCAAAGTTTCTAGCTTCATCATACGAAATAGTTCCGTTATGAATCAGATTTACCAGCGTTTTATCCATTGATTGCATGCCAAACTCAGCTCCAGTCTGAATAACAGCTTCTAGCTGGTGACTTTTTCCTTCTCTAATTATGTTGCGTACCGCAGGCGTTGCAACTAATATTTCAGCTGCTGCAACACGTCCACCACCAATAGTTGGTATAAGACGCTGCGAACAAATAGCCATGAGAATATTTGATAGCTGAGCTCTAATTTGTGGCTGCTGGTGTGGCGGAAAAACATCAACCATACGATCAATACTCTGAGCAGCACTGTTAGTGTGTAGCGTTGCAAAAACCAAGTGTCCGGTTTCGGCAATTGTAATCGCTGCAGCAATGGTCTCTAAATCACGCATCTCACCAATCAATACCACGTCTGGATCCTGCCTAAGGCTACTTCGTAGAGCAGCTGAGAACGAATAAGTATCGTAGTGAACTTCTCTTTGCACAAGAACTGACTTAATAGATTTATGGGTAAACTCAATCGGATCCTCAATCGTAACAATATGAGCTGCACGCTCAGTATTAATCTTGTGTACTAAAGCAGCTAACGATGTAGATTTTCCAGATCCAGTAGGGCCAGTTACGAGTACTAATCCTCTTGGATATTCGGCAAACTTAGTTACAACCGGCGGTAAACCTAACTGTTCAATTGTGAGGATTTCGTTTGGAATCAACCTAAGAGCTGCGGCCAAGTTACCTCGCTCATGAAAAGCGTTTACTCGAAATCGCCCAAGATCACCAAAAGCAAAGCTGAAGTCGAATTCTTTATCTTTCAACAGAATCTGTTTTTGGTCATCGTCCAAAATTGCAAAAACTAATTTTTCTACAGCTTCCTCAGTAAGAGCCTCGGTACCAACCACAGGAATCAATGCACCATCTACACGTAGCATTGGCGGAATGCCCACCTGAAGATGAAGGTCAGACGCTTTTTGCTTAATAACTTCTTCGAGCAGAATTTCTATTCTTGGTCCATCTGATGCTGTTGCCACATTACCCCCCTTAGGCTGAGTCAGCTGCCGCTACTCTGTTTACTTCTTGTATTGTAGTATAACCCGCTAGTGCTTTTAAATACCCGTCTTGTCTCATGGTGACCATTCCCTGTTCCGACTGGGCTAAACTTTGTATTTCGGCACTTGTAGCGCGCTTAATAATTAAATTCTGAATGGATTCGCTTACTTCAAACACTTCATATAAACCCATTCTTCCCTGGTAACCGCCAGGCCCTCCAGGCTTTTCTTTGCCCTTGTACAAAGTATAAGCTTTTTGGTCGGCAAGTGGCAAGGTTTCATAACCTAAGTCCTCAGCAAACTTAGCTTTTTCATCATCATTTGTTGGTAAAAGCCCCTGTAAGGTATTAATGATTTCAGTGGTTTCACTAAGATCGGATTCATAAGCTTCTCTTTCCTCCACATTTCGTCTCACTAGCCTCTGACCTATTACTGTGCGAACGGTACTAGCAATCAGAAAAGGTTCAATACCCATGTCTAGTAGTCGAGGTAATATTCCAGCTGCCGAGTTAGTGTGGAGCGTAGAGAATACCAAGTGGCCCGTCAAAGCCGCTTGCACAGCCAACATTGCAGTTTCTTTATCACGAATCTCTCCAACCATAACTACATCTGGGTCTTGTCGTAATATCGAGCGAAGTCCACTCGCAAATGTCAACCCTACCTCTGCATTAACCTGAATTTGATTAATTCCAGCCATCTTATACTCGACTGGATCTTCAAGGGTCACAATATTTATTTCATCACTCATAATTTCTTGTATCAAGGCATACAATGAAGTAGATTTTCCAGATCCAGTAGGCCCGGATGTTAAGATCATCCCATTTGGATTAGCAATCCCTCTACGGATTGTCCTCAGTGCTCGTCCATGATATCCCATATCTTCAAGTTTAAGGCTAGTACCACTTTTGTCTAATAACCTAATGACCACTTGTTCACCCCACACTACAGGTGAAATAGCTATACGAAGGTCAATATTATTCCTTGCAACATTTACAGTAAACTGGCCGTCTTGCGGAATACGATGTTCGTCAATTTTCAAATTAGATAAAATTTTAATTCTTGATACTAGTGGAGCCTCAGTACTTTTGGGCAGGTTCATTATCTCCCTCAGTACTCCATCAATGCGACAGCGAATTTTTAGTGAATTCTCTAATGGTTCTATATGTATATCGCTAGCTCTGTTTTTTGCAGCGTATTCTAGTATTGCCGAAAGCGCCTTACTAATTGGTGAATCCTGGACAATCGTTTTAATATTACTTTCTTTATCTTTGGATTTACCTTTGTCTTTTGAATCTACCGACAAATCTTCTTTACCGATATCACTCAAGGCTCCGGTAACTTCTGCATTTATTTCAGTCTTATACTGTTTTAATACATTACGTATACCATCCTCACTTGCAGCATAAACTTTTAGTGGCCTACCTATACTACTGGAGAGAAAATCCATTGCCTGAACATTATCAGCATCAAGCATGGCAACAGCTAAGCGGTTCTGCATCTCCCCAAGCGGAACTGCCATAAACCTCTCAGCTACATCTTCTGGCAATAAATCTAATACATCAGCATCAATTAACGCAGTAGAAAGATTAACATAAGGTATGCCATTAACTTTTGCTACAGTTCTGGTTATTGATTCACTAGGCACTTCACCCTTTTCGGCTAATAATGTAAGAAAAGGTGTTTTGCTTGTTTTGGATTCTTGTTTAAGATCAGCGAGTGTGTCTTTATTTATAAGACCGTCAGCTATTAACTGCTGTTCTATTCGTGACTGTGTCTCTGATGATATGACACTCATCTTTACTCCTGACTATACCGTTCGGGATTCCTGAGAATCCACGGTTACTTGTCTCCGATTTGAATAGGTTGTGTAGGGTTTACAGATTGATTGTTAAAATACTGTTTGCTTGGGGGATCAAATTTAGTCTCAATTGTTTCGACAACCTTTACCTGTTGTTTGGTATCGTTCTTTTTAACAAAAATTTGTTTACTGACAAAGTATGAGATAACACCTGCAATTACTACTATGACCGACAATGCCACTAAATCTTTTGACTTCATTTGACTTCCTTTGTTGTTACTTGGAAATGTTTTTTGGGCTGATAATTAGTTGACGCTTGGACAGACACGGTAATATTGCCATCTGACGATCCCGAGAATGATAAAGTACTAACTTTTATAGGCCTAATCATGCCATTTAGTCTTTTCAGAAAGGCTTGTGCGGCATTAAAATCACCAGACCCAGAGAATGATACCGGTATTTCTACTGCCTGTGGTGCTGTATTCGCCTTCTGAGCTATCTCATCGTCTGTGGCAGTAATTGCTACATCACCAAATTCGTGAGTATTTAAAACTTTATTAAATCCAGTTACCATGCCAGGATAATCATATACACTAGGCATTGAATCTAAAGTAATCTTGGCATTGTCACCATCCCTGTCACCAGTACCAGTCGACGAACCACCTATTATATTAGTTGGTTGCGCGACAAAAGCCTTGTACGAAGATTCTAGACTTTCGAGGTTACTTAAATTTGTTCGAAGGATATTCCTGGTTGTTTCCATTTCCTTTTTTACTCGGTTATTATAACTTGCCTGTTTCCAGAGTGCTTGTGTTGCTACCAGTGAAAATATTAGACAAGCTGCAGCACTTGCAACTGCAATAAAAATATAAGTATTGTCTTTGTCTATCTGAACTCGTCGAAGAGATCCTGTACCCAATCCCTTTTTAGTTCCCATTTGAACCTCCATTCTGAGCTTCGTTTCCCGTAGTCGCTCCAGTACTTTGTGTCACAGGCTGCGCAAATAATGATTCTGGTTTCTCAGTACAGCTTCTCGTACTACATATACCTGGAATATGAATAGTAGCCTCATCTGTATTTACAAATATACTATTATCAAACGTCATGGTTATCGTGAATGGCATGTCTGCTGCGTTGCTAACCGCTAATCCACCTGAAACTACATCATTGAACGGATGCCTAGACTTATCGTCTGGGGAACTTTTAGTTACAAATGTTGCAAACTTAAAACTATCGATAATTTTGTTTACTGTTTGGATATCTGGAGATGTACCACTTACTGAAAGAGTGTTAGCCGCAAAATCTATTTGGACATTAGTTACTTTACTACCGGGCGGAATGAATTGATTTATAAAAGGCAGTACTCTTTCTGTTGCCGGCTTTGCTTCGTGTGCTGGATTGATAACGCTAAGCTGATTCTGAATGGTTAGAATTTCATTAATGCCGGGTGTGTTTTGAATTTTACTAATACTTGCACTTGTCTCTTTATCTAGTCGACTAATGTGTCCTTTCTGAGCAATATTAACAAACGAGAACATCAATATAAATAGTGCTACCGATGCCGCAATAACGGCTAAAGATATTCCTATAACCATTCGTTTTGTTCGCTTGGTCTTTATATACTGGAGCTTTATGTCTGGTAAAAGATTGAGTTGTACCATCTACTCTATCCTCTCCGCTAGCCCAGCAGCTACACCGAAGTGATTTGATATAGCCAATAAATCATTCTGTTTATCTTGACTATAATTTACATTTCTCCACGCATTTCCAATTTCGACATTAAGACCAAACCTGTTAGCTAAAAATAACGGAAATTCAGGCAATGCCGATGCGCCACCAGTAACAACGATATTTGCAATTTTCAGATTCTGATATCGCTGTTCAAAAAATTTAATTGATTTTTCAATATCAGTGATTAGTAGTTCAACGGTTCCAATTATCGCCTGGTACACTTGCCCTTCTAACTTATCTTTCACTAGTCCAAACTTAAAAACGAACTGTTCTGCTTGTTTTCTGTCGATATTAAGATTCTGAGTAGCCGCCTTGAGAATTGCTTCACTTCCTGTTGGGATTGACCTGGTCAACCTTGGCGCACCATTAACAACCACTACCAAATCAGTACTCATGCTACCGATGTCTACAACTAGCTGGGGTGTGTTGTTTGAACCATCTGGCGCAATCATCGCCCTACAAAGAGCCAAATTATCTGGCTCAAAAGCTACTACGTTCAAACCAATACTTTCTAGCATGTCTAGTCTTCCCTCAACATACTCGTTCACAACACTAGTAAGTAGAACTTCCATCTTTGTTTGGTCTACTGGGGAATCACCCAATATTACCCAATCTAATTTTGACTCACTCACAGGCGTAGGAATTAAGCTATCGGCTTGAAATTGCATAGACTGCGCAAGCTCTCCAGGGCTCATCCTATCTATATCGGCAATCATAGTAAACACCCTGTTTGAGGGTAAGCCAACTGCAACATTACGACTAGATACACCAGATTGAGAAACTAACTTAGTGATGACTTCGGCTACTTTTTGCTGATCAGCTTTTGCGTCACTCATGACAAGTTTTGCATCTACCGGAGAGTATGCATATCTGGCAAGAGTTTTAACTGGCCCTGTCCCAGTTAACTGGACAAGTCTAATAGCTGTTGTGCCAATATCCAGGCCAAAGAAATCTGAAACACCACTGATTATACTCATCAGCTCACCACCATATTGTTAGTCTTTTTTATTATAAAAAATGCTCATCATTCTTTCTTCTAGAGCACAAACGCCCACCCAAGAACGTAACTGTAGCTCGTTATGCTTATGATTATATCACACCGTTTACTTTTTCAACCACTTTCTCTAAAACACTGGTGGTAAGACATTTATGGCGTCGTATTTACTCTTATTGTTTGCGGCATTTGTATCTGTGAGATTCGGTGGTTGCAGATATATCTCTGGACCAAAGTCAAACTCTTCGGCTATGCTTGGACTACCGGGGAGTTCTGGTGTTGATCCATCGCGGTAATTTCCGATTGTTCTGAGTGGTATTACTTGCTTGGCGATTAGAGCGCCATTAACCGTAAGCTTTTGGCCACACTTATCCCCATCGGCTAATTCAACATCATTAAATGGGCGACCGTTACCGTCAGACTCAAAACAAGTAATAATGAGACCTTTAGTACCATCGGAAAGTGGTTGGGCTATATAAGTTCCGTCAAGACGGGTAGTATCATCATCGATGTAGAGATTTCCTCTTACAATTACCGTTAGACTAGAAGCATTGTCGGCGTTTGTAAAGTTAGGGTACTGTATGTTTTGGTTATTACCAATTCTAGCGTCTCCATCTATGTATACAACTTGTTTGAAAGGAACTGTTATATTGCTATTAATCAAGGCTATGACCCCTGTGCCAGGGCGTAGTGCAGCGGTACCACTACTACCAATATCAACACTGTCATAACCACCAATGGAAATGGACGACGGAATTTTACTCCAAAAGTCTGGCATACACCGAGAGATATCAGACTCCCCACCGTAGTTATCCTTTACTAACCCGGCGGCAGTAACATTGGAGAACGTCTGTCTGTTTGGATAAATATTCGCCGGACCTATACCACCCAAATTTGTATTGTCAAAGACGTAGTTTTTTAGTGCCAAACTAGGTACTTCCACAATAGTGCCCAGGGCAAATAGTGCATACTGAGCCCCTGCACCGTGTTGGTAGTTGAAGGCACCTCCTGGAATCGTACTGCCAGCTGGGTTAAATCCAATAAAGGTAGCGTCGGTGGTAGGGGTACCCGAGCATGTATTTACGTTAGCGTAGGTACTGCCCGCCATGGCATCGTTACCATAGATTTTAAAGTAAGGCTTGGAAGCAATTGAAATACAGTTGCCGCTCGGACAGCTTGGTGTTGGTGTGGCCCCAGTAATCGTATTACAGCCTATACGCCCCGGACCACCAGTGTAAGTTATAAAGCCACTTGCGGGAAATGTTCCGCCTGTTGGCATATTGAATGGTGGACCTGACAGAATAACACTTGTAGCAGCTCCAAAGGCTTGCGGGCCACGCTGTGGACTGCCGTTGAATGACCCCCTACCTTGTGGTGAATTCAATGGTCTGCCATTAGGTATTCCGGGTGTATATTGGTAACTAATAACAAGCTGGAAATTTTGATTAACCTCTGGTGGTGACGGAGATGTATCTATTGTACAGGTTGGGACTACACAAGGTGGCACTGTAATTGATTGGTCAACATATGATACAGCACTACCTGAAGTACCCGTGGTGTTATTGTGAACACGAACTATTACTGTTCTGCTGTATGCGTCCTTATATGATGACGGAAAATCCACGGAGTAGTTGCCGCCACCAAAGTTAGGTACGTCTGCTATTCTATCGAAAGCGCCAGCATTATTCTCGATAAACATTTCTAACCATACCGAACCTTGAGGATCATTGACATTGTTAGCCCTGATCCCACCACCTGCAGCCGCAGTACTACAATCTGCGCTAGAAGTAAATGTTGGGGCGGTGTCGGGGCTACCTATATTGATTCTAAAGACAAATCCTGAAGAAGCTGTCGGACAGTCTTCAACGGTCATTCCACCAGTCAATGTGACGTTAGGGCCACCAATAGCTACAACACATCCTCTAATGTTTCCAGTAGTAAACCAGTTAAATTGTTTTGAAAATATTTCACCAGAAATATCTCCACCGGGGGCAGCCATACCAGTAGTATCAACGTTGAAAGGCACAGAATCCCATGCATATGGCGTGGCATTAGTAAGGTTTCCCGGCACAGCTCTATCTTGATTAAAGATTCCCGGTATAGCCCTATCTCCAAAATACGGTAATGCTCGATAAACACCTGACTTAGTCCTAAAAACAGTTGCAACGATTCCTGTAGGATTACCAGGTTTACATTTATTAACCACAACGTTATATTGCAACTGAACAATCTGTCCTGGGTTAGTAATAGTTATATCTAGAGCCTGAGGGTCACCCAATCTTGAAACATATACATATTGCGCCACATCATTACCAGAAGTCGTACAAAGACTATTTAAAGCCAATCTTGCCCAAGGGCTAAGATCACTTCCGTCAGAAATAACTGCGGCATGAGCTTTTTGTCTATATGGGCCAATAACTAACATGCCGACTATTAAAGCTATAGTGACACAAATAACCACCAAAATTTTATTAAATAAATTACGCTGGTAAAAACTAATCACTCTGTTCATTGCCTACATCCGCCGGATTAATAAATTGATTTATATTATTTTTTTGAACTTGTTCGTCTAGCTTCTTTAAGAATTCCATCTTACTTGCTAAAACTTCAAAATTAACACCCACACCGTTGTTAATATCTTCTAGCAATACACCGGGATGTTCTTGGTTTAACCTGATTAGATTGTCGTAATTCCCTTTAGCATTATTGTAAATACCATTTTTTATGTCGGATTCAAGAATAATATAGAGACAATTGGGGTCTTTATCATACCCTGGCTTTGTCTTTACTTTGTCGGCCATTTCCTGGAGAGATTTTATACCATCGCTCCTCAATGCCTCCTTGAAATCATTTATCAGTTTTTGATCTGACTTGCATGCATATACCATATCAGTTGGAGTATGGTCTTTCTTCTTATAAGAAAATACCGCAAGTAACCCCGCAATCAAAATTATCAAACAAGCCACCAATATACCTATAACTAATTTTCGTCTCGAACCCGTGTTTCGCTTTCCAGAAACAACATCTTTGGTTTTCGAGATAGCGCTTGTAGTGCTTGAATTTTCACCCTTGCTCATAAATCTTACCTGGTATTTTAAGCTTAAGCTTTGACTTAATCAATACTAACTTAGATTATTTTTTATTCACAAGTAGCACATACATCGTTCAATTCTGCTATGACACTATCAATAAGAGTAGTTTATATAAATTCTTGCAATGACCCCACTTCGAACCCCAATCCTCACCTGACTGGACGTTATCAATTATCACATCATGAAATTACCTTGGGTAATCATAGCTACTAAAGTAATATTCTGACTGCGCTAATGTGTTCAGTTATTGCTTTTTTAAGTTTTGTACAAAAACCGATAATTGATCAATAACTGTTCTGGAATTAGTTAACGCAAAGTTTTCGTCGACTTCACCAGGAAATACTTTGGCATTTGTACTTGCTGTCTTTTCGGCTGTGGTTACATTCAACGCCGGTTGCTGAGTGTCTTTGTCTACTCGAATTTCTACTCGTTTTCCTTGTATAGTAATTTCAATTGCATTAAATCCTTTTAGCTGGTCTAACGGATCCTGCTTAATTACGCCTTCTTCCATCAGTCCATTAACCGAAACTGTAAAATCTGGTTCGCTGAATACAAGCGTCCCTGTCCCATTATCGCCAAGTTCTATTGTTGGAGCTACTCCTGTCATAACTTGGTTCCCCATAAGGAAATCAGTTAGAATAACTGCTTCCTGCACTGTAGCCTCTGTGTTGTTTTCACTCTCTGGACCAACTACTCCCGACTCACCTGTAGCTAGTTGGCTCTCGTTAGCTCCAGGCATTACTGCAGAAACCTTCTCATTACTACCAGGTTGAACTTCGTTAACTTGGCCATTTTCGTCCCTCACTAATGGGTTGCCAGCTTCACCAACTACTGGTTCTTCCGTAACCGGTGCTTCTGTAGTTGTGGTGCTTGTAATAGTCTTCTGCTCGGAAACTGGCTTATCCAAATCTAGAACAGGCTCATTGACATTCTTGTGAGTAGCTGGCTCGCCGTCAGCAAAGTGCTTCACGCCTGCACCAATACCAACCAACGCCAGTACAGCTGCACCACCTACCGCAATCTTCTTACCCAGGCTAGGTCCTTTGTGTTCTATTCTATTTCTATGGCGTTTTACTGATACTGCTTCAGGGATATAATTTCTAGATTGTTCTGTAACTAAAGAATGTTCCGCAGAGTCTGTATTGCTCACCGCTGGTTCTAGTGATGATTTAGGTATAACAGCTGGTACATTAGGTAGTGTTGGCTCGCCGTCTAATTCCTCTTGTTTTGAGAATTGCATCTCTGGTGCCGGACTGACCATTCCTTGATACTCTTCGCTAGACTTTGGCTGTTGAGGTTGTTGATCTGGGGTTGGGTTAATATCCGTAGACATGATTCTGTTTATCCTTGTTGATTGTTTATTTTTGTTGTGATGTGTATTTATACTATCAAATTATGGCTCTTTTGTCAAGTTATCTTGTCGCAAACATTCATCGATAAATCGTCCAGTTCTTTCGAATAGTTGTGCAATCGCTTAATGGTATACGTACAAATCAAGCACCAGACTAATCATCCGTATCATGTTTATCCTGTTCTTCGTCCAACGACTTAGTAACTTTTTGTAAAATTTCAGGACCATAGTCAAGTACTAGTTCTGTCTCTGGGTCTACAACGGCATGATCAGCTTCATTAACTTTGCCTACTTTTAGAAACGGGTCGCCATCCATACCCTCTGTAACGGTTTCAAGCCATTTGTATAAACTTATATTGTCCTCAATTGTATCGGGTATCTCTAACTCTATATCATTACCTAATTGACCCTCTAGGTATGGCCTACATTCGTCAGTAAATCGTCCCAACTGTATGATATTTGGGCTATCATCAGTCATGTACTCAAGAATGTCAAATACACCTCGTAAACCTCTTGGAGAAACGAGCCTACCTGAGACTACCGATAAAATATCACCAATATGAAATCTTCTTGAACCATCTTCAGATTGCTCCTCTACTAATGGACCTAGTTTCATGAGTTCTACATCTTCTTCAAGGATAATCTCTCTTGTCGCTACAGCATCTTTAGATAATGCTGCCATCTCTTGGGCAGTTATTGTACGAGTGTACTGCATGGTTGAATCATCACCCTCTCTAATCTGTTCCCTCTGCATAAGTCGAAGACCATCGGGGGTTTTTACAAAATCTAAATTAAGCATATGTCTTACACCAACTTCACTAGTCGTAAAGTCAACTACGATTGTTGCAGCTACTGTCGAGCCTTCTACATTATTACCCTGCACTGAGAGGTCTAACCCCTCTTGTGAGTTCAACACTTCTGGGTGTACAGAAATTCTAGTTCTAAGGTCGTGAGGAGTTTCCGTACCAGTATAGGCCGCATAAAAGCTACCTACAGGCCTACCATACCCTAGTGGTTCTTGAAACTGATTAAGATCTAGCAATGCCAGAAGGCATTGTTCTTCAGGCGGGAGGTTAGGACTAAATTCAATGTTTTTATTTTCAATTTCAGACACTATTATATAATATCACACATCTCTTGTTTTGTCAATTTTGTGTCCCTTCTGATTGGACATAAATTACATATCTTTCGACAAACACACATCATAACCTAACTGCCTTTTGAACCAGAACCGACAATGCCACCGACCGACAGAGGTGGACAAGGTTACTCCGACAATTATATTACTAAGATACAGAGATAACTGAACTACTAGATTTACTTAACTGAGATGGTCAGGTTTTTTGATATAAGCAGCAAGCCTTGCTTCGTCGAACTGTTGCCCGCTAAGAGCATTGCGAATGTTTGCAAGGTCGTTGCCTTGACCTCGCCAGTATATATTCTTACTAGTATCTTCTAGCTCAGTAAGAACAGCGTCTAGTGAGGTAATCAAGCCCTGTCTTACTTCTTCTGCAAACGACTTAGTTCGCTCACTTTGCCCAAGCCCCTGCAAGAAGTCAAAAGCTTCTTGCCAGTGGTATTGACCACCATCCTTTTGCCAGCCAGCAGGTCCAAAGCCTTGTTCTGCAGGATCTGTTAGGTACTGTCCTCTCTGAGCTTCAATATATTCTGGCAGCAAATTTCTGCCCCAATAGTGAACACGATTATTCATACCTTCATAGACACGCATTTTAGCTTGATTAGTTCTATAATGACTGTGTTCTTCACTAAGTTCTGCCGGCATGACGCCACTTTGACCAGAGCTAAAGAAGTTAGACAACTCCTTTGAGATGCCCTCTACGCGCTCACGCATAGCCGCACCGTCAATGCCAAGTCGTGCATATTCGGGATCAATAGTCACAAATGTACGGAGAGCGTCTTCCCCTACTTCAGCAAGCTGTGTTCTTTCTTTGTCCGATAATCCCTTTTGCTTTTCTGTGTCAAAACAATCGCCCGTTAATCTAGAAAGATTAGAGACGACATCACTCAAGAATGTTTCAGCACCCTCGTTCTGAACATCTTCGAACTGTAATTTACCTAGAAACTCAGCGAATAGCGAGGTATTTACAATCATAGGTACTAGCTCAGCACTTGTAACGGCTTTACCTTCGCCATTAGAACCAAACTGTCCAAAGGGAGCAATCTTAATACCAGCTCGTAAAAAAGTGTCGCTATGGAAAATGTCCTGTAGTTCGGCATTCATATCACCCTCTACTACCCCTGCTTCTAGCTTGTCATCTACGCCTTTATAAACGTCTTCTGCGCTTTGTATAACTGTAGCCTCAGGGTTATCTGCATCAATGATTTCCGCATTCTCCATCATGCCTGAAAGCATACCCTTAAACATCGCCCCAAAGCCCGTATGGTTACGGTTATGCTCAAGTATATCGCTATAAGCGGCAGCTACCTCCTGTAAATTAGGTGTTGGATTTTGTGGTAGCTCTGGATTGGGGTCTTGCATAGTTGTGAGGCACTTTCTTTTTTGTTTGTTTTTTTGATCTACTTATTGCATAATAGCATAAGCGTCTTGATTTTACAAGTCTTTTATTTCGCAATACTTTGCACCTTACACAGTCAACCTCGAAGCAATATAACAGTTATCTTAACTTCATTAAAGGAACCCGTACTCGTCCCCTATTCATACTCTCAGAGAGCAGTAAAATCTAATTCACCTAATTGCTTAATCTTATTAAGAGCATCATATGACAGGATGTGTATATAATCTTTGCAAGCTTTATTTGGTTAGTTACCTCTGTTATAATATTTGACTATGAGTTTATCAATTGGTATAGTCGGCCTACCAAATGTCGGTAAGTCCACACTGTTTAATGCGTTAACCGACAATAATATATTAGCGGCTAACTACCCATTCGCTACGATTGAACCAAATACAGGAATCGTACCAGTGCCTGATGAACGCCTAACCGCGCTAAGTAAACTTTACGGTAATGCACCGATAAAACCAGCAACAGTTACTTTTGTAGATATAGCGGGATTAGTAGCCGGAGCCAGTCAAGGTGAAGGCTTAGGCAATCAATTCTTAAGCCATATCCGAAGTTGTAATGCAATTTGCCAAGTAGTACGCGCATTCAATGACCCCGACGTACTCAGAAGTGATTCGTCTAAAGATCCTTTACATGACATAGAAATAATAATAACTGAACTCGTTCTGGCCGACCTTCAAACCGTTGATAAGCGACTTCCCAGACTAGAAAAAGAAGCTCGTTCTAATCCAAAGCTCAAACCACAAGTTGATTCGTTACAAACTATAAAAAAGCTGCTCGACAATGGAGAGCCATTATGGAAAAACCCTAGCCTACTAGAGTTATATGACGAAAACTTAGCAGACTTACAACTCATGACAGCTAAGCCAATACTCTACCTGTTTAATCTTGATGACACCGATCTTGAAAATATAAATTTACAGACCGAACTTACTAGCACCGTACATCCGGCACCGGCCATATTTGTGTCGGCAAAACTTGAAGATGAACTAAGAGGCCTAGATGAAACTGATCGGACAGAGATGCTGGCAAGCTATGGTCAAAGCGAACCTGGACTTAATAAAGTCATTTCATCTGCATATGACCTACTCGGACTACAAAGCTACCTTACTGCTGGAGACAAAGAAGTTCGTGCTTGGACGATCAAAAAAGGCTCGACTGCCCCACAAGCCGCCGGTGTAATCCACGGAGATTTTGAAAAAGGGTTTATTGCCGCCCAAATAGTGGATTACAACGATCTGGTTGCCGCTGGTTCTGAAACAGCCGCCAAGCAACAAGGCAACATTCGAACTGAAGGCAAAGACTACATCATGCAACCAAATGATGTAGTCGAATTCCGATTTAATGTAACTAAATAACTACTGTCCAAGCTGAGCCTTTGTTTGTGGCCAGTTTAATCTTTCTTCGACGGCCTTTTGAACATCATAACCAGCCTTTGTGGTTATAGTCCTCGCACCACCAACACTTGCGATAGGTGCGTACTTGAGTTTAAGCTTTGGTTTTATAAGGCCGCGATATTTAGCCTGCCGTAAACAATTATCGCCCCGCTTCAAACACTCCTTGCCTAGTTCTAGCCATCTGGATACGTTCTGATCATTCTGGACACTCATTTCAATATCGAGACTTAACCCACGATTCGTCTCAGCAGTTAACTGATCAAAGATAAAGTTCCCTGTTGAATAAAAAATTGGCCTACCCTTATAGACTTCGCTGTTTTGTACCCAATGCGGACTATTACCGATGACAAATTCACTACCCAAATCAATCAAACTATGTGCAACATTTTGCTGATCAATTCCAGCTATTGGTAAATATTCTTGTCCAACATGCATAAAACCAAACACTGGCATTAACTCTGAGTAACTTTTTACTACATCCATTTCACCCACTTTAGGTTGACGGCTAAAATAGTGAAAAGCACAAAACGCCACAGGCAAATTTCCCTGTTTAGAGTCTTGGCCTCCAGCACTTGTTATATGTACCGGCAACGACATTACCTCACAAGCGTCCTGTGAGACTGCCGGATCATAGTTCCCGACAATTTGATATCTGGCCTTATCGAGGTTAGTTTGTGTCTCTAATAAACCTTGTTTACCCATATCATTCGTATGATTATTAGCTAAATTTATAAAATTAAAGTATTCACTCATTGGTTCAAGCCATTCAGTATCACAGTTAAAAACCGTACTAACTAACTGTTGCTCCATTGCTGTCTTTTTAGCAGTCACCGGGCATTCCAAATCTACTAGCCATCCGTCATATTGATCTGGAGCAAAGCTATTGAGCCCACTGAATGGTTGACTATAGTCGCCATTGGCGTCCCTTTGAACTGCTCTATCAAGCACAACCGTTCCGCTAAATAAGTATTTTCCTACAACAACCTCTCCTTCGTGAGTATCAACCTCGTTCTGGTTGTTCGTATAGACCTGTTTTGGTTTTCCAAGACACTTGATATAGACTAGCGTTCCGACAACAACAAAAAGAATAATCACTAAAATAACAACCATTACTGGTCGTCTTCTAGATTTCGGAGTATCGATATTATATGACTTCGGCTTTATTAACATACAGTTTCATTGTAACTATAAACGCTCAATTATGTATATTTTGTAGGTCAAAAGCTTCTGTCACTGAGGCCTATAGAATGTATCTGTGTCGAAGGAGAATCTACTGATTGAGTTTTAGCCGGTGAAAAAAGTACATAAAAAACAGAAAAGATAAATGCTACGACTAGCATTGAAATTAACAAATTTATAGAAAATTTATGTACTTTTATAGTTCTATAATCCATTGGCTTACCGTGGGCACCATAGGAATACGAATATTTCATATTTGTTCCTCCTTTTTTGATTTTTATGTTTTAGATGTGCGTTTTTTGCTTTGTGTCTAAATCGTACACCCATAATACTGCTGATGCAAATAATTTTATTAGTGTTGCCAATGTATCGGTGTGTTACGAATTACCTTGAGTAGATCAGCTGTCTTTGGCATAGTATTGTCGTCATAGTAATGATCGGTACCAAAGAAGTTTTCAATTACATCAAGACAATGAATCTCATCAGCGAGTAAATGAATCCTATCTAATGAGCTGATAGTAGCAAAAGGAGCAGCAATTATCAATTTCCTCATATTGACCGGTTTTAAGAAATCAGCAGCCACATCAAGCGAAAATCCGTTCTGAAAACCATCTGAAGTCAAAATTAGAGTCTTACGATTCAATAGATGCCTATCAATTTCTCCATCACTACCCAAGATTACATTTAGCTCGTGCAGGCCTTGCATTTTACTCTGTTCGATATAACTCCAGTAATCTTGTTTCATTTCTTCAAGCTCACCAACCGAAAACATTTTATTATATGTAAATACATTGCCTGAAGTAACTGCTGCTAGAGGATTAATCTCACCTGGCAGGTAAATATCTTTGCTTAAGAGCATTGATAGTGAGGCGTGAATTTTCATAGCAATTTGTGCACCTACCAAAACCCCTCCAGTATTAAGGGCTATTACAGCAACATTTTCTGTCGAGTAGTCACCTAAAAGTTTAGCCAACTTACGGCCCGCTTCTGCCCTACTAGAGAAATACATATATAAATAATAGCATAAGCGTAGCCAAAAATTACTTCGGTAATTTTAATTTATAGAATCTTTCTACATTGCCTTTAGAGCCATGAATTTTCGAATCAGCTTTGTTGATAATCACCAATCTGCCCTGTGTCCACTCTTCAAAATCTTTTAGGATTTGCCTTCGAATTTTGTCGTTTTTTATGACACCTTTATGTTTGAGATTATCATTTATAGCTTCGAACTGTGGCTTTACCATGGCGTATATTTCAGTAGAGGCGTTACTAATTTTTATAACTGAGGGTAATATATCCCTAAGACTAACGAAGGACACATCGGC
>JAXLZX010000005.1:0-57656 GCA_046350695.1 Saccharimonadales bacterium (SeqCode) | reverse complement strand
CTGGTTTGGGCTTAGTGATTACAGTTTCGATCTCAAAGTTTTTAGCTAGTAACTCTAGTGACTTAGCGGCAACTGGCCCGCTTCCTAAAAATACAATCCGCAGCCTACTCATAGCATTAACTCCAGAGTTTCTTGTTATTTTTTATGTCCTTTTCGTAATCTAATGCTTCAAGGTGACCTTTATTATCAAGAATATAGAATGCTTCAGGATCATCTTTGATATGGTCTATAAAAACTTTCCCGTTAGTATGATCGATCTCGTGTTGGAAGATTCTTGCCATAAAACCCTCTGCACTGGTTCTAATCTGATGACCCTTTTCATTTGTCGCTCTTATCCTTACTTTTTCATATCTTGGAACCTTACCGTATATATCCTTGATGCTCAGGCATCCTTCATAGTCTTCAATGATATTTCCTTCATACTTTGTAATTTCCGGATTGATAAAGACTCCGAAAGACCTATCATTCTTATCATCAATATTGTTTCTGATGACCACGATTCTAAGAAGGGCATTCACTTGTACAGCAGCCAGAGCCACGCCAACTTCATGGTCCCGGCTTGCCTCCCAGTCCAAAGTAGCTGACTCCATGTCTAAAATTAATTTATGGATATCAGATGTAACAATGCCAACTTTCTTGGATCTTTGACGCAAACTGGAGTGAGGCAGCTTAATAATATCTTCTTTTTTCATATGCTCTAGGGTAATTATACCAAAAAATAATAGTAATGCTTACAACAAATTTATAGGATCGATATCGTAATCAATTTTGGCAGGTAGGTGTCTGATGATGGTGGTTAAATGCTCGCGTTTTTTGGACTTTATTATCAACTGAAAGTTATATTTATCATTTTGCTTTTCCTTAAAGCTAGGTGCTGGCCCTATGACTTCAACTAACAGATGTAGATCACTAATTTTTTTACTCAGTTTTTGCATAGAATCTTCCGCTGCTTTATATGTTTTCCTGCCTGCTGTTAGCTTTAAAATATAAGAAAAGGGTGGAAAATGAAACTTTTCTCTTTCTTGAATTTGTTGTTGATAAAACAATGAATAATTTTTGTCTGCAATTGATTTTAGAGCTGGATTTTCTGGATAATAAGTTTGTATAACAACCTCACCGTTAGTATGTCCTCGTCCGACACGTCCAATAACCTGGCTGATTTGTTGATAGGTTATTTCTTCGGCCGTATAGTCTGGGAAGAATAGTGCTGTGTCGGCGGCGACAATACCAACTATCGAAAGTTTTGGTAAGTCTAATCCTTTGGTTATAGTCTGGGTTCCAACAAGTATGTCTATCGAACCAGATTTTATGTCCTTATATCTTGTATTAAGGCTCTCACTTCTTTTGTTGTCACCATCGAAGCGGGCAATTCTAGCATTTGGGAAAATCCTAGATAATTCGTCAAAAATTGTTTTAGTACCTACTCCTTTGAAAATGATGTCTACTCCTTTGCAATCTGGGCAGTAATTGGGAGTGTTTTGAGTTATACCGCAAGTGTGACACCTAAGTTTATGAATGTCTCCGTGGTAAGTCATTGGGATATCGCATTTAGGGCAAAGGGCTAGCCAGCCGCAGTTCTGGCACATGGTGACTCTGGCGGTGCCGCGCCGGTTGAGAAAAATAAGTGATTGTTTCCTGGAGTTTAGGGCGTTATCGATTTTGTTGATTAGCGTATCAGATAGCCAAAACGATTTAGAGAAGTTGGATCTGTCATTCAATTTAACGATATTAATTGGCGTTTCGTGGTAGTTACCAGTAGCGGGTTGGCTCATTCTGACAATTGGAAGACCCTTGGATTTGAAAGCAAAATAGTCAGCCACACTAGGGGTGGCGCTGCCTAGAATCAACTGGGCTTGGTGGAGCTTTGCTAGCTTTGCTGCAACCCGACTCGTCTGATAGTGGGGTGCTTGTTCTTGCTTGTAGGCGTTGTCATGGAATTCGTCGACAATAATAGCTCCTAAGTTTTTCACTGGCATAAAAAGTGCTGATCTGGGTCCGATAATTATCATGGCTGAGTTATTTTCGGCAATCGAGCGCCAGACATTGCGTTTTTCCGATGCAGTAAGATGGGAGTGAGTAAGAAAAACTCGGTTGCCGAACTCGGTCATAAATGTCTGTAGTAGCTGAGGGGTTAGACCAATCTCTGGCGTTAGTAGCAGTACGGACCTATTAGATTGAATATTTTGATTGGCAATCTCCATATAGACTCTGGTTTTACCCGTTCCTGTATCACCGTGCAGAATTATGGGTTTGTCGCCGGATGTCCTAGCGATCTCTAAAGCTTGTTGCTGATCTTTCGTTAGGGGTGGTAGAGGCGGTTTGGGTTTGATTGTGTTGATGGCGGGATCTATTGGTCGAGCATTTGTGTGTAGGTTTGATGGTACAAACAAAGAAGTTATTTGCCCGGAAGGAGCCGGGTAATACTGCATTAGCCACTCCATTAACATGAGATTGACCTCTCCAATACTCCATCTATTTTTTAAAATATCTAGTTCTTTTGTTGTAAAACTTGGCTTTGTGACTTGTTTTTGGACTACGCCTAAGCACACGTTGTTCCTTAGTGGCAATACTACAACCTCGCCGGGTTTAAGAGATTTATTTGTAGCGTAAGTCAATGGTTCAATACCGTGAAATGATATACTGTTGACCCAGATTTGATAATACTTCATAAGTTATATTATAGGGTGCAAATAAAAAAAGTGTTGAAATGACACACATGCTATCCTATACTACGTTGTTGGAAAGACAATAAAAGCTTATGTTCATAACAACATTTGCTGTGTAAAGGGAGACAAATGCTAGACGTATTCATTACTTCAAGGGTTAGACGTAAAATCATTGTTGTCTATGCTAAATATCCTGACTTTAAGACCCATGTCCGAGGATTAGCTAAGTTGATTAAAGAAGATGCCGGTAATATTCAGCGCGAGCTAAAACGATTAGAAAAGATTGGATTTCTCATATCAGAGAGACAGGGTAATACTAAGATTTATCACACAAACAAGCACTTCATTATTTTCAAAGAACTACAAAGTATAGTGTTGAAGTCACAACGTGTAAGTCAAAAGCGTTCACAAACCGGTGTATAAGGTATTGAAAATTTTAATCTGTTAAGGTACAATTGAACTCTATGATACAAGTTACAAGAAAAGATTCTAAAGAATCGAACGAAAACATATTGCGTCGTTTTACTCGTAAGGTTCAGCAATCTGGTGTATTGGCTGAAGTTAAGTCAAATCAACGATTTGAAAAACCGATAAGCAAGCGAGATCGACGCAGTAAGGCGATAATTCGCAAAGAGCGCAAAGACGAGAAGATGAAAAAAATGCGCCTAGGCCAACGCTAAGCTCTCACACCTAATAAAATTGAACGTTACACGCAGAGTAACCTACTATGTTACTCTGGTTGCACTTCGCTTTGATTCAACTTTATTAGATGTGTTCGCTCGGAGTTTATTTTGCGTGAATCTTGATGGCTTCTTGAGCAGTGATACCCTCCCATTGCTCTAGTAAGGTCTTCTTGGGTAAACGGGGCAGTCGGGTGTCCATCGTCAGTCAAACCACCAACTAAACCAACCTGTATGCCTGAATCAGGAATTACCTCACCAGTTATAGGATTTACTTTAGACATGGTTACTGACCTGGCCATGTTGTTCGGTTCAAAACCAAAAATGAAAGGAACCTCGGCACCTCTAGCAACAGAAGCTGCTGTGGCTTTTTGCATACTTTTGCAGCTGTTGGCAAAAGTATGTCGCATCAGAAGTCGTAGACTACGGCAAAATGTGATTAAAGAAATATTTGTAGAACCCCTTACGTCTCTGTTAAAATCTAATTGATGACAATTTCAGAGCAAATCGATGTTGATTTAAAGCAGGCCATGCTTGCAGGCGATAAGATACTAGTCACTACTCTTCGTGGGCTGAAGAGCGTTATTTTGTACGAAGAAGTTGCCAAAGGAGTAAGAGATACCGGGCTCGATGACGATGCTGTAATCACGCTGTTTTCTAAAGAGCTAAAAAAGCGTCAGGAAAGCGCGGACTTGTATGAGCAAGGTGGAAATACCGAAAAGGCAAAGGCCGAATTGGCGGAGAAAAATGTAATTGAAAAATATTTGCCAGAGCAGATGTCAGACGCAGAGCTTATCAGTCTAGTCGATGAAACAATTAGTTCAACTGGCGCTACTAATATGCAGCAGATGGGCCAGGTTGTTGGTGCTGTAAAATCAAAGGCTGGACCTTCGGCCGATGGGTCAAAAATTGCTCAGTTAGTAAAAGAAAGGTTGCAATGATAATTTTTATGGGTGTTGCTGGTGCGGGCAAAAGTGTTCAGGGCCGTCGATTAGCTGATGAGCTAGCCGTGCCATGGCTTTCTACTGGTGAATTTTTACGTATGTTGACATCTGGGGATACCCGAAAGGACATGCTATCTGGAAAGCTTATGAACGACGAGGAAATAATATCTTTAGTCAGAAAAATATTTGCAGTTGTTGACACGGAAAACGAATTTATTCTGGATGGGTTTCCGAGGACAACCGGACAGGCCGATTGGCTGCTCAGTCAGATTAAGTATGGGCAGCTAGATGTGACAGCGATAATCCATATTTCTGCAAACAGAGAAGTTGTTAAGGAACGACTACTTCAACGCGGTAGACTTGATGATCACGACGAGGCAATCGAAGGTCGTTTTAAGGAGTATGAAGAGGCAATCTTGCCAATTCTAGAACAGTTTAAGACTGCAAATGTTGCTGTTTATGACATTAACGGTGATCGTCCAATAGAAGAGGTTCATGATGATATTGAGAAGGCTTTGACTAATAGAGTAAATGTTGACTAGGGTTAAAACTTCAGAAGAAATAAAAGCTATGCGTACGAGTGGCCAGTTGCTCTCAGACGTATTAATAAAGCTAAAAGGCTCGGTTGTTCCGGGTATGACAACCAAAGATATAGCCGAAATTGCTCGCAAAGAATTAAATGGCACCGGAGGCGTGCCAACATTCTTGGGAATGTACGGATTTCCTGATGTCATTTGTATTTCAATCAACGATGAAGTTGTTCATGGCATACCAGGCGATAGAATAGTGAGAGATGGGGATATTGTAAGCATGGACTTTGGGGTTACATACGACGGTATGATTACTGACTCAGCATTGAGCGTCATTGCAGGTAAGATAAAGAATCCTAAGCATGCCAGATTAGTTCGTGATACTGAAGCAGCTCTGAGCGCTGGTGTGCAGGCGGTCAGGGACGGATGTCGTGTTGGTGACATTGCCGAAGCAATAGAGACGTCACTTGGAAAGAATTATGGTATCGTTAGAGACTTGGTTGGACACGGAGTTGGACATCAGCTACACGAGGACCCAAACATTCCAAATTACGGAAAGGCAGGTACGGGGACTAAGCTATTTAATGGCATGACAATCGCAATCGAACCAATGGTCACATTAGGTAGTCATAAAGTTTATACAGATAACGATGCTTGGACCGTAAAAACAGCCGATAAGTCATGGGCAGCTCACTTTGAACAGACTATTTTAATAACTGAAGATGGCTCTGAGATATTAACTAAGCATATTTAATTGCAATCCGATTAGTTTAAGCGCTATACTGTCACCATGCGCGATCAATCGCAAGATGTTCATTATATTGGCCTAGATATAGGGACCAGCACAGTTAGATGTGTGGTTGGTATGCTTAATGATGATGACCCGACCAAACCAACAATTATTGGTCACGGCAGTGCCCCAAATATTGGCATGCGAAAGGGTGTCATTGTACACGTAGAAGATGTGGTCGATGCTGTTTCGCATGCCGTAACAGAAGCTGAAAGGGTTTCTGGGGTGCATATAAAAGCCGCTACTGTAAACATAAATGGATCTCATGTATCTGGAACAAACTCCAAGGGTGTTATTGCTATCAGTACTGCCAACAAGGAGATAACTAACGAAGATCGTATGCGAGCTGAAGAAGCCGCAACAATTATTCAGATGCCAGCTAACCGAGAGATTATCCAAGTATTTGCAAAGAACTATCGTTTAGACGGTCAGGACAATATTAAGGATCCGGTAGGGATGCAGGGCGTTAGACTAGAGGTTGATACCCATATTCTTACTGCTGCAACTCCAAATCTAAGGAACCTGGATACAGTTTTAGATAAAACTCATGTTCTACCGAACAACACCACTGTCACCAGCTTAGCAGCTGCCGAAGCGGTGTTGAATAGACAACAAAAAGAATCTGGAACTTTACTTCTTGATATTGGTGCTGGTACTACAAACATGATTGTTATTGAAGACGGTGAAGTGCAGCATATAGCAGTTATCCCTGTTGGCGGAACGAACATAACTAATGACTTAGCTATTGGCCTCAAGACAGATCTAGACATTGCCGAATTAGTTAAAATAAATCATGCTACGCTCGATCCAAAACCAGTTAAGACATTTGTAAGAGTCGAATACGAGGGACGATCGCATCAGTTTGATGGTGCCGAGATAAAGATGATTACCGAAGCCAGAGTCGAGGAACTTTTGGAGCTTGTCGATAAGGAGCTAAAGAAAATACATAAATCAAGAAAGCTACCTGGTGGAGTGGTAATCGTAGGTGGAACTGCCAAACTACCAGGTATTGCTGATTTTACTAAGGATAGACTAGAGTTGGCGGCTAGAGTTGGGAAGTTACAGCCACTCAATGGTTTAGTTGATACTGTTCAGGATCTTTCGTATACCTCGGCGGTAGGGTTAATGATGCTAGATATGCTATTAGCTCCGATGGCAGGTGTAGTTACGGCAGGACAACCAAATAGTTCTGTATTTGGAACTGTTGAAGGGCTTATAAAGAAATTTAAGCGCAAATAATTTATAAAAATCTAACAATTGAACACAAGACTTTCATAAGGTATACTCTTGATATAGAAAAGAGAGGTTGAGGACAATATGCCACAAGTAGAACCAGCTATAGAAACTTTTGCACGAATTAAGGTAATTGGCGTTGGCGGTGCCGGTGGGGCTGCCATTAATCGTATGGTTGATTCGGGTGTAACCGGAGTGGAATTCGTGGCCGTTAACACTGATGCCCAAGCATTACACCACTCTAAAGCTACTAAAAAGATTCATATTGGACATGAGACTACTAAGGGTTTGGGCGCGGGGGCAAATCCGCAAGCTGGACAGAAGGCCGCCGAGGAATCAATTGGCGAGATTAAGAATGTTGTAGAAAATACAGATATGATTTTTGTAACAATTGGTGCAGGTGGTGGTACTGGTAGCGGCGCTGGTCATGTAATTGCACAGGCAGCAAAAGAAGCAGGTGCTTTAGTTGTGGGATTTGCAACAAAACCATTTGCATTTGAGGGTGAGAAGAGAAGAAAGAATGCTGATGCAGCAATTGAAAATCTAAGAGGTTCAGTTGATACTTTGATTGTAATTCCGAACGATCGTCTACTACAGACAATTGATAGGCAAACCCCTCTACTGGAAGCTTTTAAGGTTGCTGATGACGTACTAAGACAAGGTGTTCAGGGTATTTCTGACTTAATAACTGTTCACGGACTAGTAAACCTAGACTTTGCAGATGTTAAGGCGGTAATGAGTAATGCCGGTTCAGCCTTGATGGGTATTGGACGTGCTAGTGGCGAAGATCGTGCCGTCCAGGCAGCTCAGCAAGCGATCGAGTCGCCACTACTAGAAGTGTCAATTGATGGAGCCCGAGGTGTCCTATTTAATGTTATCGGTGGTAACGACGTTTCTATGCATGAAATTAATACTGCCGCCGAAACAATTACAGCTGCAGCTGACCCAGATGCAAATATTATATTCGGTGCAACTATAAACGATGAGCTTAACGGCGAAATTATTATTACAGTGGTCGCTACTGGTTTTGATGCGACATATTATGCTAATCGTAGTGCGGTTACAGCTAGTGCTTCTTCAGCAAATAGCTACCCAAGTGGTCTCAGAACAAGGTTTGATGATAATGATGATGCTGATTCTAGTAGTAGTGACGAGACTACTACGGTAGCAAATGACAGTGATACAAAAAGCAGTGTCGTTGATGAAAAAGAGCTAGAAGATATAAATATGAAGTTAGATAATTTGCCGAAAGATTCTGATGCTTCTGATTTTCATAGTGATAAGCCAGTTCCAAACATCTGGTCTATAGATAACAGTCACGAAGATGAAGATTCGTATAAAACTAAGTCTGAAGAAAAAACTGATTCAAGTGTTTTATCGTCTGAAGATGACGATGAATTAGAAAAACCATCATTTTTAAGGCGCTTAACTCGTCGAAAAAACCAAAACGATGATAAAGATTCTAAAAAATAACAGATAGATAACCCTATAAAATTGGTACAAATAACGGTAAATAATACAGCATTATTTGTATTGCAAAACACTATTTGTGGAGTATGATATTAATCATAGGCACTATATGTGGAGAAGAAAATACATGGAGCCAGTACATTAAACGAATAAATAAGTTGTACTTAAATTAGTATTTTTATTTGAATAACGATTTAGTAAGGTACGTTATTCAAGTGAAAATCTTTTTGTACAAGGGAGGTGCGTATATGAGATGCAGCCAGTGCCAGCAAGTTGACACTAAGGTTATCGAATCACGCGACGTAGCCGAAGGTGAAGCTATTCGCCGGCGGCGGGAATGTATAAGATGTCAGTATAGATTTACTACTTACGAGAGGATTGAAAGACCACAATTGATAGTAGTTAAAAATAATGGCAATCGCGAGTTATTTAACCGAGAAAAGTTACTAGCTGGCCTTTATAGAGCTTGCGAGAAAACACCGGTCACCAGTATGCAGCTAGAACAGCTAGTAGCTGATATAGAACAGCAGATGTATGCTTGTGGTGAGCAGGAGATATCATCAACAAAAATTGGTGATATGGTGATGACGGGTCTTTCACGGCTTAACGAAGTTGCTTATGTAAGATTCGCTAGCGTCTATAGACGATTCAAAGATATTGCGGGGTTCGAAAAGGAGCTTTTGCAGATTAAGGAGCGAAAAACAACACTCGCCAAACACTAAAATTGTCGGTTCTTTTGAGTTCTTGGATACTTATTCGGAGATTTCTAAAGAGCTGGCATCGGTGTAAACGAGGCAACTCTAACAAAAACATTAAACATTAATAATTTAATTCGGTTACTAAGCTTAAGATTAGGGTGTTTTGAGAGCCGCCTGAATTTATAAGCTTTACACCAATAGAAGTGAGGGTATTACTATGGGACAAACTACAATCCTAGGGCGTAGGAGATATTTTACACCCGCTAAAAGCAAAGCCTATGACCAGATAGATTGGGTCAGTCGTGACTCTGTCATTATGAATCCAATGACCGGTAAGCCAGTTTTTGAGCAGAAAGACGTTGAGTTTCCGGAAGATTGGTCGTTAAATTCAATTAACATTGTGGCGCAAAAGTACTTTACGGGTACACCGGGCACAAAAGGTAGAGAGGGTTCCCTCAGGGATCTCATCAATCGAGTAGTCGATACGGTCACTAGACATGGTCTAAGTGAAGGCTATTTTGAAACAGAGGCAGAGGCTGAAGATTTTTGCGAGGAACTAAAGTATGTTTTGGCTACTCAAAGAGCAGCATTTAACTCACCGGTTTGGTTTAATATTGGTGCGCCAGAGAGAGCACAGCAAGCCAGTGCTTGTTTCATCTTGGCCGTTGAAGACACCATGCCTTCAATTCTTAACTGGTACAAAGAAGAAGGGATGATTTTTAAGGGTGGTTCCGGTTCTGGTATCAATCTTAGTAGTATACGATCGTCGGTTGAAAGTCTGGGTAAAAGTGCAGGAACGGCCTCAGGACCGCTTAGTTTCATGCGTGGCGCCGATTCCTCAGCCGGTGCTATAAAAAGCGGCGGAAAGACTCGCAGAGCCGCTAAGATGGTAATTCTTAACGCTGATCACCCCGATATTTACGATTTCATTTGGTGCAAGGCAATTGAAGAGCGCAAAGCTAGAGTTTTGCAAGAAGCTGGCTTCGATATGAGCCTAGACGGTAAGGACATTCACTCCGTTCAATATCAAAATGCCAACAACTCCGTAAGGGTGACTGATGAGTTCATGAAGGCCGTAGAAGAAGATGCTGATTGGGATCTCAAAGAAGTAAAAAGTGGTAAGGTTGTTCGAACCGTTAAGGCTCGAGACCTGATGCATCAGTTTGCCAAGGCAGCTTGGGAATGTGCTGACCCGGGCATGCAATTCGATACAACTATTAATCATTGGCATACCACCCCAAATGCTGGACGTATTAATGGTAGTAACCCTTGTAGTGAATATATGCATCTGGATAACTCCGCCTGTAACTTGGCAAGTATAAACTTACTGAAATTCCTAAGAGAGGACAACACTTTTGATATCGAAGCCTACAAGCACACTGTAGAATTAATCTTTACAGCGCAAGAAATTTTGGTTGGATACAGTGCTTACCCAACAGAGAACATAACAAAGAATGCTAAGGCTTATCGAGAGCTCGGAATTGGCTATGCTAACTTAGGTGCGATGTTGATGGCTCAAGGTTTGCCTTATGACTCCGAAGAAGGTCGAGCCCAGGCAGCCGCTGTTACAGCGCTACTGACTGGACAGGCTTACGCCACAAGCGCGAGATTAGCTAACAGGGTTGGTCCTTTCGCAGGATTCCATAAAGATGCTGACAACATGATAAAAATTCTAAAACAGCATCGCGAGTCTGTATCAGAAATCAATCCTAGCTTAGTTTCTGAAGAGCTATTGAACGCTGCAGCCACCGCTTGGGATGAAGCCGTAGAACTTGGCAGCCGTTACGGTGTTAGAAACTCACAGGCAAGTGTTTTGGCTCCAACTGGAACAATTGGCTTAATGATGGACTGTGATACTACAGGTATCGAGCCAGATCTAGGTTTGGTTAAGGTTAAGAAGTTAGTTGGCGGCGGTACGATGAGTATCGTTAACCAAACAGTTCCAAGAGCTCTAAAGGTTTTGGGTTACACCAAGCAACAAGTCGAGGACATCACAAATTATATTGATGAAGAAAAAACGATATTGGGCGCCCCACACCTCAAGAAAGAGCATGAAAATGTCTTTGCTTGTTCTATGGGTGATAACTCAATTCACTATCTCGGTCACGTAAAGATGATGGGTGCGGTTCAGCCGTTTATCTCTGGTGCAATCAGTAAGACTGTTAACATGCCAGAAGATGCAACTATCGAAGACGTAGAGCAGTTACATATCGATTCATGGAAGCTTGGTCTTAAGGCCGTAGCTATCTACCGTGATAACTGTAAGGTTGCTCAGCCACTTTCAATGGCCAAGAAAGAGGGTGTGGAGGAAGATGTCAAAACTGAAGGTGTTATCGAGGCTGTAGAGTCAGCCAACGACAAGTTTATTGTCATGGGCGCTGTTAGGAAGCCACTTCCAAAAGTTAGGAATTCTAAGACCTTTAGCTTTAGAGTTGCGGATAGTCACGGATATATGACAGTCGGCGAGTACGAAGATGGAATGCCAGGAGAACTATTCGTTCACTTTGCTAAGCACGGCTCTACCCTTAGAGGAATTATGGATGCCTTTGCAATAAGTGTTAGTCATGGTTTGCAGTATGGTGTACCTCTAAAGACTTATGTTAAGTCTTTGATGAGTACGAGCTTTGCGCCGGCTGGTATCACTGATGACGAAGAAATTCGAACCGCTTCATCCCTCATTGATTATATCTTCAGGAAACTAGCTTTCACCTATCTATCATTTGATGATCGATTGGAGTTAGGCTTGGCTTCTTTTGAGGATATGCCAGAGGAACAGACTACTCTCTTGAACGTAACTGAAATGGTTGACGACAAAACAGAGGAAGCGCCTGCAGCTGAATCGGCGTTAGCTGCTGCACAACAACAACTGTCAGTTGTCAGGGAAGAATCGACACCTAAAAAGGTTGAAGCTGCTAGAGTCGATGATGCAGCACCAATGTGCTACAACTGCGGCAATCAAACACAGCGCTCAGGGTCATGCTATGTCTGTACTTCGTGTGGCTCAACGACTGGTTGCTCATAGTTGACCTAAAGCTGAACAAGAATGCCAGGTTTAATATCCTGGTATTTTTGTATTTATTTACTTTTATACAATGGTTAAAAAGGAGTATTTATGGGGTTAGAATTCTTGAAAGGCGTAAATGATGCTGAAGGAGTAGCTGTATATATAATTCATGACGGTAGTGGTTATCAGGAGAGAAGAGTAACTGATTATAGTAACGAGCTCAAGGAATCTTTGAAAAAGGATGTAGCAGTATTTTCCTTAGAGGAACAGGGTGGTGCTCAATTGGCAGATTTTTATAATATTCTAGCCGAAAAACTCCCAGCAATTTTAATCATAAGGGATAACGATGAAATTGTATATGGCTGGTATGGTGCCGATTTTCCTAAAGTTGATGAAGTTGTTTTTGCTGCAAACCAGGTTTCCGCCTAGAAGCTTATGATAAAATGAGTCCGTGCAAGTAATTATTCTTTATCACCCGGAATCAGATCACGCCAGAATTGTTGAAACATTTGCGCGTGACTATCAATCACAACATGGTGGAGTGGATTTGCTTAGTCTGGAGACACCGGAAGGCGCAGCAAAAGCTGAACTATATGGCGTCGTTCAGTACCCAGCAATTTTAGCAATACGCGAAGATGGGCAGGTTTTGAAACAATGGGAAGGTGGCTCATTTCCGCTAATGCAAGAAGTAGCAGCCTACCAGAACTCATAAATATATTGAAAGTTCTGGACGTGAGTGTTATAGTATTCACTACAATTTAGTAAATTCCTTTGAGTAGCTATCAACTACGAATCATCAGATAGGAAGCGGGAAGAAATCTCATTGAGAAATTAGAACCCGACGTGTTGAGCCAATGTCAACGGTATAATCAAGTGCCAAGAGTCATCTTTTTTGGAAATCAGATGGTAACTCCCCGAATAGGGATCTGATAATCAAGAGAGATGATTTTTTATTTTAAGAAAGGATAAAAGTGAAATTTAAAGCGATTATAACAGATTTAGACGGGACAGCCGTAGACTCTCCCGTTGTTAAGGTTGCCTCAAATAGGCTTGCCAAATCTGTTAAAGAGCTAGACGAACTGGGCATTAAGGTTTGTGCTGCTACTGGAAGACCCCAATCTTTTGCGGACATAATGCTAAAAAGTATGAACCTGAAAGACCCTACTA
The DNA here is from genome assembly GCA_046350695.1 of Saccharimonadales bacterium (SeqCode). GTDB lineage: Bacteria > Patescibacteriota > Saccharimonadia > Saccharimonadales > JACQNP01 > JAGQNP01. The sequence goes on along the minus strand of JAXLZX010000005.1, from coordinate 44,474 downwards.
TAGTTTCAGGCGGAACTAAGATAATTGATCCAATTAGTGGGGAGGATTTGTGGGTTTGCAGGCTTGATCCAGACATAATGCACAAAACAGTAAGTAAGCTCAAAAAGCTGAGTTATGGTTTTCTTTGGAACGATTTTACAGAAGAGGATTATTTGGGCGGTGGCTGGAATATAAATGATTTTTCTGAGTATGATTCTACATATTTCTTTAATATATGTTTTGTTCCGTCCAATGAAGTTAAAGAAGTTTTGGATATATTGAGTCAAATTGACGGTATCGTTGCTACGGTAGTTGTTTCACAAAGGCATAATATGAATGATATTCATATTACTAACCTTAATGCCACCAAAGAGCATGCTATTTACGAGCTGGAAAAAATGATTGGAGTAAACAAGAACGAAATGATTGGTATAGGTGACGGACATAATGATATTCATCTTTATAACGCAGTTGGATATAAGGTTGCTATGGGTAATGCAGTTAACGATCTTAAGGCCATTGCCGATACAGTAATTGGTGACGTGAAAGAAGACGGATTAGCTATATATTTTGAAGAATTAACTTCAAAGATTAAAAAAGGGGAGGAATTATGAAGTTTAAAGTAAGAGAAAAGTTAAAACATGCCGAAATCGAGAAAAAGGTAATTCAGAAATGGAATAAAGAAGATACTTTTAATCAATCTATTAATTCAAGACTAGAAGATAATTCATTTGTTTTTTATGACGGACCTCCTTTCTTAACGGGAACGCCACACCACGGACACTTACTTATTTCAGCAGTTAAAGACACTGTTGCACGATACCAGACTATGCAAGGTAAAAGAGTTGAAAGACGCTGGGGTTGGGATTGTCATGGTTTGCCAGCAGAGATTTTTGTAGAAAAACAGTTAGGAATCAAGAATAAGAAAGAAATTGGAACAAAGATTTCCATACCTGACTACGTAAATGCTTGTCGGGCAGCTATGGTAAAAACAGGTACTGAATGGGAAGATACCATTGAAAGGGTCGGTCGTTGGGTTGAGTTTAAGGGTGCTTACAAGACAATGGATCCAGAATTTATGGAGTCTGTTTGGTGGGCGTTTAAGGAGCTTTATGACAACGGTAAAATCTACGAGGGTGAGAAGATTTTGGTCTATTGCACAAAAGATGCTACTCCAATTAGTAAATCCGAAGTTGCTATGGAAAATAGTTATCAGGAAGATACTGACCCAAGCGTTTACGTCTATTTTAAATTGGAAGATTCTGATGAATATATGCTAGCTTGGACAACTACGCCGTGGACTCTTCCTGCAAACGTTGCTGTCGCAGTAAACCCGAAAATAGAGTATGATTTAGTCGAATATAGTGGTAAAAAAATCTACATCGCAAAAGAGCGAGTCGATAAAGTATTTACAGATGAAAAGCATCAAAAGCTAGACCACACTGTTGTTAAAACTGTTACAGGAAAAGAGTTAATTGGTAGAAAATATCATCCATTATTTGAGAACAGAGGACCGACTGCTCACCATGTATTAGCGGCTGACTTTGTAACAGACGAAGATGGTACAGGCATAGTGCATGAAGCACCTGCTTACGGTGAAGAAGATTATGAGCTCTGCAAGAAGAATGACATTCCAGTAGTTTCGATCGTTGACGAGAATGGATTTTACACTGAAGGACGATGGCTTGAACGAAATATATGGGAAGTGAATAAGGAAATCGCTAAGACCCTTATAGCAGAAGATAAAGGCCTTAAGGTTGAGTATATAAAACATGATTATCCACACTGTCATAGATGTGGCACAAAACTCATGTACCGGGCTCACCCGAGCTGGTTTATGGATATTCAAGCGCAAAAGCATGAGATGAAAGAGGAGACGAGTAAGACAAACTGGACTCCAAACGCGCTTAAGATTGGGCGTTTTGCTAATATCATTGATTCAGCGCCGGACTGGAACCTATCTCGTGATAGATATTGGGCTACCCCTATTCCGGTATGGAAGGGTCATCGGCCAGATGGTACAGAAGTGATTAAGGTCATCGGCTCTTACGAAGAATTTGAGCAGATAACGGGCAAGAAATTGGATGATTATCATCTGCCAAATGTTATGGATGTTGAATTTGAAGTGGACGGGGTTACTGTAAAGCATATAGGTAAGGTGTTAGATTGCTGGTTTGAATCTGGTAGTATGCCATTCGCGCAGTTCCATTATCCGTTTGAAAACAAGCAGAAGTTTGAGTCTAGTTTTCCGGCTGATTTCATAACAGAGGCTATCGATCAGACCAGGGGCTGGTTTTATTCTCTAACAGCTGTCAATGTGGCACTGTTCGGCAAAGCACCATTTAAGAACTTAATTTGTACAGGTTTCATAAATGCCGCAGACGGTAAAAAGATGAGTAAAAAACTCAAGAACTACACCGATCCGTTGGAATTAATGAATAAAGTAAGTGCTGATGCATTTAGGTTTACTCTGATGAATTCTCCTGTCGTAGTAGGTGAAGATATTAACCTTGACGATAAGGATGTTGTGACTACTGAGAGAAAGCTGACTATGTTTTATAATGTACTAGACTTTTTCCTAATGTACGCTAATGTAGATGGCTGGGAGGCTGATAAATCTATACCTAAAGTTAATCACCCATTAGATAAATGGATTCTAAGTAAGCTACAGGGTCTAATCAAAGAAGTCACGGACAATATGGATAACTACGACCTTATGCGCGGTAGCCGACCTATAAACGAGTTTCTAGACGGTTTAAGTAACTGGTATATACGGCGTAGTCGAAAGCGTTTCTGGAAAAGTGAAAACGATAATGATAAACAACAAGCTTACCATACTTTGTTTTATGTTTTAACGGAGTTATCAAAAATATTAGCGCCATTCACTCCATTTATGGCGGAGGATATATATAAAACATTGGGTAGCAACGAATCTGTGCATTTACAGGGATTCCCAAAATGTAGAGATGAATTAGTAAATATAGAATTAGAAAAAGAAATGGACGCTATTAGGGCCTATGTTAACGAGGGGTTGTCATTAAGGGCTAAATCTCAAATTAAAGTGAGGCAACCATTAGCATCAATTACAACACCTGAATTTAATAAGGATTACATTGATATTGTCTTAGAAGAGCTCAATGTTAAAGAAGTTAAATGGGGTACAGAAGTAAATATAGATGTTAAAATAACACCAAAATTAAAGCACGAAGGACTTGCACGTGAGGTTATTCGTCATATACAAAATGCAAGAAAGAACGCTGGTTTGCATGTCGATGATAGAATAAACCTATCACTCGATACGAATGATGTGGAACTAAGCAAATCAATTAATAACTACAGGGAGGTGATATTGGCAGAAACTTTAGCCAAGGACCTCAAACCTAAAATGGATCAATTATTCCAATCTAATGTAAAGATAGATGGTTTAGATCTGTTAATTGGATTATCAAAGTATAAGGAGGAAAAGAAATGAGCTTTAAGTCATCCCGCAGATTAAGAGTATCTGCGGAGAAATTACGAACAAATCTAGAATGCGAAGTTATCGACGGGCCTGCCCCGTTTGATATTGATAACCCAACCTCTAGAGCGGTTGGGCGTATTGTTGTACAGGGTGTTGATGACCAATGTGTATATTGTGGCGAAGGCATTAGGTTTCGCCCGGGTAGAGGAAATAATAACGTCAGAATATTGGCCAATCTTTATGACGAGGACGGTAAGTGGCAAGGGGTAGAGTCCTACTATCCACCAAAATGTTATGATGAAGCTGGTGCGCCGTACGGCCCTGTTTACACAATGCCTGCTAGTCAATTAGTAGCGGATAATGAACAAGCTGTTCAAGTGGCTGAGATGTAGAGTGTTTAGGTACTTGAAAGAAGTAGGCCAATCTGTTAGAATCTATCGGTAACTTTAAACTAAAGGTAAAGAGAATATAATGAAAAAAGCAGTCATAGTAACAGGTGGTAAGCAGTACCTAGTTGCCGAAGGGGAGACCCTTGAAGTTGAGCTTTTGAAGACGGAAGGCAAAACTGCAGATTTTGTACCCCTTCTAGTCATTGATGGAGATAAAACCACTGTAGGTACTCCAGAAGTTAAAGGCGTTAAAGTGTCGGTAGAGATTATCGAAAATGATGTCCAGGCTGATAAAGTAACAGCAATTCGTTATAAAGCAAAAAAGCGAGTTCATAAGGTCCGAGGTCATCGCCAGAGACACACAGTAATCAAGGTCAAGAAGATAGCCTAAGTAGTTAGATATTGACTCACATAAGACGCTCTCAGAATATGGGGGCGTTTTTGTTGATCGATGAAATTAATTGATGAGTTTTAGAGCAAAAAAATACAGATATGTAACAAAGTTACAAAAATGCCTGTGGATAACTTTTGTTAAGTTACTATGAAATAAATACTTAGTAGTTATATAAACAACGTTTATACATAAAAATTTTCTGCTAAATATCATGTTAACGAGGCGTATTAAACTAATAAATAAATATAAGTTATAATAATAACAACAAAATATATTATAAAAATTAACTTAAACAACTCAAAAGGTAGAACTAATTATTTATACGATTGACTCTTGTGAGGTTATTGTATATCTGGGAAAATGAATACAGATTTTGCAAATAGGGCAAAAAGCAAAAAAGCTGCGGGAAACAGCAAAAAAGCAAAATAAAAGCAAAATCAAACAAACATTTAAAAACCAATGAAAAAACGGGAAATAACAGGGAAATTCGGTCTGTCAAAAGGCAGTATCCTCGCTATAGCGAGTGCATTGCTGATAGTCCTTAGCTCCCTGTTTTTTGTTACTCAACAAAAAACAGATACAGCGTATGCTGCAACAACAGATACACTAAACTTCCAAGGTAGACTAATGTCATCTAGCGGCAATATAGTTGACGATGGTGTATATAACATGCAGTTCAGTATTTACTATGTTTCGAGTGGTGGTACTGCTCAGTGGACAGAAGATCGATTAGTCACAAATAGCCAGGGGGTAACTATCAAGAACGGTTATTTTTCTGTTAACCTTGGTGAATACGATGCATTCGGTCCGATAAATTGGGGGAATGATCTTTATTTGGGTATGACTGTGCGGGGCACAACTAACTGCGCTTGGGGTTCTTGTTCTCCTGCTGATAGCGAAATGACGCCTCGACTAAAACTAACTTCAGTACCTTACGCATTCAAAGCTGGCAACGTCGGTAGTAACGATACTAACTCTGCGAGTACAAACTCAAACAACGTAAATATCAATACAGGAAATGCGCTCGGTGCTTCGAGTAATTCAGGTAATATTGGTATAGATGTTGGCACGGCAACGGGAACTGCCGGAACAATAAGTATTGGAACTGCAAACACTTCTGGGATTTCGATTGGTAGGACTGGAGTGACCACTACAAATGTTGGAGCTCTAACGGTTACGCAGGCATTTACGGCAAATGGTGGAGCGACGATAGTTGGTGCTACAACTATCAACACAACAGGAACTGCAAATACGCAGATAGGTAATGCTACCGGAACATTCCAGCTAGATTCAAACACCGTCGACATATCAAGTGGTGGAGCAATCAGTGGAATTACGGGCTTTACGCAGGCGAGTGGAAATTTTGTGCAAAGTGGTACTGGCACATTCAGTACTGGTACTGGAGCGGTAAGCCTAAATGGTGCAACTACAATAAATGGTAGTCAATTAACAAACACTGGCGCTACGCTAAATAGCGCCATGGCAATTAGTGATTTACCAGCAGGCGGTAACATTGGTACAGCGGCAACTACTGTTGACATTAAGACAACGTTTAATGTAAACCAAACTACCGCTGGTCAGACACTTACTTTGCCATCTCCAACAGATACAACCTCTGGACGAATTGTTTACATCAATAATGTGGGCAGTGCTAGCTTTACGATGTACGGCAGTGTAATTGCCACCGGCAAGAGTAACGCATTTATATGGAATGGTAGTTCCTGGGTAACAACTGTGTCTTTGAGTGGTAGTGTCGTTAATACTGTGGGCACAATTGATGCTCAACCGAAAAGCTCAGACGGGGCAGTAATTAGCAGTAACGCAATTTATCTACAAACAGCTGATGCGACATATTCAGGATTAGTAAGTACTGGTACTCAAACGTTTGCTGGGGTAAAGACATTTAATGACAATATCATATTAGCAGCTGCAAAAACTTTAACAATTACTGGTAGTTCTACGGCAAGTCGACCGGCCTCTCCAACGGAAGGAATGGTCTATTTTGACACAACAACTAAGAAGCTTCTTGTCTATAGTAACGGCAAGTGGCAAGCAGATAGAGTTACCTCGACAAAAATTGTAGCCGCAAGTAATTCATCTCAAGAGATTAAAGACGCTGCTGACTATGTAGCAGATGGTGCCGCTGACGAAGTCGAGATTAACAACGCCTTAACAGCAGCAGCTGGTGGTAAGGTTTACTTGGCCGAGGGAACATATGTTGCAGCAGCGACTATATTAATACCAAACAATACTACACTGGAAGGTGCAGGTAGGAGTACTAAGATAGAATTTGCAGATTTAGATAATACCGATAACTTGATAGAGAATAGTGATACTTCAACAGGCACAAGCATAAATATCAGAAACCTAAAACTAGACGGAAGAAAAGACCTTAACACAACCGGTACGCAAACGGGAATATATATGAATAACCTAGGAAGCGGTAGCGGTGCGTCTGCAAGACAGGGTGGGATAATAGAGAATCTATGGGTTGAAAATTTCAATTCTACAGGTATTCGTGCATCTGCTTCATCAAACTTATTAATTAATAACAACAGTGTATTCAATAACTCAGCAAGTGGCATATATATAGAAGGCGGCACAATAAATACCGCTATTAGCAACAATAATGTTCAAGGTAGCGGATACTATGGCATAAGAGTAGTTGGAGACTATAATTCGGTTACCAACAACACTATTAGAAGCGCAGATGTTGCCGGAATATTTGTTGACAGCAGTAGTGACTACACGGTTGTATCAAGCAACAATGTAATATCAACAGGTGGCAACGGGACGAGTAACGGTATCATGGTCACTGGTGCGGATTATACAAATATTTCGTCTAATATTATTACTGATACCACTTGTACTACTAGTTGTTACGCAATCAATATTTCTAATGCTTCTGCAGATAATACATTTATTGGTAATAATACAATTGTTGGCCCAAGTGCTGATTATCCAGCAACAATCAACAATTCCGGGACTGGCACAATCTTCGCTACTCAGGCAACTACTGCAGATAAAATATTACAGTCATCAAGTTCTAGGTTTGTAGCAAATACAACTAACGTTATAACTGGCTCAATCGATCCTATTGCTAGCACATCAGTCACTGGTGTAGGTACTTATTTTACTAGCGAGATTCAGGTTGGTGATAGGATAACAGTCAGCGGGGAAACTCGCACTGTAGTTGCGGTCGGTAGCAACACTAGTTTGACAGTAGACAATGCATTTACAGATACAGCCAATGACACTAGTGTCGATAGGTTGCCAGCGGCTCTTGTTGTAACAAACAGCAGTGGTGTAGCAAAAGTTACGATTGATGACACTGGTGCATTGAATGCATGGAGCGGATCACTAACTGTCGGCACTGCATCACAAGCTGGCAGCCTGTCTATTTTTGACGGTAGTAATAATTACGGCACGTTTAGTGCGTCTGGGCTTACATCTAACCAAACATACTCGCTGCCAGATGCATCTGGTACACTTGCTTTGATTACCTCCGGATCTGCAGTATCTGGTGTATCTGCTTTCGTGCAAGGGGGGAATACCTGGGCAACAACAGCAGTACTTGGTACTAATGACGCATTTGACCTTAATCTAGAGACAAATAATACCGTTCGGTTAAATATTGGTAGTACTGGTTCTAGCACATTTACGGGGGGTACAACTGGTGTGGCTTTGACTGTGAATAATAGTACGAGCACGGGCAATATTATTGATTTTCAGGATAATGGAGCGACACAGTTGAGTGTGCTAGATGGTGGAGACTTGCAATTTACTAGTGGTTCAAATAGAAAAATAAGTGTAGCTAATCAAACAGTTTCTAACACGCAAGGCAACAGTATTACGTTACAGGCTGCTGATGGTAATGGAAGTGGCTGGGGAGGTGGTATAGAAGTCCTTGGTGGCAACGGTGGTATAACTGGGAGTGGAGGTTGGACGTATTTAGTCGGTGGAGCTGGTGGCGCAACATCTGGCAATGGTGGTGGTGCTCAGGTGATTGGCGGAAACTCAACATCTGGCAATGGTGGCGGAGTGTGGATGGTAGCCGGAAGCTCAACATCTGGCAATGGAGGTAATGTTACAATTATTAGCGGAACTAGTTCTGGATCTAATACCGGTGGGTATACAAGTATTACGGCTGGAACTGGTGGTACAACTGGTGCGGGTGGCTTGCTAACTCTGCAGGGTGGAGCTGGTGGCACAACATCTGGCAATGGTGGTGGTGTGAGTATTCAAGGTGGCACCACAACATCTGGAACCGGTGGTTCTGTGAGTGTATCTGCTGGTAACAGTACTGGCGCAAATCAAGCAGGAGCCAACACCTTAATTAATGGCGGTGCTAGCACTGGTAATGCCAATGGTGGAAATATTCTATTGCAGGTTGTATCTGCTGGTAACACTGGGTCCAGTCTCAATGGATTATCAACAATTGCTACATTAAGCGGGTCTTCTACTTGGCAAAATGCAGGAAATAATTTGCCGGCTCAACGTGCTGATAGTGCAGCCGTATCGGTAAATGGCTATATGTATGTAATTGGTGGAGTGGATAATTCAACATCCACAGCGGACGCTGCATCTAATGTTGTTTATTATGCTAAGGTCAACAGTAATGGGACAGTAGGATCGTGGTCGACAACTAGTGCTTTACCAGCTGCACGTGCAGGTCACACCGCTACTTATATTAACGGCTATATATATGTAGTTGGCGGGTCGACCATAAGGTACAATGGAACTGTTTATGAATACTCGCTTGCACCAGCTTATAGCAATGTTTATTATGCTAAGGTTAACAAGGACGGCACCTTAGGTGCATGGAATTCTACTGGTGCGGCTAGTATACCTGTGGCTAGGGTTTATCACTCAGCAGAGACTTACAATGGATATTTGTATATTATTGGCGGATCAAATGACGGACATGGCACGGGCGTCAATACTGTTTATTATGCCAAGCCCAATGCCGATGGTTCGATTAACTCCAATGGCTGGAATACAACCAGCACACTAGCCACTGGTCGGCTTATGCACGAATCAACTATATTGAATGGCAAAATTTATGTGGTTTGGGGTACGGTAGATTATGGTAAAAACCCTGGGTATAGCGTATATGATTATGATGAAATTCAATATGCCAGCATGAATACTGATGGAACAATTGGTTCATTCAGCTCCGTGGATGTAACATCTGCAGATGGCGGTGGTTTAGGTAAGATTGGAATGAATGTCGAGGCAGTCAATGGAAAGTTAATGATATACGGTGGTAGTGATTGGGGAGGAGCCGCCACCGTTGCATCGGCAATGGTGAATAGTAGATTGGTGTATTCGGTACCGCTGACAAGCGCTGGAGTGCCTGTGGCAGGTGCGGCAACTACCGTAGGCTATTTGAATACAGCTACATCGTTTGGGTCGTCAACTGTCTATAATGGTAGTGTATATCGCTTTGGGGGGTCACAGTACAATACGCAGTGGAACTATAACTACGGTGGCTGTGTACCTTTTGCGTGGGCTGCTTGTGGCAACACATCTGAGTCATTAGTGGAATACCATAAATCTGAGCTTGTTAGAGTCAACGGTGGACTAGATTTATTGGCTGGTTTTGATGCTCAAACAAGTCTTGGTACAAACAGTGGTGGTGCAGGCATACTTCGGGCAGGTGATACATCAATTGTCGGTAAACTTGAGGTTGCTGGACAGACATTAATTGGCGAGTCATTGACTGTACAGGGTGGAGTTGTGGCTAGAGGTAATTCATTCTTTGAGGGGGCGGTTGGTTTCGGAACACAAACTTCAGTTCAGTCATGTGCCACAAACTGTACAATAACCCAAGCAAATATCGATAATTATTCATCAGTACTAATTAATGCAGCATCTTCATCATTAGTAATATCTATGCCAGATCCTCAATCAATAACTGCCGGCAAAATGGTCTATGTAACTGCAGTAGATAATAGTAATGATTTTATACTTAGGCTTAACAGTGGCGGTACTCAAATAGATATTTCTATGAAGGAAAACACCACTGCAACATTGGTATGGAATGGATCCGACTGGACTGCAGCTGGTGCCTCTAGCTCAACCGACCTTCAAGCTGCCTACAATAACACGCTTACTAGTGCTGGTGGTGCTGAGTTGGTCTTGGCTGCATCTGGCGGTTCTGCTGATGGTTTGACTATCAGAAACAATGCAACTACCCCAATTACTGGTGCACTTTTGGAAGTCCAGACATCGATTGGCTCAAACCTACTAAGTGTAAACAATAACGCAACTGAATATGCACAAAACGGTGGTGCCGAGACCAGTACATTTACAATGTGGACTGCCGCACCGGCGGGTGGAACAATCAGTAGGTATACTACGGCCGGAAATTATATAGCTACTGGGCAGGCATCGACCTCAGTAGTCACTGGTGCGGTTGCAGCACACGGTGTACGCAACACGCTGTCTACCACCTTGACAGCTAATCTAAAATACTCTGTGTCATTTGCTGTGAGGGGCACTACAAACTTCTCTACGCTTGAGGTTGTTTATTCTAGAGATGGCACGAATACATCTACAACATCGTGTGCTAGCGCACAAACTGTCACGACGGGTAAGTGGAGTCGAATAATCTGTACCTTTACTGCACCAAGCAGTGGAATTACGGCCAGCAATGCTATCTTTATTCGTCAAACTGATGCAATTGCACGCACATACTATGTTGATAATCTTAGTGTTAACGTAAGCGCCGATGTTAATCATGCTGTTGATGGTAGTGTGGACAGTGCGCTAGGTACAAACTGGACAAACTTCGGTACGCTTGATAGTTTGACAAGAGATACAACTACGATTTATGACACTAGTGGAAGTGTCAATGTAAATACACCGAATGCTACTGATAGGGGTGTGCGTAATAATATGTCCATTACACCATCTACTAACACACAGTATTTAGTAACATTTTACGCTAAGAGTTCTAACACCTTTAATGACATAAGGGTTAGGTATTCTAGGGACGGTGGCACAAACTTTGTTTCTTGCACCGACTACAATACTCAAAACATATCGACAACTACCTGGACAGAGGTAACTTGCTTATTTACTACTGACGGTACAACAGCGACAAACCCTGATTTGATTATTGACCAGCCGACAGGATCTGACAGAAACTTCTACATAGATGCATTGTCTATTACACTCAATCAGAACACTGCCAATAATGTTCAGGTAGGTGGTGCTAACAAAGGTGGCCCAACAACATTATTTACACTCGATCGTGGCGCTAGTCCACCCGTTGGAGAGAATAACGATGCATATCTTGGCTCTATGTATTACGACACTGTAACTGGCAGGATTCAGTGTTATGAAGCTGATGGCTGGGGTGCTTGTGGTGCTGCGCCAGATAATATTGTTAACCTCAATCCTGAGTATGCCGGAGCTGTTTTGAACGGAACAGGTGTGGGAACAATGACGGCAGATTTTTGTTCTAACGATAGTGCTTTGTCTGTGAATTCAACTTTATGTAGTACTGGTCAGGCCAAAAACTATTATCGATGGACTTCACCACAGGCTACTCAGCAGACCTATAGTATTTACGTAACCTATCAATTGCCTGCTACATTCCGCGGATTTTCTAGTGACGATACGGTGCAATTGATTGGAAGGGTTGATAATACTAGTAACGCATCTGTTACCTATGAAATGTTTAAGAGTACGGGTTCTGCAGTAACTCAGTGTGGTTCTGGCGAGACTAATGTTATAACTGGTGGCGGCGGATCGGCTAATACCTGGTATTCATATGGAATAAATGGTAACGAAGCCACGGGCTGTAGCTTTAACAGTGGATCGGCAAGTAACTTCGTAATATTTAAGATTAACCTCAAGGCTAATAGTAATGCAAATGCCTACATCTCAACACTAAGCTTTACGACAACAGGACAATAAAAATATGAAAAATAAACTACACACCACAATTGCATCAAATCCATCAAAGCTGGGTTTTAAGCAATTGTTCTTGGATAATTTTGATGTTTTTCTCTCTAGTGCGCAGTCACGATACGTAGAGTACGGTTCCTTTGCGCGCTTCGAGAACAAACACCAAACTTACTGCAAGCGTGAAATTTATTCAGCTAATTCTGGAATTTCTGAGACAAATACTGTGGGTTGTTTGCAGCTACCGTTTAATTTTCCGTTACTACAGCTACAGTTTGCTTTTCGGTCGAATAATTTTAATAAAAAGGAAAGGAGAAAAGAATTATGACTTACCTCTGTAGTCGGCTTGGCCGCGGTATACCATAACGGGCGCGGTCAACATATTGGTTACCATCCTTGTGTAAAGGTTTAGTTTCTTGTACCCCAGAAACGGGCTCGCAACTACACAAGGCTCTGGTTAGAAATACCCGTTTACAAAAACAAAAACACTACAAAAAACAAAATTTCCCAAACAAAAACAACAAAACAAAATTTCCCAAAATTTTGACCCGCCCAAACCCTGGGCGGGTCTTTAAATTGTTAGTCGATTAACTCTGGACTTAAGGTGTTAAGAAGAGTATTATTTAAGCAGTAGGACTTTGCAAAAAAAGAGGGTATGGATAGAAAAAGGCAAACACCGCAGAATAATGGTTATGCTCGTCGCTATGTGCGACCAGTTAAGTCGTTGCAAGATCCAGAAAATACCTTGACGGCATCCAATGACCAAAATTTGCCCTTAAGTCAGTACGACTCACATATACAACAGAGTAAAAAGCCTAAAAAACAAAAAAGAAAACTCATAAATAAAAAGCAAAAACAGCCTAAAAAACGTCGAATGATGATTAACGAAAATGGTTTGTTTGTTTGGCGTCCACCTGTTGTTATTCAGAAGGTTATGTTCTTTTGTCAAAAACATAGGCTGTTTACTAGGGTTATATCTGGGATAACTGTTGTTGTACTGATTTGGGGGATTTTTTATTGGGCTTTTCAGGAAAGGTTCAAAGACCTGCAATACAAAATATCACCTAAGGCAGACGCATTGATTGTTAGTAAGAATGATCAACTCGCAGCCAAGCTTACATACGATCAAAAGCAACAGATGTATGAGTATAACAAGGGGTATGTGCCAAGTGATGAAAACTCTGCTGGCCAAACATCGGCACCAAAGTTTACCGCTAGGTTTAATCAAGATCCGACTAAAGGTATTGAGTTAACGGATCCGACATATCAGGTGAGTTTTACTATGAAACCGAAATTCAAACTCAACCAGCCATTAAAAGACGGAAATAGACTGATTTACCCCTTGGCGGGGAAGGAGGGTGCGAAGGTAATATCCCTACGTTCAATTGGCTATAAGGAAGATATAGTTTTAGAGAAAAGTTATGGTGACAAGCTGGAATTTTCATATGAACTTGCTTTACCTGAGTCGCTGGAGGCGAGACTAGAAAAAGACGGATCACTAGCGATTTATGGGTCAGACAATACTGCATTGATGGGGAATGTTTCTACGGGGACAGATAGGGACGCAGAATTACTGAAGAATGCTAGGAAAAACTCTAGTAAAAATAAGTTAGTTTTTCGAATGCCAGCGCCGTACATTAAGGAGACAAATAATCGCAAAATTGTTAAACAGGCACGATTCGAGTTAAATGGAAATGTATTGACTCTAAAGACGGATAATCTAAAGAATTTGCACTATCCAATAAGTATTGACCCAACTGTTTATATTGAAACGGCTTCTAAGCTTATGAGAGGTAATAATGAGACTAACACCGATTTTGATATTGATGATGAGCTTATTCAGAAGAGTCAAACAACAGGTGCTCGTATTGATGCCTGGGAAGATAATCTAGATTTTAATAATGGTACTTGGGATCAGGGCGTAGCCGCTGCAGGCGGGTATATATATCGGTCAGGTGGGCGTACAGATCCATCGAAACCTTCAGTGGTTAGCACTACTCAGACGTTGAGAGGAACTGATGGAAGCCCTTTTGTACTAGATATGCCAGCAGAGAGACCAGCTGGTGATTTGTATATTGCAGTTATGTGTCACGATGGTAGTGATGGTGGTACGGTGAGTGCACCATCCGGCTGGACTGCAATAACCGATGCGCAAGGGTTCATTGCCTACTATAAGGTTGGAACGGACCAGGGAGGAGGTCAAGAATCTGCTAATTATAGTTGGTCTGGATATGGTAACGAAGAGTGGGCAGGTGCGGTGATAAGAGTGACGAATTTTGATAGTGCTGATCCTGTTAGTGGTACTCCAGGTACGGGAAGCAGTGGTAGTAATTCTGGTAGACCGGTTTTTCCGGCAACAACTCCAGATGCGGCATCGACTTTGGTGGTTAGGGCTGCTGGCTGGGATCAAGATAATCCAAGCACAACCGGATGGTTACCAACAGGACATACCAGGCTCGGCTCTAGTAGCAGTAGTAGTGGCGGTAATGGAAGTTGCGGTTATGCTGCTGCATCACTGGATTCTTCTCCTGCTTCTGGTGTCTCAACGGGTACGGCAACTTTTGCTGATGCATCGGCAACTGATGACTATGGAGCGATGTCAATCGCGATTAACCCAAAGTCTGTCACCCCGGGTACAGAAGATACCATTCAGTGGGCAAAGTTCAACTCAACTAGTCTGGCTATCGAAAGTCCAAATCCTGGTACGGGTGCATGTAGCGGTTGGTGTTCAAATTCATCATACGATTTACCAGAGGCAAGGCGGGGTCATAGTATGGTTGCCTATAATGGCTATATGTATGTAATTGGTGGTACAGATGGAACAAATCGTGAAAGCACAGTGTTTATCGCCAAATTAGGAGCTAATGGCGAACCACAGCTTTGGCACCCAACAGGGGGAACACCAGCTTATTGGTATTCAGACACCGGGCTAAATGGTGGTACGGCACGTAGTTATCTATCGGCAGTGGCCTACAATAATCGAATGTATGTATTGGGTGGTCAAACTAATGCGTCAAGTGGAGGAGTTACAACTGTTGAATATGCAGAGATAAGGCCAAATGGCACACTTGGTAGTTGGTCATCAGGTACATCATTGCCGTCAGCCAGGCATATGCAGAGTGTTCAAGTATATAACGATACGATGTATTTAATAGGTGGTAATAGCAGTGGAACATTACAGAGTACGGTCTATTACAATAAAATAAATAGTACAACTGGCGCTTTGAATTCATGGGTTCAAACTGCTAGTTTTACTACGGCCCGTTCATCATTTGGCGGTAACTTTACCGCAGTTTGGGGTGCGTATATATATTTGAGCGGTGGTTGTACTGCGCTAAGTTCTGGTTATTGTTCAACGATTGCTGACGATACGCAGATTGCGAGCCTTAATGCTGATGGGACGATTTCGGAATGGTCAACGATTAGCGGATTACTCAATCAACGCATTGGTTACAGTATTATTGGTTGGCAGAATGGACTTTATAGACTTGGTGGTTGCACCGTTCAGAACACTGGAACAGGCGCCTGTGATAATGCCCTAGCAGACGTGGATTATGGAATGGTTAACCCCGCTGGAGAGGTCTCTACCGTAAGTATATCTGTAGCGCCTGGATCGGGTAGTTGCTCTGGTGGTTCACCCTATGATTGTGACTTGCCGCCACCCGGAGATGATGCGGGAGAGGGCGGTCAAATGCTATCACAAACGGTCATTTTGAATGGTTACTTATATGTTATCGGTGGTTGCATAGACTATGACTGTGATGGTACTAATCCTGCCGGTGATGATTCGGATGTAACCGGAAATACCTCTTATGTTTCTATCAACTCTAATGGGAGGCTGTCTAAGCCAGCTACTTGTTCGGGTACATCGTATGGTGCTTGGTGTGTTGATTCGACCAATAGAATCAATGGTACTACTGGTATTGCTGCAGGGGGGGTGACGGTATTTAACAATCAAGTCTACATTGTTGGTGGCTTAACTGGTTCTGGGATATCTACTAATATCTATTATAATGATTTTAATGCAGACGGTAGTATAAATGGTGCCTGGCAGAGCGTAGACATGACGACTGCTGGTATAGCCGAGGATGTCGCCTATACTTATGCATTTTCTAGGGCAAATCCAGCATCTGCTGGATCAAACCCTGGCAATCTATATCTACTAGGCGGTTGCGGCAATAATAGTGGTGGAGCTGGTTGTGGTGGTTCTGATTACGAAACTGAAGTCTATAAATGTAATATAGCCACAAGCGGTAGTGTATCTGGCTGTACAACCACGGGACAACTGCAGTTAGATGTAGAGTTAGCCGATGAAACTAACCAAGGTTTAGGTATTCATTCGGGCACAGTTTATGCTAACTATATTTACCTCGTAGGTGGTTATAGTCCAAATGTTGCTGATAGAGATACGGTTTTTTATGCCAAGATTGATAATAGTAATAATATTGTCGATGCCGAGAGTGGCTTAGTGAGCGGTGATGATGACGACTGGATATTGTCGACTAGTGTTCTGTCTGTTGGTCGCCGACGCGGTTGGTCCTTTGGCTATAATGGACATATATATTCTGTCGGTGGTTATGACGATAGCGGTACGGGTATTATCCCGTTTATTGAATGGGCCAAGATGAATGTTAGCGATGGTAGCGTTGATCCATTTATTACTTCGTCGGTTACTATTAATCAGCGATGGGGACTAAGTATGGTGGTATCTAACTCCTATGCTTATGTTATTGGAGGTTGTGACGTTGGAGCAAGTCCAGGCAGTTGCTCAAGTTTTGAGAGCTCTATTCAAACCTTCCAGTTATACAATAATGATAGTGGTGCAGTGAATGATTTCACCGCTCAGTCAGATCAAGATTTTGCAACTGACGCTAACAGGATTGGGGCGGCATCAACCGTCTATAATGGGTACCTATACGTTGCGGGTGGCTGTACTAACATTGGCTGCACGACCTTAACTGATAATGTTCAATTTGCACCATTAAATGCTAATGATGGCACAGTAGGAAC
The DNA here is from genome assembly GCA_046350695.1 of Saccharimonadales bacterium (SeqCode). Lineage (GTDB taxonomy): Bacteria > Patescibacteriota > Saccharimonadia > Saccharimonadales > JACQNP01 > JAGQNP01. The sequence goes on along the minus strand of JAXLZX010000005.1, from coordinate 27,328 downwards.
ATGGAGTAATACCTCTGACAGCACCTTGCCAGCGGCGGTTGCTTGGGGTTCATTAGAGGTCGCTGGAGGTCGGCTTTATTATGTGGGCGGTCAGGACAGTTCAGCCGATGAAAAATCAGCAGTTTATTATGGTTCGCCGTCCTCTGGTGATATTGCTTCTTGGGCTACTGCGACTAATGGTCTACCAGCAGATCGAACTCAGTTCGGCTCTGCAGTATGGAATAATAGATTGTATGTGGTTGGAGGTCTTGATGATAGTGGTGCCGTCACTTCAACTGTATACGTGAGTCCTCAGCTAAATTCTGGCGGCACTGGAGATATCTCGAGTGCTTGGTCGACTGCTTCTTCTGGTTTCAATGTGGCTAGATCTGGTGCTGCTGTTACAGCTTACGCTAATAATATTTATATGTTTGGTGGGTACGACGGCTCAAATTATCTTAGTGACGGGCAATTCGCAACCATTGGCTATAAGACGGGTACAATTTCACAATCTGGAACAACAGTTACAGGTAGTGGTACTAGCTGGACTAGCGCCATGGTAGGGAGTATTATCCAGTATCCTGACGGGTCAACTGCGACGATTACAGGGTATACAAATTCTACTACTATAACTGTCAATGCTAGTAAAAGCGTTGCTGGCGGTACGCTCTACACTATTCAGGATGGTCAGGTGTATTCATGGACGTATACGAATAGTTTGCCGACCGTGATTAGAGACGCGCGGGCAGTATCTGAAAACGGATATATCTATCTTGTTGGAGGAAGAACGGCTGCGAGTTCTTGTAGTCCTAAGGTTATGGTTGCGCCGGTTAGTGCAAACACAACTATTGTGACCGGTAATAATCCGACAGGTACTGGGGAATGGTACGAAACCAATACTCGATATACGGGGGATAGATTTGGAGCTGCAGTTGCTATGAGCAGGGGCAAATTATATACAATGGGTGGTGGATGTAGTTCTGTGCTGTCGTCTAATCGGCACTATTATTCAAGTGTTAAATCACAGCCGCAAGTTGCTATTTATTCAAGGATGATAGATACCGACACAGATGTATTCCCAAACTCGTGGCTGATGAATGGGGTAGATAATTCAATTGGTGCAAGATGGCAGGCAAAGTACAGAACAATGCATGATATATCCGATAGTCAACAAAACCCAAATGAAGATTGTGGAACTTCGGCAACAATGCCAGTTATGACTAGTTGGGGCCAGGAAACAGATTCTGGAGATATTACTCTTGGTGATGTCATGACCTATACGCCAAAAGAAAGCAGTGGAGGTAACATTAACTGCGCTCGTTATTTCTATTTTTATGTGAGTATAGATGCATCGAAGACCTTTGGTTATCCAGAAGACGTGTCTAGGGGTCCAACGATTACCGATCTTTCTCTGTTCTTTACATCGGATCCGTCAAAACGATTAAAGCATGGGAAGACATTTACGGGAGGGGAGCAGCAGCCACTTGATACTCCTTGTCGCCAATCTAACGATAGCCAATGTCCACTACCATGAGGTTAGCGTGACTAATAACTTAATTTCTGTCAAAATGTAAGGGTAATTTATGAGAGAACATAACAAACGAAGGGATAACGTGCGTCTAGTGCGTTTGTCGAATGGTCAACTTGTTACCGAGGAGCAAGCCACAAATATAGTTAAGCTAAAAGAAGTTAGTGATAAACAGAATCAGCTAAATAGAGAAATTAAAGAAAAAGAATCACAAATTTTATCAAAAGAAGAAAAAAGGAAGATTCACGGCAACCCAAAAGATAAAGATATTCTTGAAATCTGGAAGAAACAGGAAGAAATTAAGAAGGAAAGACAGCGTCTGGAGATAGAATATGAATTGGCGAAAAAAATGGCCAAAGAGCTTAAACAAAAGCTCAAAGAACAGCAAGTCTCTATAGATAGCCAGTTTGTGGATGATGCATTTGGTGAACTACTATCGCCAGAAGCTAAGGGTTTGACCAAGAAGTTGAAGCCATTGGCATCTAAAGCTAAGAATCATGCTAAAAAATCAGCAGGGTCAGCAAAGTTAACAGTAAAGAAAAACATAAAACTTACTAGGTTAATCGTAAAGAAGCATAAACGTGCCAGCGTCAGCGTGGTATTAATTATATTACTGATTTTTGCAGGAGGAGTCGGATTAATTATAAAAAATAGTAAAAACAATATTGAAGTGAATGAGGTTCAGGGCGCGCAAAGTGAAAAACCCAAAATCCAAACAAGTGTAACCCCAGATTTTGCGACATTAGTTCCTAAGGGCAAAGATATACAAGAACTCGGCGGTTTTGCACGGGTAAGTCCCGAAAACAGCGCTGCTGCCTATGCTTATCGAGATTCGATGAATGAGATTCCGATAATTGTAACTCAGCAGAAAAAACCAGAAAGCTTAAGTGATCAGCTAAAGATTGAGAATTTAGCTAAAGCATACAATGCAACAAAACAGGTGCAGGTAGATGGTACCGTAATCTATTTAGGCAAATCAGAAAAGGGGCCACAGTCGGCAATATTCGTGAAAGATGATTTACTAGTACTAATTAAAGCAGAGCAGGAAATAACAGACATCTATTGGGTGGAGTACATTGGCAATTTAGTTAAAGGTTAATACTAGTAATATATGGCTAGCAATATATTACTACACACTAATATGAGGCAAACGTAAAGTTATCCACATAAACAGGTATAAAACTTCTTTACAGAGTTATGCTAAAAAGACTAAACTGTTAATGATCTGTTAGAAATAAAAAACAAAAAATAAAAAAATTCAGATCAAGTGACAGCACCCTTAGGCGTCAGGGTAAAATCACAATGAAAAAATAAAAACAAAAAAGAGTAAGGTGAATGATTGCTAAAATAAAGCTAATCATTTTGCGACTTATCAGTTGCAAAACTAGGCCAGTCCGAATCCTGAGAAGAACAGGGTTGGGGCTGTTTTTGGTTTTGGTCTTTCTTGTGGTATTTTCTTATACGCGAGCAGGTATGTACACGCGTACGTATACGCACGAGGCACAGGCGGCAACTAGTAGTACACTCAATTTCCAGGGGAGGTTGTCAAACGCATCCGGCTCAATTGTTTCCGATGGCACCTACAGCATCGAGTATAAGCTCTACAATGTTAGCTCTGGTGGTACGGCTCAGTGGACAGAGACTCAAGGTACTGTTAGTATCCGGAATGGATATTTTAGCGTTCGGTTAGGTAGTATTACTTCGTTCCCAGGTACAATTGACTGGAGTCAGGAACAATGGTTGACGATGAACGTTAATGGGGATGGCGAAATGACGCCACGACTGAAACTAACGGCTGTACCATACGCATTTCGTGCTGGCCAGGCGGATAGTTTGACTAACGGTTCTGGCGTATTGAGTGCGAGCGATATTCTGCAAAAAGCCCCGGTTACGATTCAATCACTCAATAGTTCAATAGCGGGGCTGAGATTGAACCAGACTGGTAGTGGAGGATTATTGCAACTTCAGGGTGATGGCAGTGATGTGTTTACCGTTGATAAGCTTGGTGCTGCTACCCTAAGTAGTAGCATTACCCTTGGCAATACCTCGTCAACTATCCCTGGAACTATTAGATGGAATGGAACAGACTTACAGGGTTATACTAGTTCCGGATGGCTGTCATTGACTGCTGGTTCTGGTGTGACTAATCCGTTTAGAAGTGTTACGAAGTCAGCGAATGAAGCAATTAGTAGTACGGTAGCATTGCAAGATGATGATGAATTGTTCTTTAGTATTGGCGCAAATGAAACATGGAATTTTAGGTTTGTAGTGCAGGGCAATTCTGGAACTGCACCAGACTTTAGATTTGCAGTTTCTGGACCGACTGGCGCTACCTGTCATGTTGCTTATTCTGACCCAGAAGGTGCAACAGGCGGAGGACAATACGGGTGTGGTGTTACAACGGCTAGTGTACCTGGTAGCGGAGCTGCTGAATTGTATGAAATAACAGGTTCTATTACAAACGGTGCTAACGCAGGAGATGTGCGGTTAAGATGGGCTCAGTTTACATCAAATGCAGCTAACACAACCGTTTATGCTGGTAGCTATGTCGAGGCGCAAAGGGCTGTCGGCGGTGGATTAGCACAAGCGTTTATTCAGGGCGGCAATAGTTTCAGCGAAAAGGCGGTTCTAGGCACTAATGATAATAATGATATTGGTCTATTAACTAACGGAAATGAACGACTTACGATTCTATCCAATGGTAACATTGGTATCGGAGATTCTACTCCATCAGCTCTATTGACAGTTGGAACTGGTGATGCTCTTCAGGTGACTTCTGCTGGTAATCTGTCGACTACTGGAACCGTTGATATTGGTGGCTTAACAACGCTTACAGATAGTTTAATTGCAAGTAATTCGGCGTCAGGATTAACAGCAACATCCGCTGCAACTCCCGGTTCGAATACGACTACAGTCAACTTGGCTGGTGCTGCCTTCGCCAATAATGATGTCATATATATTAATAACGCTGGACAAGATTACTTTACTCGAATTATTTCAGGTGGGGGTACTGCAACTCTTACTGTATCGCCAGCTGTTAGTTATGATGCAAGTGCTCCAATAGAAAAATATAATATTCAAAATATTGGGGCTACAGATAGTGACTATTCCAATTTAGCTAATAGATTCTTCCAAGGATATTTCTTAGGTGGAATTGTTGTGGGTGCAGGTAGTACGACTTTAAGTGACGGTAACTTAATAAGTACGGGTAATATACAGTTACGAGCTAATGGCGGCAGTGGAAATGTAAGCATTGATGGTAATCTAGGATTTACTGGTATATTGAGTGGAGATGGCTCTGGATTAACTAATATTTCAGCCAGTTCAATTTCTGGAGGAACACTAAGCGATTCGCAACTCAGCTCCAATGTCGCATTATTAGACAACATCCAAACCTTTACGGGTCAGAAAACATTCAGTAGTGGAGTGATTATTTCGGCAGGCGGATTATCAATTGTTGGCGGTCTTGATAATAATTCTAGTGGCATAACAGAAGTCGGGGGGTTATCTGGCGTGACTAATCTATCGCTGAACGGCTCAATAAGTGGCGGAACAACTATTTCTGGGTCAGGTAACATTAATACATCTGGTGGAGCAATACAAACAGCTGGTTTAACCAGGATAGACAATGCAGGTAATCTTAATAATATAGGCGATATTACGGGTACTGCTGCGTTGACATTAGCATCCGGTGGCAGTTCAAACCTAACATTGAATTCTGCTAGCAATACTATAGTTATTGATGGAACAGATACATCTTTACAAAGAATCGCATCCGGGACGCTCTCGTTTGACTTGAGTGATTCAGGAGCTACTGTACTAAGTTTAACTAACTCAGGAGCAGGTTTAGCTAACTTAAATATTAATGAGGGCAGTTTGTTTACCGCTGGAGTCAGTAGATTAACCAATGGAGGTAATCTGCAGAATATTACAGGAATTACTTCTTCTGGCAGTATTACATTTAGTAGTCTAAATTCTGGTGGATTGGTTAAGACTGATGGTTCGGGTATGTTATCGTCGGCAGTTGCCGGAACAGATTATGAGAATCCACTAACATTTGGTGATGGACTTACGAGAGTTACTAATACAGTAAATATTGGGGGTTCACTTTCGTCTAGTAAGGATATTAATTTAGGGACTCATATCTTTAGCTTTAGTGGCAATGGAAGTGTAGCGATTGGTTCAACATCTGCAAGTGGTCGGTTATCAATTACTGATAGTTCTTCATCGGACTCGTTATTCGCCAACAAAACTGGAGCATCTGGTAATATCTTAACCCTGCAAAAGGGCGGTAACGGAGTGTTTACAATTGCAAATAATGGCGCAACCCAAATAAGCACTGATTCAACAACTGCACTTCAGGTTAGAAATGCTGCTGGCTCTAGTAACTTTTTCACTGTTGATACGTCAGGATCGATCATACAAGTTGGTTCATCTACAGGTGATGCATCGGGTGTGTTGTTTGTTCTTGATAGTAAAACTGGCACTAATCCAACTGGTGTAGCAGGGGCGCAATACTACAATAGTACAGATAGTAAATTTAGGTGTTTCGAGGGTGGAGCGTGGAAAGATTGCACAGGCAATTACATAAGGAGTTTTATTGATACAACTTCAGATACTGTGGTTGATTCTAATACTACTAACTACTGGGATGCAGCTGCAGAGAACAATAACACATCACCAAATATAGTATTGTCGCAAGCTTCAGGTAAATCTGTAATGGGTATGGTTACTATGGAAATGACGCCTACATCTAACGCTGACACTGAAGTCACTGCAAGAGTGGAGCGTGGCATTGGTTCTGTACCGACATGTGGTTCTGGTACTCAGGTTGGTGGTCAGCCGGGTGTATTCTCGACAAATAATGGCGCTAATAAGGCTAGTACAATTACGTTTATTGATAATCCTAACACTGCAAGTACCGTATATTATATACTTTGTTCGGATAACTCAACTGTTGGTACAGCAGGTAATATTACTAGGATTAGAATTACTCTTCAGGAAGTCCAAAATAGTAATTAACTCGGTACGTACTATTTGTGATAAAGCTTGTTATTTACTCTGTTAGCGTGTAATCTGTAGATATACGAGGGAGAATACAAACAGTGATAATTTCGGTGTTAAATCAAAAGGGTGGAGTTGGCAAGACTACCACTGTGATAAACCTTGGAGCATATCTGGCTAGGTCGGGCAAATCAGTGCTAGTCGTAGATTTTGACCCTCAAGGCAACGCCACTAGCGGGCTAGGCATAGATAAACAAATGAAATTATTAACCATTTATGACGTACTTGTTAATAATAAAAGTGCTGCAGATGTTATTTTAGGTACTCGCGAGAAAAATTTACATATCCTACCAGCGAATGCTAATTTGTCGGCGACTGATCTAGAGCTAGCTGGGAAAGAGAACAGAGAATATGCCCTTAAGTCTGTTCTTGCAGGCCTGAACTACGACTATATTCTTATAGATTGTCCACCGTCTCTTGGTTTGCTAACAGTAAATGCTCTAGTTGCGTCAGATAGCTTAATAATTCCTGTACAGGCTGAGTTCTATGCGCTGGAAGGACTAACTCAGTTATTAGAGGTTATGCAGAAGGTGAAGAATTCGCTAAATCCTGACTTACAATTACTCGGTATACTTGTAACTATGTATGACAATAGGAACAGTCTAGCAAGACAAGTATATGAAGAGTTAGAAAAATATTTTGGAGACAAGGTATTTGATGCTATTGTGCCACGTAATGTAAGACTTGCCGAGGCGCCAAGCTATGGTAAGACAATTGCAGAGCATGACAAATGGTCTAAAGGAGCGAAAGCATATAAGCAGCTCAGCAAGGAGGTAATAAGGCGTGTCGGCTAAACATGTAGGCGGTTTGGGTAAAGGTATAGATGCTCTAATTTCTGACAAATTCGACAAAACCATATTGAATGAATCAAATGAGCGAATACAAAATTTATTCATTAAAGATATCTCACCCCTGAAGGATCAACCCAGGAAAACCTTTGATGATGTAGGTATAAGAGAGTTGGCTGAATCAATCAAGCAGTACGGTGTAATCCAGCCGCTGATTGTTTCAGCTTCGGATACAGGTGAATACATTATTGTAGCAGGGGAGAGGCGTTGGCGAGCAGCAAAACTTGCTGGTCTAGATAAAGTTCCAGTAATTGTACGCGCACCCAAGCAACAAGAGAAGTTAGAGATTGCTTTGATTGAAAACGTACAACGAGTAGATCTTAGTCCATTAGAAACAGCTATTGCAATTGAAAAACTACATCAAGATTTTAACCTGTCATACCAAGATATAGCCAAACGACTTTCTAAGGCTCCAACAACTGTGAATAATACGGTTAGACTGTTACAGTTGCCCGATCTGGCTATGAAAGCTTTGAATGATAATAAAATTACCGAGGGTCATGCGCGAGCTATTTTGTCATTGAAGGACAATGAAACTAAACAGCTGATGCTGCTCAAGAATATTATTGATAACCGTTGGTCGGTTAGACAGGCGGAACAGTTCGTAATTAGTAGTAAACAGGGTGCCGAAACAATAAAACAAGTAACTCAGAAGATGTCTACTTCGACTCCAGAAACAGAAAGACTGAGCAAGCGACTCAATACACCAGTGTCGATCAAGCGTACCGCCCGTGGGGGTAGACTAGAAATAAGATTTTCAAATGATGAAGAGCTGAAAGCTTTGTTTGACAAGTTGAAATAACTAGAAGTGTTCAAACTTATTGAATGGATAAATCCTAAAAGATAGTTTACCAACTATTTCGTGCGATTTTACTGGGCCGAATACACGCGAATCTAGGGAATTGGGACGATTATCTCCCATTACAAATACTTCACCTTCATTTACAGTGTAATCATCATACGTACCGGTTTTTTCGGTGTTTTCGGAAAAATCTGATTCGTTTGATGAAACTTCATCAGGATTAAATCCGTTAACATTCTGGTCATTATAAACAGTGACTTTGCCATCTTTCACAACTACTCGGTCGCCCGGTACGCCGATAACTCGTTTAATAAGTTGTCGGTCGCCAGTTTCATATGCACTATCCACGCCACTTGTTTTATGGAAGATGATAATATCGCCGCGATTGGGGATGTAATCATGGCCGGAAATTTGTGCTAGTGTTCTAGGAGCCTTCCACACAATTAGCCTGTCGGCATTTTGGAGAGTTGTCTCCATGCTGGGACCATCAACTTCGTATGATTGAAAAACATATGTTATTAAGAGTAGTGCAAGCAGAGGAGTGGCAATAATGATAAACATAGTTGAAGCTACGCTTTTCCAGCCCTCAGAGTTCTTTTTGCGATTAGTTCCGACTACTGGCTCTTCCTCTGGTGAGGCAGATAAATCTGGCATTTCGGTTGGAAGTGCTAAGTGGTTTTGTGGTATAGTTTTTAATTGTTGCATATCAGACTATGACTATAACCCAAAATGCAATAAACTGCTATGAGTAAGTTTACGAAAGGATGTATTAAGCTCTATACTAAAAGCCTAATTAACCATGGATAACTTTAGAAAAAAAACTGCAAACAACAGGAGTAACAAAGGGGGTACAGTTGAAGGATTTGTTAGTGGAGGCAGATCGGTAAATAATGGTTTGAATGTTAATCCAAAAGGATCTGATCATCATAAAACTAAAGAACCTATAGGAAGAATAGGCAATTTTGGCACTGCAGACGGTTTTAAACCCAATAAGAAATCATTGAGTAATCAAGGCCTAGGAGTAGCTCCACGGCGTCGACCAACTCGTCAGGATGACGGTCCGGTAGATTTAAAAATGCATGATATCGATGAACATTCTTCAAAGTATCGGAAGCATAAGAAACACGTAAGTCGTCACAAAGGTTCTAGGTTTAAGAAGGCATCCGTGCTATTCATGTTGTGTATTATTTTATTTGGTGGGTTTACTTTTGGGCGTGTGTATTTGAAGGCAATGCAGATTTTTCGTGGAGGCGGTGGTGCTGTAGCATTAAATGAAAATGTAGACCCAGCGTTACTGAACGGTGAAGGCGATGGTCGTATCAATATTTTGATGCTAGGTAAGGGTGGTGAAGGACATACTGCTCCTGATCTAACTGACACGATTTTAGTAGCTAGTATTAATCCTATTCAAAAGGAGGCGGCTATAGTTAGTGTCCCAAGAGATCTCTATGTAGAAACAGAAGATAGCGAAACATCAAAAATCAATGCTGTCTACGCAAACGCAAAAAATTATGCATTGAGTAACACTAACGAAAATGACCCAAGTCGTGACGAAAAGGCGGAAAAAGCTGGACTCGAAGCAATAGAGAAAAAAGTTTCCCAAGTTTTAGGAATACCAATACACTATCATTCCATTGTTGATTTTGAAGGTTTCAAAAAAGCAATCGATACAGTCGGCGGGGTTAGTTTGAATGCTCCAGAAGAAGTATATGAAAGCATGTGGCTTGATGGTCAAAACTATACTTTAAATGTACAGCCAGGGCAGCAGGAATTTGATGGATTTAGGGCGCTTGCATATTCTAGGTCGAGACATTCTAGTGCTCGCGGTGATTTTTCACGATCCGAAAGACAGCGACTAATATTGGTCGCCCTAAAAGATAAAGTTCTCTCTGCAGGAACATTAGCAAATCCACTGAAACTCAATCAGTTAATGAGTGATTTTGGAGATCATATCAAGATAAATATGACAGTTGATGAAATGATGAGACTTTATGAAATCGGTAAGGACATACCAAGTGATAAAATACAGTCAATCGGGCTTGCCGATCCACCAAACGATTATGTACACACATCGAACATTGGCGGGTCTTCTGTGGTGGTACCGAAGGAAGGGATATTTGAATACAGCGCAATTCAAAGTTTCATTCGTAGTAAACTAGTTGACGGCTACTTAGCTAATGAAAACGCTGAAATTCTAATACTCAATGGAACGGACACACCAGGTCTAGCTGGTAAGACTGTAAAGGAGCTAGAATCTTATGGCTATAACTTGTTGCCGGCTGGTGACGCACCAACTAAAGGCTATACTGAAACAGTCATTGTTGATTTAAAGAACGGCGAGAACAAATATACTAAACGATATCTTGAAAAACGTTTTGGAACGACAACAGTACCTAATCTTCCGGACTCAACAATACAGTCACAAACAGCAGACTTTGTTATAATCATAGGACAAAATGAAGTCAGTCGCCTCCAAAATTAAACCAAAAAGTGGGTTTTCACACTTTTTCCATATATTACTGTTACTTGTTCTACCAACGCTAGTATTTATATTTGTAAGAATAGAATTACCTATGTTGGCGACAGCCACGATACTGTTTAGTAAGTGGCGTATGTTCGCTGTTCGGCCAAGATATTGGTTGGCAAATATTCGGGCAAACGCCGTGGATATTATTGTTGGCCTATCAATACTCGTGTTTATGTCTAGTACCTATTCATTTGGTTGGCAATTTTTATGGGCAGCCATATACGCTGTTTGGCTAATATATCTAAAGCCCGGCACTAGTATATTAAAAGTTTCAGTTCAGTCGGGTATTGGTCAACTATTTGGATTGATGTCGCTATTTCTCCTTTCTGGAACTGATGTTGATAGTTATTTTGTCTCAAAGACTGTATTAACAGTCTCGGCGTGGGCAATTTGCTATCTTTCTGCAAGGCATTTCTTTAGTGCTTTCGATGAAAAATACTCATCGTTTTTATCGCACTTGTGGGGCTATTTTGCAGCAGCACTTACTTGGGTGCTTTCTCACTGGCTAATATTTTATGGTCAAATCTCTCAGGTTACTATCTTATTGACAGTTATTGGATTTAGTCTCGCTTCTCTGTATTATTTGGACTACAATGATCGACTTACGCCATTGGTCCAAAAACAATTTGTATTTATGATGATAGCCATAGTAATTGTTGTGTTAGTGGCTTCCGAGTGGGGAACTAAGTCTATTTAAGCTATTTCTCAGCTGGTATTCTTAGTATATTGCTATAATTAAAGTAATTAAGGGGGTGAAAGCCGTGCCAGATGATATTTCAAAAAAGCCTATCGATCCTAAAGATACGATAACTTTCAGTATAAAAAAACCTAAAATTAATCCACCAAAGATGAAAAAGCCAAAACAAGGCACCAGCAAGATTCTTAAAATCTTAGCAGTAGTGTCGGTAATATTTGCAGTGGGATTTTTTGGTGGATGGTTGGGTTCGAGAAGCCAGAGCTACAATAAACAAACCGAAGCAAATACTGAAGCAGCTAGAACTACGGTTGTCAACGAAAGTGAACTAATTAGTGAGCTAGCAAAAACAGTCGGCGAGGGTGTTGTATCGGTAAATGTTAAAACTCAACAAGAAGTTCAGGGAGTTTTTGGTAATCGGAATATGGAGCAATCAGGTGCAGGTACTGGTTTTATTATCAGTAAAGAGGGTATTGTTGTAACGAATCGTCATGTCGTACCCACAGGTACCAACGAGGTTTCGATTGTATTATCTGATGGTACTGAACTCGATAGTGTTAAAGTGCTTGGTCGCACTAACGCTAGTGATCCGCTTGACGTGGCATTTCTAAAGATTGAAGACACTAAAGGTAAGGAGCTTAAGCCAGTTAAGATTGGTGACTCATCTAAAATGCGCGTAGGTGATAAGGTTATTGCTATCGGTAATGCGCTGGGCCAGTTCCAGAATACTGTTACTTCAGGCATTGTTTCGGGCTATGGTCGCAGGATCCAAGCGTCTGATGGTAGCGGTAATTCGACCGAAACCTTACAGAATTTGTTTCAAACAGACGCAGCAATTAATCAAGGTAATTCCGGTGGCCCACTTGTAAATATGAACGGCGAGGTAATTGGTATCAATACTGCTGTAGCTGGTGATGGTGCGGAAAATATCGGATTTTCCATTCCAATTAATGATGTAAAGGGGATTATAGAAACAGTTTTAGCTAGTGGAAAATTTGAACGACCATATCTTGGGGTAAAGTATGTTGAGTTAAACGATGACTATGCATACGAATTTAATTTGGATCGCAATCGAGGAGCCTATCTAGCGCCAAGTAGGAATGGACAAGCTATTATAAAGAACAGTCCAGCAGACAAGGCCGGCTTGAAAGAGAAAGACATTATCATAAAGATAAATGGTGAAGAGATTAATGAGAACAATAGCCTGATTTCACTCATACAGAAGAACAAAGTAGGTGAGACAGTAGACGTTACGGTAGTTAGGGATGGCAAAGAAGAGGTTATAAAGGTCAAGCTAGAAGCTGCACCGAAAGAATAAGACTTTCATGTTTGGATTACTTAATCTGATACCACTAGTCGTAGCTATAAACAGATATAATTAATTCGTATACCTGAACACCTGTATAAAATCATCTGCCTTATATAAAGAATAATCCGATTGTTTGGCTATTGTTACTAGTTTGTCATGCTGGAAAGGCAGCGACTCAGTAAGTATATAAAGAGCCATATGATTAAAGTCTGTCAATTGACCGAATAGCTGCCTGTAATAGTCTAGGCCGTCTTCTCCGCCAAAGATTGCGTGGGCGGGTTCGAACATAGCAGCACTATTAATTGTGTGACTGTCAGGTACATAAGGAAGATTTGCGCACATAATCCACCGTTCTAGTTTATGATTCACTGGCTTGAGTAAATTTCCTTCAAGGAATTCTATACTCACATTATGTTTCAGGGCATTTTGCTTGGCGACTTGGATACACTTTTTATCAATATCAATTGCGATAACTTTGCAGTTTGGGTATAAAAACTTAGCAGAAATAGCGATTGCTCCACTACCTGTACCCACGTCGATAATTGAACCAAATTCCTCGGGTAAGTTTTTTAAAAGCTCAATCATTGTTTCTGTTTCTGGTCTTGGTTCTAGTGTATGTTCGCTAACTTTAAATTCACGACCGTAAAATTCGCTCTTGCCTCGAATGTAGGCAAGTGGTTCATGCTGGGACCTTCGCTTAATTAATAGATTGAGCTTGTTTGTAGTGGCATCTGGTAGTTCATAGCTCGGGCTTGCCAGAATCCAAGCTTTATCTTTTTGAAGCTCGTCTTGAGCTAGAACAATGACATCTAGTCTGGCGGTGATGATATCAGAGCCTGACAGGACTGCCGTTGCCTCATCAATCCATTCTTTTATTATCATAAAATGAGTATAACACTTCAATACATTGACAAAATGCTAATGTTTTGATATAGTTATAATGTGAGTAATAAAATAAAAAAATGAATAACGAGCAGAATGAAGATCCAAATCTTGGCAATTCGTCGCTGATAAAAGATTCGGCCACTGTTGTTATACCAGTAAAAGAAAAAGACGAAATCACATATACGCTTATTGAAAGCGGAATTGTAGCCGTGATGGGATATGATTCAGCGGAGAATATTATAAAGATACGTTTTGATCGTGAGGTAGAAGAAGACTTGGAGGGGAATATAATCTGGAAACGGTATTCAGTCATTGTAAATACAACCGAAACTATTGGTGAGGTTGTATCCGTACCTTTTCAGGTAGATAATTTAGAGGTGTCTGATTTGCCGGTGTATGTTACGACAGTAATCAGGGGTCAAGAATCGGGACGAGCCAAATTGAGTGAAACCCAGTCAAGTATAATCAGGGATTTGTTTAAGCAAAAATACAAAGACTAACTTTATTCGGTTTCCAGTAGTTCATGTTCGGCTTTATGAAGCTCGGATATTATGTCATCGATATTGCCGTCCATAGCTCCAGGTATGTTGCTCCTAGAGTAGCCAATGCGATGGTCGGTTATTCTATCTTGCGGGAAGTTGTAGGTGCGTATTTTTTCGCTTCTGTCGCCTGAACCTATAAGCTTTTTACGGGCATCAGATAGTTGTTTTTGTTCGTCTTCAATCTTCTGTTGGAGTAGTCGAGAACGGAGTACGCCCATAGCTTTCTCTTTATTTTTTATCTGGGATTTTTCATCTTGACATGTGACTACAAGCCCAGTTGGAAGATGAGTGATTCGAACGGCGGAGTCTGTCGTATTAACAGATTGTCCACCATGTCCACTGGAGCGGTAAACATCTATTCTTAGGTCGTTTTGGTTAATTTCAATGTCGGTTTCTTCAGCCTCGGGAAGAACAGATACGGTCACTGTACTAGTATGGACGCGTCCCTGAGACTCGGTCGAAGGAACTCGTTGTACGCGGTGTACGCCAGCCTCAAATTTTAGGAATTTATATGCTTCGTCGCCGCGCACTGCAAAAATTATTTCCTTAAATCCTCCAACTTCATTAGGGCTTTCGTCAATGAGTTCAACCTTATAATTATGAGTTTCGCACCAACGAATGTACATTCTATACAATTCGCCAGCAAACAAACTTGATTCATCGCCCCCAGCAGCTGCTCGTATTTCTACTATTACATCTCGGTCATTATTAGGATCCTGTGGAGTGAGAAGTTCGGTTAATTTTTTCTGTGCAGAGGTGAGCTTGGTTTCAGTTTCTTCAACTTCAATTTTTGCCAGCTCTGCCAATTCATCGTTACCTTTTGATAGCTCTCTGGCTTCATTTAGGTTAGCCCTAAGTCTATCAATCTCGTCAAATAAGGAAAGAGTGTCATCTAACTGCTTAGCACGCTTGGCTAGCTTTGGATATTCTTTAGACGAAAAAACAGAGGTATCTTGCAGTTTGCTTTGTAGCTGTTCGTACTCTCGTCTTAATTGATTTTCCTTGTTTTCCATATGTTGCTCGTTTAAGTATACAAATAAAAACCGCCATGTGAAAAAAATGGCGGCTAAAAGTCAAAATTAGCTATTTTTTGGCTTTTAGTGTCCCTAGTTTTTGGGTCTCGGTCTCGTCGGCCTTTGGCTGTTTTTCTCGAGTCTTATTGGCTTTCTTCTTCATTGCTTCGGCGCGAGCTTTTGCTGCTTCTTGGCGGGCTTTGAATTTATCAACACGACCTTCGATGTCTACAAGTTTTTCTTGGCCAGTGAAGAATGGGTGAGACGCACTTGAAATATGGACCTTCACTAGAGGATATTCAACACCATCAAGCTTAATAGTTTCCTCGGCGGCAACTGTAGACTTCGTGATGAAAGTTTGGTCATTATTTAAATCCTGAAAAACAACAGGGCGATAGTTGGTTGGGTGTAAATCTTTTTTCATAGTCAGAGTGCCATTATACACACATTACCACCGTTGGTCAATACACTATAAAACAGAGTAATTGACAATAATCACAAAATATGATAATCTATTTGTAGTATGGCTAAAAACATAAACACACCAAACCATAGTCCAAATAAACAACCTAACAATAATAGACGCAAACCAAGCGCTTTGCGACGTGCGGGTGCAGTTACTGTAACTGCTCTAGCGTTGGGTGGTGGTATAGCTGGTCTAAGGACTATAAGTGGGGGCGAGGATAGCGCTAGACCTCAAAATCCCGTCGAAACTACTACTAGTCAAGAACAGGCTAAGAAAGCTGAATTCAATGACGTTGAAGTATTCAAAGATACAGTTTTAGAACTTGATTCGTTGAGAAGCCGCCTTACGATGAATGCAAATGATTTAAAGGAAAAAAACTTGTTAGGGGCTGAAAATCTTAAGTTCAGTGCAGAAGACTTTGAGACTTATAATAGCGGGCCACTGAGGCGAGGCACCTTAACTTTTTCGCGTGAAGGAGGCGAAGTAATTACCATAGTCGGTACCGCAGATGAGTATGACCAATTTGATGGCGATGTAATTGCTTTGACTATTAAGGGGCCACAAGATGGATTAACCGATCCATATGTTAGAGATATGTTCTTACGGATTCATCTTACCAGTGAAGCGTTTACTGCAACTGATGGATCTTTCACTTGTTGATATCGATAGCGACTCTCCTTACAATAACAATAGTTACAGTGCTCATGTTGCCTTTATTGACGGAGAGAGGCCCGGACCAGATTTTGACCCAGAGTTATTAGTAAATACATTACAAGGTAGACTCGGCATAGAACTAGCTACCCTGAAACTATATGATTATCGTGGACCTGAATCTCAGAGTGGAACTCCTGAATAAGATTCAAGCTTATTAATATTGCAACAGAGGTGATAATTTGCTATACTCTAATCACAATAATTAAACAGGTGAGTTGATAATCCTTCCTGATAATATCCATGTAGGAGTTATTCGGGCAACAGCTCTCCGGTGTAGAAAGGATTTAACAATGGCTACAGTTGATGTAGATATTAAGAAGCTTTTAGAAGCAGGAGCTCACTTTGGGCACAAAACAAGTAGATGGCACCCTAAAATGGCCCCTTATATTCATAGTAAGCGTGATGGTAATCATATTATTGATTTAACCAAGACAGTACAAGCCTTAAATGATTCACTTGCATTTATTGAAGAACAGGTTGCAAGCGGTAAGCAAGTTTTGTTAGTTGGCACCAAGAGACAAGCCCACGATGTTATATACGAGCTTGCTCAAGAAACAGGAATGCCATATGTAGTTGAGAGATGGCTTGGTGGAATGCTTACAAACCGCAACACAATGAGCGGAAGGATTAAATACCTTAAAGATCTTGAAAACAAGATGGAAACTGGTCAGTTGGCTAATAAGTATAACAAGCTTGAAGTTCAGAGATTCCAGGAAGAAATTGATGAAATGAATCATGTTTACGGCGGAATTAAGAATATGGCAGCAAAGCCTGGAGTGGTTTTTGTGGTTGATATTCTTCATGAGGATAACGCCGTAAAAGAAGCCAAAAAACTTGGTATTCCTATTGTTGGTATGGTTGATACAAATGCTGATCCGACAGATATAGATTACCCTATTCCTGCAAACGATGATGCGATTAAGACTGTTAAACTAATTGCTAATTATGTAAAAGAAGCAATCGATGCCGGTAAAGCAAGATATGCTAAAAAATCAGAAAAGGTAACTGAAAAGACACCAGACAACGATAAGAAGTAGGCGTTCTAGAAGTTTAAGGGCTTTGGATATTAACTTTAAACTAAAACCAATTTATATAAGGAGAATTTATGGCTGTAAAAATTGAAGACATAAAAAGACTAAAGGAGTTAACTGGTGTTGGCTTGACTGACGCTAAAGCAGCACTTGAAGAAGCAAAAGGTGATTTTGACAAGGCGCTTGAGGCAATGAGGAAGAAGGGTCTAACCAAAGCAGAAAAGCGCGGCGAAAGAGAGGTACGTGCCGGAATGATTGGTAATTATAATCACGACAGTCGCATAGGAGTATTAGTAGAAGTTAACTGTGAAACAGACTTCGTAGCCCGCAACGAAATATTCACTAACTTTGTTAAGGATGTTGCTATGCATATCGCTGCTAGCAATCCGGAATTTGTAAGCACAGAAAACATTCCAGGTACAGTGAGAGAGGCTAAAAAAGCAGAATTTGCAGAGAAGGCTAAAACTGAAGGCAAGCCAGAAAAAATGATAGATAATATCGTTGAAGGCATGTTAAAGAAATATTTCGCTGAAAAATGTTTACTAGACCAGCCTTTTATTAAGAACCCAGACATTTCTGTTAACGAGTACGTAAAAGAGCACAATGCTAAACTGGGCGAAAACATCGTTGTCCGACGATTTAATCGAATGGCTCTTGGCGAAATCGAATAGAGAGTTGCAAAAATAGCAAATTAATGGTAATGTATAACATACATTACCAATTAGGAGTTATTAACTATGGAAAAATTAAGAAATATGAATGTCAGGCAAATTGTTGCTGCCGGCCTTGTGTTGTTGGGTGCTTCTGCTATTATGGGTTGTTCTGAATCTAGGGATTCGTCATACCAGTTGTTGGTTGAGTGTCCTGATAATACTGAACTTGAAGTACTGGAAGTCAGTAATGGCAAAACTGATTCAGATGCAAGAGTAACCTGTGTAGATGAAGACGGAATAAAACAGGTGCCTTATGGCATGGAATTAATTGGTAGTACTGACCCTAACGCGGTTACTGTAGACAGTGGTAAGAGCGGACAACACTTAAACATTGAAACTACTACATCGTGGACAAAAGGCTTGACAACTTCACGCACGAACATGTCAACAGACTTAAATTTTAATACTGCTACGATTAATTTTGATGGTGCATATACAGTCATAAATGCAATTCAAGTAAAAGGGTAAGTATAAAAATACTGCCTCTAATTATTAATCGGACTTTTCGAAAAATGAACACCTTGTGGAGAGCAGAATAGAGTGAATGACTGGGTCTCATTTGATATAATAACTGAATAATATAATTGAGGAGTCAGTGTGAGCCCAAGTCAATTGGTTGAAGATACAAATAAAAAGTTAACAAGCGCTGTAGAGCGATACAAAGAAGAGCTATCAAAGCTTCGTACTGGTCGTGCTCATCCAAGTATGCTGGATAGCGTGCTGGTTGAGGTGTATGGTACGCAAATGCCACTCAATCAAGTCGGTAACGTTACCGCCCCAGACGGTACACTAATTCAAATTACGCCTTTTGATCCTAACAATGTTAATGCAATCTCTGACGCCATTCGGAATAACCAGGCATTAGGTTTAAACCCTATGGATGATGGACATGTTGTTCGCGTTCCAATTCCGCCACTAACAGAGGAGCGTCGGCGCGAAATATCTAAGCAGGTTGGTGTGAAGCATGAGGAGTGTATGATAGCTGTCAGAAATATTCGTCACGATTCGTTGGCTGTGATAGAGTCTGCCAAGAAGGATAAAGAAATTGGCGAGGATGAGGCAAAAAGATTTGTCGGACTAGTTGAAGATGCCGTTAATAAAACCAAATCTATCGCAGAGACTGTAGCAAAAGAAAAAGAACAAGAAATTATGAAAGTTTAATCAGGTAATTTTAAGCTAATTTGATATAATTAGTAGTGAATGTCAGGGATAGTACCAAATCATATCGGTTTCATTTTGGACGGTAATCGACGGTGGGCACAAGAACATAATTTGTTAACACTAGAAGGCCACCGGCGCGGCGCAGAGGTATTTGAGGAGATTGCTTTATATTCATTTAAAAGGGGTATAAAAAACGTAACGGGATTTGTGTTTTCGACTGAAAATTGGCAGAGAACCGATGAGGAAGTTGGCTATCTAATGAATTTGGTGGTTAAGGCCGTAGAAAACTATCTAGAAACTTTTCACGAGGAAGGCATAAGAATTGTCATACTCGGACGACGAGATGGATTGAGAGCAAAGGTTCTAAGGGCGATAAAAAAGGCAGAAGAAAAGACGGCAAAAAATACTACGGGCACTCTCGGTCTTTGTTTTAATTATGGTGGCCAAAACGAAATAGTCGATGCCGTAAAGAGTATAGTATCTGATAGCATGAAGCCTGAAGATATTGATGTCACTACTGTTAGTAATAATCTTTATGCTCCAGAATTGCCAGATGTTGATTTAGTTGTTAGGACATCGGGTGAAAAAAGATTAAGTGGATTTATGATGTGGCGTTGTGCTTACGCCGAGCTATCATTTTGTGATAAGTATTGGCCGGATTATTCAAAGGGTGATTTGGATGAAGCACTTAAAGTTTATGGAGCAAGTAATAGGAGGTTTGGTTTTTAATGTCGATTTTTCTTTTGATTTTTGGTCTTGTTGCTTTTGTTGGACTGGTTCTGATCCATGAGTGGGGGCATTTTATTGCTGCCCGCCGCGCTAATGTAGATGTTGAAGAGTTTGGACTAGGGTTTCCGCCAAAAGCTAAGACTATAACGAAGAAGAATGGTACGGAATATACCTTGAACTGGTTGCCGTTAGGAGGCTTTGTCAGGCTAAAAGGTGAGCATGATTATGATAAGCAAAAAGGCAGTTTTGGTGCTGCCAAGTTGTCGGACAAAGTAAGGATCATGGTAGCTGGTGTAGGCATGAATCTCATCACGGCATTTATATTATTTACAGTCGTAGCGCTTATCGGCATGCCTCAGTTGGTAGATAATCAGTTCACTATTTCATCAGACAGTAAAGTTATCCAGGAAGTGCAGAATAAGGATGTTGTATTGGTGGGAGAAGTTGTGGCTGGTGGTCCTGCAGAAAAAGCTGGCATCAAAGTTGGCGAGGAAATTATAAGTATAAATGGGCAGTCGGTGGATGAGCCATCTACTTTGCCTAGCATATCTGAGGCCAATGCAGGCAAACCAGTCATTGTAGTAGTTAAAGACCAACAGGGTAATAGTCGAACCAAGGAGATTACTCTGGCCGCTACTAGTCCGTATTTCGGTGTAGCACCATATTCTGGTCGGATAGGTATGGAAGTACGTCGCTCAACCTGGTCGGCACCGATTGTGGCATTAGGGCTAATCA
The DNA here is from genome assembly GCA_046350695.1 of Saccharimonadales bacterium (SeqCode). Taxonomy (GTDB): domain Bacteria; phylum Patescibacteriota; class Saccharimonadia; order Saccharimonadales; family JACQNP01; genus JAGQNP01. The sequence continues at coordinate 6,588 of JAXLZX010000005.1, read as the reverse complement.
GAGACTTTACTGTACTGACTTTTAAAGCCCTTGGTTCTGCTGTGCATGGCCTTGGTTCGATTGTTGCCGGTGTGTTTACTGGCAACGATGAAGCTAGGCGAAACGGTCAAACCGCGGCGTCAGCGCAAGTTTCTGGTCCAGTGGGAATATTCTATGTACTAAAAGAGGGGAGTAACCTAGGAATAGGTTTCACACTAATGATCATTGCAGTAATTTCTCTAACCTTGGCAATAATGAATATTCTACCTATTCCCGCACTCGACGGTGGGCGGCTATTTGTTACACTTTTATATAGGGCTATGAAGAAACCATTGACTCCTGAAACTGAAGACAGGATTCACGGTACTGGCATGGCTGTATTGCTTGGTCTTTTCGTAGCTATAACCATCGTAGATATAAATAGGTTTATTAGGTGAACGGATCTAGTAATAGGTCAATTGCGATTGCAAGAATATTCAGGCGCTTCAATCCTGTCTCGGCGATTGTGATAACTGTCGGCGGGTTTATAGTGGCGAATTTTGTCGGGGCAGTAGTTTACATATTCATTATTAGCGTTATGGGTTTAGATATGAACGAAGCCAAACGCTTCCAGGATAATGTGTTGGTAAATTTTGCTCTGTCTGTCGTTGTATACCTATCTTACCTTTTTATAATCAAAAAATTTCTCAACTTTAATAAATTAAGTCTCAAGAGTATTGGGCTAAAGTGGACAAAGGTCAAGTGGGACACATTACTTTATATAGTTGGCGGATTCTCTGTTTACTTCATTTGTTTTTTAGTAATTACGACATTGTTAAAAGGTGTTTTACCAGAAGAGGTGTTTAAGCAAAAACAAGAGCTAGGTTTTGAAACAAGTACGACAGGAATCAATTTAGTCGCGGTATTCATATCGTTAGTATTACTACCGGCAGTTGTGGAAGAAGTTGCTATGAGGGGTTTTCTGTACACAGGATTGCGCAAAAAATTAAACTTTTGGTGGTCAGGACTAATTGTTGCCGTGATATTTGGAGTAGCTCATCTGCAGTTTGGCAGTGGTGCACCACTACTCTGGATAGCTGCAATAGACACATTTATTCTCTCTTGGGTACTAGTGTACATAAGAGAGAAGTCCGACAGTATTTATCCGACAATCGGGATACATGCTCTAAAGAACTTTTTTGTCTTCTTGGCATTGTTCGTTTTTCATATTGCATGATATAAGGGGCGTGATATACTGAACTCATGCAAAAATGCCTCAAGATTGTGGTACCGAAGTACTCCTAGAAGGGGGAGCTAGGTTTTTGCATAAAAATAACAAAGAAACTAAATAACCCCTCACCTGAAAACGAGGGGTTTTTATTTAAACACTTTTCGCCAGGCGAGAAACTAGAATAACAGAGGTAATATATGAATAAAGAACAACTACCAGAAAAAACCGGCGATCTATCTGATTGGTATACAACACTTATTAGATTGGCGGATTTAGCTGATTATGGGCCCGCTAAAGGAACTATGATAATCAAACCTTATGGTTATGCTATTTGGGAGAATATTCAATCAGCAATGAATCCGTTAATAAAAGAACGCTGTGTAGAAAATGCATATTTTCCATTATTTATCCCAATTTCGTTTCTTGAGCGTGAGAAGGATCACGTTGAGGGTTTTGCGCCAGAATTAGCCGTAGTTACCCACGGTGGTGGTGAAGAATTGCAAGAATCATTAGTAGTACGACCTACAAGCGAAACAATTATGTATGACTCGTATTCTAGATGGATACAGTCTTGGCGAGATTTACCCCTGATGTTAAATCAGTGGTGTAACGTTGTTCGATGGGAGAAACGTACCATGCCGTTTATTCGAACTAGTGAGTTTTTGTGGCAAGAAGGGCATACGGCTCACGCTACACACGAGGAAGCAAAAGAGATCCAGGAATGGGCAATGGACATGTATGCACAAATCTATCGGGAGCACTTCGCTATTGAAGGATATGTAGGTTATAAATCAACGGCCGAACGGTTTGCAGGTGCTGACACCACACTAACATTTGAATCAATGATGCCAAGTGGCAAATCACTCCAGGCTGTTACGTCTCACGACTTAGGCCAGAATTTTTCCAAAGGCTTCGATATAAAATTTCAGAACAAAGATGGTGGTGAGAGTTATGTATGGCAAACCAGCTGGGGTCTATCAACTCGATCAGTCGGAGGTCTAATATTAATGCATGGCGATAATAATGGACTAAGACTACCGCCAAAATTGGCACCAACTCAAGTAGTATTTATACCAGTAAAACCAGAGAGTAGTCTTGTAGAATTTTGTAATAAACTTGCAAGTGACCTAAAAGAGGTTGGGGTGCGTTGCAAAGTTGATAGTCGAGATGACGAAAGTTTCGGTTTCAAGATTAATAAGTGGGAAGTCAAAGGCGTGCCAATTATATGCAAAGTAGGCGATCGAGAAGTGAGCGAAGATATCATGACCGTTAAGCGTCGTGATACGTCTGAGGAAACAATTATTGGGGTGGTGTCAATTGCCGAAAGGATTCCGGAATTATTAGATGAAATACAACAAGAGATGTTTAATCAATCGAAAGCATTTATAGAATCTAACACCCGAGAGGCAAAAAATTATGAAGAGTTCAAGCAAATTTTAGCTGAACACAAAGGCTTTATTCGTGTGTGTTGGAATGATAACCCTGTTGTAGAGAAGAAGATTAAGGAGGAGACAAAGGCAAAGTCAAGTTGTCGACCAATTAACCTTCCGGAAGTGGAGGGTGGAATTGATTTCTATACCGGAGAACCAGCAAAGCAGCAATGGCTGTTTTCTCAGAGTTATTAAGTTTAGTAGTGTATGGTTTAAGAAAAGGAGAATATGATGAACAAGCAATTTAAGTTAACAAAAGAAGGTGTGGCAGAATTAGACGACGAAGTAAAAGAGTTGGTCGCAAAAAGGCCTGAAATAGCCGAGCGTATTAAGACTGCACGCGAGTTCGGTGATTTAAGCGAAAATGCCGAGTATAGCTCGGCGCGCCAAGAACAAGAGAGGGTCGAAAGTCGGATAGCCGAGATAGAGCACATCCTGCAGAATGTGGAAGTAATCAGCAAGACCAAAGGTGACAAAAAAGTTCAGCTTGGCTCAAAAGTTGTTTTAAAGAATGGCAACACTAAAGAGTTCCAGGTTGTGGGAACGGTTGAGGCTGACCCAATGAATGGGAAGATTTCTGATGAGTCACCAATTGGACAGGCATTAATGAACAAAAAGGTGGGGGACGAAGTTGAGATTAAGACTCCAGCAGAGACTGCCAAGTATAAAGTCGTAAGCATAAGCTAGTAATTCGTATATAATCAAATCTATATGGCGAATCTAAAAGAACTGAGAGACGAAAGGTTAAGAAAATTAGCTGACCTAAAAGAACTGGGTATAGATCCTTATCCGGCAGATTCAAAGCGTACTCATGACATCGACAACATCCTCAGGAATTTCAATGATCTTGAAGGCAAAAAGGTTACAACTTTGGGGCGAATAGTCTCTATAAGAAAATTCGGCAAAATAGCATTTATTGTTATTAGGGATGATGCTAATCAAGTTCAGTTATTCTGGCGCTATAATGATGAAGCAACGGCAGATCGTACCAATAGTGAGCTCTTGATAAGCGATATTGGCTTGTTGGATTCAGGTGATTTTGTTGAATGTATGGGCACAGTTATCAAGACTCAAACAGGTGAAATATCGGTCGAGGTTGAGAGATTAAGGATATTAACCAAATCGCTAAGGCCGATGCCGACAAAACAAGACGGCTTTACTAATAAAGAGGAGCGGTTAAGACGGCGATATGTTGATTTAAATGTTAATGAAGAGGTGCGTCAACGATTCATACGCAGGAGCAAATTCTGGAAGTTTACTAGGGAATATCTGAATAATCACGGTTTCATAGAGATCAATACTCCAGTTTTGGAACATACAACAGGTGGTGCTGATGCTAATCCGTTTGTGACTCATATGGATGCACTTGATCAGGACTTTTATTTAAGAATTTCCCAGGAATTGCCACTCAAGCGTCTGTTGGGTGGTGGATATGAGAAAGTTTATGATATTGGTCCTAGATTTAGGAATGAAAACTATAGTGATGAGCATCTGCCTGAACATGTTGCTATGGAATGGTATTGGGCTTATGCAGACTGGCGTGACGGTATTGCGTTTATGACAGATATGTATAGATATGTACTAGAGAATACGTTTGGCACTCTAAAGTTCAAACTAGATAACTTTGATATAGATTTATCGGTAGAGTGGGAAGAATGGGATTACAGTGAGACAATAAAAAAACGCTACAAAATAGATCCACTAAACTGTTCGATAGATGAAGTAAAAAAGGCATTGAAAGAAAATAAGCTAGAGGTAGAAAAAACCGAAAATATTGCAAGGGGTATCGACAAATTATGGAAGAATATCAGAAAAGATGTAGCGGGACCTATATGGCTGATTAATACACCGCTATATATTAGTCCGCTTTCTAAGGCGAATAAAGATAATCCGCATACGGTTCAGAGATTCCAGTCAGTGATAGCCGGTAGCGAATTAGGTAATGGCTTTACTGAGTTAAATGATCCGATCGACCAATTGTCAAGGTTCGTTGAGCAACAAAATATGCGTGACTCAGGTGATGAAGAGGCTATGATGCTGGATATAGATTTTGTTGAAATGTTGGAATATGGAATGCCTCCAGCCTGTGGTTGGGGTTTTAGTGAACGGGTATTCTGGACTTTTGAAGGTGTAACTGCTAGAGAAGGTGTGCCATTCCCGCAACTTCGACATGAGATAGATGAAGTAACAAAAACAATTTATCCTAATATAAAATTTTAACAGCTCTGCTATAATTTAATGCAATGAATAGTCCTGAAGCTAATCAGGGTGGTAGTTACTTTCCGATTCCAAGTCCGGAAAGATATGATAATGTGCGTGCAAAACTAGATAATGTATTATCACGATTTGGAATGGTGGTCGAGGGTCATGATAATCTAGATAATCTTGCCAGGAGAGAAGAAGGTAATGGCGTAATAATTGCCTCAACTCATGACAGCTGGATGGATATAGCAGTTCTTGGTGCTGCGAATGATGTAGCACGAATGCGGTTTTTAGGAAAAGCTGAGGTGTGGAACTGGCCTTATATTGGTAAATTAGCAGTCGATGCCGGAGCATTCTCAGTAAATAGACAACATCAAGATTCTAGATATGCGGCAATAGATACTACGGTTAAAATGCTTGATAACGGTGAATGGGTGACTATGTATATTGAAGGTACTAGAAATCGATCGAAAGAAGGGCGGACTATGGGCAAAATAAAAACTGGCGTTGCCAGAGCAGCCTTACAGGCAAGTGGTGTGACACCAGTATTACCCGTAGCAATTGGATATAGAAGAAGTTTTGTTAGGAGAAGTCCTAGCATCAGGAAGCCTGTAATTATTTTTGGTGAACCGGATTTTGTTCATCAAGGACCAACCGATTCTAGGGTTGTAAGTGAACTAACAGAATCAATAGGAGCGAAGCTACTATTACTTAAAAACAGAGCTATGGATATAGTGGAAGGCAAAGTGTAGGGGTATAGAGTGGTTGGTTCAGAAAGTTTTGAGCCAGAACATTCTCAAGATATTGAAAGAGAGTCCTTTTACCAACTTTTGATAAATATACAAATTAATCTAACTAAGATAATGCTTTATATATTTTGAATAGTTAAGTAAAATGTGCTTAACCGGAGGGAAAATTGATAGAGGTAAAAAACATAGCAAAAATCTATGGCAAAAAAGATAATCTTTTTATTGCGCTTAAAGATATTAATCTGAAAATACCAGATGGGTCTACAGTTGCAATAACTGGTAAGAGCGGGAGCGGCAAAAGTACATTGATGCACATAATGAGTGGTATCGACCACCCAAATGAAGGCCAGGTCTTCGTTAATGGCAAAGATATACACTCCATGAATCGCAAAGAGATGGATAAGTTTAGGGCTGAGGAAATGAGTTTTATCTTCCAGGCATTTTTTATAGAAGCTAACCAGACTTGTTATCAGAATGTATCGTTACCGCTCGAGATTGCCGAAGTACCTGTTCGCCGCCGCCGTATACTCATTGAGAAAGCACTGGGAAGGGTCGACTTGGCAGGCAAGATTGAAACCAAGGCAATGAATTTATCGGGCGGCCAAAAGCAAAGACTTGCTATAGCTAGGGCAATTGTCAACCAGCCAAAGATTATTTTTGCCGATGAGCCAACTGGGAACCTGGATTCAAGTACGGGTGAAAAAATTATTCAACTACTCTTCGATTTAAATAAAAGCCTTGGTTGTACAATCTGCATAGTTACGCATGATGATGAGCTTGCTAAACGCTGCAAGATGCAAATAAAGATCAAAGATGGTGAAATTACTGAAGTAGTCTCAAAGTCATCGCGGCCAAGGGCGAAGGCTACTGTAAAAAAGGTGGTTGGCTCATGAAAATAGTTGATACACTACGAAGATCAAATAGGTCGTTGTTGAGTGCCAAGGCGCGTACTTTGTTGACGGCTATGGCTATTGGTGTTGGTGCTTTTGCTCTAACTTTAACCCTATCGGCTAGCAAC
>JAXLZX010000004.1:0-70956 GCA_046350695.1 Saccharimonadales bacterium (SeqCode) | reverse complement strand
TTAGAACGTGATAAAATACCTAAATGATTAATATAACTGCAACAACTGCAAACGAAGCTTGGATCAGCACATTTAAAACTCTTCTTGAAGAAGGAGATGCTACAGGTAATGAAAAGTACCTGCGTGATGAAACTACGCTCATAGAAATTACTGACCCCGAGGTCATTGAGGCGGACGCACAATTTCCAATGGCGCAAGCCGACCTAGATGTAATCAATAGATACATCTATACAGGCGAGAACGAAGACAGTGTCGTTCACGATTGGACAAAACTTTACTACCATCGTGCCTTTGACGAGCCAAATTCACAAATAGAGTTCTTGATTGCAAATCTAAATGCAGAACGCCCAGTCGGTGAAGCGCAGATATCAATGTGGGATAAAAACATTGATCAAGGTCAAAAAGTTTCGCCCTGCACCCAAATAATCTGGGCGCGCATTAAGCATGGAAAGCTGGAGTTGCACGTTCACGCTAACTCCTCAGATGCATATAAAAAGTTGTTGATGAACATGCTTGAATTTATCTCTTTGCAACATTACATAGCTGAACGAATAGACAGACCGGTTGGTAACTATTATCATTTCTTAGACTCGTGCCACTTACATCTGAAAGATTCTGAGAAAATTCAATTGCTCCAGACACAATTACAAGGTTGAATCATTGCATTACGTGCTCTAATATGTTATAAATTAGTCATGAGTAGCGAGGTTTTCCTTCCCGGGATTGCTGAATTTGATGAACATCCAATTCCTGGCGCTCCCGCAATTAACGATACCTATCGTGAATCTTTAAGCCGCCTCGTGTTATTACAAGATCGAGAAGTGACCCACTTCTATGGTTGTCAGCTGGACTTAGACGAAGATAAAGATGTGTGGATGAGTCCTGTTGAGGTGGATGACGGAGAAAGTTTTTCCTACTTCCAGATACTTTACGTAAATACGACCCCTCAAGAAGCTTTCAATAACCCTAAGCTACCGGTTTCATTGCTTGAGGTTGACGAAGCAAGCTACAAATTAACGCCAGCTGAGCACCCTGGGTATGAGCAGCTGATGAGCCAGTTCATCGGCGACAGAGAACATGTTCTAATCCGCCAATGCAACACAGGGATGGCCTATTACCCTAGAAGTATTACCCCTACACAGGATCGTACTAAATCTTCGGAGCACTTAGAGAAAATTATTGTGGTCACGGGATTCCACGAGCCAGAAGTTAGCATTACACTTAGCAAGCCGTCAGAAAAAGAAGATGCCTCTATTACAACCAGTATGCTGCAAACAGTTCACGCCCGCAAATATCCTTTTGCAGGCGGCGAAGTGCATTCGTACGGCCTAATTCTTGATAATGACCCGTGGAAATATTACGAAATTTTTACCCCTCGACGTATCGAGAAAATGTCAGGCAAAGACCTTCTCGTAAGAATTGATTCAGGCTGTGATATTGGCCAAATTTACGATGATAGAGGATGTGACTGTCGTGAGCAGTTGCATACTGCACTTACGGATATCCAAGAGCTAGGCAATGGCGTTGTAATTCATATGCCTTCTCAAGATGGAAGAGGTTTTGGCGCGGCAACTAAAATGGAGACAGAGGGTTTAAAGCGCGGTATTAAAGTTGCCACCAACCACAATAACCTTCAAGCAGTTGACACTATCACTGCCGCCCAATTAATTTTGGGCGCAGAGTTTGATATTCGCACCTATGAAGGCGCAGGAAAACTTTTGGGCATGATAGGCGTCGAGTCAATCATTCTACAAACAGACAACCGTTTGAAAGCCGAGGGCTTAGCGGCTGGCGGAATAAATGTTACACGTAGGCCAACAAACACTACTGGTGCACGTGGAGCGCTACATCACGTTGAAGCCAAGCACCGACACGGGGACATCTATTACGGCAAGGATGAGGAATAAGCATGGAAAGATTAGGTCCAGGGAGTTTGTATTATGCACCTGCAGCTAGTGGCATAGAAAAGATTCGAAATCGGTGGCTAGAAATTGATTCCATGGCTGGCGTTGGCATTGACCCTGACGTCAATAAAATTCCTAGCGAGATCTGGGATGAAGTTGGCGGTAGAAGTAACTTAGCAGACGGCATGCTTCTTTTTAATCAGCAGGTCATAGATGCCACAGCAGAATATGTAGTGGATTTTAAAGTAAACTCGAATTTCTTCCAGGGTGAATTAGGGCGACGCGCACTAGCCGGTACTTTCGATTACATAAAAGCAAATCATCCCAAAGTTCTTCGGGTGTGTGATGGTAAGTTTGCGGATGTAGGCCACACGGCTGACAAAATTGCTGAAGAGATATTCGGTGAGCTAGATGCTGACGCAGTGCTATTGAACCCGTACATGGGCTTAGACGCTATCGAGCCATTCGTGAAATGGAAGAATAAGCTTGTCGTGCTTTGCGTAAATACATCAAACCCGTCAGCTCAAGAAGTCCAAGGACTGACGCTCGCTGACGGCAATCCATTGTGGAGACATATTCTACGAGAAAGCATGGACTCTTGGAACTATAATGGGAACATTCTCCCAGTACTCAGCGCTACTCATAAAGACAATCTTTTGGGAGTACGAGAAGTTGTCGGTGACACACCTATTCTGTTAGCAGGTGTTGGTACGCAAGGTGGCAGCCTTGAAGAAAGCGTGCCAATATGTCTCGATACTAATGGCTATGGTCTTATGATAAGCGCATCACGTGCGATACTGTACCCGGAACGAAGCTCTGGCGAGACATTGCAAGACACATCTCGTCGCTCAATTCAAGACTTGCGTATGAGTATCAATATAGCCAAGGCAGCATAATGAATGAATTCGTATTTTCAGCTAGCCACCGGCAAGCGGAGATCAATAAGACGATGCGACGTAATCTTACGAAGAGCCGGCTATTTGTACTGCTGCTCGGGCCATCAGCAACGGGTAAGTCTACGTTGATCCAAGAGCTAAACGCCCAGTCCACTGACACTACATTCGAATATGTAAAGCCAATTATCACAAGGCCGAACCGGCCTAACGAGTCCGATAAAATAAGCGTCTCTGATACCGAGTTCGATACTTTGCAGAGGCAGGGCGAGTTTGTAGTTGTGAACGCCCTTTACGGAGTCCGTTATGGCACACCTTTACAGGGAATCACATCCCCACTAAGCAGAGGCAATACGCCTATACTTGATTACCCGCTGGATACGGTACACGCTCTCCAACGTCCTGAGTACGACACACTTAAACTGTATATATATCCACCTTCATTGGAAACATGGCGTGGACGAATTGAATCAAGCGGCCGGAATTTGGATGGGAGACTTGAGGCTGGCACTAGAGAACTCGGATCATTGGCGATGGCAGGCTTCAATCATCCTGATATTGACATAAGCATAGTTAACTCCGAAGGTGCTGTGGTCGAAGCTGCACATGATATTCTCGACGTTATACAACAGGTTGTCGCGTGATAACTACTGCCCTTGAGATCTAGCTTCAGCTTGCTCGGGGCTACGGTAGGCATGTATAGAACCAGGGATGATTCTGTAAGCTGCACGATTCTCGGGTTCATATACCATTGGGTTGGCTAGGACATTGGCGCACGCAGCACATGCAAGAGAGCCAGCTTCTTTCACAGTCGCAGAAGTCAGTTCTGCTCGCTCTTCAACAAGCTCTGGTGGCCAAACGATTCGATCAGCATAACAGCGCAGCAAGCGGCCTGGCCCATCTTTTTGATAGACCATGGCTGGCTCCTCACAGTTACCGCATGCGATATACAGAAACTTTGACGGACCCCCACGAGATTTCGCGTATCGGTCTTTCTTTGGTTTAAACTTGTCTTGAGGGAATTCCATATAGTTTTATTATACAATAAAATACTAATTAATCATAATGTCGGTCAAGGAAACAGGTTAGCTTTTGGGGCGCTTGCTTGCTCAGGAAGAGAGCGACTGGGTTCGAACCAAGCTACAGGGGTGAAATGAAAGAACCGCCATTTCTGACGGTTCCAACATTTGTAACTTACTAACAGTAAATTAGCATTTTGTCTGACCAAGGAGAGAAGTTAAGGACAGGTCTAGGAACCTGGTCTACCTATTTCTCTGCTGGGTTTGGCTCCCGGGGTCGGACTCGAACCGACAACCTCGAAGTTAACAGCTTCTTGCTCCACCATTGAGCTACCCGGGAATATTGATTTTCAATAATCTGAAAATCAAAATTAAACTTAAATGTGCTTATTCGATCGAATGATGAATACGAGAGGAAATTATAACGAAAAAAGTATGGGATAACAAGTGTTAATCGTACCTAGAATATTGACATAAGTAATAATATAGGCTATAACTAACAACTATGAGTGAAATTACATATAATTACCCTATTTTGCCAGGGTCTGATCGGTTAAACGACGAGCAGGCAGAAAGCTTTGAGCGCTTACAAAACATGACTTTAGGGCAAATTGAAGAAGAAATGCCCTCCCCCAGGTGGTCATTTTATCCTGAGTACGCAGATGGTCTTTCTATAAGATATGTCGACTTACGTGCACCAGACGAAGGAAGTAGCAAAAAGGCAGTATTAAACTTATTCCCATTCGGCAATGAATATACTCCAGCCATGCATATTCGAGCGAAGCTTTTACAAGAGACATTACCCGAAGACACCCGATTATTACTTTTTCCAAACAATACTGATGAAAGATTCTATTCTTTTAATAGACTAGGTCAAAATGATGCTATTGACGAGCTTGGAAATATGGTGTTGGCTGCTTGTACTCGGCTAGGTGTTGAGGAAGTGTCTGTGGTTGGGTACTCACAAGGGGCATCAGTTGGAGCGAGCATATTACGTCAGGCGTATAATTACGATATTGATACTAAGGCAGCATATCTCGGTGATCCAGCCGACGTTGTAAATCGAACTCCCAAAGAACTAAAGAAGGCATTTGTGGCAGGTGGTCTTTCAGCAATCAGCGCCCTGAATCGAGCTATTAACGACTCGGGGATTCCTGCACTTACCGAGGCACAGCTTTCTGGCGGTGGAATTGACCGGGTACGTCAGCTTATTAGATTTGCCGGACTTAACAAAGTAGCAAAAGTGCACGAAAATGAACTATTACATGAATCAATGGCTCGTGATAGTTTCGTAGATAACATTGTAGTTGCGGTTCATGATGTTGAAGGAACAATTGATCGTCGTGATGTATCTGTTGTGCGTATGGGTGATAGTCTTGTCTGTACTGAAGACTTAGAGCAGGATATGGAATCAAAAGGTCTGACCGAGTCGCTAACAGTTGTTGAGGGTTATGGTCATGAAGGTGGCGATAATGTACTTGATAGTGCGGTTCGAGCGAGCCAAGTTATTGCTGGTTCGGATTTCTATAAAATCTAATAGTTCTTAAGTTCCTTATTATTAATCCGATTTTGATCTCGTTTTTTTATGACTTCTCTTTTGTCGTAAAGTTTTTTACCTTTTCCGGCAGAAATTCTTAACTTTATATATTTCCCTTTTATTAGTAATTCAATTGGGACTACGGTCAAGCCTTGATTTTTAGCGGCTAGCAGTTGGTTTATTTCCTTTTTCTTTAGTAGTAGTTTACGGGCTTTTGTTTGATCTTCTTCGTTAATAATAATGGAGCTATCGCCAGTTATTGTGGCATTGGTTAGGTAAGGTTCGTTATTTTTGAAGGTAACGTATGATCCTCTCAGATGCCCATGTCCCTTACGCAATGACTTTGTTTCACCTCCAGTCAAAACAATACCCGCAACATAGTCATCTTGTAGGTTGTAATCGAACTTTGCGCGTCGATTTGTTATCTTGCCGGTATTGGTTGGTCGTTTTTTTGCCATAACTGGGATAAGTATGGCTTAATTTGCACGAGTTTACAATATATGACATAAGACTCTCTCTATTCCGCCATCATTAATTTTTGCATTGCTATAGTCCACGACAGTGATATCATTAGTTCATGAAAAAGTGGCTCCCTGTAGTAATCTTGGCCTTTGCGCAATTTGTAATGGTTCTTGATAGTACTGTTATGAACGTTTCGATTTCTGCCGTCGTTGCAGATCTCGGCACCACTGTAACGAGCATGCAAGCAGCGATTACGTTCTATACCCTTACTATGGCAGCATTAATGTTGCTTGGTGGAAAGTTTGGCGATATTTGGGGAAGAAAAAAAGCTTTAGTAATAGGTTCAATTATTTATGCACTAGGATCGTTCATAACAGCAATTAGTCAGAACTTTGCAACGTTGTTTGTTGGTTGGTCTATCGTGGAGGGACTTGGTGCAGTACTTGTAAGACCGGCTATTGCAGCATTGACAGCTATTAATTATTCTGGAAAGGACAGAGTAAAAGCGTTTGCTATTATAGGAGCCGTAGCCGGAGGTGCAGCGGCTGCTGGGCCGTTAATAGGTGGATACGTTACTACATATCTTAGTTGGAGGTACGTGTTTATTGCTGAGGTAATAATTATGGCCGGGGTATTGATGTTTGTTGGGCGGATAAAGGATAAGCCGGTACCTAACAAGGTTCCAAAAATTGATATTCCGAGCGTATTACTTTCTGCAACTGGGCTAGTATTGCTAGTGTTTGGCATGCTTCAAAGCAAGACTTGGGGTTGGGTAGAACCACGAGCGGTACCTACAATTAATGGTAACGCGATTACTCCTTTTGGTATCTCGATAGTTGCCTATTTAATACTCGCTGGCATAATAATTTTAAAGCTTTTCTTTAACCGACAACGTAGGCTTGAACATGAGAACAAAAATCCGCTTATAAAGGTCTCATTGTTTTCGATTGAACAATTGCGAAGTGGTCTTGGTGTTTTATTGGCGCAGTACTTAGTAATTGGAGCAGTGTTCTTTATTATTCCTGTTTATTTGCAGATGACTTTAGGCTACGATGCATTAAAAACCGGTATAAAGATTATGCCCCTGTCGATTGCTCTTGTTTTAGCGTCAATGATTGGTGCGAGATTGGTTGAGAAATGGTCACCTAAGAAAATCATAAGAGTTGGTCAACTCTGTATGATAGTTGGAATATTGTTTATGTTAAAAGCGATTGAAATCGAGCTTAAAAGCGTGACTTTTGCTGTAGGAATGTTTGTTATTGGGATGGGTCTGGGGCTATTGGCGTCTCAAATTGGAAATGTAAATATGTCGTCAGTTAAAGAGTCCGATACGAGTGAGGTTGGTGGGCTACAGGGCGTGTTTCAGAATCTAGGATCGTCTCTCGGAACCGCGCTCATTGGGTCCGTACTGGTCGGAGCTCTAACTACTCAATTTGTTACAAATGTCCTAGCTTCGCCTTTGCCCGACAGTATTAAGTCGTATGTCAGTACAAATAGTAGTGCAGGGATTCAAATTGTTTCCGTGCAACAGGTCGAAGATTATGCTCTAACGTTTAATGGTGTTACTCAGGCAGATGCAGAGCAATTAGGCCAAACATATGCTGATTCGCAGATCGATGCTTTAAGAACTGCTATATTCGCACTGTTCGTTGTCTCGGTTCTTACGCTGGTATTCTCAAGAAATATACCAGACAAAGTTCTCAAATAGCTCAATCAGCTAAGATGGAAATAGCGTGATCCCAGGTATCGCGAGCAACACCGTACTCTATCCAAAGCAAACAGAGTGGTTCGAGAATTTGGCTTTTTTCAATTCCGCCAATGTCTACACAGTCTGACCAGCCTAGTTCGTTGAGTATCTCGGTCGTTCTCTTTTTTGCAGAATCGTTGTTGCCGCATAAGAACATGGTCGGAATGCCAGATTTGTATTTGGGTTTTACCATGTTGGTATAACTTATTATATTGAGAGTTTTTACTACGTGACTATCGGGCAGGCTCTGCTGAACCAGTTCTCCTCCACTAATCTCGTGGCCAACTTTTAGTGTTGGTGGTTCATCATCGTTGAATTGAATTGGATTTGTTACATCGACTACGATCTTCCCTGCTGCTTCTGGTCTAATTTGGGCAAGAACGTTTTCGGCGGCATGCCAAGCGATGGCCAGGATGACTATTTCTCCAAAGCTAGCGGACTCAGTTGTAGTCCCGATGCTGCCGCGATTACCAACGTGGCGTTTCCAGGTATTCAATTCTTTTTTGTCAGGATAACGCGTTCCAATCATTACGTTATGACCTACACTGGCTAATCCTTCTCCAAGTGAACGTGCTACATCACCAGATCCTACAATTCCAATTTTCATTTATTTCTCCTTGAGAATTATTTTACGATATTTACGATTACGTGTCTTCCTAGGTTTGCGACGAACACTTTCTTCGCTTGATTGAACTGGTACATTGAAAGGTTTAAATTTCTTACCACTAGAAGGTTTGCGAGTGTGACTACTAATTAAGCCGGTTTGCATTAGTATTGCAGAGTATTTGGATTTTGGTCTACTGACATATTCGGCCATCAGTATTATGGCACCAATTGTTATAACTTGGAGGGCTATATTGAAAAGCAGGCTATAAAAACTCTCCGTCATGTAATTGATTAAATTACTCACAACAGCACTGGTATTATTGTTTGTAGCTGATGAGAACTTCATTGAATCAGAAATGCCAGGCAGAATGTACATCAATAAAATGGGAGTTATGAGTAGTGTAACTCCACTGCCGAAGATTATTGAACCGAGTCGCCTAAAGCCTTCTCTTCTTGTTCGACTAAGTAGCACAATTGGAAAGGAGAAAACTAAAATCAAGAATCCAATAATAAGTGGTGAGAATTTTAGCCACTGATATAAAGCGTGTGCAAAGTTGTATCGTTCTTGAATCTGTTTTCCTTCACCGTTTTTCGGTAGGTCGTTTTGAGTAAATACGGCTTTGGGTAATATGCCTGTTTCACCAGCGATTAATGCTGAGAGTTTGGCTTGTTCGGCACCTAGGTCTGTAGATGGCGGTTGACATCCAACGGTAAATGGATCGAAAGTTTCTGGCGCTGCAAAGCACACGGGGAGTGTCCTAATCCTGTCAAAAGCGAGCTTTGAGATACTATCAGCAGTTTGTTGCCGGGCGACAGTCAGGTCAATTTTGAATGTATAATCGCTAGACGTACCGTTTAGCCAGGCGTAAGTTCCATCAATAAAATTTTCGGCATTATCTTGCATTACATTTGCGTCAAAACCAGACTCTATTGCTGCCTTAATGTCTGGCCTAGAAAGCGGTATTGTTGAGCCTGATTTCTTAGCTGTCTCTTCTATTACTGCTGGCACGAAGTCACGGTAAACTCCAGAATCGCTTACTATGTTTTTTACGTGTGTTTTGTTAGTGACTATTAACGCTAAGCTCACGAATGTTATTCCAAAGAACAGAAGTATTCTGAGCATAAACGCAGAACTTAAATAACTGACAGTTTTTAACATTACTGACCTGTTGCTTTTCTATTTAGCACTTCGGTTTTAGCTACCTGTTCTCGAGCCACATCCCACATACCCGGGTCATTCTTTTTAACTTTGCGCCAATACCACCACTCTGCTCCCCATAAGTCCATTTTTTTCATCCCGGTTGCGCGTCCATACTCAAATCTGTCGGCAAGTCTTTGGGCATTCATGGATTTATTCTGCTCTGAAAGAGGAGTTTCTTTAATCCCCAGATCGTTCGGTGTCCACGCCTCAGCCTGAAGTTCATGTATGAAAGAATTTCGACCCCTGGTCGCCTCTACCCAGCCTGCCCGGAACCCGTAATACCACGCAGGAATTGGATACTCAAAGTATCTTTTAGTTAATGTTTTGTCCCAGACACGCTTATAAATAGATATTGCCCACATGTCCGGTGTTGGTTCGTAGAGAGGTGTACCGATGGCATTATTGCTCATACTGACGACTAAGGTGGTATCAGGATCGATGCTCTTCACTAGATTGAATTCGTCAACTAAGCGCTCGCGACTGAAATCTGGGCACTCTCCAAATGCTTTCAAAAAGTATTCGTTTTCTAATTGATAACTTTCGAGGGCTGGATGATCTTTATATCTACTAACTGTTGCCTTTATATAGTCTTTAAGTTTTGGCTCCCATTGGTCTTTGGGTAGATTTTCGGCCCAAGTGGGCATGTGACACTCAGGCCAACGCGGTTGCCGCAAGCCTAATGCAAGAGAGACTTTTGCTCCCCGTGAGGCAGCCATGTCCATTTGCCAGTCAAGCTGCGAGAAGTCGTACTGTCCTTGGATGGCCTCTCCTTCACTCCAGTAACTTACCAAACGAACGTTTTTGAACTTCAAATCATCTAGTAGAGCCTGCATCGTTTCCTTGGGGTCTAGATCATAATATTTGGCGTATTTAGGTATGAAAGTTACGCCCATTTGTATCGGCTCACTTCGGTGATTAAACATATACCATTGACTCAAGCCGTACATAAAAGCAATCACGCTAACGGTAAAAATTCCTAGCCACCAAATAGCAAGATTAAGACGATTTTTTTTACGCCATTTAATAATTTTTTGCCATATATCAGCAAAAGGATTTACCAATTTAGTTACTTTACGTTTCATCTGCTATAGTCATTTATGTAATTATGCAAAAAGCATTAACACTATCATTAGTTATACCAGTTTATAATGAACAAGACCACCTTAAATCCTGTCTAGAGGCTGTTGCTAAGCAGACGGTAATACCTGATGAGGTTATAGTTGTAGATAATAATTCAACTGATAAGTCGGTCAAAATTGCAGAGTCGTTCCCTTTTGTTAAGATAGTCAACGAGGTAGAACAAGGTGTTACGTTCGCCCGAAACAAAGGGTTTAATATAGCTAAGTCGGCGATTATTGGTAGAATTGACTCCGACACTAGACTTGAACCCGATTGGGTTGAAAAAGTTCTAGAAATTTTTAGTAAAGAACCCGATCTAGCAGCAATTACTGGCTCAGTTGCCTACTACGACATGCCATTAGTAAGCTTTGGTAAAAAGATCGATAGCTCTGTTCGAACGCTAGTGAGTTCGATTCAAACAGTGGAGTTTTTGTATGGGTCTAACATGGCTATTACCAAGGATTCGTGGATTGATGTTCGAGATAGGACTTGTATTCTAGACAGTATTCACGAGGATTTAGATTTAGCAATTCACTTAAACAAAGCTGGACACAAGATTGCATACAAAAGCCAGCTTTTAGCCGCAACTTCCTCGCGTAGATTTGACGATGATCCAGTAAGGTTTCACAAATACATGAAAATGAATATCAAAACATATAGAGTGCACGGTATAGAGACTGTTACGCCGCGAATGTCGACTTCTATATATTGGTTGGCTTATATTACGCTAAAGCCACTCCGATATACTTATGATCATGAGACAAGAAAACTAAGTCTGAAAAATATGACAAATAAGAGAAAGGCCAGGGTTAATCCTGGCACAGGCAGGCACTAGTTATTTGTTTGTTTTTGACCGCTATCTAGTTCTTTAACTTCGCACGATCCCCATAAGCCCGCACTAGAATTCTCCGCTGATTTTTCATAACTCATAAATTCTTCCATCTTTGTAAATGGAAAAGCCTGAACAGCAAACCCGTAGCCTTGTTTAATAAGTTCGGCATTAACTAATTCGTCTTGTTTATATACATAACGCAGTAAACGATCGTATCGGTCTCTGTTTGTGCTAAGTGGATCCGTCTCAAGTCTGACTGTTGCACCATTTAGCTTTGATTTTGTGAAGTTTGCCGCTGCCTTACCAAAGCATTGAACTTGCTTGCGTGGATCTTTTGTTTCTGGAGTGTCAACGCCAATGAATCTAATAGTTTCTCTTTCCCTATTCATTAATACTGTGATTGTATCACCGTCTTCGACACTCACAACTTGGTATTCGTTGGTGCTGGTCCCCATGACTGCTTTTTTGGTCTGCGGATTAAACCGTGAGCTTACCAAGATAATGGCTATAATAATTAGCGATACTAATATTTTGTACTGTCGTTTATTTAGGTGGAGTGTCTTTGCTGTCTTAGCCATTGGATGTGTCTATATATTATTCTAAATTCGTCATCCGTGAAATGCTGACCTAAAATATTATATTTTGAAATCAATCTAGATATTGCATTATTAAGCCAGCCGACGGTTTGTTTCTTGCCACTGTCGTGTTTCGATTCTTGTTGATAGTATTCCAAGTCAGCTTCAGATAATAGGCCAGGAAACTCGACGCTTACGTAATTTATGAGAAGTCTACTGCCAGATGGTCGTAGACCTATTTTATTGTCACTCACGTCTACTACTTCGTTAGAAGTAAATAAACCCATATTAATTGACTTTAACATAACGGTTTGTCCTAGATGGAAATCTTCTGCTTTTCGTAAAGCTTGAGCGATCGGTAAATCGTCTGGTTCTGGTTTTTGTTGCGCGTGGGCAACAACGTCTTCGGGCAAGAATTTAGGATTATATTCATCGTTGATTTCGATCAGCCTGAATAGCGATGTACTACTAAATGTACTGAGCTTGGCTGGGGTCAGCAATTTACCGAACTCGGTTTGAGCCTCGATAAACTGGTTATTGACCATGTCCGCCATAATATTGGTATTATAGCAATATCGCTAATCAAAAAAAATAAATCTTGTCTAGAAGTCGATACCCTTGTTTGCGAGAAATTTATCATCAAAGTGATGCTTGACCTTCGTCATGTCAGTAACTATATCCGCAAACTCTATTAGATCATTAGGGAAATTTCTTCCGGTTAAACAGAGGCTAGTTTTATCATGCTTAGAAAGTATTAATTCTTTCAATTGCGATTCTTTTAGCAGACCATCATTTACGGCATTATTTATTTCGTCGCAAACGATCAAATTGTAATCACCACTTTTTGCTTTTTCAAGGGCAATCTTATAAGTTTTAAGAGCAGCTTCCCGGTGCTGATCTTCAGTGATATTTTGCTCACTCAGATCGCCAGCGTTAAAGAAACCTTTTCCACCCTTGAAGAAGTACAGGTCATCTTTGTAAATATTCTGAATATCACGAATAAATATATGTTCGCTTACACCCCAGTATTTAACAAACTGAATGTATGCAACTTTCCAATTATTGCCGAGTGCGCGAATAGTAAGGCCAAGGCTTGCGGTTGTTTTACCTTTGCCGTCGCCGGTATAAACAACCACGACCGACTCCTTCTGTTCATAATCTTCGAATGACATAAGACAAGTATATATAATTTAAAATTTTTGGTCACTATTCGCTAAAGATAAAAGATAATGTGCTATGACACTGCGCCTAACTCTTATTACCCTAGCGTATCTTTCATCGTTTTTGTACTCGTCTCTAAGTTTAATGAGACTATGCAAAACTATGTCCCCGGGATTTGTATCATAAATCATATCTTCCAGGTCGTGCCCATTAACATCTTCGTAGATTGAAATATTATTGCCTAGGCTTTCAAGTCTTGACTCTTCCCCGTCTGCAACAACTGGGAACGGCATTGCGATCAACCCATTAACGGAAATCTCTTCAAGTGCTACCCTCTGATGCTTGTCAATTAACTGAATTTCAGCCAAATCGAAACTACTGAGCAAATCTGCAGGACTCAGCTCAATTGGACTGATGCTTAAACTGGAATGGGAATTGAAACTATTCATTCTATCTACCACATGTAGTGCTAATTTATACGCTAGTATTTATACATATGGCGCTAACTAAAATATGTGAGATTTCTAACAATACTATCAATAATCGGAATCTGGATGGGTATTTTGTTGAAAATAGATATCTTGAACTCTAGACACCACCCTGTTACAATGATTGCCGGATGAAGAGAGCAGCCGCCAAGAAAACGACGACGACTGTTGATGATGACTTGCAGCGACTCGCTGATGTGTCAGCAGCTAAAACCCAGTTTGTTAGCTCTACAATAAACTTGAGCTGGCGATTGGCGTTAACTGTTTTAATCCCTGTTTTAGGAGGGGTAGCAATCGATAAAAAATTCGATACAAGTCCTTCATTTACTCTAGCTGGGTTGATGCTTGCAGCAGTTTTAGCAAGTATGGCAATCTGGCAAACAGTTCAAGAAGTAAACAAAGAGCAAGCTCAACAAGAAATTAAGAATAATAAGAGGAGTAAAAGTGCTTAATTCATTAACAAGATTTGCCGCCGAGGGTTCCGGGCCAGCAGTTCATATTACGCCAGCACCACTTTTTGAAGTGGGTGGTGTGACCATCACAAACTCGATTTTGTATGGGTGGATAAGTTCGATTTTCATTATTATCCTATTACTCATCACAGTAAGAAAGATTAAAATTAAGCCAGCCAAGGGCTTTGCCCAGTTTGTAGAAATAGGTAGTGATTTTATAACTAATCAACTGTCAGCAAGCCTAGGCTCTCGTAAAAAGGCCTTATACTACGCACCTTTCTTCACGACATTCTTCTTTTTCATTTTGTTGACTAACTGGCTTGGCTTATTGCCAGGAGTTGGAGAAGCATTAACCGTAAATCACGATCCGCTACTGCGCCCTTTTACTGCTGATTTAAATGGAACTCTTGCCGCTGCCGCTGTAATCATGGCAATGGTTCAATATTTCTCTATAAAAGAATCAGGATTTGTTAAGCACTTAAGTCATTATTTCAATGGTAATATGAAAAATCCTCTTACGATATTCTTGGGTATATTTGAAATGTTTAGTGAGCTGATAAGAGTATTTAGTTTGGCGCTCCGACTTTTCCTGAACGCCACCATCGGTGAGACCATCATTGCCGTATTTACATATCTTGGAAGTGTGGTTTCTCCAATAACGGCATTACCTTTTGTGATGTTAGAGTTGGCCGTAGGCGCCCTACAGGCCTACATTTTTGTCACGCTTAGTATGACCTATTTAGCTGTTGCGATTAAACATGGTGCTGAGCACGAAGCAGAGGATCATGCCGCTGAGGAGGCTGCCGCATAAGAATAATCAAATAGGAAATAATTTTTATTAAGTAATTAACAAACTAAGGAGAAAATAATGTTAACACTCTTTGCAGAAACAGCAACCGCCATCGATTTAACGGTTCTAGCAAAAGGTATAATGATGGGCTTTGGTATGCTTGGCCCAGCAATTGGTATTGGTATGATTGGCGCAGCTTTCATGAATGCTGTAGGTCGTAATCCAGAGGCATCAAAATCTTTGGGGCAGATCTTGGTAATTATCGGTATTGTAGAGCTTATGGCCCTATTAGTATTCGCTTCATTATTTATTATTTAAGAATTCAATAAGGACTAATTAATGAACCTAACATTTTTTGCCGCAGAAGAAACTGCCGAAAAAGCATCTGGTCTAGGTGCCTTGGGTGTAAGTTTTGGTGCGTTTATCGTTCAGCTCATTACTTTTGTCTTAGTATTTCTAATTTTGAAGCGTTTCGTATTTAATCGTGTAAGCAAAATTTTGGAAGAAAGACGCAAAGTTATTGAAGACGGTGTTCGACTGGGGCGCAAGCTTGAAAAAGAACAAGAAAATCTAGATAAAAAAATTGCAGAAGTAACGAGAGAAGCTCGTCACGAAGCCGATAAAATAATTGCTAATGCTAACAAGGAGTCGCGTGAAATATTGCGTGATGCCGAAAAGACTGCACAACGAAAGACTGAAACAATGATTGCTGATGTTGAGGCTAGACTTGAAGAAGATAAAAAACAAGCGATGAAGAAATTGGAAAAGGATATCGTAGGATTAGTTTCCGAGGCTACTGAGACAATTGTTCACGAAAAAGTTGATCCGAAGAAAGATTCAGAACTAATTGATAAAGCTATCAAGGGTAAGAAATAGATGAATAAATCTCGACACCACCTTGCAGAAGTAATAGGCAGAAAGACCCTAAATACAACCAATGAAAAGCAGCTTGCTAAAGAAATAGCGGCTTATTTGCTTAGTGAAAAGCAAACAGCTGATATTGATTCGTTGGTAAGGGATATCATGCAGTACCGAGCAGATCACGGAATAGTTGAGGCTGTTGCAGTGACCGTATCTGAGCTGCCTAGCCATGTTATGAGTGATGTCGAGAAACTAGTTAAGCAATCATACCCTACCGCCAAAGACATAGTTATTAGCCAGCGGCGTGATGACGAAGTAATCGGCGGAATTAGATTAGATTTTGCTAATGAGCAGCTTGATTTGAGCGTCAAGGCAAAATTGAATAAATTCAAACGATTAACTGCCCATGAAAGGAATAGTGCATGAACAATGTTTCTATAAAAGAGTTGTCTGATGATATTCGGGCAGCTATTAACGAGTTAAAAGCTCGACCAGAAATTGAAAAAGTAGGTATTGTAACCCGAATCGGTGACGGTGTGGCCTGGATCTATGGCTTGACCGATTGTGGTTATAGCGAAATGATTGAAATACAAGCTAACAATGGCGAGTCAATTACTGCCTTTGCTTTTAACCTTGGCGAGGATGAAATTGGTGCTGTAATTCTTGGCGACGCCACCCAGATAAAAGCTGGTGCTAGTGCTAAGTTAACTGGAAAGGTTCTGGAAGTCCCGGTGGGACCAGAGCTTGTTGGTCGTGTGGTAAATCCACTTGGTCAACCACTTGACGGCAAGGGAGCTATCAATGCTAAGCTAAAAGCTCGTGTTGAACAGCCTGCACCTGGTGTTTTAAGTCGAAAAAGCGTACACGAGCCCTTGATGACTGGATTAGTCTCTATCGATGCGATGGTTCCAATTGGACGTGGTCAACGTGAGTTGCTAATTGGCGATCGTCAGACTGGTAAGACAGCTGTCGCCATCGACACTATGATTAACCAACATAAGCAAAACACAGGTGTTATAAATATCTATGTTGCTGTCGGACAAAAACTAAGTAAGGTTGCTCGTCTTGTAGAGAGACTAAAGCGCGAAGGTGTAATGGAACAGACAATCGTTGTCGCAACATCAGCAGCCGACCCAGCAAGCATGCAATACCTTGCACCATATGCTGGCTGCAGTATGGGCGAATATTTCCGTGACAATAAACAGCACGCTTTGATTATTTATGATGACTTATCTAAACATGCTGCTGCATACCGACAAATGTCGTTGCTGCTTAGAAGGCCACCGGGTCGAGAGGCATACCCAGGCGATGTCTTCTATTTGCACTCACGATTACTAGAGCGGGCTGCAAAACTTAGTGATGAATTGGGAGCTGGATCGCTTACTGCCTTGCCTATTATTGAGACTCAAGCTGGCGACATTAGTGCCTATATTCCAACCAATGTGATTTCGATAACCGACGGCCAGATATTCATGGATACTTCTCTATTTTATCAAGGTATTCGTCCGGCTATCTCGGTCGGTTTGTCAGTGTCGCGCGTTGGTGGTTCTGCTCAGACAAAAGCAGTCAGGGGCGTGGCAAAATCACTCCGCATTGATTTGGCGCAGTTCCGCGAACTCGCTGCCTTCAGTCAGTTCTCTACTGATTTAGACCCAGAAACTCGCCATCGTATTGAGCGCGGACAAAGATTAACAGAGCTACTTAAGCAACATCAGTACAGTCCTTATGCTGTATGGCAAATGTATGTAATGCTTTTGGCTGCTACTGAAGGTTGCTTTGATGAAGTTCCTGTCGAAAAGGTTAAGACTGCTGAAGCTAATCTACTTCGTGAAATGAAGCACGATCAGCCAAAAATAGTTGAAAAGATTAATACTGGTGACGAGCCTGATGATAAAACTAAGAAACTGATAATAGACCTAGCAACAAAAATTGCTAAGAGTTACCACGTTGTAGCGGATGAGGCGAAGAAATAGGTCGTTAAATGGCAAATACAATAACTCTAAAGCGCAGAATAAATTCTGTTAAGAACACAAAACAGATTACTAAGGCTATGGAGTTAGTTGCTGCAAGTAAGATGAAAAAGGCGCAAGAGTACGCTTATCGTGGACGAGCTTATCGGTCTGCAGCACACTCATTACTTAGTCGTATAAATGAACTAACCGAAGTTGAAGAACATCCCCTATTCAAGAAGCGTGAAGTAAAAAAACAGCTATATGTTGTTCTGAGTAGTAATCGAGGACTTGCAGGTGCCTATAATTCTAATATTATGCGCTTGCTGTCTCGTTCGATTCTAGAAGATGCTAAAAATCATAATGATTCTTCGGTGGTCGCTATTGGTAAGCAGGCCGCAAACTTTGCTCGCCGACTAGAGGGCGTTGAGCTGGTCGCTGCCTATCCAATGTTTGGTGATCAGCCGACAGCAAATGACATTAGGCCAATCTTAAACACAATAACCGAACTCTATAAAGAAGAGAAAGTTGACTCTGTTAAGTTGCTTTACACTGATCTAAAGTCAAATATTTTGCAAGTTGCAACTTCAATGTCATTACTGCCGGCCAAATTTGAAGATGAGACAAATAGTGATGATCGCCAGCCGCTTACCAATACTACGTTTGAGCCTTCTATCGGTGTGGTGCTGGATAACGTTACTGAGCGACTATTGGAGACCCAAATTTGGCAAGCCATGCTGGAGAGTATCGCATCAGAGCATTCTATGCGAATGATGGCCATGAAGAACGCTACGGATAATGCGTCTGAGTTAATCGATGATTTAACTCTTGAGTTTAATACGGCTCGACAAGCTGCAATAACCCAAGAATTAGCAGAAATTACTGGGGGAGCGGAGGCGATTAAAGGGTGAGTGTAGAACAATTACAGTTTGAGGCTACTGCAACAGCAATAACTCGGGGCCTGTATTACCAATTACATCAAGGAGTTATTAGAATTAGTACTTCTATGCAGCAAATAAATCAAGACGGATCAGCAATATTATGAATATTTTAGCGGTAAATATTTCCAAAAACGTCAATTCAAAAGGAGAGCAATAGTGCTGAGTATAGGTGAAATAATTAGGTCCCCTTTTGAAAGGATCGCAGGCATCCCCTATCCAACACGTGCTGCAAAAATAGAAGAGTTGGCATGCAACTCGTATGCGACAGATGCTGATGTTGATGCAGAATTAATTATAATGAGAGAAAAATGGAAGCAAGAATTACTTGCCTACAACGGATTAAGAAAGGTTAAAGGAGAATAAATGGCAGTAGTAGAAAAAGCTAAATCAGCCGTCGCGCGACGAACTGGAAAAATAAGTCAAATTGTGGGTGTTGTGGTTGATGTTGAGTTTGGCGATGGACATTTACCACCTATTTATAACGCTCTAAAAGTTAAGTCTGACGACCGAGAAATAATCTTTGAGGTTGCTCAGCACTTGAGTGAAGCTAGTGTACGTGCTGTTGCATTGAGTTCAACCGATGGGCTGGAGCGTGGTGCTGAGGTTATCGACACGGGTAGTGCCATTAACGTGCCAATTGGCGAAGAGACTCTCGGACGTATGTTTAATGTTGTCGGTGATCCAATTGATGGTAAATCAGGTTCATTTAAAGAGACAGCCCCGATACACCGCGATCCACCACCGCTGATTGACCAGTCTGGCAACGTTGAGATTTTGGAAACAGGCATTAAGGTAATTGACCTGATTTGTCCTATAACCCGAGGTGGTAAAGTTGGGTTGTTTGGCGGTGCTGGTGTGGGCAAGACGGTCCTCATACAGGAGCTCATTAATAATATTGCTAAATTCCATAGTGGTTATTCAGTTTTTGCTGGCGTTGGCGAGCGTACTCGTGAAGGAAATGACCTGTATCATGAAATGGCTGATTCAGGTGTTTTAGATAAGACTTCTCTAGTATTTGGGCAGATGAATGAACCACCAGGAGCACGTTTACGTGTAGCTCTTTCTGGGCTTACAATTGCAGAAGGTTTTCGAGATAAAGGAAACGATGTGCTTCTTTTTGTTGATAATATTTTCCGATTTACTCAAGCTGGTGCCGAGGTTTCAGCCTTGCTTGGACGATTGCCTTCTGCTGTAGGTTACCAACCGAACTTAGCCGAGGAGATGGGACAATTACAAGAGCGTATTACATCTACTCGCAAGGGTTCTATTACGTCTGTTCAAGCTGTTTATGTGCCGGCCGATGACTTTACAGACCCAGCACCAGCCAATGTTTTCTCTCATCTTGACTCAACGATCGCGCTTAACCGTGCTTTAACGGAGCTTGGACTTTATCCTGCTGTTGACCCACTTGACAGTAGTTCCACTATTCTTGATCCAGAGATTGTGGGGGAAGAACACTATAATGTGGCACGTGAAGTTCAGAGGATACTGCAACGGTATAAAGACTTACAGGATATTATCGCGATCTTAGGTATGGAGGAACTATCTGATGAAGATAAGCAGACAGTTGCGCGTGCTCGAAGGATTCAGAGATTCTTAACTCAACCATTTTTCGTTGGTGAAGTATTTACTGGATCTCCAGGTAAATACGTTGCTCTTTCAGATACGATTGCAGGATTTAAGGAAATTCTCGAAGGTAAACATGATGATAAGCCAGAGAGCGCCTTTTATATGAAGGGTGATATCTCAGACGTAAAAGAAGTCAAGGATAAGAAGTAGGCATGGATTCTATTGAAGTCTTTTTGGATCAAGATCATCCTGATCTATCCAATGGTTCTTCTTCTGAAGATCTCGCAGCACTTAGGCTAGTCATGAGGAATCCTGCGTCATCAACGATCTTTGACATACTAGATCAATGTGAGGATTTGGCTGATGATTAGGTTTCAATTGGTAACTTTAGACGGTATAAAGTACGATGAAGAAGTTTATGAAGTGATTCTTCCAACTCTGGAGGGCTATATCGGTGTCTTGCCAGGACATATGTCACTAGTTAGTGTGGCTTCAACTGGTATTATAAGTGTACGTAAAAATGCATCAGATCCAGATGATTTCATGGAGAGTTTCGCCTCTAACGGTGGTGTCATAGAAGTATCTGATAATGTTTTGAGCGTGCTTGTTGATGAAGCCGACCACGCAGATGATATTAGTGAACTAGAGGCACAGGCAGCTTTAGAGCGTGCCAAGAAATTGAAGGCAGAGGCGAAAGACGAAATATCCTTAGAAAAAGCTCAGAGCCTTATTGACCGAAGTTCTGTCAGGATTCAGGTTGCTGGCTTAAAAAGACGTAACCGTAAATAATTTTTTAACAGTCTAACATTTGACCTAACTTTAGTTCATCAGATCTTTTAACAAGTGCCGATATTGTTAATAAGGTAGAGTTAACATATGCTTTACTCAGCGGAGTTCCTGACTCCACCGCCTTACATGCGTTTTTTAGGATTTGTATTGCTAATTCAGGATCAGATCGTACTAATTCGTCCCAGAGTGTGTCAAGTTCGGCTTGCGTGCTCGCTTCGTAGTTAGCCATGTCATACGAATCTGCGGTTATTGGCAGAACTTCTCGGTTTTCTATTTCGTCAAAAATAGTCGACATTAGTAACCTCCTAAGTACTTTAATTTTAACTACCACCATATGTGATGTATGTGATATATGTCACACACTATATGTGTTAATTAATGCTAGATATGATAACTTGAACGGAGATATATTGAAAATGAGTCGGTAAAGTTGTAAAATAAAAGCTTGGTGTAAATTAAAAACCACAGAGGAAATTAATGTCAGAAATATCGTCACCTCAACCAGGTGAATTGGAAATTATACAAGCAAGTAAACCGGATGAAGTCCAAGCTCTAGGGGAAATGTTAAACGTAATAAAACGGGAGCGCAAAGAAGTGTCAAATGATCAAGCTGAACTAATATTTTTAGGTGAACTTAGAGGAGATACTAATCCTGATCACTGGACTGGATCAATATCATTAACAAAACGTCTAGAGTCTGGCGAAATATCATCAGAAGAAGTGGAAGAGGCTAAGTCTAGAATAAATGATTGTTATGTATCCGTAACAATTGGCGCACCGAAACGATGTGGTGATGGTAGTACGATTGAGGGGTATGATGATAATGACCCGGAATGGTATGGTCGCCCGCTTGGTGTTCAGCAATTCGGTGGAACAAATAGCGATGCTGTCGGGCGCAGGCTGAAAGTAGGATATCAATCCGGTGCAACTAGACTTAAAGATGTAGAAGATGCCATAGAAAATCACCGAAGTGAGTTCTCGGCTGGCGATCACAACGATGTACATGCCGAAGGTGATGGAACGGGATGTGGTCAGATAGATGGAGAACAACGTCGTTTTGCTATTTATGGCGATGATGAAAAAGGTAAAACTTTAATTACAATAGAGAGAGATCTTTACCAGAAAGCCGGACTGGCCTTCCCGGAAGCCGCAGCAGGACAACTTCTCCCAAATGGCAAAAGTATTCACGATAATGCCGGTGATTACTTTATTGACGGTAACGCCTCAATATTAGATCTTATTCAGTCGAAAAATTCATACCAATTTGCGGTTGAAAGACTGACAAGGCCACATCCAGAAGTTTTCTTAGTTTTAAACTTTGTCGAGGGTACGACTTTCCATCGCGACCACTTTAATGCGCCAACAAATGCCAAGATTGGTGCTTTTGGAATAGATGTGTGGGATATTATAAAAGAACATGGTGAAGATGCCTTCTATGTTCTTGCAGATACAGTAGCGACAGGCATGGATCTCACAGACGGGACACTCCAGGTCGTTGCTAGGGTTTCTAAATAGTTGTTATTTACTTTTTGATAAAAAGTATCTATCCTTATAGTAATTAACGGAGGTGCGTTATGTCTACAAGATTAAGGATTTCTTCGGTACTTGCCGAACTATTTGGTACGTTTGTTTTAGTAATGGCAGTTACCAGTATTTCGTTTACACTGACCCAAATCGGTACAGTAGCAAAGTCACCCATACCATTCTTTGGTCCGGCAACAGCGGGTGTTGTGCTTACTCTCATGGTTTTAATCATTGGTAAGATATCTGGTGCGCATATTAATCCTGCGGTTACTTTTGGTCTATGGAGTGTTCGAAAAATTAAAACTTTTGACGCAGCTTTGTATATACTTTTCCAATTTCTTGCAGGAAGTCTGGCCATAATGCTTACTACATATTTATTTGCTCATACCCTTCCCGACTTGGTGGCGGAAACCTGGTCTGTAGATTGGCGAGTATTTACGGCTGAAGGAATAGGTACTTTTATATTTACTTTTGGTATTGCAGCAGCATTATCACAAAAGTTTGATGATATTAAACTTGCAGCAGCGATTGGTATATCACTTTTTGCCGGAGCAACAATTGCCTCAATGGGCTCACTTGGCCTGATCAATCCGGCGGTTGCAGTAGGCATAGGCGCAATAAATGTAAGTTATTTTGTAGCACCTTTAGTAGGTAGTCTGATAGCATTTAATTTATACGAATTTGTCTTTTCTGTTGACACAAAACAACAAAAAACAAGTTCCATAAATATCAATTCAAAGAAATCTACTGCAAAGAAGTCAAGCAGTAAAAAGACAAAGAAATAATCAGTACTATCACTGACAATTATTGACCTGAAATGAGATCGGATTCAAACTTTAGGATTCCATCAATATCTTGGCTGTAATTACGGATATCAGGAAGATCGTAATCGATAATCTTTTTGTAGACAGCACGGCTGAGTTTAGCGAGTCGTTCTATTTCTTCGTTTGAGGGTATGTATTCACGAGTAACATCATTAATATTGTTGGCTTCTAAATATTGCATACGGCACGTTATGTTCATATTTTTGAAAGCTGGAGAGTTCTTTGCTAGTAACGCATAAAAAATCAATTGCGTCTTGTGCTTCCAGAGTTTAACCTGTATTGATTTGTCTTTACTACTGAAACTACGTAGCGGTCCGCCAGTTTTATAATCAGTAATTAGTATATTCTTTGAGTTTGTATTGACGTTGATGTGATCCAGTTTTCCGTCAATTACTGCCCCGTCAATATCAATACCGTGAAGTTTTTGTTCGGGAGTACCACCCTTCTCAAGACTAATAAAATGCTGACTAAACAGTTTATCTAGCAAACCTAGTCCGTGTGGTTTCCAGCGATAGAGTTCTTCTGGCAGCACGGGTTCTTTTTCTAATTCTACTTGAAAGAATGCTTTGATTTGTTCGAGATCAAATATATCTTGGTCTATTTGCCTCTGTGCGTACTCTAATGTGCTGTGAATAGCTGTGCCGAATGCAAGCGAAATTGTCCTGGCACCCGGGAGTCTCAGTAAATTTCTTTCTAAGAAGTATTGTGGTCCTCCGGCTGTGACGTCTAAAAAGTTCATGAGAGCAGTCACATTAAGTGAAAAGTTCTCCAGAACCGGATTGAGTAGTTGCCGCGCGTCATTGGTTTCCAGTATCGGCCACTTAACGTTTGATTCAAGAATTTCAGGTGAATTTGGCATTTCATTCTGACTAATTTCTTCAACTGGGATGGCGGTGGTAAGAAGTGGCGAAGCGACAACGTCCTCATTTGTAGAGTTTAACCGATAGCTCGAAGCGATGATATTGCTTTTGGCTCGTGTCGTCGCCACATACATGAGTCTTATATAATCATCCATATCGTCACCATAGGGTTGCAGAGGCAAGTTTATTGGCGTCACAGAGCCTTTGTTTTTGGGTTGCCATTCTTTTTCTATGGCATCCACAATGTATACGCTGTCAAACTCCAGCCCCTTAGACTTATGAACGGTTAGAAGCTGGACGGCGTCCTGAGCACTGGCAAAAATGGATTTATCGGCGATGATAATATTGTTGACCATGTGTAGGTCGACGAACCTAATAAACTCATCAAGCTTTGTGTGTTGACCCTGGGCGTACTCATTAACTGTTGATCTTAACGTTTGAATTGCCGAAAGGGTTTCGACGTATTCTGAATTTGCTGGACGGCAGTCTATAAAATATTGTCTGAACGGACTAATATAATTTTCTGATTCTCGAAGCCCCAAAATGTAATCCATAATTATTTCGATACGTGATGTCGAGGACTGTTCGCTTAACCAGACCAGCCAACTACCAATTATTTTTAGACTACCATCATTATTATCTAGTAGACTGTCAAGCCAGTGCGGACGGTAACAATTATCAATTGCGAGTTTCCAAAGACTACGCCTGTCAATACCCCACATCGGGTGGCTCAAAATGTGGGCGATGCTTTGATTAACGATAGCCTCGTTACCGTCTTGGATACCTTGTATAATCCTACAGGTATGAATTATTTGTTGGACTGCGACATGATCAAGGATATTATTCTGACGCTCGTAACTGATTGGAACATCCATTGAATTCAATATGCCTGCTATTGTTTGTAGTGAGTCATGGCTACGAGCTAGTACAGCGATAGATCGTGTTTTGTAAAGTGTTTTTTCTTCATGAATTAATTGGGCAACTCCATAAAGTTGATGCTCATTTGAAGGATAGGACTTGTGAATTATTTGGCTTGGTAATGATGGCTGATTTTGAGATTGTAAGTTCTTTGTTATCGTGTGATCTCGCCTTACAAGTCTGTCTTCTGCTAACTCTATTATTTGCTTGGCGGTATCGAGTACTTCTTGTGACGAACGATAATTGTCTTCAAGTACAATGGTTTTGGTAGTGGGGTATAGTCGCTTAAAGCTCAACATATTATTTAACTCAGCGCCGTTAAATTTGTATATTGACTGGTCATCGTCACCTACGGCCATTAAGTTTGGTTTACCTTCATCGAGCGGATGACTTGCTATTAAATGAGCTAACCGTATCTGGGCAGCATTACTGTCTTGGAACTCATCAATCATGATGTACTGATATCTTTCTTGAATATCACTAAGCATGGCTGGCTGACTCTCGAGTTGCGATATAACCTCAATAATCATGTCAGAGTAATCATAGTAGCCTCGTATGTGAAGTTGATCACGATAGCTGGCATAGACATCGCAAAGGTTAAGCCACCATTCATTTGCTCTGCGTTGCTTATGCATGCCTCGAACCTTGGCTTCAGATTGTATTAATTGACTTCGCCACGCACCGGTATACTTAGTCATATTTGTACCCTCGTCGTTAGCGATTGCGTCTGACAAACTAGATTTGATGTATGTGCTTAGTGAGGTGAGAGGCGCAACTGTCTCATCAATATTTTGGTTTGGTAAAGTCTCGATGTCGAGACTTAGTGTATTTAGGGTTTTGTAATTTAACCTGTCCGGGAGTATATCTAGCAATTGTTCTTCAATTAAATTAATGTAGGCTAAGTTTACTTCAATGATCGCGCGTAACTTTTCCGGCGTTAACCCGGCCTCCTTAGCGAGCCTTAGTGCCTTTTGTACCCGAGTAATCGATGTATAATTTCCGGCAAATTTTACCGCAAGTGTATTATCTAAAGGTAATTTACTTAGTATCCCTTCGATTATGTCTGTCTGGATAGCATCTGGTGCGGATGTGAGTCTAGCGCCATTCCAAAAATAATCAGGGTATTCCCCCATTAGTTCAGCAGATAAGCTATGAAATGTTTTGACATTTACCTGTAAGGATTCAGCCCTAATTAGTTTTTGCAGTCGGTTGCGCATATTCGCAGCAGCTTTGTTGGTAAATGTTAGGCAAAGAATATTTTGTGGTAGAGTGTCGGTTTCTTTTAGTATATTGGCTACACGAATGCTCAATAGTTCAGTTTTGCCAGTACCCGGGCCGGCAATAACAAGCAGAGGTCCGTCTATAGTGTCTACAGCTTGTTTCTGTTTAGGGTTAAGTGATCTATATCTGTTTGTAAAGACTTCAGTACTCATAAGTAATAGTGTATTTCAAATCGGGTCTTAAATCTATCTGCAACTAGTCAGTATATTTATTCTTCGAGCTAACGATATACAACAATGCTGCTAGAACAAAAAAACACGATCCATACAAAAAAAGACTCCCGTATAACTGAACTCTAATGCCCTCGCCTGCTGGTTCGATGTAAAAATATTTCAAGATAGCGAGAGCGTAAGCAGTCAAACAAAAGGCAGCAGTTGCAAATATAGATGATCTAGAAATCAATGCTGATATAACTAAAGGAACTGCAAAAAGTATGACTGATGAACTAGACATTCCTCTCTCCAGGTATACCGTGTAGGCGGCGAAGAATATGTCCAGAGCAATAATTGTGAAAAGTATAGCCTGGTAGTATTTATCCTGGGCGGTTTTATATCTGGCTGCATACCAAGTAGCCGTTCCGACAAACATCATAAGTACTACAGACATCCATCTAGATAATGATTGCTCATATGCTGTAAGCCTCCAAGCATCGTAAAGCATTACTGTGGTCGCGAGTACTAATATATACAAAAAGTGTGCTCGTGCAACTCTGAGTGTACTAGATCTTGCTTCACTGACTTGGATGTTTTTTGTTTTTTTGCCCATGGTTATAAACTATATAACCGTAAGAATTTTGTCAAATAACTTTATTTCTTATTACCATGTATTATGAACTCGTTAACCCTGTCAGCCACTTGTCTTGGGTTAACAACATTTCTTAGCTGTATAGATTGATTATCGTATAGTTTATCGCTATTGATGATGAGAGTTCCGTAATTACCGTTCACGCCGAATCTCGATTGACGAACGGATATAGACGTAATATTTTTAGCGCTATACGTATCTTCGCTTAGTCTGCCGAGTCGCTTTTTGCTAATGATTATGGAATCGTCCGTCATGTAGTATTTATACAGTCTATCGTTTCGTCTAGTTATATAAACTCCCCATAATGTTGCTATGATAATAATTAGTCTAAATATGTTGGTTAATCTGGTTAAGTCGAGCGGAATTAAATCGTTTAGTGCGCTCATAATATTGCTTGCAAATACTAAAATTAATAAGCCAATAACACCAACAGCAATCATTTCATAGGCCGTCTGGGTCGTACTGGTTTTAATTTCTTCGCGCATAAGAGTAGCAATTACATTAATTTGTAAAACTTAAAATTCTTGAACTAAAGTCCTAAAATCTGTCTTTTTTTCGCGTCAAATTCTTCTTGGGTTAAAATTCCGTCGTTTTTTAGTTGTCCTAATTTTTCAAGTTCTGCATATGTGTCGGTTTGAGCTTGTGGCGCCGGAGCTGATTCTTCATATTGTTGTGGTGCTTGTTGAGCCTCCTTAGAAGCCCATCTGTTTGCCTGTCTTCGGCTGACATTGTTTGAAACATGAGTAGCTGTTCCCGCAATAACTGCTGTCCTAGCAACCCCTCTTAGTAATCCTGGCATAGTTAGATCTCCCTTTAATTTAATTCTTCTGCTGCATCTGGATGAATTCTGCCCTCGGCAAGTAGAACTCCATTTGCATTTATTATTGCTTCTTTTAGTGGCTTTGCCCACAAGTGCTCAATAATAAGTAAACCTGCTGCACAATTTTTCTCGATCAAATCGGCAACCTCATTGATATCATCTTCATCAATTTTCGACGTTGTGTCCTGTTTGTGTTGTTCGATCAAGCTTATGGCGTATTCGTCGCCAAGGTCACTGACGTTGATTACAGAAATGGTATCATCTTCATCGCGTTTTACTAATGCGAGATCAATAAGTCCGATGATTCCTTTTTCGATCGCATCATTTAGAGCCTTTAGAATGCTGCCATCAAATTTATTTCCTTCAAAACCGACTATGATGTAATCGATTGGTCCTCTCATGTAAATTACCTCCTATATTGATAATAGACTAATTATAGCATTAACTTTTCGTGTGTGTCGCCAATTATTTATTTTGCTTCAGATTCTTTGTTGATTTTTTTTAGCATAAATCCACTGGCAATTTCTAGAGGGCCAAAGAACAAGCCAAAGACACCGAAGACCCATATCAAAGATGCTGCTGAAGTCGCAGGATTGGCCGCAACTATTACACCGATAAAGAAGGCGAATACACCTGCGAGTCCAGCTGCCCAACGGTAACCAGTACCAACACCATCGTCCATAAAGGCAACACCAATATTTACAATTGAAATGACGATAAGATTAATAGCAACGATTAGGCCGATTAAGGCTAGCGTTAGTCCACTTCCAGACTTGAATAGTAAATACGCACCTGTTCCAGCTTCTAATAGACCTAGAAGAATTTTTCCGAGGTATGAAATGCCTCCCTTACCTATGGTCGTGAAGCCCACAACAATATCACTTATCCCGTAGACAATAAGCAAACTCGCAAAAAGCACGGCTACTATAAAAATTGAGTAGTATGGCCAGGCTAACATCATAATTCCAAAAATAATAGCAGCTGCACCTCTCAATACATTTACCCACCATAATTTTGATAATTCGTTCATACCAGATCTCCCAATATTTATGATTATAAAATATAACCTTCAACTATTATTGTCAAATAATTCTTGATTTTTTTAAAAAAAAGAGCATAGTTATGATTGTAAATAACTATTAAGGAGAGAGTGTTATGGTTAAGAAAACAGATTCAAGCGACGTAAGTGGTTGGATTGGGTGGATATATTTCGGTGGGTTAATGATGATGTTACTCGGTTCTATTCATATTATCGCCGGGCTAGTAGCGCTATTTGATAACGACGTAATCCTTGTCGGTAAAAATAATGTTTGGTTGCTTGACATTACTGCATGGGGATGGGTTCATCTGATTGCAGGAATCATAGTACTAATGGCTGGCTTAGCTGTTATGTCTGGTAAGATGTGGGGCCGTGTAGTAGGAATTGTGCTGGGTGTTCTAGCTGCAATTGCAAACTTTGCATTTATTCCAGTATACCCATTATGGTCGATCTTAATGTTCACACTATGTGTCATAATCGTATTCGCACTTGTTGCACATGGAGCTGAAGCAAAAGATCAGCTAGAATAGATCTTTCTTACTATAAATAAAAAGACCCATAACAGGGTCTTTTTATTTTGGCATCAACAGCCATTTTATAGCAGCAATAAATTTGTTACGAATGTTTAGATGCAATGTATTGTGTCAATACAGCTGCGGCAACCCCTAGGGGTATGACATACACCACTAATTCCCAGGCTCCATGGCCTGCACGATACCATACAATAAACAACGCAACCAAGTACAAGGTATAAAGTATATGAATGGCATAGCCTGGTGCCGACTTTGGTAAGTAGCTTTGCCTGACTTTCGTAAACCATTTACTTTTATTCTTCGTCATGTCTATTACCTGCTTGTCTAATTATTTTAAATTAAAACCACGTACATATGCTAGTGCAATCGATGTAATGGCGTAGATACCATATTCGAGACCGCGGGATATCAGTACGATAGCAAGTGTTATGATTATTAGTTTTGTACTGATGAGACCTCCCGAAATTGCCAGTAGCCCAATAGAAGTCATGAGGAGGCCAAGTAACGCCAATCTCATTTTGGATTTTCTGTCTGCTGTCCAGGCTAGTGAAACTATTAGTTTAGAAATGCCACTAAAGATAATCATAGTACATATGATTAGAGTTGAAATATTTAGTGCCAGCTGGGTCTTCTTCAGTAGTCCGTAACCAAAAAGCATAACTAATAGTCCTAGAAAAATATATGCCACGTACGAAAGTTGCTCATTCTTCAGAGAAAATGCACCCCGTATATATGAATAACCAAGCTTGACTACGAAAAACGACAAACCGGCCGCAATTGTCCATTTTGCATAGTCAGTAAATAGTAGTGCCCCAATGGTAATGTAGATCAGACTCTTTAGCAAGAGGACCGGGGCCGTGAGTTTAGTGAACTGTTTTAAAAAGGTTTTTGGCAGTTTTTTTGCCGCAGATGGTTGGCTGGAATGTGTAACATCTGGCTCAATAATGTTTAATGCCAGGGTTGGTTTGTGCATTAAAAAGTTATGACTTAAGCCATCGAGCCTCACGAGTTTATTATTCTTGAAGTTCCGTGAAACTGTTTTTATGTACTTTTGGTCGATCAGTCCATCTTTAGTGCCATAAGCAATGGTCGTTGGAATATTGCCAACGAGCTTAGCTTTCGTTAGAGAGTCTTGCTGGTTAACGGAATTTCTGATAGATCGTACAGATGGAATATACCTTGATAGTCTTTTGTAGCCGAGCGCTAAGGCAGCATGAGAGTAGAGATAGCTGCCGTCAGATATTCTGTCAATAAAATGAATCCGTTTTATGATAGGGTTGTTACTGTCGACTTTATTTGGTACAAAAACTGGTGCTAAAAGATCGAGTTTTGTGACTCTTTGGGGGTACTTGGCTGCAAAAGATAGTGCGACAAGACTACCCAGAGAGTGGCCAGCTAAATGAAATTTGTCTATGCCTAAATTATCAAGTGTTCGTCTTAGATACTCAACTTGATCATCTAGGCTGTAGGCTAAGTTTAATGGCTTGGGTGATTGACCGAAGCCAAGTAAGTCAACTGCAATTACGCGGTTATGTTCTGCTAATGCTGGAACAAGTGGAAGCCAGTAGCTAGAAGAACTTTCTATACCATGGATTAGTACTAAGTTATCACCCCTTCCTTTGTCCACGCCTACTTTTAATAATTGCTGTTTATTTTTTACTAATAACGATGCTATTTCGTTTGGCAGGTTTTGAACGAGCATGTGATCGATCTTCATAATATCGAGTCGTTGAATATCAATGTTGGGTTGAAATTGTCGTAACGATTCTAACTGGCTTTGTATTACAAAAATATCTTTTTTGCCAACATAGAATGTGATAGGTGCTTTGACATTTTTTAAGTGCCTGACAAAGTCGTACTCTCGAATTAAATTGTCGAGATTTTTCCTAATAATAACAACGTCTAGTTGGTTGTCATATGCACCAATCATTTTGTGAAACTTTTTCGACTTACTTCCAAAAGCCACTAATTTTTCTACCTTACCGCCAACGCGTAAGACATTTTCTACTAGTTGAAAGAGGCCGGTTGTGATTTTCGTTAGTACCATCGAAGCTTCGTAGTTGATTGGCAGCATTTGCTCGGGGGTTAGATAAAATGGAGTAGATATCAAATATAGTTGCTCGACTTGCTCTGGAAATAGACTAGAATATGTCAGCGCAACAGACCCCCCCATTGAGTAACCAACTACTGTGAGATCCTTAGTTGCATTTAAGCTTTGAAGGGTCATTTGTAAGGCCAGGGCGTGTTCTATGTCGGTGTATTCAGCATTTTTAGGTCTTGGCGATTGTCCATGGCCTAACAAGTCAACAACTATAACCCTAAACTCCTTTTTTAGAATGTTTGAAATTTTTACCCACTGTGTGCCGTCACCAAACATTCCGTGCAGCAGTACTAGTGGCTTGCCACTCCCGGTATCCGAACGAACGTACAATTTACTTGTCATTCTAACTAGTCGTTTTTTTCTTGAATAGTATTGTTGCCGTAGGTATAGCGATGATTAATATTATGAGGCTCCAAATCACGGCTAACCAGCCGTGATTACCAATCGGACTACCTAGCATCAATGCCCTAATAGCTTCAATTACCTGCGAAATTGGTTGATTTTCAGCAAAGGCTTTCAAGTATTTGTTCATTCCTTCGGCTGGCACGAAAGCAGTGCTGGCAAATGTTAATGGAAAGATAATTATGAACGATAGCCACTGTACTCCCTCAACGCTCTTAGCAAGCACTCCCATGATGGCCATTAGCCAAGAAAAGGCTAGAGTGAAGAGTATTAAAATCCCAGCAATGGTAAGCCAATCGATAAAGCTTGCGCTACTACGGAAACCCAGCACTAGTCCCGCAAGTAGCATAACAACCGTAGATATAGTATTTCTAAATAAATCAGATACAGTATGGCCGTTTAGTACTGCAAGGTTAGACATTGGCAGAGAGCGAAACCGATCGACAATACCCTTTTGTAGGTCATTCGTTATTGCTAGAGCTGTAGTTGTTGAACCAAAAGCGACAGTCTGCACTATTATGCCAGCCATCAAAAAGCTGAGATAGGATACGCCAGGAGGAAGTGCAAGAGAGATTGCCCCACCGAATACAGCCGAAAACAGTACTAGGAACATTATTGGTTGGAAGAACGCACCTAGCAACTGATCGGTATTGCGGA
Organism: Saccharimonadales bacterium (SeqCode); assembly: GCA_046350695.1. Classification (GTDB taxonomy): domain Bacteria; phylum Patescibacteriota; class Saccharimonadia; order Saccharimonadales; family JACQNP01; genus JAGQNP01. The sequence continues at coordinate 38,298 of JAXLZX010000004.1, read as the reverse complement.
TAATATGTGTAGAGCTACGTTTAATCATTATCAGCGAATCGGTGATAGATTGAGCGAATTTCGGTTTTTTATCAAATTCAACGGTTGCCATTTATGCTTCCCCTTTCTCGGATTTCTTCTGTTTGCCGGTAAGCGACAAAAAAACATCGTCAAGTGTTGGCTTATGAATAGTCATGGATGTGATGTTTATCTTTTTTGCTTCAAGTTTGTCTAGTACTTGTCGCACATCATGATTAGTTTGCTTCAGTACCAAGGTTAGGGAGTTGTCCTTATCATCGGTAACTACGACATTTTTACCTAAAGCGTCGACAGCTTTTGCGAGAGTTTTATCATTAGCAAATACTAATTCGAGTCGATCCTTGCCGACACGACTCTTCAGTTCAGCTGCCGTACCTTCAGCAATGACTTTCCCGTTGTCTATCACAGCAACCCTGTCGGCTAGTTGGTCCGCTTCCTCAAGGTATTGAGTGGTTAGAAGGATAGTAGTTCCCTTGTCCATAAGACCCTTAATAATTTCCCACATAGTAAGACGCGATCTGGGATCAAGGCCGGTAGTCGGCTCGTCGAGGAATATTACGGGTGGTGTAGCAATAAGGCTCACTGCGAGGTCGAGTCTTCGGCGCATTCCGCCAGAGTAAGTTTTCGCTGGCCTATCACCCGCTTCGACTAAATCGAAGTCTTCAAGTAGCTCTTTAGCTCGTTCTTTGGCGCTATCTTTTGTCAAGCGATATAGCCTTCCCATCATTACTAGGTTTTCACGGCCAGTCAGTAGTTCGTCCACAGTCGCAGATTGTCCAGTTAGGCCTATAACACTCCTGACTTTATCGGCTTTTTCCTTGACGTCATAACCTTCTACTGTCACTTCTCCGCTGTCGTACTTAAGTAGTGTGCTTAGTATCCTAACGGTCGTTGTTTTACCGGCACCGTTAGGGCCTAATAGTGCCAGCATAGTGCCGCGTTCAACCTTCAGATTCAGACCTTTTAATACATCGTTGTCACCGAACGATTTTGTTAATTTCTTTGCTTCGATTGCATATTTACTCTTTGTCATAATACTCCTATTTGAAACAATTGTACCACCGTAACTTAACATAGAGTAGTATGGTTGTTTGGTTAAAATCTTTACAAACCCTAAAACTAAGTACTGTAGGTGTTAAATATAAAAGACTGGTATAATACAACTAATGACAGCACAAGAAATCCGCAAGGCTTATTTGAAGTTCTTTGAAGAACGTGGTCATAAGGTCATACCACGCTCTCTTTTGGTACCATATAATGACCCGACAACGCTATTTACGGGCAGTGGTATGCAGCCACTAGTGCCTTACTTGTTAGGTGAACCACATCAAGATGGCACTAGGCTGGTCGACAGTCAAACCTGTTTACGAGCACAGGATATTGAAGAAATCGGTGATAACCGCCATACGACTTTCTTTGAAATGCTTGGTAATTGGAGTCTTGGCGATTATTTTAAGAAAGAGCAAATTCCGTGGTTTTTTGAATTCTTAACGAAAGAAATCAAACTAGACCCAAATAGGATTTTTGTAACCTGTTTTATTGGCGATGAGTCTGCTGGTATTCCCAAAGATACTGAGGCGGCCGAGATTTGGGAGGTTTTATTTAGGAGTGCGGGTATAGATACGAAACAAGTCGATATAGGGTCCGAGGCAGATGGTGGCAAGAATGGCGATCAGGGTGGCCGGATATTCTTTTATGATAATAAGAAAAACTGGTGGTCTCGAGCAGGTACTCCAGCAGAAATGCCAGTTGGCGAACCAGGTGGTCCTACTACTGAAATGTTTTACCTATATCCAGGGGTTGTACACAATACTGAGTATGGTGAAAAGTGCCATCCGAACTGTGACTGTGGTCGATATATTGAGCTTGGGAATAGCGTGTTCATGTCATATGTAAAAGCAAAAAGTGGGATTGAAAAACTTCCAGAAATGAATGTTGATTATGGTGGCGGGCTAGAGCGTATTGCTGCCGCAGCTATCGATAGCCCGGATGTATTTAGAATCAGTCTGATGTGGCCGATTGTGCAAAAATTGGAGCAAATTTCTGGAAAGCCATACGACAGCCAAACAAACGCAATGCGTATTATTGCGGACCATTTACGTGCCGCAACATTTCTCGCCGTTGACGGTGTAACTCCAAGCAATAAAGAACAAGGCTATGTCATGCGTAGATTATTGCGTCGCGCTATACGTTATGCTTTTGAGCTTGGTATTGACCAAAATTTTCTAGAACAAATTGTTCCGGTCATTACCGATCTTTATCGCGACGATTTCTCCGAGGTTGTACAAAATAGAGAAAAAGTTATCGAGATTTTAGTTAAAGAAGAAAGAGTATTCCGTCAGACTCTGCGAAAAGGCGTGCGAGAATTGCAAAAGATGTCAAACAGAGGCAGTCTTGACGGCGGCAATATATTCACACTTTATGATACTTATGGCTTTCCTACAGAATTATCTGTCGAAGAAGCATATTTACAGGGTATTAATTTAAGCATAAATTGGCAAAAAGAGTTTGAAGATAAAATGTCAGAGCAACGTGAACGCAGCCAGAAGCGCTCAGGGTATCTTTAAAGGAAGGGCTTGGTGGTCAAACTCTACAACATAAAAAATATCACACAGCAACACATTTAATGTATCAGGCATTAAGAGATGTTTTGGGTGATCATGTAGTACAACGTGGTAGCAATATTACTGAAGAGCGATTAAGGTTTGACTTTAGTCATCCAGAAAAGGTTACTCGTGACCAGTTAGATGAAGTAGAGAAAATCGTAAATGACCAAATTGCCAAGGATCTGCAGATATCGTTTGCTGAATATCCGACCAAAGAAGCCACAGGTAGATTAGGGGCACTCGGTCAGTTCGGTGACCGTTATGGTGATACTGTAAAGGTCTATTCTATGAAAGACCCAAACTCAGATAGTCAGGAACGACCTTTTAGTTTTGAAATTTGTGGTGGACCACATGTTAACCATTCATTACAACTTATTGAGGATGGCAAGAGGTTCAAAATTATCAAGGAAGAGTCTAGCTCAGCTGGTGTAAGACGTATCAAGGCGGTATTAAGCTAGATTTTCTTTCTACTTTCTGAAAGATCGTTTAGTAGTTCTAGTACGTCACTGACCGTGTGTACGCAAAACCTTGCGTTCGTCTCATCTAGCCCAACTTTTATCGTGTTTGACCTAGCCGGGAGTACCTTGAACATATCTTCGTCGGTATAATCATCGCCGATTGCTAAAATAAAGTCCCAATTCTCATTAGCGATAAGTTCTGTCACCTGTGCACCTTTATGCATTTCTTTTGGCTTAATTTCAACAATTTTATTACCTTCGAATACACCAATTCGGTCGGTTGTTAAGATGTTTTTTAGGTCATTTAGAAGCTCTTCCTTTCTGACGAAGGCTAGATCGTGGTTGACCCTTCTGTAGTGCCAGACTAACGAAAAGTCTTTTTCTTCCATTTCTGCGCCTGGAGTTCTGTTTACATAATTGTTTAATATTGGCCTTACATGACTTTTCCATTGTTTTGATGTATTCGTGAACTTAATCCAGCGCTCTGTGTCAAATATCCATCCACCGTGTTCGGCAATAAGAGATAAATTCATGTTTCGGAAAAATGTCTCCATACTTGACCGTGACCGGCCACTAACGATCACTACTCTATTATTTTTATCTTTTGATAATTCCTTTAGAACTTTACGGATTCTCGGTGTTGGCATTGAAAACTTCGAGCTAGGATACTTTGTGAATTCTTTTAAAGTTCCATCATAATCAAGCAGGATTAATCTGCTTTTAGCTTTTTTATAATCATTCAGTATTTGTTTCCGGTTTTTTGTATTCAATATATTTTTCACTCGACTACCCATATTTACTGCACTATCTAATGCGACGAAAAAGTCATTTGCCCATTTTTCGACAGTATATGTTGATATTCTATGCTGCATTTTCTTTAGTCTATCGATTTGTTCATTGCGAGGCATTTTTAGAGCAAACTCGATAGCCGAAGCGACTTGGTTGGAATTGTTTGGATTAACAATAATAGCCTCAGGAAATTCATTTGCAACACCGGCCATTTCACTCAGTATTAATACACCATGTGATCTGTGTTTGACTGCTACAAATTCTTTGGCAACCAAATTCATACCATCACGCTGTGGGGTTACTAGCATAATGTCAGCTAATGAATAAAGAGCGCATAATTCCTCGAATGGCAGGTTTTTGTGTCTATAAATTATGGGAGTCCAATTATTGGTAGAGTACTCTCCGTTAATGTGGCTTACTTTTTGTTCGATAGTTGTCCTGAGTGTTTTGTATGCTTCGATATCGTTACGCGTGGGCACAGCAAGCAATATCAAGACAACCTTTCCTTGTAACTTAGGATTATTACGCAGAAAAATCTCAAATGCATTAAGTCTTGCAGGAATGCCTTTGGAGTAATCTGCACGGTCTACGGCTAAAAGCACTTTGCCCTTTAAGTTAAAAATATCAAGAGAATTAACAATACGTTGCACTCTAAATTTTCTTGAGCTTTTTGAAAACACTTTATAATTAATTCCTATTGGAAATGCATCGGTTCGAACTCTACGCATTCCGTGAGTAACTATTCCTAGTTTATTTTCTAAACCCAATAACCTTCGAGTACTTTCTAGAAAATGACTTACATAATCATAAGTATGAAAACCTATCAGATCTGCCCCCAGCATTCCAAGAAGTAGCTCTTCACGTTCGGGAATAATTCTAAATACTTCGTATGATGGGAATGGTGTGTGCAGGAAAAAGCCAATTTTCGCGTTTGGGGATTTATTTCTAATCAATAGTGGCAATAATAAGAGTTGATAGTCATGTACCCAGTATTTTGTAGGTTTATGTTTTAACTTACGAATCTCCGCAGCAAATATTTCATTCGTTTCTTTATAACCATTCCAGAATTCGTCCTTATGCTCAGCCATCTGAGAATAATAGTGAAAGAGTGGCCATATTGTAGAATTACTATATCCTGTGTAGAAGTCATTAATCTGTTTTTCTGATAAAAATACCGGAATACAATTTCGACTAGCTAGTTTTTTACGAATTTGTGAAATTTCACTTTTAGTTAAACAATCTTTCGCTATACCTGGCCAGCCTACCCACAGATTGTTCCTCGATTTCTTTAATGACTTTACCGCTGTTGCCAGACCACCAGAGCTTTCTTCAAATTCAAGTCGATCATTTACCTTTTTAACGCTTAAAGGAAGTCTTAACGATACAATTAACAAATTCTCCCTCAAAACTAACATCCTATCCGTCAAGCCTTCAAACATTTATATTGTATCACTACTAGGTTAGGTATTTGTAAAAAATTCAACAAATATTAATACTAATCTTTAGTGATTATGATTTGACATGATGTATGCAACTCTAGATTCATATCTTTGCAATCATAACTAAAGTGAATCTATATGGAACTAGGCAGTAAATAATTTAGAGTAATATCGAACTAAATTTAGTTATTTGCTCGTCTGCGTTTGTTTTGGTCTAGTTCCTTCTTTCTTAGACGAAGATTTTTTGGTGTAACCTCTAGTAGCTCGTCGTTCTCAATAAAGTCTAAACATTCTTCTAGACTCATGATGGTTGCAGGCGTAAGCTGGACTACGCCATCACTGCTGCTACTTCGCATGTTTGTTAGGTGCTTTGCTTTACATATGTTCATCTCAAGGTCTTCTTGACGCTTGTTTAAACCTATAATCTGGCCTGCGTAGACTTTTTCTGCTGGGTTTACGAATATAACTCCGCGCTCTTCAGCTGTTTGCAAGGCATATGGTGTCGTCATACCGGCTTCGTACGATATAAGTACACCATTGCGCAACTGTTGTAGGCTAGCGCCAATTGGTTGCGAACCAATAGTAAGAGTATTCATTATTAATGTGCCTTTAGTGTTGGTCATTAATATATTTCGGACACCCAATAACGTTCGCGTCGGTATAGTGTAGACTAGTTTTGTAACGCCTTTCGGGCTAGCAAACTGCTCTTTCAAAACGGCGCGACGCGTACCCATTTCCATTTGTACTGCACCAACGTGCTCCGCGGGTACTTCAATAATTACTTCCTCTAGAGGCTCCATAGTTACATCGCCTTCTTTATGGGTTACTACCTGTGGTCTACCAACCTCGAACTCATAGCCTTCACGGCGCATGGTCTCAATCAGTACACTCAGATGTAGCTCTCCGCGGCCAGATACTAAGAAACCTATTCCGTCATCTTCAACTCGTAGACCTACGTTAGTCTCAAGTTCTTTTTTTAGACGTTCGTCTATCTGGCGACTAGTGTTGAACTCGCCTTCTTGACCTTTGAATGGACTCGTATTTGGGCCTAGGTAAACCTTTAGGGTCGGAGCTTCGACTTCCATCACCGGTAAAGCTTCTGGCTGAATCGGGTCGGCAATTGTTTCGCCAATCTGAGCATCGGCAATGCCTGTAAGTTGGACTATATCTCCCGCTATGCCACCCGGAACCTCAAACTTACTAACTCCGTAACTCATATAAACCATATCGACTTTTGTCTTGATGATTGAACCATCCTTTTTACAAAGTGATACCTGATCGCCAGGCTTGACTCGTCCTTGGCTGATTCGTCCTATACTGTATTTGCCCTTGAAACTGTCCCAGCCTAAAGCAGTAACAAGCATCTGAAAAGGTTTATTTGTTTCAACTTTTGGAGCTGGTACATGAGAAATTATTGCCTCAAAAATCGAATCCAGATTGGCGTCATCTTCTGGGTTGGTCGGGACTGATTCCCAAGCTTTGCCAGAACGACCGATGGCATAATAAACAGGGTAATGTAACTGGTCTTCGTGTACAGCAAGTTCTAGGAATAAATCAGCTAATTCGTCCTCGACTTCCTTAATCCGTGAAGCCGGCTTGTCGATTTTGTTAATAACAACAATTGGTCGCAGGTCTGATGCTAGGGCTTTACTCAGTACAAACTTGGTTTGTGGCATCGGGCCTTCCTGGGCATCGACAATTAAAATACAGCCATCTGCCATATTGAGTGTGCGCTCGACCTCACCACTGAAGTCGGCGTGTCCGGGCGTATCGATAATGTTTATTCTATAATCATCGTGTTGAACCGCGGTAACCTTAGCAGTAATAGTTATGCCGCGCTCTCGTTCTTGATCGCCACTGTCCATAATGAGTTCTTGGTTCATTTCGGCTTGATTGTCCCGAAAGGTGCTTGATTGTTTCAAAAGACCGTCGACTAACGTGGTTTTTCCATGATCGACGTGTGCAATTATTGCTATATTTCTTATTTTAAATGGATCTTGGTTCATAAATTAAAAATACCCCATCAAGGGTTGTTGTTTGACATTGTAACATAAGCTACATATGATAACAATTCCTAAGGATAATCGTACCTTCTACACTTGCTTAAGATTGTATATATCTATAGTATAACTAGGAATAATTAGTGTATATTGAGGCTATCAATGAAAAGTAAGCTTAAAAATTATAAATATAAACCGCTAACATACAAAAATATAAATCTGGTATTTGCTATTGGTTTAGTTGGTGTTATAGGTTCGCTGCTGATAATTATGTCACGGGCTGCGAGCTATTACGTACCTATTGAGCCAGAAAACAATTCCATTAGTGGTAATGCAACTATTGTTAATGATTCTGGTGCGAGTGGAGGAAAAGCTGTTCAGTTTACCGGAAGTAACAATCAGCCTAGTTGGTGGAAGCCTGCCCAGAACACAAGGTGGCAATGGGTACTTGAAGGCAAGGTTACTTCCGCCGAAGCTGCACGATTTGATATGTATGATATTGACCTTACTGACGCTATTCCTGCAGACACAAAACAGGATGTTGTATGGGCGAGTGGATATAAGACTACAATTACTTGGCCAAAAGGAAGTAATGCAGGGATTATTGCCGATTTAAAGTCCAAGGGTAAAAAGGTAGTTTGTTATTTTGATACTGGAGCTTTCGAGACATACGAACCCGATGCCGTTTTATTTCCAGGAAAATACGGGAATAATGTTCGTGAAATGAGTTATCTAGGTCCTTCAGAGTATGCTAATTGGGATATATTAGGTGGGAAAAGTTCGGCATCCGATGGTAGTACATTTGCAGGAGAATATTGGTTGGACTTAAGAGAGTCAGCCTGGCCCGCACTACTCCCAATTATTAGCGCAAGAATGGAATTGGCAAAGAAGATTGGTTGTGATGGTGTTGAAGGAGATCAGAATAATGTTTATGGTAATGACAAGACATTCAATATTACAGAAGCACTATCATTAAGGTGGTATCGTGAGGTTTATTATCAGTCTCATAGATATGGACTTACGGCAATTAGTAAAAATGGAGTCGAGTTAACCGATCAGCAGGTAACCGATCCGACCAATATCAGCTATTGTAAACCGGGTTTGTGTATACCGGATGGAATATTGAATGAGGAATGCAGTCAGTATAAAGAATGCGATTCATTAGATGTGGCGACTAGTAAGGGTATTTGGGTTGGTCAAGTAGAATATAGAGGTACAACAGCTACGGTTTGTCCGGATGCAAAGGCAAAAGGTAGGATGGCAATGAAAAAACCTGAAAATTATGCAGTGACTCAGTCTATACTATTTGCCTGTTGGGAACAGCCCAATAACTAAAGTAGTATTAAAATCGAAATACAACATAATTGTAAAATGCGCCATGATGTAGTAAAATATATTCTACATATAAGGATTTACGATGTCAGAACAGTTATTCGCTCCAATAATAGGCGCAAGAAAACGACTCAACACGAGCGTTGATAATTTTATTCAGTTTCAATCTATGTTGTCTATTGATGACGAGCGATGGCGTGCAATCGAAGACGACACATTTGTTGTCATCAATCAATTTTTGAATGAAGAAGGAATAGGGTCTGACAATAAAGGCATGGACCACAGATTAAGGTTTGCAAAAGTCCTTGATGAAAATATACGACATGGAATTAATCCGCTCGATAATGATTTTAATAGTCATGATGTCGTCGGTCAGCCATCTTTAGAGACAAACTCATCTGGTATCTTGTCGGAAGAGTATCTCGAAAGATTTACTTGGGCAACTAAAGCTTCACAGGCAAGCAGAGAGGACGGAGTTAGCTCGTTAAATAATAGTAATAGTAACACCGTTGGAAATTTTGATGCTGATATGGACTACGAGATTTGCGACAATAATAGAGAGTATTCCATTAAACCTTTTAGTGCATTAAAGAGTTATTTAGATAAAAATAAGCGACGCATTATCTATTCTGCTTCAATTTTGGCAACCGTTGGTATTGCGCTGTTTGGTGTAAGTAAACTCACAGCTAGTAATGAAGACTCGACCATGCTTGATAATCAAGATGCATCCAGTCAAGACATTATTACTTCTACGACGCTTAGAACTCCCAGCTCTTCAGTAACGACTGAGGGCAGCATTCACGACCCGGCAAAAAACATCAATGATGTAGCCACTTCTACGACATTACTTACAGTACAACCAGATACGGCTATAGTAACTGAAGGCCCTACCCCGTCAGTTACAAGTCAAGACGAATTAGTGGCTGGCAATATTAATGAAGCGACCCCAAATTCAGTTACTGTGACCTCTATAACAAAAGTCGAACGCGGTGATAATCTGTGGGATATCATAGAATCAAATATTGTTCGAACGGATTTGACCCAGCATGAGAAGCAAGCGAGAGTATTGGCGGCTATCAATACCGTTCAGCAGGATAATAATATTAATGATAAAAATATTATTTTCAAAGGACAAACGATTCAATTTACATCTCAAGTCTTAGAACAACTGAATTCGTAAAGATACGTGTTCATTTAATAATACAAAACCTCGAATAAATTTAGATGCCGGTATATAATCAGTAGTTGCGATAATGGTTGTTGTTAAAAAATGAATTTTAATAAGAAACTTAGTACCGGTTTGATTTTAGTGTTTGCTGTTTTCGGGATATTTGGACTTCTGTTTTTAATTGTGTCTTATGCTGCTGAAACCCAATTTACTGGTATAGAAGTTGAAAGTGGATCGTTATCGGGTTCAAATTGTGCATCAAATATTAATGATGTTAATGCCTCGGGTGGTCAAGCAGTTAAGTTTTGTGATACTGGACAGAGTACTTGGACGTGGCCAGCAACATTGCAAAATACCGGACCTTCAACGGGGACTAATTTTACTAGCATGGCACAGAGAGATTTTACACCAGCCGATAGTGGAAAAACTTTTGAAAATATTCAAATTAACGCTACCGACTCCAGAGGTATATATGTTACAGCAAGCAATATAACATTTAAGAACTGTAAGATTATGTATACAGGTTCTGCGACTTCACCAAATGGATTTTTGTTTTTGGGAAATCCAAGTGATAAATCAGTAAGGCCAAAAAACATCACATTCGATCATTGTATTATCGACGATGGAAATCGGTTTGAATATAATGTCCGTGCTTACTATTCTCAATTTAATATTCTGTATTCTCAGGTCAGGGGTGGTTCACATAATATTGATAGCGGTGGCGATCTGAATCCGGGTTCTACAATAAGTCTATATCGCAACTACATATATGATTATGATGATAAGCCATTTGATAGTGCGGCTCGATATCAGGGGCATGCTGCTAATGTGTATTTTACTGGTAATAATGGGACGGTCAATATTGAGGATAATACAATTATCGGAAATAGATGGGAAGCTTGCAGTAGTGGTGGCTTTTCAAACGGGCCGGGTCCCGGCTGTCGTGACAACTCTAGTAATCCGCCTTTTAATGGAACAGGATCGATTGCTGTGTATGCCGATGAAGATCCTAATCCCGATAAAAAATACATTGTTAAACACAATCAGATTTCTGGAAGCAGTTACTACCCGATTCGATTTTATGGTGGCAGCGTAGGGATTGAGTCGATTGCAATAATCGACAATGTCTATACTGCTCAGTCAGGCTACAGCACCTCTAGTATTGGAGGTCAAATTTATGCATTTGATAATGGAGCAACAAATCGTGTAATTTCTGGAAACAGCTGGGGTAAAGATACGGTCTGTTTCTCAACTCCGTCTTCATGTCCCGGTAAACCGAATCCCTAATGAGGGTAGTTACCTCAATCACACCAATTTCACATATACACTAGCACATTATTATGGTATGATTACGCACAAGATAAGAGGTTCGATTGAACATGACTAAACGACATAAAAAATCAATCATTGCAAAAATTAAAGGATCTAAAAAACAGACAAAATTAAGGGCAATCAGTACAGTACTAGCAATTGCAGTAATAGGTGGCATCGTAATGTTGGTAAGTACTAAGGCGGCAACCCCATCTGCAAAAATTGAACCAGAAAGCGGGACGATTAACTCACCAGCTCAGAAGATTACAGATTCATCAGCATCAGGTGGTAGTGCTGTTCAATTCGGCGCTAATACAACCGAGAATCAGACGTTTACATTAGCTTCAATTCCAGATACTCAGGCTGAAGTTCAGAGTACAGGCGCTTATCCAAGATTTTTAAATCGTATTCAATGGATTATCGACAATAAAGATAAAGTAAATATTAAATACATTTGGCAGGTCGGCGATCTTCAAGACTGGGATGACGCAACACATAGTCATTACGAAAGAGCCAGCGCAGGACTAAAAAAACTAGAACAAGCTGGGGTGCCTTATGCGTTAACTGTTGGTAATCATGATACCGCGGCTGTCTGTTATCCCGGATCTGCCTGTCCAGGGATTAATCCATCAGTGGCATTTAGAAATATACCGACCTGGGATCAGTACTATCCACCCTCTCGTTTTCCTGGTATTCATACCATGTGTAGTGAATTTGATACTTTCAACACTCGTCTTATGTCTGCTGGTCCATCTGGTTCCGACCACAATACACCAGGATATATTAAGAATCAGTGTAAAACTAAAGACACCACAGCTAATGCTTATCGCACGTTTTCAGCAGGTGGATATAAATGGGTTTTGATTAATTTCGAAATGTGGCCAAGGCAAGCCGTACAGGAGTGGATGAAAACGATTCTAGAGAGATACCCTGACCATAATGCCATATTCTTTACGCATACATTTTTGCATGATGATGGTACTATTTCTGGTGGTTTCGGAGGTTATGGGTCTCCGCAGGGCACGCCAATAGCTGTATATAATAATGTACTTAGTAAATACGCTAATGTTAGGTTTGTTTTTTCTGGTCATAATGGAAGTTCAACATGTGGTGAATTTACAGGTGTAAAAGGTAATAAGATTTATGCATACTTAAACAACAGACTCAGTTCTAATACTAACCACATGCGTTTAATGAAGTTCGATGTCGCCAAGAAAACAGTAAATTTCCAAGAATTTGTACCGTCAACTGGAGGTACAATTAACGCTACAAGTAGTTGTAATACTACAAAGAGTTTTGACTTTGTAAAATAATCAGCGTCTTTTGCGTAAATATTTTGCCGCTAATACAGATGTAATTGGTACGGCAAGTATCAAAGACGCACTGCCAACTAAAGATCTAACAATTTCTTCCATCATCAATTCTGAGTTCAAAACCATTATGGTAGGATATGGGACAACTACCGTTAAATACATGATGAAAAGTAAGGACGCCCCGACGTAGACTAATACTAGTGTATTTATTAGAGATGCAATATGTTCCCTACCAACACGTAAACCCCTCTTGTATAGTTCCTTTGTGTTGAGTTTTGAATTTGCAATAGATAATTCTTGAATAACTGAAGCTTGTCCTACTGTAACATCGTCGAGTATTCCAACTAAACTTATAAGTAAGCCACAAAGGAGTACGCCATGCATATTAATCTCAGGCTTTAATTGACTTAACAACCACGCATCTTCATTAGCTACACCACTTAATTTTAAGAGTGACGTTGCAGTAATTGAAAACCCAATCGCAACAAGTAAAGTAATATATGTGCTGATCAATGCGACACTGGTTTTTCGATTAATGCCATGTGCTATGTATATCCCAGGGAGAGATATAATCATAATAGACACACCTGCGATTAGATACGGAGAGTTACCATTCGCAACACCCGGGATCAAGAATTTACCAATCACAATAATACTAAATATTAGACCAGCTAAAGCGCCGAATCCTCGCCAACCGGCAAAAATTACAGCGAGAGCAATTACAAATAAGAACATCCAGGCTCCTGCAGACAAACGGTAATAGTCAATTATTGAATAGTTGTCTGTTCCAGTTTCGGTAAGGTTATGACTTACAAATACTACAGACCCGGTATGATAGTCAGGTGGGGTCATATCGAGTGAGCTAATTTTAGCACCTATGTTTGCAGATACTTCCTTGCCCTTATCCGGACCGCCTAATAAATATATGGTACGTGAGTTATCTTCTGTGTTGACGTTAATAACTTGTGCCTTATAATACGAAACATTTTCTCTGGCAATACTTGTTGGGATAATGTTAAAGACAATAACTACTAATAATACTATTCCGAGTATGCCCGCTAACCACCTTTTATTCATTACCATAATTGTACATTAGAGTTATTCAAAATTGACAATTAACTTGTACGATTTGAATCAAAGTATACTAAGCCAAAAAGCTAACCCAAAGCCAAGAGTGGTCACTATACCGGTTAAAGATCCTGCGTTATCGTATGCTTCTGGAATCATAGTATCAGTTATCATAGTTAATAATGCCCCTGCAGAGAATGACAAAGTAAAGGCGACAAGTGATGAGTCTGCCTGATCCATGACGACAAATCCTGCTAACGATGCTATGCCAGATACGGCTACTACCGATGACCACATTAATAATATCGAAAAATTTTTCCAGCCATTACGAATTAATCCGCTTGTTGCGGAAATTGCTTCTGGCAGATTTGATAGGAATACCGCAATAAGCATTGCATAACTAATCGTTCCACCTTTGACCAAACCTAAGCCCAGGACAATTGATTCGGGTATGCCATCTAAAATGCTCCCAAGTACTATGGCTAATGGTGAGTTTGAGTGTTGGATAGATTTGGAGTTTTTACGTTTTCCCGCACCTTTGCGAGTAAGTATAGAATTGCCGATATAAAACGTTAATGCACCGCCCACTAGTCCTATAACAATACTGCTGTCAGCTCCGACAGTGTGGAATGCCTCTTCTGTAAGTTCGTAAGCAACAGCACTTATCAAGACGCCCACTCCAAACGCCATAATTATACCGATAGTTCGTTGGCTCAGATTGAATTTAATAGCTAATCCTGCTCCAATAAGCAAGGAGCTTGCTGCGAATAAACCCCAAAAAAGTGCGTTAATCATATTCGTATTTTAGTACATAAATTTTACTAGGCAATTATCTAACATGATTATATACTGTTAGTTAAGCATAAAGAACTTAGGATGAGGGGTTATGAAACGAAAAAAGAAATTGAGCGTTTATATAAATAAGTTCAAAAACAAATCGACACCGATGTTTGTTATTTTGATTGTGGCGGTTCTGGGGTTGTTAACCGTACTGATATCAAGAGCTGCTACTCCAAATGTGGCGGTAGAATTAGAAAACTCTAATTTAACTGGTTGTGCCGAAAAAGTTACAGATAGTGGAGCATCGGGTTCTTCCACTAACAATGCGATTAGATTTGGAACGGGGTCTAGTTGTGGCTCCTCCTCATCAGGAGTATACGGTGCCCAATTACCGATAAATTATAACTTGTCATCACTAACCGGGTCGATTAAGTATGTTGCTCCAAATGGTAATGATGGCGGCAGTGGCAATGTCGACTCGCCGTATTTAACACTGAGTAAAGCAATTAGTGCAGTTAGTACAGGCGGCACGATTGTGATGCGCGGCGGAATATACAGAGGCAATGTCAATGTTGGGGTAACAAAGACAGTCAAGATAGTTGCTTATCCTGGTGAGATTCCAGAACTTCGGGGTTCAGTCACAGTGCCTAGTTCATCTGCTAGTAATAGTGGCTGGAATACCGAGGGTAATTACAAATGGCGTTCATATAATCCTCGACCAGTTACGGGTGGAAGTGGCTTTGATTTCCCGAATAGTAACATGGGCTTAGCCGGTGACTACTCAGCTAGATATCCTGATCAGGCATGGATTGGTGATAGTTCACTAGATCAAGTTACGAATAAAAGCGCACTAACTGATGGGAAGTTTTGGGCCGATAGTTCAAATAAACGACTATATTTAACTGCGAGTGATGCGAGCAAACCCAATATAGAGATATCACGGTCTGCACCAAGCTCTAGCGATAGAGATAGAGCTATTCAAATCAAAAGCCCAAATGTTCGTATGGAGGGCATAAAAGTAGCACGCTATTCAAATACGGCCGATGATTATGGTGTTGTAATTGTAGATAGTGGTTCTCATGGAACTGTTTTGAAAAACGTAATGATTACTGATTCAGCATTATTAACACTAACGGTCAATATTGCAGATTCAGTTGTTGTCGAAAACTCTACTTTTACGCGCTCAAATTGGATGGGTGTTAGTGCCGTACAGACAGATAGTCTAACACTCAAAGCTGTAAAGATTACCGATATGAATTATTTGCAGGAGTTTACTGTTGATCCACAGACCGGAGGCATGAAAGCCTCAAAGACTAGAAAGACAAAAGTAATTGATAGTTATATCGCAAATAATTACTCGCCTGGATTGTGGTATGACGACAGTAATACTGATGCTGTGATTGCAAGTTCTTATATTCTGGACAACGAGGGTAATGGAGTATTCTGGGAGATTGCAGACGGTCTTCTTTTGGCAAACAATTTCATCCGTCAGAAATCTAAAAAAGCAGCTTTTGCTGATGCAGGATCCTCTGGTGTTAAAATGATCAATAACACAATTATTGGTGGAACCAATCCAGTAGCTATTTATACAGATGGCAGATCAGCGCCAAAATGTGCAAGCTCCTTATATCCATATTCAGCATGTGTTGGTGACGTGTGGTCTAGCAATAGACTTAGTGAGCTTAACCCTAACCCGCCCCCAGAGTTACTCGCCAGGCAAGATGGTGGAAGTGCAACAAGATTTGGTAGACGACCATCTCTTGACTGGATGCCTAGAATCGATATGATGATAAATAACGTCATGGCTTATCCTAATACTACAGAAACATATATTTGCCCTAAGGTTCCATTATGTTTCATGTTGTCCCATGGTTCGGGCGCTAAGGCCCCTATTGAGACTATACTTCATAAGGCAAATAAGCCATGGAGCGGTATTCCAGAAACGGTAATGAATGGTAATGTATATGCCACAAATGAATCTGGAAAAACCTTGATATATATCCGGGAGGGTGGAGTAAAATATACTGACCTAGGCGCATTTCGCAATACCATGGCGGCCTCTCCAGTTAGTATTAATGGTATCGAAGCTAACGGCTTGCAAGGTGCCGAGTATGTGAATACGAACGGTTCACCTACCCAGAAATTGATCGATCGCTATTCTAACGCCGTTCCAGTACCATCAGACAGCGGTATTAACTCTTACATCCCTGCCGGTACTAGGCGTTACGGCACTACACTTGATACTACAAAGTATTAATTGATACTTGTTTCTCAAGCTACCTTAGAATAGTTTCACCGCAATTGCTCGAATATAAACTATCATTTATATAATTGCTTTTAAGAATTCGTGGTATGTCCCATCTATGTTGCCAAGTTCTGGGTTAATCAATTGAGTATTTTCACGTAACGCGGTTACAGCTAGCACATTCTGTTGCATCATGGCTAATTTGATTTCGCGACCCTGCTCGGTGGCAATCTCGGAACTTTTTATTTGTTGCAAGGAACAGAATATCAGCCGAGGTTTGATGAGTCATTTGTTTTTTTACTTGAAGATGATGACGAAGCCGGTCGCAACACCGCTCGAGAAGTTTCACGTCGCTTCGAGTCGCTATTACAACTACCAGGTTTTAGGGATAATCTTCAAGGTCTCATAGTTGGACGCTTTCAGAAATGTAGCAATGTGTCAGAAAATGACATCGTCAGCATACTGACATCAAAAGACCTAGGGGATATACCAATCGTCTACAATGTTGATTTTGGGCACACCTTACTTATGCTCACCCTACCAATTGGTCGGAGGATTTCATTACTTGCGGATAGTAAGGTTAGCCTTATACTTTCGTAACGCCATCATCAGAAATCCGGCCTTTTCAACTAACATATAAGAATCATCGTTGC
Source organism: Saccharimonadales bacterium (SeqCode) (assembly GCA_046350695.1). Taxonomy (GTDB): domain Bacteria; phylum Patescibacteriota; class Saccharimonadia; order Saccharimonadales; family JACQNP01; genus JAGQNP01. Next base: position 21,118 of record JAXLZX010000004.1, on the reverse strand, counting down.
CGAAATTGCTGACAGGCGCAAAGTTTTTACTGGCAGACTAACCGGGCCATCGAATCAAATAGGCTGAGTATATAGGCAGATAGCAATCGATATTATAGAGACGACGAATTGCTGGAAATAGTAATGAGTGCGTCTATTACGCAGATGCCCAGGCTTCAGCTTCAGCTTGCTGGTCGAGTGCAAAGATCTTTTCTTCGGTGTGAGTGAATGGGGCTATGATTTTTAGACCTGCGCGGAGCCAATCTTGATCGGTAACTAATGCAAATCTTTTTATATCTTTGTAGGCGGAAAATGCGAACTTGGCATCATTTTTCATGCCGCCAAGTGTCTCTCCTTTCAAGTCTCTTGTTACAAGCACCAGGTTTGCATGTCCGTGCTCCTTTACGATTCTTTCAACGGCAGGGACTAATATTTTGTAGTCGCTAGCATCAATCTTGCCCTCGGCTTCAACGACAACAGTTGATCCAATCTCTTTCATTACTTTAAACATAACATACTCCTTAATTACCCAGTAAATATAGTGTACACCATCTATAGTTTGGTTCGGCTTTCGTTGTACTCAAATATGTCCCGATTACCAGCTTTAGTTAGGACTTCAAGCCGATGTTCAATCTCACTTCGCAGTCATTCTATATCATACTCTGATTGCTCTGGAGTAGTGATTCTCGGAATCTGTAGATATGCAGAATCTTTGTAGGGCGATGAGCTAACTTGCTTTGGGTCGACTATAATAAGTCTTAGGTCTTTTGGCGTGTTTTTATATAGTAGACTCGCCAACATCGTGTCTTGAAAAACGGCCATCCCAGATCCAGTTTGACTACCAGCGACTATATTAGCGTATTCTTGAAAATTCGTATAAACGTAGTTGCCATCCTTGTCTTTACCTACAGGAAATGAGAATTGCGAAGTTGTGTCGTTTTCTAGTGCTTCAACTAGGTTGTTGTCACCAAGCAAACTTAGAGGATAATTCTTGCTACTATTTTCCTTAAATAAACCCATTAGTTAATCTGCTCCACACTAGGTAATTCCATATAGTATGGGTCGCTCGCTTCAATGACATCATCAGGTACATTCTCTGCATCAAGCACTTGGCAAATCACTTTGTCGGCACCAACTTGCTTATACATAAAATAGGCATTGTAATCGTCGCTCATAACAAACTTACCATCATCGCGCTGGTACACAAGCATTCCGGGTGGTCGGCCAGCCTGATAATTCTCTTTAAAGTATTTAATGTAGTCTTCACTTACTTTCGGCTCATAAGCAGAAAATGGTACGACTTTTTCAATAGCCACAATGACTGTACGACAGTAGATCTTCTTAGTGTACGCAAGTTTGAGTAATTCCATGAGACGATCATCTTTAGGCTCAGTGTCATCTGAAAAATCAGCATTCTGAATGTCAGATATCTTTACCATCTTTGGGTCTTGCTTTGAGTCATCATCCATGGCCTCATTATACATTCTTAATGGTTCTAGTCCCAGGATTGAACAGATTAGGACACCAACAAGGATTCGAACTAAAAAACCGGCTTTTCAGCCGGTTTAAGATTTACTCAGCATCAAGATCAACAGATCAATAAAGTATATTATACAATCAGGTCTATTTTATTACAATGCTTGGCTGGGTCGGCAGGATTCGAACCTGCGAATGCCGGGACCAAAACCCGGTGCCTTACCACTTGGCCACGACCCATTATTGCATTGAGCCCGTATCGAATCTTCCTTAATAGACAGGTCTACTGATGTGTGTGACTCAATATCGTCCTGTGCTAGAAAAAATACTAATTCACGAAATCGACGACGTACAATATACATAATTAGTTGTATTGCAATGTGTCAATTTTAGCGGAAAAGTCAAGATTCTTCAACTTATACAATTGAGATATAATTCTATATTAGAATGAGGGTAATCAATCACAAGCAGTTTTCTAGAAAAGAAACTGTCAAAATAAGAAAACGTAGTTACGTGAAGATCGGTTCACTAATTATGTCTGTAGTAATAATTATTACTTTTGGAATATATTTCTGGAGTTCAAAGAAAACATCGGTTACTTCATTAGCGAATAATGACAAATCTGTAAACAACCAAGTTGCTGAATCGGATAGCATTGTTGAAGATAAGTCCAGTAAGCCTTTTAAACATTTTACAGGCGAAGAGTTTAAAAATCTATACTACGGCGTCGCTTATCCTAATACTCAACAAATAACAACACCAATCTCTATCACAGGTAATGATGAAGCAGATTCTCGTATTCGGGAGTTTGCAGAGGAAAGAGGCTACAAACAAACATCAATTCCTCAAAGTGCTATTGTTAAGATTGATGAACCTAGACTTGATGGTGACGACCTACTGCAACCCCTAGCAGCTTTAGGATGGAAATCTTTAAAAGAAGCTGCAGAGAAAGATAATGTCGACCTAGCAATTACATCCGCATATAGATCACCCCAATGGCAGAGAGAATTGTTTAATTCTAGACTGTTAATTAATGGGATTACGCCCTCGCAAGTCGGTGCTGGCATACAAGATAAAGCCGTTGTTTCTACCCTCGAACAGGCAGCGGTACCTGGATACTCAAGACATCATACGGGCTACACGGTTGACTTATGGTGTGATGATGGCAGTGGGATATTTGTGAATAGTTCGTGTTTTGCCTGGTTGAAAGCAGATAATTATCTTAAGGCTAAGGAATCAGGCTGGATACCTAGTTATCCTGAGGGTGCTGATTTGCAAGGTCCCGAACCAGAACCTTGGGAATACGTTTGGGTTGGCGTAGATAACTTAAAATAAACATGAGCAATTGAAGCCTACAGAAAGACAAAGTAATATTCAGATAACTATGACAAAAGCTAAAGTACCACTGATTGACCCTGCGGATTACATAGTACCCATGAACATAAACGGGTTGAATGGTCGCATGCTTCAACTCCCGTCAAAAACAAATAAGAACCGAGAAATGCTACTAGTGTATGGGCTACATTCCAGCTTAGAGCGGATGTTCGGTTTGGCAGAAATACTAAGCAACTATGGCACCGTGACCATCCCTGATTTGCCAGGGTTTGGCGGAATGGATAATTTCTATAAGATTCATGAGATCCCAAGCTTAGACAATATGGCAGATTACTTAGCAACGGTTATTAAGATGCGGTACCGGAGAAAACGCGTGACTATCATAGGTATGTCGTATGGTTTTCTGGTTGCAACCAGAATGCTGCAAAAATATCCTGAGCTGTCAAAAAAGGTAAATTTGCTGGTTAGTCTTGTTGGGTATGCTCATCATGAAGACTTTCGCATGGAGCCCTTTTATATGAACTCACTTAAATTTATTAGCTGGCTTGGGTCGTATAGAATTCCGGGCTGGGTAATTGGCAATGTATTCTTTAGAGATTTACCAATACGATTATGCTATACATTAGTTGCTAAAACCCACAGAAAGATGAAGGATGCAGATAGTGAGGAGCGCAAAAAACGTATTGATTTTGAAGTAAAGTTATGGAAAATGAATCATGCTCGTACGAAAGCTAGGGTAATTAGCGAAATGCTCAAAGTAGATCTGTGCAATAAACCCGTTGGATTGGATGTTGATCACGTAGCAATCGCAGATGATCATTTCTTTGACAATCAAGTTGTCGAGCAACATCTGAACGTTATATATAAACGCGTTAATGTTATTTATGCTGATATGGAAGGTCACGCCCCTACTGTGATTGCGGATGAAGAGGCAGCAGCTCCATTCATGCCTGATAAGTTACGACGATTACTTTCAGCAAAGCCTAAATAAAGTATAATAATGATAACTATGAAAATCGGGTTAGTTTGTCCTTACGATATGTATAAAGGTGGTGGAGTCCAGGAATGTGTCTTGGCGCTGCAAAAAGAGTTAAGCAATCGAGGACACAAAGTTAAAATAGTTACTCCAGTCCCGCCGACCGTAAAGGATCCAAGACAGGATAGTATTATCTTTATTGGTAACGGTATGCAGATGAAGACTCCTGGACATACGACTGTTCAGATTTCTATAAGCGCCGATAATGAGTTAATAACTAATATGCTGGAAGAAGAAAAATTTGATATACTGCACTTTCACGAACCGTGGATTCCAGTTATATCGAGGCAAATCTTATCTAGAAGTACGGCTGTGAACGTCGCAACCTTCCACGCTAAATTGCCTGACACTGTTATTGTTCAGACTTTGGCAAAATTAGTAACACCCTACACAAAATCAATAATCAAATATCTCAGTGACTTTACTGCTGTTTCTCCGGCCGCTTCAGAATACGTCGGTAGCCTTACTGGTAAAAGAATTATAATTATTCCTAATGGAATTGATCTGAGTAAATATCATAAAATGAACATCAAAAGAGACCAGAATATTCTATATATTGGTCGTCTGGAAAAGCGAAAAGGTGTCAAGCATTTGATTGATGCATTTTGTAAAATAAATAATACTAAATCACGATTAATAATTGCTGGTGACGGCGTAGATAGACTAAAACTAGAGAAGTATGTGACTCAAAAACAAGTCAGAGACCGAGTAGATTTTCTAGGTTATGTCAGTGAAAAGCAAAAGCTAGAATTGCTAGCCAAATCGGGTGTTTTTTGCTCTCCTGCCTTATTTGGTGAAAGTTTTGGAATCGTACTTTTGGAAGCGATGGCGATGGGGTTACCAATAGTCGCCGGTAATAACCCCGGATATTCAAGTGTTTTAACTGGTTTCGGAGCAAATTCACTGATTAATCCTAGGTCTGTTAATGAGTTCTCAGGCATGCTAGATAGATTTTTGGCTGATGACGATTTGAGAAGTGATTGGCAGGAATGGGCTAATAAATCGATCAGTCAGTACGACTACGTCAAGATAGTAGACGGTTATGAAAAATTCTACCACGAGGCCTTAGACTGTAAATGAAAATAGCTTATGTACTAGATGATAGTCTTGACAGTACTGACGGCGTACAGCAATACGTATTGAATGTTGGTCGCTGGATGGTTAGTCGTGGCCACGAAGTTCACTATATTGTTGGCCAAACACAGAGACAAGATATAGAAAACGTACACAGCTTGTCAAGAAATATCAGAGTTGTCTTTAATAAAAACCGGATGACAATACCTCTGTACACTAAGACTGCGGATATCCAATATTTATTTAGTAGACATCACTTCGACATCCTACATGTCCAGGCGCCCTACAGCCCGTTAATGGCAAGTAAAATTGTACGCAGGGCGCCACGTGATACTTCGGTTATTGGAACTTTTCACATATTACCTTATTCAAGACGCGAAAAATATGCGACTAAGGCATTATCACACGTCTTAAAAAGTGCTAATACCCGTTTTGACCAATATATTGCGGTATCAGATCCGGCCAAACAATTTGCAGAAACATATTTTGGTGTCGATAATATCAAAGTTATCCCAAACCCGATAGATATAGTTAGTAAATCTTATAATTACCGGAAAGGTGTAACTAGAATCAAGTTTCTCGGGAGGCTTGTGCCAAGAAAAGGCGCCCTAGAACTTGTCGATGCCTTCGCCGAAATATCAGAAAAATATCCGGAGATTACACTTGATATTCATGGAGATGGTCCACTAAGAGAGAAGTTAGTGGATATAATCAGTAAAAATAATCTCAATGACCGGGTGTTGCTGCATGGCTATCTTGCTGAATCATCTAAACGATCTGTACTATCTGAAGCAGATATCGCAGTATTTCCAAGTCTAGGCGGTGAAAGTTTCGGGATTGTTTTGATTGAGGCAATTACTGCTGGTGCCGGGGTTGTGCTTGGCGGTGATAATCCAGGTTACAGAAGCGTATTAGCTGACAATAGGGTTCTATTCAACCCGAAGGATAAGAAGAGTCTAGTTGAGAGCTTGGAGTATTTCATCAAAGATGTTTCAAGAATAAACCTGGTACATAAACAGCAGAAAGAACGAATCAAAGAGTTTGACATCAATAAAGTCGGTGTGCGTATCGAAGACGTATACAGCTCTTCAATTGCAAAAAGAACAAAAACTTAAGATAATGTGATTATGAACATTTTTGGTAGACCAGATAAAACAATTTCAATAACTACCAATACTCTTATTAAGGCAATTTTAGTTGCTGCAATTGCAATTATTGGTTATCAAATGATAGGTTCAATTTCGCATGAACTCAAACTCATTGCCATCTCTTTGTTTCTGGCAATTGGGTTAAACCCAGCTGTCACCTGGATTACTGTAAGAATAAAGAGTAAAAGTAGACTTCGTGCCACTGGCGCAGCCTATATAATTGTAATAACTCTACTCATCGGTTTCCTGTCCTTAGTTATACCCCCGCTAGTAAAGCAAACAACAAAATTTGTTACAACTGTTCCTAGTACACTGAATGCACTTAAAACTCAAGATTCGCCACTGGCAAACACATTAAGACGTTATCAACTAAATGACTACATAGACGAGGCTGTAAACAATTTTAAGGATAGGTTTGATGATGACCTAAGCAAGCCGATCATTAGTACGGCGGGCAGGGTTGGCGGTACGGTGGTTTCAATTATTACGGTTCTAATATTAACATTTATGATGCTAGTCGAGGGTCCGATTTGGTTCAATCAGTATTTGGCCTTGCAGCCAGAGAAACTACGGTCTAAGCGAAAGAAAACTATTAAAAGTATGTACAGAGTAATTACTGGATTTTTTTATGGGCAAATGCTGATAGCTTTTATTGCTGCGACATTTGCGGCAATTATGCTGCTTATATTAAATGCAATATTTGGCGTTTCAGTCAATGCAATTGCACTGTCTGGAATAGTGTTCATTTTTGGGTTAATTCCGCTGGTGGGTAATATTATTGCCGCCGGAATAGTAGTTTTGATCTGTCTTATCTCTTCATGGCCGATGGCATTGATTATGCTTGGTTTCTTCATTCTGTATCAGCAAATTGAAAATGCGACCCTACAGCCCTACATTCAATCAAGGAAGAACCAGTTAACGCCTCTGACTGTATTTATCGCAGCCTTGCTCGGCGCTGGACTGGGCGGTGTTCTTGGTGCACTTGCCGCGATTCCTCTGGTTGGCTGTGCCAGAATACTGCTCGAAGACTATATTAAGGAACACTTCCCTGACTACGAAGACTTCAATAAACACAATAGCGCTGCCTAGGTTCTAGACCAAATCTGTAGATTTTGTGTATCGTTTATAAAAATACCTTGGGTTTTTAATTTTTCTCGAATATCGTCGCTCTTTTCCCAGTCTTTATTTAGTCTTGCCTGCGCTCTGGCCTCTATGAGTTGTTTTTGTTTGGTATTTATATCTTGTCTTGTGCTAAGGCTGAAGCCAAATAAGTCATCGATGTATGTTAAATATTTCGAAAATTCATCAATTTGATCCGTGTTTACAAGGTTAGATTCTAGCTCAGAAACTTGAGTGCTCAAAATTGATAAAGCTTTCGGGGTATCGAGGTTGTCGCACATGACCTCCAATAACAGCTCTTGATATTTAGCAAAGTCGGTTTGCGGCGCAGATTTAACAGCTTGAAATTTTAGGTCGGCCATTCGCCGTAAATTATTAAGTCTGCTTTGCGAAGCTTCAAGTATCTCCCATGTAAAGTTCCCCTCTGTTTGAAAGTGACTAGACAAGACCATGAGTTTAAACGCTTCAACATCAAGCCCGCGCTCCTCAATATCAGTTAGAGTATATCCGTTACCTAGGCTTTTAGAGATTTTAGTACCGTCAACCTTGAGATGATTATTGTGTATCCAGATACTAGCGAACGTTTTACCTGTTACAGATTCTGTTTGAGCAATTTCGTTTGTGTGATGAACTGGTATATGATCAATACCTCCAGTGTGAATGTCGATTTGATCACCCAGTAGTTGTTGCGCCATAACCGAACACTCCAAGTGCCAACCAGGAAAACCCTTACCCCAAGGACTATCCCATTCCATATCTCGTTTTTCATTTGATGGACTAAATTTCCAGACTGCGAAGTCGGTAGGGTTTTTCTTCCCTGCAGTTTCAACCCGAGCGCCTTCCCGTAGACCATTTATGTCTAGCTTGGCAAGCTTGCCGTAATCTTTTAGCTTAGATGTGTCAAAATAAACACCATTACCCTCGATTATGTATGTGAAGCCTTTTTCGTCCAGAATTTTTACAAAAACAATCTGCTCATCTATATAATCTGTGGCCCTAACAAGAGAATCCGGTGGTATCAATCCTAATTTATTATAAGCTTCATCATCAGCAATCTTAATAATTTCATCTGCGATATCCCAGGCCGTTTTCTTTGCTGCTACAGCTGCTTTTACCATCTTGTCATCACCTTCATCAGCATCCGAGGTTAAATGTCCTACGTCGGTGATATTTTGTACACGTTTAACTTGGTACCCCGCTGTCCTTAGAGTACGTACTAAGACGTCCCAATATATATATGCCACCCAATTCCCAATATGAGGTTGGCTGTATACGGTAAGCCCACACGTGTAGATTTTTACCACCTTGTCGCTCAAGGGTTTTAAGCCCTCCTTTTGCCTAGACATTGTATTGTAAAGCTCGACTCGTTTCATGGTTATTGACCCCCAGTGATTAGTTGGTCGGTTATATCTATGATACTTTTGGTAATTGAATCTCCGTCTTCGCCTTTCAAGACCTTGAACCCTGATGCATAGTCATGACCACCGCCACCGAATCTTTCCGCTATCTTTGCCGCTATTGGATAGCCGCTGTTTGTTCTTATCGTTCCAGTGACTCTACCGTCATTATATATCTTAACCACACAACCAACCGCTAGATTTTCTATTTGTAACAGGTCTGGCATAATCAATGCAGAAGGATTATATGCTGCACTATAACTCACAATTTCTTCGTGCGGTATAGTGACGATAGCTAATTTGTTCTCTAAATGTAGCTGAGTTTTATTAATGAGATTACCTTTATACTCAAAGATATCGGTAGTATACTGGTTAAATTTTCGTCGACGGTTTTCGATTTCTCCCCTATTGACCCCTTGTTCTATAATATCTGCGATTATTCTATACGTTCGTGGTGTTGCAAGGTTATTGCTTAGACCTTGTGTATCACCTAGGATACCACCCATCAAATACTCTTTTGCGACTAATGGCAGATCCCAATTGAGCTGGTTAAAGATTGTATATATTAGTTCTGCGGTTGATGATGAAGATGGATCGATAGCTGTGATCTCACTATTAATACTCCTATCCGTGGTTTGGTGATGGTCGAGTACTATTTTTCTTGCTTTTAAGTATTGAGCATAGTTTCTATCGTCCTTAATCTTCTCGAGAAGTGTGTCGGTGGCAGTGTCGACGATAATTGCTAGGTCAAAATATTTCGATAACTTATTTTCCACTAAGCTCCATGATTGCATGTATTTCAAATATGACGGAATATCGACAGCACAATAGAGGTAACAATCCTTGCTGTGTGCTGCAAGTATCTCACTAATAGCCAGAGCACTACCTAGGCTATCGGCATCAGGGTTGTCGGCTTGAACTATCAGAATCTTGTCGGATTCATTGATCAAGTTGCCAATTTGTTTAGTCTGTTCATTGATCATAAAGTTGTTCTGCCTTCTAGTGCTCTGCCAAGAGTTATCTGATCGGCATACTCAATGTCTAGACCTACCGGCAACCCTCGAGCAAGCCGAGTTAGCTTTATGTGGTCGGGGATTTGCTTTTGAATATATAGGGCAGTCGATTCTCCCTCAACACTTGCATTAAATGCAATTATCAGCTCGTCTACCTCGTCATCCTTTACGCGTTCGAGCAATTTTCCTATAGTTAAGTGCTCGGGGTTTACGCCATCGATCGGTGATATTAAACCACCTAGCACATGGTAAGTTCCCTGGTAATTACCGGTCTTTTCTATGGCTGCGATATCGAACGGTTCTGCCACAAGGATTACTTGTTGTTTGTTGCGTTTCGGGTCAGAATATAACTTTGAAATACTATCTTTCGAGTCAATTAGTGCGAATGTAACTGGACACACACTAACTCTACTGTTTAGTTGTGTGATTGATTTACTTAAACTATTTGCTGACACACTATTTTTAAACAAATAGAACGCAAAGCGTTCGGCCGTTCTTGGTCCAACACCGGGTAGCTTGCTAAGCGCTCCAATTAATTCTTCAAAGGCATCAGGCAAAATCGCCATTATATCCTAGAACCCTAGATCACCTAACGCACCCATCATTGGCTGCATCTTCTCTGCGGCAACTTTCTGACTCTGACTGATCGCATCCTTAACAGCTTCTTCAACCCACTTCTCGAGTTGGCCTATATCATCTAAATCTATGGCCTCAGGATCGATTTTGATTTTCTTGATTTTCTGCTCCCCAGTAATATCGACTTTTACTGCACCGTCACCTGCCTCAACGGTAATTATCATTTTTTGCAATTCTTTTTGCAATTTCTTCACTTTTAGTAACATTTTTGCTTGGTCAATTTTACTCATATAACTCCTTTATCAGCTTACATTGTATCAATAACTACTGTTGAATAGTATAGATAGTTTTTGTTGAATTCATGTGAGGCCAGGCAACATAAAACCTATATACATTATATATGGACGACATCGCTATTGCGGCGACTATTAAGGCTATTCCTGTGTTTTGTGCAAGCGGGTTTCTTGGAAACACCGTCAGCCATTGTTGAAGCAGCCAGGATAAACCATTGCTAATAAGTAAAATAAAGAATGGAAGAGTTATTGCGTAAGGAATATTCGGTCCCAGACCTATAAGTAAATAGCTAATCAATAGTGTTACAAGAATGAAACGCGAACGACTCTTCCTCCACTTTTTAATAATATTTATTGTCCCCGCCACAATCAAAACAGATACGAATACATCGAAAATCGCCTGACCGCCTAAGTTACTTGAATTATGAAAACCTGAATTCAAGAACAAATTGACAGGAAATATCGCTAAGTTTTTAGTATATGCGACAATACTGAAATCACTAAAATTGATTCCCGAGATAGAGGATATAAAGTTCATATCAGTAATATTAAGCGCGAATGGTATCAGGATAATGATAAAGACAGAAATTGCTGCTATGACATTCCATGACGGTGAATACCTCAAGAGTTTATATATGCTTTTGGCCTTCCAGATAAGACCAGCCAGAAAAAACCAAATCATTCCTGGCAAATACAGTAACATACCAATCACTAGCGCTGTTATTACTAGTGCGAACTTATGTTTTGTCGTTATTTGGTTCCATATAACAAGCAGAGGGATAATAACTGAAAATAGTAACCCAACAACTGGTGTTGCATTTCTTGTGGTAATCAGAAACCAAGTTGCGGTAATATAAAGCACACAGGTCATTACTGCAATACGTGTAGTTTGCCAGTTCTTAACAACGAAAAACATTAGTACTACGGCACAAATGCCTAAAAGTGCATTTACTGTGCGCAGGGTTGAGATTTGGTTGTTAATATAAAGTGAAATTTTATGGACAACAAATACTGGCAGATTGACAGGATTATCAGGTAAAAGCCCTGATTTGTTTACATAGGCAAAATAATTAACCTCTTCATGCGAATAACCCCCAGGAACCTTGTCTGGTTCCGCTAGTACTAAAACTAGAGATGCGACCAGCATGACGACTGTCAATAATACTGGCTTCCATAGTAATTTGAAATAAAACTTTACTCTTTTCACACTCACAGAAATTATAACATTGTTACTAGCTAATGGCTAAAGGCTTCACTATGCCTGGTATCTAAACTTCTGAACCTTTGCTTCTCTTTGTCAAAGTATAGCTCGACTGCCCCTGTTGGCCCATTTCGATGCTTCTTGATAAAAATATCAGTTATATTTCGTCTGTCGGTATCGGGGTTATAGTAATCCTCTCTATAGATAAAAGCCACGACATCGGCATCCTGTTCGATTGACCCAGATTCACGCAGGTCGGCCAATTGAGGAATCTGCGGGCTACGATTTTCTACGGAACGACTCAACTGGCTTAAAGCTATGAGTGGAACATTTAATTCGCGAGCGATCCCTTTTAATCCTCTAGAGATTTCAGAGATTTCTTGAACGCGATTTCCGTCGCCACCAAATCGATGACCACCGCTCATTAGCTGTAGGTAATCAACAATTATTAGTCCTAATGGCCGTATGTGAGCTTCACGTCTTGCCTTAGTTCGAAGATCACTTACTGTAATACCTGGCGTATCGTCAATAAATATTTGAGCCTCAGATAGCGTACCCATAGCATGTCCTATTTTTTCAAAGTCGTCGTCTGTCAGATTGCCTGTTCGAAGAGCCCATGCGTCTACACCAGACTCCATAGACAACATTCTATCCACTAACTGCTCTTTGCTCATTTCTAGGCTAAATATCAAAACAGGTTCTTCTGCCTTGACTGCAACATTATGTGCTAGGTTTAACGACAGGGCAGTCTTACCCATTGAAGGCCTAGCTGCCAAGATGAATAGATCGGACTTTTGCAGTCCCGCCAGAATAGCATCCAAATCCTTGAAGCCCGTAGGCACGCCACGAATAGTATTTTTGTCTTTATGAAGCTCGTCAAGTCGCTCAAAACTTTCACTCAAGACCGTTTCTAGACTGACAATATCTTGTTTTACGTGCTGTTGGCTAACACTAAACAATCTCTGCTCGGCATCTTCAATTAAGTCCTGAAGGCTTTTAGACTCGTCTTGACCTAAGCTAATAATGTCACGCGACGCCTTGATTAACCTCCGCCTTAGTGCTTTTTGTGAGACGATATCAGCGTAGTTTTCAACGTGTGAGGCGGTTGGCACAAAGTTTGTGAGCTGAGTCAGGTACGCAGCTCCACCCACCATATCTAACAATCCAGTTGAACGAAGTTGCTCGGTTAAGGTTAGGACGTCAATCGGATTACGCTTTTCATATAGCTGCATAATTGACTCGTATATTCTTTGGTGTCGTTCATCGTAAAAGTCATCAGGACTGACACGATCGGCAATTTTTACCAAAGCTTCATTATCAATTAAAACGGCACCTAATAAACTAGCCTCGGCTTCAGTATTTTGTGGTGGTACTTTTGCTTTATCATCCATATTACTTACGATTCTAGCATTTCAGTTTCACCAAAAATATTGTTAATGTTTATAACCTCATCTTTATGTGGCTTGGTCTTAGTGTCGTTAGAATCAACCGAAATTTTATATGTGATTCCCGTAAGTTTTTTCGCGGTGTCTGTAATAATTTTTAGATTTTCTTCGGTCGCTGCCTTCTTTTGGTGAAATGGGAATTTAAACTTCATCGATATATTGTTGTCGGTGATGCTGGTAGTACTCATTCTCAGAACACCGTACAGTGTGTTGTGTTCCTTTTTGATTTCAGCTAAGATACTCTGCCATTTATCTGATTCATCGGTTGGAGAATTCACTGTTTTATCTTGTGTAAGCTGTTGCTCTGGGCGAGGTTGAATCGGTTCAGTTTGTGTCGTTTCAGCGGGTGTCTCCATTTTGTCTAGAGTTGCTGGTTTAGGGACTGCCACAGGCGATTCTTTAACTTCACGTGGTGTGCTTTTTCCCATCGTTACATTTTTACTGTCACTGAATAATTGACAACTCTCTAGGAGTACTATTTCTAAGGCTACAGTCAGATTTCCGCCCTTTTCGATGCTAGCAAGCTGTTTATATATGGTTAGATAGTTACTGTTTGAGGTGTCGAGGTATCTGTCGCGAAATTCTCTGGACATCTGCAATATGATGGAATTTACCTGAACGCCTTGGGATATCGAATTCTCAAGCAACTGAATTACGTCCTGACTTGCACTCTTTTCTATATAATCAATAAACCTGACTACTAATGCATTTGGAGCTAATCCTAGAGTACTATTAACCATTTCAAGGTCAATTTCTGAAGATGTTGACTTAAGCTTATCTAGAAGGCTAATGCTGTCTCGAAACGATCCGTCGCCATGCTCGGCTATTACTTTTGCGGCATCGTCAGCCAAGGCTATGCCTTCGTTTTGAGATATTTCCTTTAAATGATTTACGATATCATTTTCAGCAATAGGGTTGAATTTAAAGTGTTGGGTTCTGCTTATTATTGTTTCTGGCAGCTTATTAACTTCCGTGGTGGCAAGAATAAATATTACATGTTCAGGTGGTTCTTCGAGAGTCTTAAGCAAGGCATTAAAGGCTTCTTTTGTCAGCATGTGAACTTCGTCAATAATGTAGACTTTATATTTTGCAGAAGCAGGCGAAATGTGTACTTTGTCTCTAAGGTCTCGGATTTCATCAATTCTTCGATTACTCGCTGCATCAATCTCAATAATATCTAGATGAACTGAGTTGTCTTCGTACTTTAACTCATTAACCTCATGTGCAAGAATTCTAGCGATACTCGTTTTACCAACGCCCCGAGGACCAGTAAATAAGTATGCGTGAGAAACGTTATTGTTCTTCAGGGCATTACTAAGAGTGGTAATAATGTGGTCTTGACCGACAACTTCGTCAAGCGACTTTGAACGATACTTTCTGTATAAAGCTTGTCTCATACTTCCTCTACTAAATTCAAATACATTATACTCCGACTAAGCCATATAGTCTGTTGTAATATCGTTAAGTTTTAGTTGTATTTTATAATGCAGCTTCTAGTGCAGCCCATTCGGCCTGAGAGTCGTCTTCGGGTACGTTGACGCTGACTTGATCACCTGGCTTTGCCTTGAAATAGGTAACGCTCGCAAGAAGTACTCGGTAATTTCTACTACCAACTTCCACAAAGTAATGACCGTTCTCTTGTTTTAGCAAGCCGACAATTTGTTTGCGAGGGATGGGTCCGATTTGTTTATACATAAACGCTCCATCGTCTGCGATGGTGAGCTTCAAGATATCACCCTGCACTAGTTTAGATTTACTAGCGTAGTTTGCTGGTACAGGATATGTTTTACCGTCGGAACCAACCATATTTTGCCCGTCAAAAACACCTTCAATAACCTTGCCTAGAACTTCATCTTTAAGGTTCGCTGTATTAACGGTGTTATCTTCGCCAACTAGACTAAGTAACAGCTCTTTAGCTGCTGCTAAACTGGTCTCGGCTTCTTGAATTAGAGACTTTAATCTTTTGATCTGCTTGTCTGGAACATCTGCCATAATTTTGTTCTCACTGTTGACACTTATTTGATTTTTCTCGTGTCTTTACTCCACTATTCTTACTCAAACTATCATGATTAATTGTTAAAGTCAAAATTTATAAATAAAACTGTGGATAAAGCTACCCTATATAACGCCTCGGTCACGAAGAGCTATCTGGGCTAACGACACTCGTTCCTCCGTACTAACCGGTGGTAGAGTAACGACGTCGAGCTCAGAGTTGCATGCCACTTCTATTGATGTATGCTTACGAAGTGCTTCCCCTGGAGTTTCCCGCCGCACCCTAGTCATCTCATACTCTTTCAGTGGTTCACAGATAAGCGCAAAACTGTAGTGGGCAGGCCAAACTCTAAGCTGAACGCAGTTATTAATTCTTAAAAACCGTGAATACGATCATTTGGAATGACTAAAACTTTCAATCTTTGTCATATATGCACAAAAAAAGACCTCCTTATGTATGAGGTCCTTTTTCCTGAACCATTATAGAAAATTCAGTGCTATGAAAGTTCTACTGTTGCGCCTGCTTCTTCTAGAGCTTTTTTAGCGTTCTCAGCATCTTCTTTCTTTGCGCCTTCTAAGACGGCTTTTGGAGCGCCGTCAACAATGGCTTTTGCTTCGCCTAGACCAAGCCCAGTCAAGTCTTTAACAGCTTTGATAACAGCAACTTTTTGTGCGCCAGCATCCTTTAGGACAACATCGTACTCAGCCTTTTCTTCTGCTGCGGGAGCATCAGAAGCAGCGGCTGGACCAGCAACAGCAACAGCTGCAGCTGCAGGCTCAATACCGTATTCTTCCTTTAGAATATTTTTTAACTCGTTAACTTCCACAACTGTTAATCCAACAAGTTGTTCTGCAAATTTCTTTAGATCTGCCATTTTGATTCCTTTCTAGCTTGCTTTGGCTGCAACAGCATCCAATAAGCCATGTAAATTACCTGATAATGCACCGATTGTGTCGTTAACCGGTGATGAAAGCGTAGCCAATACCTCAGCAATTAATTGATTCTTACCCGGTAGAGTAGCGAGTGTTGCGACTTCGCCCGATGACATAAATATTCCATCTGGGCTGATTGCGCCCACAAACTCAACATTAGGATTAGTCTTAGCGAAATTCGCTAGGACTTGGGCGGGAGCAACTTCATCTTCGCTGTTAAACGCATACAAAAGCTGCCCATTGAGAGCCGAGGTGTCAACTGACTTTAGGCTGTCATTAACTCCCATTGCCTTAATAACCAAGCGGTTTTTTATAACCTTGATGCTTGTTTTTGAATCTTTTGCTTCTTTTCGAAGTGATTGGAGGGCTTTAACAGAAGTACCTTGGTACTTCGCGACAACTGTCAACTTAGATGCAGTAAGCAAACTACTGACTTCGTCAACAATTTCATTCTTTTGATCTTTAGTTAATGCCATTCATTTAACCTTTCGTGATTTTCTGTTCGATCGACCTATTTGCACGAACATCTGCCATATAAAAACACCTCTGAAAACCAAAGGTGTTATTGTACTAAAATTAGATAGTACCTCGGTGACATTCTTAATCGATATTTACTATCGACGTCACTGTCTTTGGCAACTAATCCAGAATAGCATAATCCAGTACTATAATCAAATGTCTCAAGCAAGCATCCTAATTGTAGCCACGTATTATATGTGGCTCTATATCTTCGTCATCCTGATACATTGCCGGTTGTGGATTAGCTAGTATCTTTGTCGTGTCTGCCTCCCTATCAAACAGTGCAAGCACATCTAGTAGCGAAGTATCACCAGCCCTTTGACTATGTAAATCCTCTGTAGTGCCTCTTTCGTTTTCTTCTTGTAAGCTTTCCATTGACGTTATCCCTTCTTAATTAAAAAACCCCGCATCTTCACGCGGGGCTTGTTTTTTACAAATCAAACTCAGACCCGCGGTATTGCGAGGATAATCACCTTTGAGCCAATTACTTTCTGAATCATGGTTACATACTATTATCACCAGCCTCTGTGCGTCAAGCCGGCAGATCCCTCCGAAAGTCATCTGTTATATGTACGCGATGTTCGGTTAATTTTTCATCGCGAGAATACGGAATTTCACAAACCATAACAACACTTACAATACTAACTTTGTCGGGGTGAAATTCTTCACCGTCTACCGTTTTAATTATTCTTGGGCTGACACACGTTTCCACTATTTGTGAGCTTAATATCTCCTGCTTATCCATTTTGAATATCCTCCTGTGGCCGTGCTTGTGATGGAATAGAATTTACCGAACCGTAGGTATCCGGTCCTGCGACATCAATTATTTCTCTTTTTGAACTAGGTTCATGATGAGGTTCAGTCAATCCGAATGATTCACGCTCTCTCATTAGCGCAGCGACAATCTCTGGATCGTCTTTAGGGTATTTTCTGCCTATTTCTGGGGACATATGTTTCTCCTTGAATTTAAAAAACTTCTCTTTTGGAGAAGTTTGATTGGTTATCTTCTTGACTGTGCTAGTGACGCTTTATTATTCGCTCAAACTTCTCCACTACTAAAGCACAGCCCATTGAGAGGGAGGAGTCCGAGTGGTTGCTGTGAAGTTTTAATATATATCATTTACAATAATTTTATAATTTAGGAGATGGAATTTCAGGCTTACCCAAAGTTAACTATTCTTTTGGTCAGCATCCAATTGCTCTAGTTGGTACCGAGTTGCGCGTTCTGCGGCCAGGCGTCAGTTCTGGATCCTCACTCTGATTAACGAATCTCATTGCCTCAGTAAGTATTGGATGATGGTTCGCTACCTCATTATGCATTTGCAGTACCAGTTTTCTTCGGTAGCCGGGGTGGCCTTGTGGGCTGGTTCGTAATTCGTGTAAGTGAAATGCTTCTCTGGCGTTGTATGTTATTGTCCAACGCATCTTGTGACCAAGTAATGTCGCATACTGTGCTTCGTAACCATATCCAGCTGACTGAAGTTTGCTATATAAATCAGCGCTTATATCAAAGACTCCTCAAATACCCCACTAAGTCCAGCATCTTCAACTAGCTGCGGAATCTCGAACCCAAACCTCGGCGTTAGTGCCTGCCATTCCAAGTCGTCTACCATACGATGACGTTGGAGATCGCGAAATATTCCATAATCGCAGATTAAGTCGAACGTATATCTGGCCTGCTCAATCGCCCTTCCGGGTTTATGCGTCGTCGATTGCCGTTCACCTATGTATGCGTTAAATACCTCTTGTTTTTGCATGATTGTCCAGCTATCAACCTGTTCTTCGATCTCTGACAGCGATAGATTGCTGTGCTCGAAAGTGCCATGTATGGAACTAGGTCCAACTCATTGCGCGGCCAAACAGTTCGTAGAGTAACTGGATTTAAATCAGAACTATGAGTTTCAAGCAAGTTTGTATCTGCTATTTCTTTAAGTTTTTTTCTTGTCTGAGCAAAATAGGCAGTAGTCGCTCCACCTCTATCGGGTTTGTCAGCTCGTTCTAAGAAGGTTGGGATAACTTTTCGTGCCTGTTCGAGTATTTTTCTTCCGGTATCACGAGCTTCCTTGCTGTCGCTTGCGCGCAGTCTCATAATCATACTCTCTAATGCTTGTCCTGATGCATATATGCCGACTGTCGATTCGTCGCTACTGGCAAAACTGGCCTGATGGCATCACAAGCTTGAGCACGGAACCGCGTGACCTCCGGGGCGCCGTCACGCTCGCCTTTTGGTACGTCACTTGTGTCTGAGATAAATTTGGTTAGACTGTGCACCATTTCAGAATACTTATCAAATATAGTGTCCAGGCTTTCTCGTATAAAGCTCTTGTCTTGGCGTTAAATTGGTCAGGAGTAAAGTATTTGTACTTGCCTGACATGTCCTTTTTATCGAAATAGATGTATCTGGTTGACTGCTCAAGATACGAGGCAAGCCTGCCCCACTCTAATTGCTTAGTCAGCATTTTGCACCTCAATAACAAAATGCTGGCCAACTAATTGCTTGTACTGAATCATCACCATATGCTGTGATAACTCTTTGGAGTAGCGATTCCTTCTTGACCGTCATGCCGCTAAACTCGTCTAATATTGTAATTCTCATATCATCACCTCGACGACTAAGGCGAGCCATAGCTGCAGATATGACTAAAGGACTCAGACTTGGTGTGAACGCATAAACATTACCTACCGTATCGGTAACAGAGTTTTCTAAAAATGTCCGACCTTCTTCTGTGATGTCCCAACCAGAATCGGTCTTAATAACATACGGATTTGATTGGTCTTTGGGTGCTTTTTCTTCAAGCATAGGTTTGCCCACAAGTTTGCTTGCAACCTTACCTTTGTTTTTCTTTGGTTTTGGCAACATTGGTTGCAGGGCCCTCCATAGATGTTCGTGAACTTCGTCAATTGACATAAGTTTTCCACTGCGAACACAGTCAATCCGAATAAAATCCTTAGGAAAAAGATTACAAATATCATCATAAACCTCAACCGATTTTTCTAGATGTGCCAAGTCGGCCTCATGTAAGTCTCGTTTCTTGTCGGTATACCCACGCTTATCCTTTTGATCGACAAGACTTTGGGCAATATCAGCAGGAACACGTAAAACTATGCTTTTATCTGGTCTCGGGATCTTCAGCATTTCAAATTCTAGATTATCTAACCATATAAAATAGCCCCGCCTCTGTTCACTATTAATAAATTTAGTACCTTGGTGAGCCATGTTCGAACCGGTGAATCGATTCGCAATCACAATCTTGCCCTCATCAAGTGCAGCCTGTATGTCTCGAGAGGCTGAATATCGGTCAATGGCATAAAACAATGATCCAGTATAAGGTCCGACTTCTTCGGAAGTACCGTATTCACCGTTTAAATACTTCTTAACAAAATAGCTAGACTCACTATCATACTGAGGGAAATCAAAACCTACTACATCGTACCCTTCATTGGTAAGCCTCTTAATCAATTGGCCAACCTGAGTGCCTTTACCAGAGCCATCAGTGCCTTCAATAACAAAGAAACTACCCTTTCGCTGCGCTTGAGTCGTCATCGTGCTTTTAAACCTTTAATCTGCTCCGGGAGAGTTCTGTTGTCTTTATATGCTTTTGGTAGCATTTGATCCGGCGTCCAGTTTGCCACTAATGTATCAAGGTCGGTGCCGCTTTGATATTTTCCGCTCATTCCGTCATCTCTGCCCTTGCCGTAATTTCCGTCTACTTTGCCCGTCTCTAGGAATACAGCCTGTGCTATTCTTTCTCCAACTGGCAGCAAGATCGTTTCGTGTTCATTCAGATTGTATATCTCTAAAGTCAAGCGATTTATGTAGCCTGGATCGACCCAGCCTGCATCAAAACATACTGCAACACCATTACGTCCCCAGCTTGATCGAGATTTTACTTCGTATGCTCCGGGAGGTTTTATGCCAAAAAATTCATGTGTGTGGGCTAGAATTCGTTCGCCAGGACGAAGTGGAATCACCGGATGGTCAGCCGGTATACCGGCAAGCAATTTAACTCCATTAGCTGCACACCAGTCTTGATGTGGTATAGCTTGCTGGGCTTCACCGAAGTAACGGTCTACATCAGCCTTATCAAAAGGGTTATACATAAAGCCTCGTTTGGCTTGACCGGTGCGGTAGTAATAGTACCCTAGTGTCACGTCTAAGCTTGCGTGCGCAATATGTCTAGGATTAAACGGCACACAAACAATATGGCCATCTTCTAATGCTTGTCGAATTTGAGTGTTACTATATACCCCCACTGTTCCTCCTGAATTTATATATATTGTACTTCGTGTCAAATTGATGACGCAAGCAAAGAAGCAAATATTACAACTAACTTAAGGCAGGGCATTCGTTTCTATACTACTTTCCCTTGTATCATTCATAATTTTTTGAGGTATTTTTCGAGTCATTCAAACTTGAATTGTCATAAAACACACTACTACTTCTAATGTAGAGTAATTAGTATGGTTATTTTTACCGTGCTTCGTAGGCCTAGTCAACCCAATAATGGGTATGTTTTTATTGCATGGTTATTGTTTAAAGCTCAGATGTTTCAATACTAATTGACGGTCCCATGCTCGAAGA
>JAXLZX010000003.1:0-100019 GCA_046350695.1 Saccharimonadales bacterium (SeqCode) | reverse complement strand
CACCATGACTCTGCTTCCATTCAGCCCTCATTGCCTGAGCACGCTTTACGCAATCCTCTCTAGTGAAATTATCAAGATTATCTACAAAATTCGTGTTTCCTGTATGTGGCGATGTAAGACCCCATGTACCATATATGGTACACACACCGACAGCCACGTATGTTGTATGACCTGCTTGTAATAATGCACTAGCACCCGCTTGTTCGCTCCTTGCTTTTGCATTCTTAGCAATAGCATCATTGAATACTTTTTTTCTATAAAAGAGATCGTTGCACCTATCCTGAAGTTCTTTAGGTTTATTGCTTTTTGCACACTCTCTTTCAAGATCTGCATCGCTATATTTTTTAATTTGCTCATTTTGAGACGACTTATTGCGTGCGTAGGTTAAATACCATGTATGGCAATTTATGTCATAGTTTTTCTTTTCGTTATTAACTCCGTTTAGATACAGCAGTAGTCCTTTATCTAAACTATCTGCGGTTGGGCAAGGAGTTATGTTTTTGTTTTGAGCAAATGTCATGTACTTTGTATGGCACTCCATAGCATAGTTTTTCTTTTCCTTGTTCACTCCATTAATATATATCGCCAGACCATCGTCCATAGAAGGTGCCTCTGGGCAAGGGTCTATTGGCTTATCTCCTGTTACTGGTGGCGCAACTTGTCCTGCAATTTGAACTACCGGCGCCGCCGCACTAGTAGCGCCCGGTGTCGTAGTAGCCGAAGGACTACTACCAGTATTCGTAGGACTAGCACTAGTAGTCGGCGAACTGCCACCTGAAGAAGGTGCCGTAGTTGGCGAACTTGCTCGCGCCCTCAATACGTCATTCCATTTCTTCTGGCACTCTTCAGAAAACTGACCAGGGAATGGTGCTTTTCTATACGTCTCAACATCCTTAGGGCATTCATTTGTGGCGGGTATTATATTCTCTTTTATGGCTTGCTCTAGATTCGAAGCTGCTTTTTTGCAAATATCTTTCGTGAAGTTTTCTGGCTTAGAACAGTCACCAGGATTTGATTGATTTGGAACCGAATAGCCAGGCGGGTAAGCATAAAATGCAATCGATGGCATTGTTCCATCCATCTTCCACCCGTTTGGATCATTTGCTCCATCAGCCACAAACTTATCTGCTTGAGCTTTATCAGTAGTGAAGAACGACTTAGTTCCCGTCCCACCTGCTGTTAACCGGTAAACTGGAACAGTGCCTGGTACTTGTTTTTCCCAAGCATAAAAAGCCACACCCTCGTAATGCAATGCACCGTATTTCGCCTCTTTATCTCTTTTCTGCGCATCTGTAACCCATTCGTGCCAATCATACTTAGTATTCACTACTCGATGCACCGGCACAGCCCCGTTATAGGCCGAACTTGGCGCCCTAAATGCTGCACCCAAATACCACCCCCAGCCGCTATTACCTAATGTTTCTGCTTCTGGGCCAGGGCTTAGGATCGTATCTGTCCCACCTGCTGTCTGATTTATATCGCATATATCAATATTATCCTGTTTCTGACAATTTAACGTATGCGCATTTGCAAAGACCAAATATGCACCACCGAGTAATCCTACAATTATTACAACTATGATTAATTGCACTTTGCGTGATTTAAAATTCAGCTTATGGTAAAAATTACTGGACTTTGCCTGTTTATTCGATTTCGTGGTTTTTGATTTATTTATTTTCTTATTTTTCATAATTGGTCTTAGTTAACATTAGCAATATATGACTGTCAAGCCTAAATCTCTAAATCTGTGAATATTATCTGGCTATTTTGACTGGAATTTGTTTCTATGAATCGCCCGTTTGGTGAAATAATAAAGGATTCCCCACTTCTACTAGACTGAACAAAATACTTTTGATTTGCAACCGCCTGATAGCGCGCCATGTTCTTACCAAAGACATCAAAACGACTGTTCTGTTTCAAAAACGACAAAGATGCTGAATTAGTTAATATGTCGGCACCTTCTCGGGAAAGGCGCCCATATTCACTAGATGATACTACCCCACTGCATGCTAGCGCTCCTATTTTGAATCGACCACCTTGGACTACATTAATAGGATAACTACCTGGCTGTAGTTGTTGTGTGTATCTAAAGTTCTCAATATTTTTATTTTGTCTCAATAACTTAAACGCGCCCATCAAACTATACGGCAGGTACTCTCCTGCTGGAATTAAAAAGTCTTTATCTTGCTGATTGATTACCCTGCCTTCGTTATCGAAAATCGTTAGCCGATTGACCGCATTAGGTGGCCTACCAATCGCGACCGTCGTTATTACTACTCCATCGGGACTCAGTTTTTCCCATAACTTACTTATATTCTCATTACTAGTAACTCCCGAATACTCTGGTAAAACCAATAGATCAACATCATCTGGTAGGCTCGAAAAATCTTGCCAATCTTTCATGCTCACCGCTTCATTCAAATGGACAGTGACCACTTTTAATGATTCATGAGATAAATTATTTTTAGAAAGCTTATAACCAAAAATTGTGACAATAGATATCAGTATCATCGTTGGTACCACAAACCTAAATCTTCTCCGAATGATTAGATATACACCTAGACTCAGTAATAAACCAAATAAGCTTAGTCCGACAAATCCAATTAATCGTGATGCAAAAACCAAGAATGTACCACTCGCTGAAACGGCTATTGACCCCACAAAGAAATTCGGAGCTAAACTTCCGCCAGTTCCATAGCTAATAATTGCAAATAAATAACTCCTTATTACCTCTATTACAGGTAGACATAAGACAAATATTAATATCCTATACCGGTTCTTCACGAACTTAGACATTATCCATCCAAGAATTAATCCGCTCAATGACACAAAGGAACATACAAGTAACCAGCTCACAATCTGAGCAACAACCTTAAACCAACCATGTAGACTAACATTCCAATTTTGTGCTTCGGCTTGCATAAGCCAACAATACGCCAACCCCATCACTAAAAATGTTCCGATATAAAAATCCTGCAATATTTGTTTATTAGTTAGCTCGCTAAGGTTATCAACATAATACAACCAACCAAGTAGGCTCAGAAATGTTAGCCATTCAAAACCAGAAATAATGAAACTAAATCCCAACAACACCGAGCATACATAAAAAACTATACGAACCTTTATCGTTAACGAGTAGTTTGTATTTATTTTAGATATTATCTGCTTATGCTTCACAGGTGAATAATAGCATATACGTTTCAGGCATTTTCACCTTATCAAGGCACACCTTGCAATCATTAGATATATTGATCTAGCGAGAGAACCAATCCAACACAGCTAGAAATAAAAAACTCCCTGAGGCAAACTACTTGCTAGTTTGTCGTTAGGGAGTGTTCAGTGTCTCTGGTGACCTCAAGGGGAATCGAACCCCTATTACCAGGATGAAAACCTGGCGTCCTAACCGTTAGACGATGAGGCCACATTTATTTGACAATATGGGTGTCTTTGAACCGCGATATTGTAACATAACAGAGACAATATGTGAATCCCCCCACCCAACTAAGATGAGGGGATTATTCTGTTTTGCTACTTTGATTGTTTGATTTGAGAGCGGTCAGTCAGTGCTCGTAATCTACGTATTACCCTAGCACAAACTCGTTCGAATGTCCAGCTGACCAGACAAAGTATTAACCTATTAAACGAGGGTAACTATGCTATGCTGTGCAGTTTTAAAGTCCGCGCTTTTTTCGAGAGTAAACTCGATGAGCGACCGCACCAGCTGCACTTGTTGCACTGAATAAACCTAGAACTTCTCCGGGACCTGTATCGGGTAGTGTTGTAGTTGGCGCCACAGGAGTAACGGGTGTTACAGGCTGACCATTTTCAAATTTCACAACCTTCACACAGTTATTACTGTCAACCCACTTGACTTCACCGTTAGGCAGTTTTACCTGCACACGACCAACTACAGTGTATGAACCATCTTTTGCATAAGAGTGCGAGTCAGTTTGTTTATCACTTTTTGATCCGTCACCCCAATTGATTTCATATCCGACAATTGTCGCACCATTTGTGACCGTACCATTTACGGTTGCAGTAATTTT
This sequence comes from Saccharimonadales bacterium (SeqCode), assembly GCA_046350695.1. Classification (GTDB taxonomy): domain Bacteria; phylum Patescibacteriota; class Saccharimonadia; order Saccharimonadales; family JACQNP01; genus JAGQNP01. Next base: position 95,973 of record JAXLZX010000003.1, on the reverse strand, counting down.
TCTTGTCTTAACATCATCAACTTTTACATCTGTCACCTTACATACATAACTAGGAGTTACAGGTTTTGGAGCTTCTTCGACAACTACGTTAAATGTGACGTATACGCGCTGTGACCAACAACCCCAAACATTACCATCAGGGTTATCAGTACCAACTAATGCACCAGTAGTGAATAATGCATCGTCGTCTATTGGTTTGCTTCCTGCTCGAGTAAACTGAGCAGCGGTGTTATCGACATAGCTAAGCTTAACTACACGACCGTCAGAACAACGGATAGTCATATCGTCATTCACACTTCCAGCATTGCTTGAACTAATTGTTGCATCTGGCACAAATTGTGACTGAGCGTTTGCATTATTAAGATTAACCTTGACTTTAGTATTTTTAGCAACGCTTGGCCCGTCGCCATTACCGTTTAGCGATTCCGTGGCACCATTGTGGACATAGACTCGCAGTGTAAATTGTTGGCCATTCTCACAAGTAGAATCAACTACATTTGTTGATACGGCTTGTGGATTACCTGCCACCTTACCTCGGAAGAAGTCAGATTCGTTGCCTTCTTCTGGGACACCGGTATAAACATTAAACTGTGGACTAGGTGCTGGCGGAGTACTATCACCAGAGTATGGGATTGCCGCAACGTGCTGTCCTGAATTCGCTACAAACAAAACCGTAGCAAATGTAATAGCTATAAATAGCGCTATTTTCTTTGAAAGTTTAGTAAATATATTCATCTCATTATCTCCTTATAAACCCTTATCTAGGTGCTCCCGGTATGGTTATTACTGAACCTTTCGGTGTAGTCGTTGTTGTAGTTGGCTTCTGAGTCGTTGTTGTAGTTGGCTTCTGAGTCGTTGTTGTAGTTGGCTTCTGAGTCGTTGTTGTAGTTGGCTTCTGAGTTGGCTTCTGAGTCGTTGTTGTAGTTGGCTTCTGAGTCGTTGTTGTAGTTGGCTTCTGAGTCGTTGTTGTAGTTGGCTTCTGAGTCGTTGTTGTAGTTGGCTTCTGAGTCGTTGTTGTAGTTGGCTTCTGAGTCGTTGTTGTAGTGCCGGGACCTTCTGGACCGGGACCTTCTGGACCGGGGCCAGGACCAGGGCCAGGATTTTCAGGTGTTACTCCACCTGCTGGACCCTTGCAATCACCTTCGGCATTTGCATCACATTCCGGACCATCACCACCAGGGCCTTTACCGTTTGGTTTACCTTGATTACCAGCTGCTGGGCCTGTTCCGCCTCCAAAATTTGCCGCTGGAGTTATACTCTCAGATACTTCACCTTGTGGTGTAGTAGTTTTAACTTTCTTGTCTCCGTTAGGTAAAGTCGTAACGGTGATTTCATTGCCTTCTTTTGTTGTGAAACTTAGCTCTTCGGTTTCGGCATTTGGATCAAAGTTTGTCGTACCATTCTCGTCTCCTGCAGTAATTGGAATTAGCAATCTACCTTCTTTAGTAAGGAAAGCCTGCATTCGACCATCTGGCGATGGCACAAAGAAGCCTAGTAATTCTTGGTCGATTGAAGTTTCAGGATTTGCAAAAGGATTTACTTTCTGGAAACTAATATTGTTAGTATCAATATTGCCGTTCTCTTTGTAAACTGGGCCTACTTCAAAATATTCAGCTGCAGTAGGAACAATCCTGTCACCTTTAGTTAAAAATTCACCTACAACAGACTGACAAGCTTCATCACGAGCTTTTGCGTCACCAAACAGATTACTAACTTCAGTTTGAATACTGGCCTTAAGATTCGCAATACTTAGTGTCTGTGTATTTTGATCTAATAACGCCTTGATCGAGGCAACACCAAAAACGTTTTGAGGAATTTGCTCAGCAAATTCACTTCGCATTGCCTGCACATCGTTTTCGCCAATTGTTGGCATAGCTTCAGCTGCATAATTTTTAATAACTTCTTGGTATTGGTTAAGCCTTAGTGGCTCTGCCTCACAAAACTGCTCTTGCTGCTCAGGAATACTAACCTCAGTAGCGTCATTTTTTGCGCGACTGTCATCACCTTCATTCGAGCACGCAACCAGACCAGCAGCAACCGCACCGGCCAAGCCAAGTGCTACCAAACTACGCAATGAATTTGAGTTGCGAGTATTGTGCTGTACACCCTGCAATTCAGCAGTAACATCAGGCTGTATTACTTCCATTGGGCCTGTGGGAACTGAACCAGAAAGATTACTAATTCTCATATTAAACTCTTCTCCTACTTCACCTAAATTTATATAATTATATTTTACTAAACTTTGTAATATTTGTCAAGACATTTTTGTGTAATTTTTACGGTTTGTAAAATATATTACACTTATGCTTAAGCCTATTCGTTACCTATTAAAAATTCATTTATCTGTTCAACCGGAGAACTAGCCCCTTCGCCAGCATCCACGGTTACCGACCTGACAGGCTCAAGTATTACTTCTATTGTTCTATCTTTTCCTGTAGCAATACTAGCGAATTCACTATTAAGCCTAGATACACTACTGGCAGGCAACCCTATACCATTGCCAAATTGTGGCATTTGTATCTGTGCCGGACTTTTTAGCCTCACACAAAGGAGTCTGTCGCCTAGATCAGCATACAATCTTTCTAGATTTTCTTGCCAGTCAAAACTACTATTTTCCTTATCGTAGCCATCTAAAAAGTCACTAATTACTAAGGCTACATCTCTCGTGGATACAACATCATTACTGGCCATTTCAAGTGCCTGTGCTAGAGGGCTTTGCCTGGTTTCTGGACTCAACAAAGTCCGTGATTCTTGCAAAGCAGCCATAGCGGCGTACGACTCCTTTGAGGTATCTTCAAACACCAAGTCTGCACCGGTTTCATCAGCTTTGTATAACGAAGCCCAGGCACCGGCATTCATAGCGCTAGCCATACCAAGCGCAACACTATATTTGCCCAATTTTCGTAAAGAAGTTATGCCTGTAGACCTACCCAATCTCTCTGGCATATCTGCGACTACGGCTAGGCTCAATAAATCCGCATCACTAAGCAGCCATCTAGCCTTTGGGTTACCATCAGCTTTAATCGTAGCAGGTATATCTATATCTATTGGGGAGTCAATACCAGGCCTATAGTCGCCTACGCTATCTAGGTTTCCACCAAAACCTAAACTTTCCAGGCTACTGATAGCGCCAGCAAACAGAGCTATATCCATCGGGTTAGTAGCCTTCAGATTATTGTGTAGCCTCCCAAGCAACTCTGGCCCGGAAAGGCTAACGATTTCGTCTGAAGGACCATACACTTCTACGGGTAGCTGGCTCGTCTGGCTGAGTCTGTTCGACACGTCGTTTACCTCCAAATAATGCTTCTTCAACAAATTCATCTATTCGTCCATCATTGTCTTTATCTCCGGCAAATGAGAACCTATCACGGAACTTAGCTCGCTTATCATCTTCATTACCTCGACTGTAGACATCTCCATCCAGAACTACTTTGTATGCTAAGTCAGCTATCGCCCTTCTGCGAGCAACTGCTTCTGTTACTGGGTCTAATTTTGGCAAACCGCCAAGTCTACTTCGTAGTGCGTTTTTACCTGCACCACTTAAAGTCACTAATGTAGGTAGCACAAGTGCTGCAACTTTCGAAGCATCCTCTACAGTAGCCCTAGATCCAGCTTCGTGACCAGACACAAACTTGAGAGCACCAATGGTTTGATACCAAGATTGGTGCATTCTGGCATCACCAAGACTAACATCATCAAATAATGGGTTTTTATTGATTCTATCCATGACTTCAACCATATATCCACCCAACTTTCCATCATACAAACCGTAGCCTTCGTTCACTCTTCTTCTCAAATCTTCACGAGCTTTCGCGTTAGGAATAATTCCAGATTCCATAATCCCCCCCTCTGGACGAGGTCGGCTAACGCCACGGTCAGCAAGTTGACTTGCAACTTCTTTTGGAACATCGCCAAATAGAATTTCGACACCAAACCTACTGCGCATTGCGCCGTCAAGGTCGTTTACACGCCGAGAGTCAGGGAAGTTAGATGTAGCATATATACTTGCATTCGTAACTGGAATAAATTGATCGCCAACTCTCACGACATTATCATCCCACATTCTGTGAAGTGGCCCAGTATTACGGAGGTGCGATACTTCGTTCATATAGAATCGAGGATCATTGGGGTCAACAATAATCTTTCCAGCTATTCGCTCTTCTGCTTCAGTTGGATTTGGGAATCCAAACAAAGTTTCCTCGGTGTTGTTATTCTGAAGCTCAACTCGACTATCAGAACCCATAACAATATTACCAAATCTTGTCTTACCATGTCCCGCCTCACCGATGGCTAATACAGCAGCATCTAGTCCAGCTATGCTTAGCACACCAAGCCCGATTATTAACCTCTTATCCTGAGGCGTAAGCATGTTCTCCTCTAGATATCTAGCACTCTCTTCGAACATCTCTCTATGTATATTTAGACTGGCCTCTGTTGGCCAGTTACCTGTAATTTCTGAACTCATTTCTTTCCTCCTTTAGCATTCCTAGGGAACATTCCTTTAATTCTCCCATTAGTCATCTTTGGCAAAAGCTGCTTCTTTGATAATCCTAACCATCCTAACGTAATGGCAGCACCGGACAATACCGCATAAAAATAACTATTCTCTTTCCTGGTAGGTTGATCTACCATTTTCTTTACCCTGTTTTCCATCACATCCTGGAGCTCTCCAGTTGTTTCTACCGGAATACCCATTTTGTCACCAAACTGCGAGGTGTAACCGGCTGTATAATCTTGGCCCAAAAAGTTAAACTCTTCACCTGGCTTACCGGGGCTAACTATCGTAATATTATCATCTCTGTAATCTGTAATTGCGTCAGCAACATCAACATTATCATTGCTGGTCATTAGGATAACTTCTCGAGGCTTATTCGCTCTGGCTAATGCTAGCGCACCTGCGATATCAGGATTAGTAGCATTTTCTATATCGTCATAGTATTTTAACGTTCCGGCAACAACTTCTTTTGCCCCGTCTTCACCCTCTACTATTCCGAGTGACTCAGCTTGTCTCCCAGCGGCAATAAACTGAACCTTGACATCATCGCCGAGGACACGAGCAAACCTAAGCCCAGAGTTTACCTCTCCTTCAAGTACACTAACTTTCTTTCCATTTTTACTGTCTGTTAAGCTCGGCACTCTGGATTCTAGCCCAGCATCAAAAACCACAGCAACCCTATTCGAAGACTCAGGAATAGTCTCTACGTAAGGTCCAGCCATTTGTGCTGTAGCTGCACCTAATCCTGCAGCCAATAAAAATCCTGTGACTTTTGTTGCACGCCGTTCACGCCTAAATTCTGTTTCAGCATAATTAGCAAGGTCTGGGTCTGCATAAGGCAACTGTCCCTCTGAATCATGGCTAAGCTGTCTGTCTCGCCTGTAGCCTAGATACGCACTCACTACTGCTACACCTATACTTGCAGCTGCCAGTACTGGACGTTCAAACTGATAGGTCGCTCGAGACAACTCATCAGTAAGTGGCACTGAAAAAGCCATAATTTCAGCAGATCTATTTGTCATGGCTCTATTCTATAACACTTGTGCTTTTTTGTCAATGGTTTTACTGTTTTATTGACTTATTTTCAACTAATTTGAATTACTTCTTTTTAGTGCTATTGTCGCCATTTTCTTTAATGATTACGGGTGGCCTAAGCTTGGATTTAGCAAAACTAAATCCAAAGGTACTACCCTTGCCTTCTGTGCTTCTAAATATTATGCTCCCGCCCTGGGCAATAATTACCTTTTTAGCCATAAATAAACCTAATCCGGTGCCGTCAGGGCGAGCCTTTCTAGCGTTACCCGCTCTGTAAAACTTACTAAATAAGTTGTGTTGCTCCTGCTTAGGCACACCCATACCATTGTCTACAACGGTCAGCTCAACCGATCCGCTTGTTTCAGTTAGGTTCACGACTATTTTGCCACCTCTAGGCGTATAGTAAATGGCGTTATCGATAAAATTCATAACCACTTGGCGCGTTTTTGTTTCGTCCAACATCAGTGTAGTAACGGAGTTAGGCTTTTTAAACTCAATTTCAAGTCCCCTCGATTGAGCCGTTTCCTTTAGCTGGCTAACTTCACTCCCTACTAAATCTATCAGGCTTATAGGTGCAGATTCGATGATAAACTTGCCGGTTCTCAGCCTTGAAACATTCAATAAGTCTGCGATTAGATAAACCATTCGCTGTGAGCTAGTAAAGGCTTGACCGAGCATTCTCCTTTGCATGTCATTCAATTCGCCCGCATCACCCTCTAATACCATACTTATATAGCCTTTGACGGAGGTAAGCGGCGTCCTTAGTTGGTGAGATGCCATACTAATGAATTCATCCTTTGTTTCATCCATTTGCTTTAATTTGTCATTATTTCGCCTTAGCTGTCTAGTTGCACTATCAACCTTATCCTGCAAGGTAATGTTAAACTTCTGGATTTCCTCAAACTGCAGGGCGTTTTGAATGGCTATCGCTAGTTCGTTAGATAGTATTTCTAGAGCTCCAAGGTCTTGCGAGTTATACATGTTACCACTTTTCTTATAGCCCATGATAATATAGCCGTTACCTTCTACGCCAGTATCTGTGGTTACTCTAGATAAAATACCAATGTCCGCGTTTTGCAACTTTTCTTTTAGCTCATTATTAGATTCAATTAAATCTGTTACAAATATCTTTTCAACTCCTTCTCTTACAAAAGGCCTTAAGCTCTCTACATCTTTTGTAAATATTTTCTTTGCGCCCTCCGCGATAACCCTTACCTGGTCTTGCTCGCTATCCCTTATGGCAAATGCAATCCACTCTGGCTTAAGATATTTTTCAATAACAACTCCTGCTCTGGGTAATAGCTGATCTGCATCAATCGTAGAAACAATAGCTTTATTAAACTCGTTCAAAAGTTCTTGTGTTTCATACGCATCCCTATAAAAAAGCTTGGCTGTTGCCTTGTCAACAAACTTCTTAAAGGGCGTGAAGCTAACAGCAAGAAGCAAGGAAACGGCAACCAACAAACCAGCTTGATAAGACTCTGGTAAATTACGCTGTTCAATCAAGTAGTTTAACGCTAGAAGTGATTCGAAAGATAAAAATCCGATCGCCGTAAATGTAAGGAAATAGCCGACTGTTCTAACGGCAATTAATCGTATATCGAATAGCCTATGTTTTGCTATCGATATTCCAGCAAAAATAAGGAAGAATATGAGAAATATTGGCGATAACGCGGGTATATCCGAAGAATAAAAAGAGGCAATTATTCCGCCGAAAAAGAAGGCTGGCACAACTGCCAAAACATAACCAATTCTGAGATATTGAAGTTGGCTATAAAAATGTGTGCCTTTTTTTGCACTAGGGATACTTTTTGAGAAGTAAAGCGCATATGCTGTTGAAGCCATGAATAGTGCGATATTTGCAACGAATAGTACGTAGTAATCTCCGGGAGATAATGTATCTCCGTCAACTATAGAGTAGGCAGGTGTGAACATAAAGCTACAGATTAGAAAACTCGTAACTAAAAGTATTGCATTTATTTTTTTAAGTTTTTTTGTGAACCCATTAAAAACCTCTACGAACAAAAGGAATAAAAAAGCAGAAAGCGTAGCAAATAGTGTAATTGACTGGCTAATAATGTTCCTGGTATCAATGGTAAGATTAGCAGGGTTAACCTCCAAAGCAAAAGCATTAGACAGCATCCACAAAGCAATAGAAAAACTAAATAAAGCATATATCCTATTGAGCGCAAGCCTAGTGTTCCCCATAAATACCGTTAGACCCATTACCACAGAGATAATAGCTACTACGGTTAAGCTAGTGAAAATCATACTTAAATACTACCACGAAAGAGCTTATTCTTATTGTGGTAGTAGTTCTAAATTAATCTTCTTTTAACTTTTGGGCCACAAAACTTTGATAACTAAGCCTTTCGCCAAGACCTTCAACTGGATCTCCGACACTACCAAGTCGTTTTAAATTCACTAAAGCGTACTTAGCGCCGTCATCAATACTAGGGCTTCCTAATATATCTTTGGCTGCCTGGCCAGACACACCAGTACCAATAGGTAAGTTAAAGATAGTTATATATTCATCAGTCTCGCCATCTAAGTTTTCTGGCTGTATCTCTAACGGAACACCCCTGCTTACTTCAATAGTTCCATCCTTGTCACCAAAAGATTCCTCAGGAAGCTCTGCTATTACTTTGCTTAAGGCATCCTCGTCTAGTTCATTCAACGATACCTTATACCATTCAGCAACGTATACTGGCCATGTATCAATTTCAACACCTTCGAATTCGTCTTCTGGTAAGCCCGTGGAAGTAATGTATTCAGGTAAAAAACTGTTCGCAGGAGCAAAATCGTAAAAACAAACTGGTTGAGCATTTAGAGAAACACTAACTTCTTTGAAATGTCTAAGCGCACCCTGAAGAATTATCTTACTTGTCTTCAGCATATATTCTTCGGCATTTTTATCAACTAAGAATGAACTTATATAGAAAGATGGAGCATTTGGGTCTACTTCGTCTTGAACTGCAGACAGTAAATCATCATCCTGCTGTGGCCAGTATGGTGAAGCATCGGGTAAAAACAACCCTTTTTCAACTGCCATATAACCAACAAGCTTTCCTTCTTTGTTTCGAGCCATATATTTGATTACAGATTCATCAGCAAGCTCTTCTTTAAATTCTTCTTCACTTAAGCTCTGCCTAGATAGTGTACTCGCATTTAATGCGCTAAATCCACGAAGGTACATTTGCCACATGTATTCTGCATCTTCACCAGTCACTTGGTTCTCTAGCCCCACAACTATGCCCTTCGCCTCAATAAGTTCATGATCATTAAAAACCTCGTGATCGAAAAGAGTACCTAAAACTTCCTCCATAGTATAGTCCATTACTAATTTAAGATCTGGTTTTAATGGAGTTGTTAGTTCTAGTTCTGGGTTAACTAATTGATATGACATAAGATTAATTCCTGCTTATAAAAAGAATATCCGCAACTAGCCAAGCTTTTTGTAGCTAGTTACGGATATTCTTGTCTGCTAATGTTCTTTCATCTTCGTAATGAAGATACTGCCCATTATATCAATTGTTTGGCATAAAGTCAACAAGCACGCTGATACTGTACTATTGATTTATTTATAGTTTTTTGGTATAATATATTCTTATGGATGGCGGTATTGGTCAAGAAACTAATATTCAAACAACTGGCGACAAGCTCAAACAAGGCGCAGCATTTGTTGGGCTGAGGTATTTTGACAATGCCCTTTGGTTAGGTGCGGCGGCATCTGGAATATTTATACAAGAAAAAACAGGCGTTCCAAGTGAAGTAGCAGCACCAGCCATTGCAATCGGTGTGACTGGAGTAGAATATGCAGTTAGCGGGCAAGCAGTAAAGGTTTTTGGCACTGGCAAAAGCGAGTTTAATGAAGGTAAATTAGAAAATGCCTCTAATTTGATAAAAGACACCTTGGCACTTGGCTATTCAGCTTGGTCGGGCTCGACTAGTACAGTTGAGTTTAATAATTCTCTTGGATTAGAATCGTCAAAAACTAGAAGACTAGGGCAAGCAGCGATTTACGGGATTGGCTGTTCACTTTGGACAACAAATTTACCTCTATTTAAACAAGGGCGAGAACTAGTTTTAACCGGAGTACAGGAGTGGACAGAAAACCCAATTGAAGGTACAGCTGCAGCTGGAGCAGTTTCTCTTGGCGTTTTTAGCATATTCAAGGGGATCAAAATAGCTAGGCAAAAGTTTAGCGAACACCGACAAAGCAAAGCACAAGGAAAAAGTGCTTAACATTTCGTACTATTCTGTTACAATTCAGCCTAAATAAGCTGAACATTTTTAGATTAAACACTCTACTCCATAGCTGAAAGGCAGATTGTAGGGTGTTTTCTTTTTAGAAAGGAAATTGAATGAGTAATAAGATATATGTAGCTGACGAAGAACATACAGAAGACGACAGACACATAGGCAGACACTTGGTGTCAGATATGTGGAAATGCCAAAAACTAGCCGATGACGTTGAGTCTTTAGAAAAAATAATACTTAACGCTTGTCACGTAGCTAATGCCACAATTTTGGGAGTTTCTTCCCACAAGTTTGAACCACAAGGCGTAACTGTCATGGTGCTCTTAGCAGAATCACATATTTCGTTACACTCGTGGCCAGAATATAATTATGTAGCAATAGACGTATTCACGTGCGGTAAGGATATGGATCCGCAGTCTGCTATAGATTATCTTGAAAATTGTCTGAAGCCAGAGAAAGTTGAAACAAAGAAAATAATCAGAGGAGAAAACTATGCCCAATACAACTAACTTAGATAGTTCAGGTAAGTGGTTTACGGAAGCAGAGTTGCCGTATGCAGACCCCACGGTTCGTATTTCTACTAAAATTGATGGTATTGTATACGATCAAAAATCTCCTTTTGGGCATATTCAAATATTTGACACACAATTTTATGGAAGAATGCTTACACTTGATGGAATCATACAGGTTGCAGAAAAAGATGAATTTATATATCACGAAATGATGATTATTCTGCCGGCGATTAAGCATGGTAATCCTAAAAAAGTATTAATCATTGGCGGTGGAGACGGTGGTGCAGTCAAGCAAGCGCTCAGAATTAAGAGTGTAGAAAAAGTCGTTATGGTTGAGATAGACCAGTCTGTTATAGATATGTGTGGTCAGTATATACCGTCGATAGCTAATGGCTCTCTTGATGACCCAAAAGTTGAAGTAATAATACAAGACGGTAAAGAATATGTAGAAAACTGCAATGAAAAGTTTGATTTAATAGCCATGGATTTAACCGATCCAATCCCAGATGGACCATCAGCAAATCTATACGAGAAAGAATTCTATGAAAAGGTTAAAGAGCTGCTATCAGAAGATGGGGCGCTTTCAACACACTGCAGCTCGCTTGTCATACAGCCCGATGAAGCAAAGATGATATTACCGAAACTACAAAGTGTCTTTGATGAAGTCGCCCTTCACACTGCGGTGGTTCCAACATATCAGTTGACCTCTTTTGGCTTTGTGATAGCTAGAAATGTCAAAACCAATAAAGACCCAGAATTTGTCACTAAATCAATGGGCAATATATCTGATAAACCTAAGTACTTATCAAAGGATATGTACTTTGCTTCCGCCGTAATTCCACCGTATATGGACTTATAGAGGTTTTCCTACTACAGCTTTGATGAGAGTGTTACGGTGACTTTTGTACCTTTGCCTTCTTTTGACTCAACCTCAATACTTCCGCCGTTGTGCTCGGCAATAAGTTTGTCTGTGTATAGGTCTAACCCAAATCCTTCGTAATCATAGCTCAGCACTTCTGTCCCTCTACCAAATGGAGAGAACAGATTATCTAGTTTTTCCTTCGATATACCAACCCCATCATCAGAAACCACGATTTTAGCCTTACTGCCTATAATACTCTTGATAGAAAGTTCAATATTCCCACCTTCGTTAGTGAATTTAATAGCATTATTTAGTGTAGAGCTGATAATTTGCCGAAAGCCCTGTTCGTCTATCTTAAGGCGTACATCCCTATCGATTGTTTTCGTGAAGGTAATCCCTTTCATATCCATTATCTTGCCATAGCCTTCAACAAGCTGATCGGTTAACTTAACTATCGTAGAGTTATCAAGTAGTTTGGTGCCAGCGAAGTTAGTAATCTTATTTATATACGCAAGTCGGTGTGATGTTTTATCAATTGATTCAAGCCCTTGACTAAAAATCTCACCTTTTGGCTTATCAATTATTGTCTCCGAGGTAAGTTTTAATTCCAGTGCATCTTTCTCGAGAGTTTTGCTAGCATTACGAATAAAGGTTTCCTGGGCCTTCATAAGATTTTCCTCGTAACTCACTTCGTTTCGCGCAGAAATTGTGGCATATTTTTGACTTTTGTAGTTAAAGTATGCAAACACTAAGGCGACTGAACTTAGACCATAAAATAGCGACTGAACCAAAAAGTTTGAGGTAGAAGGTTCGTATTTGTCGCCCGATACAAACGCTGCGTTTGCAAATAATGTAATAGCAAATATTGTAGCGATTGGTACTACCACCCAGAATCTAAATGTTTTATTTACCGACACTGCATCAAAGTTTACTCGTCTTTGATTTTGAGTATCGAGTATAACCCTTGTCTCGCCTAGCAGACCAGATGCATGGGTAGTTATATTATTGAGAATGACTTTTATTTTATCAAGAGTTGAACTCGGTACAGACGGATCCTCTTCCATTATTTCAACGGTAGACTTCATTATCGTAATCGGAGTGTATAGATAATGTGAAATTATGTTTAGATAATCGTTTCTAAGATTCTCTGCTTTATTGTACTTTGCGTATATTTGCTTAACTTCTCTCCTGACTTTTATTTCCCTATAAGCTTCATAGGTAAATATTAGTGCAAGCAGTATAAGGACAGCTATAAGAACGTACGGTAATGGCTTGGCCACCTGCACTGGGATGGGCTGCACCACAATTTTTGCAAAGTTGGTAATCCCTGTGGCTATTTGTGAGGCAAACGACGCGGGCTGTTGTATCTCATAGTCACCTGCAGATCCTCCTGACCCTGTAAAACCACCTGTCGATTGATTGACTTGGTTATTGTTTTCGTCTATTTTGTCATTGTTGTTCTGTATGTTTTCCTTTGGTTCCTGATTCCCATTTCCGCCATCTTCTGTACCGCCAGTATCTCCACCGCCGTCGTTATTCTGCGGTTGGGAATTATCGACTGAGACATTATTAAGGACCGCTGTATTATCAGCCTGATAGACATCCTGTCCATACATAACTTGTGCTGTGAAGTTTATATTCTGGTTTGCTTGCGCAATCCTAGCGCCACTCACTGTGCTCGCAAATATCGCATAACTGTTCATCGCACTGCCCGACTGCCCGTTTACCTTTACGGTAATTGTTTTTGACATTGACTGTTTTGGTGTAAATGACTCATTATTCCATTTTATTTTACCATCTACTATTGCCCCACCACCAGAGTTAAATAGTGTTGTTCCGCTTGGAATTGTTGCTTCAATATTTGCGCCTGAAATACTCCCTCTGGATAATGGGTCATTATTGGCCTTATTCTCTACTGTCATCGTGTAAGTAACAAGCTCACCTGGTTTAACTACCTCCTTATCAGCCGTGACATTAATCTTTAGATCCTTGAAGCATTGTGTGTTTTCTGGTTGAACTACATTTAAACTCTTTGTGTTGGTGTTTTCTAAAGTGTCGAACTCTAACTCTGAAGTTACCGTAGATGTGGTTTCAACCTCAGCGATATCACATTCGTCCTTTATGGCGGTCTCATAACAGTATTGTGCAGAATCACCGCTCATTTCTACCGTTACATAGGGAGTGTTAACATCAACCGCAGCAGTAGTTGGATCATCTCCCCAAGGTGCAGTATTTGCTAATTCGGCATCAATTTCTACTGTCAGCTCGTCAGAATTACCCGATAAAGGAATTGCACTGATATCTAGAATACCATTTTCTAAACCTTTTAAATCTACCGTATTAAAGCCATTGATTACATTTCCGACTTTATCTTTAATTGTCACCCGAAAGTACCTATAGTCATATATCTTGGTCTTATTAAGCCTGAGCCTCCCCCATCCCGTAGAGTGCGGTTTGTTGTCGCAAAAAGCATTAGACAAATCTGTTTGAGGCTTTATCGTTGTCGTCCTCTGTATGTACCTACAAGGAGTCTCCCCTGTCTGGGCATTAAATGACCACACGAAATCATAACCACTTACACCGATCATACACTTACCGTCACTAATATATCCAGCATCGAGCGCATCGCTACGTTGTATCTCATACCAATAGTGTGGGTATCGATAGTTCGTGCATGGAGCTTGCATTTTCCAGTCATAACATATTACTCCTGACTTAACATTTCCAGAAAGCAACAAGTTATCCGCTGGCAGGTAGTACGATTGGAAAAACTTACTACCTCCATTCTCGTTATTTGTTACAGCAGCCGCCCCAGGTTCCCATGGCACACTTAGCCACTGGCTTGGCAACAAACCGGGTGGTACAAAATTAGTACCACCACCAGAAGAAGGTTCCGAATATACCGTACCGTTATTGAAGTTATAGCATGAAGCAGCTGGATCTAGACCAACTACCTTACCAGAAATAATACATATAGCTTTGTCAGAACTGTCTATACCCTTCCATACAAATAGACTTCTAGGTAACTCAAGCCCGTTTACTAGCTGATTAGCTGGATCTGGCGATAGCTGAGAACCATATACATTTTGGTTATAATAGACCCAATTCCAGCAAAGAAATCCACAACTTACAAGTTGCGGCGCTCTATACTCCGTTAAATTAACAGACCAACCACTACATTCGGTCTTTAGCGCAACATCATAACAGACAAGTCTATTACCATAGAACGCCTGGGTATAAGTGCTACTTGTTGTGTTCGTTATTGGATTTCCCTCTTCATAATTCATAACGAAGAAATACTTGTCTCCAACCATAATATTTTGACCAACAGTTTTAAACTCATTACCATGTTCTGATATTTTTAATGAGGGTATCTGCGACTGAACAGTACTTGGATAATCAGAACACCTACTGACTGTAGCCATATCTATACAGAATATACCTAGATAATCGTCGTTCTCTATGCCATTGACATTATCATGATTGACATGACCATAAAGCTTATTGCCGTTCTGGGCAAAACCTTCAATAAGGGTTGGATTAGCACCAGCAACTTGATTAGGAGTATAGCTAGTACCTATTGCAATAAACCCGCAATTCTCCATTGAACCTAAATCTAGACAGCTGACACCGTATTCACTTCCCTTTTGTGTAGGAATATACATATATCCTGCGTGTCCATACTCGCCATTATCAAAACCATGGTCTATTATGCTGGGAGTATTAATATCTTTCGTTCCACTACCAAATTTTGTCCCAGTAACAGAAGAGATATACGCAGGAAAATTTAAACCATATTCACTGCACGGTTGATAGGTAGTTAAATTAATACAATTAAGGGTCATATCCGCAACATCATTAACGCCATCACTAACATCTACAGCCTTATAAACCACAAATAATTTGTTGTCATATTTCTGCGATATCAAAATTTTGGGATTTGACATACCTGGAGGACTTGTGAATTTTTCTTGATCTAACGGTTTGACAAGAACATTTTGAGAAACCGGTTTATTCGTAGTTACAGAATTATAACTTAATTTGATAAACCTGACCGCAGAAGCAGGGACTGGTTCTACTGACGAATAATCTCCGTCCGTTGGGTTTTCCGCTGTCGCATAGCTAGCAACCCAACCCGTTGGTAATTCGAGTGATCCCGATTGATAATCTTGATTAGCTGGTATTTCCTCAACTATGGTGGTATTGGAATCGGTAGTCGTCGAAAAATCAATATTTTTTTGCCATTTAAGCACATCTAGATTTTGTGCACTATTTGGGGCTGGGGGTACTGGGTTAGTATTCTCCACCTCCGATTTCGCTACGACAGATTGTACTTCAGGTGTCTTATCGGTGTTCGGGTCATCATGAGAACTAATAATAATGAGTGAGCAAATAGAGGTAAAAAATACCACATACATAACAATCCAAATCGAGCCATCTTTGTACGATCTCTTTATTTTCTGTTTACCAGCAAATAAATATTTTCGAAAATTTGTCATCAGCTTATCTAGCCGTAAAGACTTGGAATTAACCCCCAATCTAAACATCAGTTAAACCACTTCCTTTTTGAGTATCCTTATTGTCTATGTAGTTTGGAAAGCCGTCACAATCCGAATCATCATCCCCAAGATTATTATTATTGGCAGTGTTACTAGACTGTCCATTAATGAGATATGGACAGTTTGTGCCACGCCCCACATCTTCTTGATTATTAACAATACCGTCACAATCATAGTCATCAATATAATGATATGATGATTTATCTACTGGACAAAGACCAGCTCCTGTACGATAAAAAGGCTGTTTATACATGGCGAGCATCCGCTCGCCTGTAATTAACTGACCTTCAGCGTTAAGATGTATATCATCATAATAAAACGGTGCATCGTCAGTCTCTGTCATGTCCACCCAGTTGTACTTGTCAGACACCTTTTGCATAGAATCTCTAATAGATCTAATTCTTACATTGTTTAATGGGATAGATATCAATGCATTAACCGTAAGTGCGTCCAATATATTTAGTGCGTTTACCCCCTCCATTTTTAACGCATAACCCATCCCACAATAATCCCCCACTAACGGATACGCCGCATCAATACAGTGGCGCATATTAAACTTTCTGGCGACAAAATGCGCTTTTGGATTAAGATGGAAGTCTTCTTTAGACCTATTAACTAGTAGTTCGAAATTATCTTTATAACTATCCGTATATCCTGAATCGAGCGTATCAGTTTCGCCCTGCAACCAAAACATACCATCTACAGTAAATGACTTGTTGTTAGCTTTTAAATAATCTGTCAATTCCCCGTATGCAGAAACCAAATGTGCATAGGATTTGTTTCTGGAGGATTGCCCGGGAATATCAGGATACCAGTCATAGGGTATAAATGCGCTAGTGCTCTTGGCTAAAGATTGGAATCCATAACTAACCTTTAGTATTATGATTTTTCGCTTACCTTCATCATACAGTTTTCTTGCAATTGATAATTCTGAACCAAATAAGCCCGCGCGCTGACCTACTGGCGGTGGTTGATCTAAATCCTTAAAATTAATGAGTCCGTTTCGTTTACCATTAGAACTAGGAATTTCAGCATTTTGTGACTTAATCCAGCCAGCCGGATTATAAGTTCCATTCGACTGAAGCAGCTTTACAAATCCATTTGGATCGTCTTGAATACCGGCACCGTCTGCACCCTCCCACCATATCTGGGCATTATCATCGGGATTAATGTCATCATCTACTGGATGAGTGCCTAATTCTTGGCCCGAAGGTATCTCTGTCAAAAATGAGTTAGTGCCTTCAGCGTTACTTTGACCAGCTATAATGTAAATACTGTATGGTTGATTATCTCCAGGAGCAGCTTCAATCTTTTGACCATAGTCTTTAGTATTTGAACTTACAATTAACAACGCCACCAATGCAATAACAGGTATAATGAAATACTTCAATTGGCCTAAAAGATTTTTTTTTAATGTTTTCAATTGACGAGTAAAGCCCTATCCACAATTTAAACCCTATACATAAACATTATAGCTATAATATTTCTCTTTTCAAAGATTATTCGATATATGTTTTGCTAGAATATATAAGCTATGAGTCACAACACTGATCTTGGAACTGATTTAATCGAACAGTTCAAAAACGCTCTCATCTTACGATCTACGGTACAGTACGCCAAAGAAGAGGCCGAAAGATCAGAACAAGCAACTGTGCAAGGATTAGACGCCATAAGTCGCGGCGCTTACCTTAACCCGTCTGTTGTCCCAGTAGATTTACAAAGCCAACTTACGCGTGCAAGTGTAGACGCTCACATAAAAAAAGTACAAGCCAATCAAATCGATCAAAGCAGCAGACAGCAGATGATAGAACTACAAGAAAATGCAAACAAAAAATATATCGGCAGGAAAGTTATTGTCACCATACTTAACGGATTAGAAAAACCGGTAGAATCAATATGGCTTAATCCTAGCTCCGGCCAATACTATAGTGGGGTGCTCAATACAAAAAGTGTCACTGGAACAATCGAAGAGGTAATGCTGGAAAAGAACGCTTTACTGCTAAAACCCCATTTCTGGTCGAGGGTTGGCGCAAAAAACCGAAAGTACTTCTTGATTTACGTTATTAGCCCAAATACTTTAGAGGCATTTGTAAAATTTGATATTCGATAGGTTAGAAATTATATATAATGCAGAGTAAATTATCTTTTATGGCACAGAAATATAAAGTCGCTATTGTTGAGGATGACTTACTCATCTGCAATATGTACAAAATAAAGCTGGAAAACGCTGACTTTATCGTGAGAACTGCAAATAATGGACTCGAAGGATATAATCTAATTCGTGATTTTGGCCCCGATATAATACTACTCGACCTAAAAATGCCTGAAATGACTGGCGAGGAGATGTTAGCTAAAATTAGATCGACCGAATGGGGGAGCAGACCAAGGGTAATAATCCTAACTAATATCAGCAAAGATGAAGCACCCCTGGGGCTAAGATTTTTAAATGTTAACAGATATATAGTTAAGGCACATCATACACCAAGCCAAGTTATCGCTATTGTCCAGGAGGTTTTGGCTTAACTCTTTAACTATTACCAATAATCTGGAATAATAAGAGAAAATGAAGATAGTACTTGTTGAAGATGATCAAATGCTCGCTGAAATTTACCAAACCCGAGTTCAGCTTGCAGGTCATGAGTGCTTGGTAGCATTTGAGGGCTTAAGCGGTATAGAGTTGATTAAAAATACTATACCCGACCTAGTTCTTCTAGACTTAATGCTACCTAACCTGCCCGGGGATCAAATCCTTCGCAAAATGAGGGAATCAGAATGGGGCAAGGATATAAAGGTTATATTTATGACCAACATCAGCGAATCAGAAGCACCTGATGGGATTGAAGAATTAGGCTTTGATCGTTATATCGTAAAAGCTAATATTGCAAATAACCAACTAGTAGAAATTATTAATGAAGTTCTGGGCATAGAACCATAAAAACCAACTAATTCCAATAGCTAGTAGCAGATAGCATAGCTTGCAAACTATGGGACTAGTAACGTAGTATTAACTTATGGTCACAAAGATTGCTATCATCGAAGACGATCAAGCGATATCACAAATGTATCGTATCAAATTCGAAGGTGAAGGCTATCAAGTAGAAACGGCCGATAACGGTAACTTCGGTTTAAAACTGTGTGAAGATATGATACCTGACATAGTTCTACTTGATTTAATGATGCCCGAAATGACTGGCGAGGAAATGCTCAAAAAACTCCGTGCCAAGCCTTGGGGTAAAAATATCAAGGTAGTCATCCTGACAAATATGGGCGAGCAAGAAATTCCTGCCGGGGTTAAAGAACTCGGCGTAGCAGCAATCATCCTTAAGGCTGACATGACTCCACGTCAAGTTGCCGAAGTAGTCAAGAAACAATTAGGACAATAATTCGCGTAATGAAAATTGCTATTTTAGGGTTTGCCGGGCAAGGACAGTCCTCTTTCGAGTATTGGAATACCCGGGAAAATGAACTGACTATCTGTGACCGAGATGAAAGGATTGTAATACCTAGTGAGGCTAAAGCAAATTTAGGCCCTGCTTACCTAAAAAACCTCAGCGAATTTGACTTAATAGTCAGGACTCCTATTGTGCATCCGCGTGAAATTGTTGCTAATAACCCGGAAAACCCAAACATACTCGACAAGGTTACTTCGAACACAAATGAGTTTTTCCGCGTTTGTCCGAGCAAAAATATAATCGGAGTTACTGGCACTAAGGGAAAAGGCACTACCTCAACTCTGATTGCGACAATGCTGAAAGCAACCGGAAAAAAGGTTCATATTGGCGGAAATATCGGAACACCTCCACTAGAACTACTTAAAGAAGGCATCGAGCCAAATGATTGGGTAGTGCTTGAACTAGCTAATTTCCAATTAATTGACCTCAAATACTCACCAAAAATTGCAGTTTGTCTGATGGTGGTGCCAGAGCATTTAGATTGGCACGAGGATATGGAGGAGTATATAGCTGCAAAACAACAACTCTTTATTAATCAAAACCAGGAAGATATAGCCGTTTACTTTGCCGATAACGAAGATTCAGAAAGTATAGCTTCAGCCTCAGATGGTACACTAATTCCCTACTTCGCTAAACCTGGTGCTTGCGTAGAAAACGACACGGTATACATAGAAAGTCATGCCATCTGCAAAACATCTGAGATTGGACTTCTAGGTAAGCACAACTGGCAAAATGTCTGTGCTGCTATCACTACTATCTGGCAGATAACACAAGCTACCGAACAAATTCACAAAGTTCTAGTGGAATTTACCGGACTTCCTTACAGGATTGAGCTAGTAAGAACCATAAATAACGTAAGGTATTACAATGACTCCTTCGCCACGGCAGCAGGAGCAACAATAGCTGCGATAAACGCAATAAGCGGTAACAAAGTTTTAATAATTGGAGGTTTTGATAGAGGTTTAGACCTTACCGAAATTAGTGTCGAAATCAAAAGAAAAGAAAAAGAAATACGAAAAGTCCTGATCATTGGAGCCTCGGCCCAAAGGACAGCCGAAGCCCTAGATGGCAGCAAATACGAAAATTATACGATTTCTGACTCTAAAGAAATGAATGAGATTGTAAAACTAGCCACAAGCTTTGCGCGCCCTGGTGACGCAATCGTCCTTTCACCAGCATTTGCCAGCTTCGACATGTTTAAGAATTTTGAGGAAAGAGGCAATAAGTTTAACGAAGCAGTAAGATCATTATGAGTAAATATAGCTCTTTTTGTTTCGACACTTATAATTTTGATGTCAATAGTAAGACCTTAACACTTAACTACAGCTATGAAAATGGGCTAGTTTTTACAGAAACATATAAGTTTGACTTTGAATTCACAAACTATAGTAATGAAGCCCTGGACCGTGCTCTACAACTTTTGTTCTTAATAGCCGGTGTGTCGTATTTTAAAATTTTCTTAGCACCGAATATTGTTGTGAAAAGTATCAACATTAATGGCCAAACTGCCGACTTCCTAAACAAGACCTACCAGAGGGGATTGGGTGAGTTTTTCTATGTAAATAAACTGGAACCAAATTATAGTATTTCATTCCCTGTAGACACAGAATTTTCACTTAACGTGTTAAGTATTGATGGAACAGGCAGTCTAATTGGACTTGGCGGAGGTAAAGACTCACTAGTGACGACAGAGTTGTTTAAAGATCAACCAGATACCTATACATGGAGTCTTGGACACAAGTCCCAACTCCAGCCTCTGGTTGAGGCTACTAACATTCCCCATTTGTATGTTGAACGTGACTGGGATAAGCAATTACTAGACCTCAAAGATGACCCTAAGGCCTATAATGGTCACATACCTATATCGGCAATTTTTGCGGCTGTTGGGGTGGTTGTCGCAATACTGTCAGGTAAACGCGACGTGATCGTATCTAACGAAAGTTCTGCTAGCGAGCCGAACCTAAACTATCATGGTATAGAAATAAACCATCAATACTCAAAGTCATTAGAATTCGAGCAAGACTTTCAAAAAATACTATCAGCTAGTTTTGGCGATGACATACGTTACTTCTCAGCTCTCAGACCACTCAGCGAAGTATATATCGCCGAAATATTCAGTAAGATTGCCTTTGATAAATACAAAGATATTTTTAGTTCATGTAACCGAGCGTTTACTAGCAAAAGCAACCATATATTTTGGTGTGGTGAGTGCTCGAAGTGCGCATTTACTTTCTTGGCACTCAGCCCTTATATAGACACACATACACTAGAGGAGTTATTTGGTGGCAAAAACTTGCTTTTGGATATGGAGCTGGAGTCAATCTACAATCAGTTGTTAGGAATTGAGGGTAATAAACCTTTGGAGTGCGTAGGAGAAATAAAAGAGTCTCGAGCAGCTATGCAGCTTGCAAAGGCGAAGTATCCAGAACTTAGTAAGTACGAATTTGAACTACCTGAAAACTACAATTACAAAACATTAAGTCAGCATTCGATGCCAGCTAGTATTTTTGAACTACTGAAGCATTTTATTCGAGATATATAATTGCCTCATTTATTGAAATCTAGACTATTTCTAGCAGCTCTGATCACATTATCGAATAAAGCACATACAGTTAGCGGACCAACACCACCTTTTTCGGGTGTAATAGTAATGTCCGCTAATTCCCTTACACTCGAGGCCACGTCCCCTATTAGTCCGTTTGTGTCGGTTGCCACACCGGCATCTACTATAACCACCGTACTCCTAACCATATCATCTGTTATAAGACCCGGTTTTCCGGTGGCGCAAACCAAAACATCTGCTTGCTTAGTAATTTCTGCTAGACTTTTTGTCTTTTTGTCTACGACCGTTACATCAAGACTAGAATTTTTCCATATCTTGGCTAATGGCTTGCCGACGAGTCTCCCATTCCCAACAATTACCAGTTTCTTGCCTCGTAATTCTATGTTGTATCCAGCTAATAACCAATTAATAGCAACAGGCGTTGCAGGGTCAAACTTTGAACCGACTGCTAAGCCATCGACGTCCTTAGATGTAGATACGGTATTAAGAATCTTATCAGTTTGAGATTTATCTGGCAGTGGTATTTGAACTATTATTCCATGTATAGAGCTGTCCTTGTTTAACTCCTCTATCGTTGCAACTGCAAGTGATTGCTCGATAGTGTAAACATCTACTTTAATACCTATATCCTCACCGTAGTTCTGCTTTAATCTCATATAGCTATCGACTACCGGATCTGGATTTGTTCTAATTATTGCCAGTCGAGGAGATATATCGTTAGCCTGCTTGAGGCTACGGACTTGTTTCGCCTGACGCTCTTTAATAAATCCAACTAATTCAACACCATTTAGTAACTTCATCTAGACTATTGTATCAGTGTCTGGCTCAGTTTCAGTATTTGTATTGCGCATTATCTCTACTAAGTCTTTTGTTATTATTACCAACCAAATTAATAGTACTAAGTAAATGAGTGGATTTCTATGCCACGCAGCTACAGGGTCGCCGTGAATCATTAGATGATATGACCGAGTTAGCCCAATAGACGGCGCTGAGTGCCATCCTAGTCTTTGCCATAGCGATAGATTATTGAGCCAACTATATGGCACAAAGAAAGCTATCAAAGTAGCAAGAACAAAGAAAAGTAGTCTGCCTTTGGCTGTGCTAAGTGTAACCATTTCTATAATTAGCTTTTTCATAAAACTAATTAGTAGGCTGGTGGATATGTACTGTTAAGATCCCCGGTAGTATTAGCTAATACTACAAAATAAATGATATTCATAACCGCACTAAATGCGAGTAATGCCAAGAATATAATCACAGTTGTCTTAAAGTGCTTATCTCTATTAGCTAGCGGCTGCCCTGTTGCATCTTTCATTGATCCAGCAAATACTAAAATCCAGTCAATCAATGCCCAAATTCCACAACCTCCCAAAGTCACCAATTTCAAAATACCTAATCCCGTATACCCTAAGTAGAACCTGTCTACACCAAAGATACCCAGAAAATACGATAATAGCCAAGTTACAAAATAGTCTTTTGAATCTTCAGCAACTGGGGACGTCTGCGCAGGCTGAGTAGTATCATTCGGCGCAACAGAAGGACTGGTTGCCGCTGATGATAAACCACTGTCTGGCTCAGAAGTGGACGGTGTAGGTTGAGGCGTTCCAACTGGTTGTGACGAATTTTGTTGCTGGTCGTTCTGTCCTGGCTCTTGATTGTTTGGATCCATAGGTTCCTCCTAGAAATTAATTAAAGCTTAAGTTCTTTATACCACATTAGTATAGTGTATTGCTATGCCCTGTTGTAAAAACAGAGGTAAAGTGTTAGAATCATTTGGTAATTTTGTTATCCAAACATTACAAAAACGGGCCAGTAGCTCAGCTGGTTAGAGCACCTGCCTCTTAAGCAGGGTGTCGAGGGTTCGAGTCCCTCCTGGCCCTCCAAAGATACCTCAACAGATACTAATTAGTTCTGCAGTCGACGCCACTATTTTACAGTACTAATTTGTATCTGTTATTTAGTTCTAGTCCCTTTTGGTAGAATGGTATCGTGAACAATATTGAAGTATCAGGCAAAATAAAACGCTTTCCCGGGAAGTATGGATGGTATTATGTTGAGCTTGATAAAGGACTCAGTAAAGACTTACGACCATTATTAGCAAATCTATGGCCAGCTTTACTCAAGGCAAAATTTAGGATCAATAATACTATTTGGCAAAGCTCAATTATGCCGATAAAAGACGGACCTCTTTTTATAGCCCTTCCAGTAAAAATTCGGAAAGCTGAAGGCTTAGATGTTGGCGGTAAAGTTACTATCAGTTTCGAATTAATGATATAGGAGTTTTTCACCTTGAATGATAGTTGCTATGGACAAGACTAAGGCCCTCCAAGCATAACCGTTATATAAGTTTATTATTCTGTTATAGTATGTTGATCATGCCTGGGCTTCTAAGTCTTCAATCACTAAACTTACTAACTCACAACTTTTAGGTCCCATACCCACAATAGCTTCAAGATCTCCTCTGGAGATAGCTTCTTTCAATTCTTTTGATGAATAACCACCTTGCGGCAACAAAAATCTTTCTCCATACAAGTCGGGGAGTTTTTTAAGAATAGCGGCTGTTCTGCCTGCTAGAACTTTCGAAATTTCGTTAGCTTCTGCTACGCGAAAGACGTCATTTACGCCAATTGGAACATCTAGCAATTCTTCGGCTTCTGGGTTACCTACACGAACTGATACCTGCACTTCTGTGCTGATTTCGCCCAGCAAAGCAACAATTTCTGCTAGCTTATCGGCTGGCATTGAACCTTCAAAGCTTACAAAATAGGGAATTAACTCAGGATTACTATCAATTTCCGACATATTCACTATCTTATAACAGAACCTGACTGTTTTATCAAGTTACAATGTATGGTTTGCTGATTTGAATTCTGGTTGCGATAACGTTCACTATGGCCCTCCAATACGATCATGCTTAAATCAGAGGTAAAAACCTCTGATTTTTGATATCATAATTCATATGAGATTAGCTACAAATCAAGAAGCTCCTGATATTAGACAGCATTACGATGAAGTTACTGCCTATGCGAGCAGGGTTGGTTTTATTGACTGGCCCAATCCATTCCCTCTGGAGACCATAAACTCATTAATAGCAAAGAATGAGCTTTTTATTTGGGGTGATGAAGCAATAAAAGCAGTAGCTAGGGTGTCCTTGGTGGCATCTGATGTAATTTGGGGTCAATCTGAAGACAACCAAAGATATGTATATATTGGAAAGCTTGCAGGTGCAAGTTCAATAAGAGGCACAGGATACATAAAAAGCACCGTACTTACTGAGGTAGCTGATTTTGCAGCAAATACAGACAAAATTGGCATAAGACTTGACTGTCTTGCGACTAACAAGGGCCTGTACAATTTTTATGCAAGGCTCGGCTGCCAAGACCGTGGAATTTCTACATTTTGGTCTCAGAGCCAAGATAGCGAGATAGTAGTGCAGAGATTTGAGATTAAAATATAGTTTGCAATAACATCCACAATATTCCTCTAAGCGACTCTTAACAGAGATAGGCGTCTATGTTATTTTATGCTAAGCTTAATATTATTAGTCCTACACTCCCCATTGTGGCAGCACCGATTTTAAACCATAGCCATTCTTTTTCTTTTAATACAAAATAGGCGGACATAACTACTAATACGGCCATAAAGCTGGTAGTTGCTCCAACTAATGACGCATTGCCGCTCAATTTTAATGCTCCTACAAAGCACAGTCCTTTAAATGCATTCGTAATGCCATACCATAAAATTGGTACTAATTTTGACCTGTCCTTTAATATCTTAAGGTTATGTCTTTCTGGCCAAGCTACAATTGCCATCCAAAGCGTTTGTGCTCCCCAGCCACATACTAAATATGTCTCAAAGTCTATTCGGGTTAGCATCCATCGCTCATATACGATAGCTAACCCTAATAAGGATACACTAATGACAGCAAACATAAGTCCATTTGAACTGCTATTTGAATGTCGCCTAAGTCGCGGCAAGGCGATAAAGAAAGTGGATGCTATGACGATTATAGCACCTAGCTGCTGTTGATTATTTAGAGTCTCATTCAACAATATTGAAGCTGTGACAATAGTAATTATTGGTGTAAGGTTATTTAAAATCGTATACAATCCAGCATCAACATCCTTGCTAGCCCGAAATGCCAATAGATTTATCAAAGGAAAAACACCACTACCGATTAACAGGATAAGTAAATTTTGCCAACTAATTGAAAAGTTGGAGTTGCCAGACAAGGCCACTATTAGTCCAAGAGGGTAAAGTATCACCAGAAAAAAGAATCCATTTATTAACCTATTGTGTTCCTCTAGGGTTGTCGCAAGATGGCGACGTAATAAAAATGCAGCTGTACCTAAAATCAAGTACGATGTCATTAAGATTTGCCAAGTCATTTATCTAACTATAGCAGTTATATCGTAGATATCTGCTACCTTGTCCTAGTTCAACCGTAACCACGACAGCTCTTAGATGCGCTAATATTAAGATATATGTAAAGTTATTTTGTTGATATTATGTTGTTATGAAAAGTAGAAAAATTAATTACGCAAGTGCTGGCCTATGCTTTGCTGCGGGCTGTATTTGGTTAGCGATTCCCGGTCCATCAAAGTATATTGCTACAATATTATTCTTCATTGCAGCTTTGGCAAATTTATTTGCAGCTCAGAATTTGAAAAAATAGTTACAAAGGAGTAGGATAGCTGCTCCGGCCTACTAGTTATCCTCTAGTTCACTTACTAAGATGCATCAGTAATTACCGACAAAATGACACCATATAACTGTGTCAATATAACACCTCTCCTTCCACTATGTAATTTACATGATTCCATCTATGTGTTGAGAGACTAGTTTTTCTCCAGACGAACTAGTCATAACTATAATACAGTGGTCATAAGCCTAATTACTGTAGTGCTGCTGTTAGTCTAGCTAGACTGTCTAAGAATTTATCAAACAGTTTTCTTCTATCCCATTCGTTGAAATCAACCATCTTAGAATTAGCAATGTTCTTTTCTTGTACTTTTTTAAGATCTTTGACGACTTTTTTATTATATACAACAACAATACACTCCTGGTTTAATTCGAAGGATCTGATATCCATATTGCTTGAGCCTATTACGGCGATATCATCATCGATTGTAATGTGCTTAGAGTGGAGTAGCTTAGGGTAGTTGTAGAGATATATCTTTACTCCAGCCCTCATCAGTTGATCATAGAACGACCTCTGGGCATGACCAACCATCCATTGATCCATTGCTGTCGAGTTGATTATACTAACATCAACCCCCCGGAGCGCAGCCGATGTAACAGCTTCGAGCATAGCATCATTCGGTACAAAGTATGGATTAGTTATAACTACTTTTTCCTTTGCTCGGTACATCAAGTAGGCAAATAACCTTGAGTTATTTGAGTTATCAAAGCCTGATCCGCTAGGTACTATTTGCGCCACTACGTCTCCAGTTTTCTCTGGCATTTTTCTTTGCTTTGGGTTTACTATCTTCTGCAATAGCTCTCCGGTTTCAAAATACCAATCACTTGCAAATACTGCTGAACACTGACGAACTATCGGACCGCTTAATTTTGCGACCAACTCATCATAATAAATATCGTCTTTCCTGTGATATGTCCTGTCTATCATATTTAGTGAACCTATGTAGGCATACTTATCGTCGATTACAACTATCTTCCGGTGATTCCTGAGGTCTGGTCGATTATATTGACTCGGCCTAAGCCTTATAGGTAACATCTCAAACCACTCAACACCGATTTCGGTTAGTAGTTGTTTCATTTCCTTGCGCCTTGGGTATGCCCTATAGCCCATACCATCAACAAGTAGCCTAACCTTAACTCCGCGCTCTACCGCCGCCTTCATCGCATCAAATAACGGCATCGTTGTTTTGTCTAGAGCAATGATGAAATATTCGATATGTACGAATTCTTTAGCCATATTAACTTCTTTGACTAAGTCCTTTATTGAGTCATCATACTCCGACTGAATCTTTACCGAGTTCCCACCACGCGCTGGGAACTTAGTTAACGTTCTGTTTAAATCTATCAGCGACTTAGCTCTTAGTCTTAAATCTTCCGGAAGATCATCCAGATCATCTTTCATATCCTTAGTAGCCTGCGTAATAAGTTTGTTGGCTGTTTTTTGCATCCTTCTTCTGTTTTTCGACAGCCTTGGATTTCCTATTACCAAAAATAATATTATCCCCAAACCGGGTAATATAAATAGAAGCAAAAGCCAAGCAATAGCTGAGTTTGGATTCCTTCTTCTAGGAATATAAATTATGAACCCGATCCTAATTATCCAATCAATTATAAAAAGAATGACTGCAGCCCATGTTAAATTATTAATCATAATAATGGAATTTTAACAGCAATATCATTAACTTAAAACTGCTAATGATTTTTTGTTACAATCAGCATAAAAGTAATGAAAAAACTACTAAGTAAAAGTAAACCAATATATAAAGGGCCGATCATCGAAATTCGCGGCATGGTTAGATTAATCCTATCTGGAGCACCATTTTTCGCGGGCTATTTTATCTTTCCTTATACAAAGGATCTTTGGATGGTTGCATTCCTGTGCGCAACGTTCACCAGCGCCAGTTTTGTTGGCATTGAAAGCATAAAGAAAAAATTCGGTTATTCGTTATGGATAACTCTATTTGTAGGCCTATCAGTTTTTAGTGCCTGGCAATTCTCAGAACACGCTGTAATTTTAGGGATACTTGTCATTCTTTGGTCGGTTGCCGCCAGCTTATCTTTCGCAGCCGGACCAGTAGTAAGTCTTCCGGTGAATATCGGTTGCACATTATTTATACTATTCTTGCTAAATAATAGGCTTGTGGGCGAAAGTCTTGGAGGGCTAATGCTCTTCGCAGGCTGTGGGCTGGCATGGTCATACTTGCTTGGTTTAATTTCAGTATTCGCGCCTCACAAAAACCATATAGATACACCCAGCCTCAGCGAATTACATGATGAGTTTCAAAAAAGCTTGAATAGGGATTCGCCATATTTAAGGAATGGGGTAATCCGTGGAATTATCATTGTTTTACTCGGTATTGCTATTCAACTCACCAATAACCAGGCACTAATTATTTCCGTATTTACTGTGTTGATCGCAATGATTCCCGGCAAAAATCAGACGAGACTTAAAATACTTTCGCGTGTAGGTGGAGCTATTGGAGCCCTTTTTTCCGCAACCATACTAGTCAATATGCAGCCACCACTATGGATATATTTCTTCGGCCTAGTCATAGTCCTGGCATTTACTCGTTGGATAATATTACGTAAATATACATATAATTCGTTCTTCCTAGTTACTTACCCTCTTTTTCTAGTTGGACTAGGTGGGTTTTACGATAATACATGGGATAAACTTTGGTATACGGTTTTTGGTGCAATAATTTCAATAATCGCATCTGAACTATTCGTGTTCAAATCTTACAAAAAGATTAGTAAAGAAAAGTCGTTGGCAACCTAGCCCAAAATCGTCTCTAATTTTGGTCTATCGAATCCAATAGTTATATCACCATCGACATCTATCACTGGTACACCCATCTGGCCAGACTTTTCGACCATTTCTTTAGCAGCATTTATGTCCGTACTGACGTCGACTTCTTTAAACTTAATTCCTTTTTCCTTCATCCAATTTTTTGCCATATGACAAAATCCACAAGTTGGAGTTGTATAAATTATAACCTCTTTCATATTACCTCTTTTCTAATAAGTGTTAATAGTTTCGTCACTGTTGGGTCGCTATTATTTAATTGGTAGCAAATTTTTTGACCACGTCGGTTCCGCACAATTACATCAGAAAGTTCCAAAAGTTTACATTGTTGCGAAACGGCAGAAATACTTATATCTAGCTTGTCAGCCATGGAGCTTACGCAGATATCGGGCTCTCGTATAAGTAACTTCAAAATTTGAAGTCTTGTTTCATCAGCAAAAGCAGAAAATATCCTAGCCATATAAGTGGTAGTGTCAATGCTTACCATGTTTTATATTTTAACTAATTTCTTAAACTTTGAAAAGTTTTTATTTCAACTCTTTTCCATACCTGAAAAGTAAAAGTAATCTTATCCTCTGTTATGGGATTCGATTCCTTGACAAGGCTAAACTTTTTATTGATTTCTGGAAAGAACTTGGTGCAGCCATATTCACCACTAAGTTGCGTAATATAAAGCTCGTCATTTAGATCCAAAGTACTAGCGTAAAGGCCCGACCCACCAATGTTCCATAAATCCCCTTTGTAGTTCAAAATTAAATCATAGGGGTCGTTGATACTGATAAACCCTTCGCGAAGCTCAGTTCTCTGTCGAGTTACTACATAGTTATTGCAGTTTGGATACGGCCTGGTTAATTCTTGATATAGATTGAATCCCATAATAACATCGTGGCCTAAAATTTTCTTCTGATAGTATTTTGTATCCGAGGGAATTCTACCGGCCCAAGGTATGCCGTTATTATCGGCTATGCCACGCTTTTCGTCTATTACTACAATTGCTCTGATCATGATTTTATGATATTTTCTCGAATAAAGTGGCTATTAAATAAAATGAACCGACAATAATCCTAATATCTACATTATCATCGTCTTCAATAAGTAGATTGTATGCTTTTTGTGGGTCACTCTGCAGAACAACATCATCAATTCCGCGATTTTGGCAACTTGCGCCAGGTTTGATACAGTCACGGGTATGTGAGGTAAGTTTGTAGTAGCAGAAAACTCAGTACATATTACATTACTTGTTATTCCGGCAATCAATTTAACAGATTTTTCTAAAGTTTCCTGCTTAGCCTGCGAGAAGGCAATTAAAGCCTTGATTTTAGCATTCGGAAACTCATTTCTAAGACTTGAACAAAATGCAGTTAGTTTTTGTGGGTTATGAGCACCATCAAGAATAATTATCTTTTCTGCAATATTCATAATCTGCATTCTACCCGGAATGCTCACTCCTTGAGTTTGCAATAGTTGATCACTACCAATTTTTGATAGACCATCTCTTTCCGCAACATAATCAGAAACTTGTTTTGCTAGTAACCAATTTCTCTTTTGATATAAGAGTAAATGTGCCAAAAAACTTGCGCATTGTTCTAGGTTTTCCTGTGTATAGTTATGTAGCACGGCTTTGTTTTGCTTACAAGCTTCACGCATTATCTCCATAACCGATTCTTCTTGATCATAAGCAAAAACATGATTATTGGGTTTTATTATCCCTACTTTTTGATGAGCAATCTTTTCTATGGTATCTCCAAGTATCCTGGTATGATCTAGACCAATATCTGTAACAACAGATATCTTGTTTTTTGACTCGACAACGTTTGTAGCATCTTTTAGCCCACCCAGTCCAACTTCTATGACTACATGAGTACATTCGAGCTTGGCAAATGCCCAAAAACTAAAGACAGTCAGAAGTTCAAAGTAAGTTGGTTTCAGTTCAACTAATCCCGGAGTGGAAACCAACTCGCTAAATAATTCACACATTTTTCGCTCTTCCAAGGGAACACCGTTTATTTGTAACCGCTCATTTATTTGGATGACATGAGGCGACACCGACAACCCAACTTTGGTATTATGAGCCCCGAGCAGTTCGGAAATGTAGTAACAGGTTGATGTTTTACCTGATGTGCCTGCGACATGGATAACCTCGTATTCCTTTTCTGGATTTCCAACCAAAGGTAATAGGTCAGTCATTCGGTCTGGATTATAAAAATCGCCATTCAGGATAGATCCTGGTAGGAACTGTTCCAAATACATATTTAATTCAGAAAAGTTATTAATCATATGAACAATTGTACTAGAATATACTCATGCCAACTAAACCCGAATTAAACCGTAGGACAAAGGCAGAGTACGAAGCTATTGGTAAACTCCTTGAAGACACATATTTGGCAAATACCTCAGGCGCACCAAAAGTTTTATGGTTTAGCTTTCTCAGGGGCTTGGCTTATGGCCTGGGGATTTTTCTTGCTGGTACCCTAGTTATTGCCATAATCATTGGTATTCTCGGGCTTTTTGATGATGTACCATTAATTGGCCCCTTTGTTGAGAAGATAGTTAACCAATTAGATTCTGCACCTAAGCTTTAGGCAGGTAAATAGCAAAAGTCGACCCCTTAGTTGATGTCTCCTGTAAAACAATCTGGCCTTTTAATCTAGTAACGATCTCCTTAGCTAGTGACAGACCAAGGCCAACACCATCAACATTATTTTTTGTACGCGATTCTTCACCACGATAAAATCTATCGAAAATTTTTGCTTGGTCCTTTGGCTTAATTCCAGAGCCCTGGTCTGTAACCGAAATATGTACTTTATGATTTGACTCAATCGATGATTTTATTGTTACAGTTGAACCTTCCGGACTGTATTTAATTGCATTATCGATTAAAATTGATATCGCCCGACCTAAGTAGTCTTTGTTGCTTTTCATAGTAATTAGTTCTAGATCTTTGACGATCTTTATGTCTTTTCCTTTTGATAGATTTGCGTAATCTGAAATAATTTCGTCAGACAATTTATTTAAACTAAATTTTGTCAATTGCACCTCTTCTGCCTGCAACCTAGACAAACTCAGTAGTGTATCAATCATCCTGGATAGCCTATCAACTTCTTCCAGGTTGCTAGTTAACACTTCTTTGGCATCATTCAAACTTAGGCTTTTATTCTTTAACGCAACTTCAATTTCGGTTCTCATTACACTAATTGGAGTTCTGAGTTCGTGTGAAGCATCGGACGAAAATCTTGCCTGTGACTGATGCACCCTTTCAATTGGTTCTAGTGTCTTCTTGGCTAATGAATAGCTCAGGATGCCACCCAAGCTCATAACAAACATATTCATCAAGAATAAATTCTTGATGATTTCGTCGGTAGCCTTATTATATGAATCCTGTATAGAAGCTCTAAATTTACTACTATTTAATAAATAGCTAAGTTCTGGGGTAGAGCCAATAATTCCCATTTGACGATTGTAACTACTATTTAACTGCTGAATGTACACTCTGTAAAGTGTCGTGCTAAAAAATCCGCATATTAAAAAAAGGACCAGAACATATAGGCCTGTCAACCTAAATGTTGTCTGTTTAAACATTGCCGCCTGCGCCGAAAACATAACCAAATCCGCGTTTTGTGTTTATGTAATCTTCTTCAAATGGTTTATCAATTTTATTTCTTAAATAGCCAACATATACTTCAACGGTATTCGGCAGAATGTCAGCGTCAAAGTCCCAGACATGCTCGATAATGGCATCTTTAGATAGGGGTCGACCAATGTTTCTCATAAAATATTCTAATAGAGCGAATTCCTTTCGACTTAAGTTTATATTTTTACCACCCCTACTGACTTCATAATTTATAAGATTTAGGTTTAAATCTTTGTACTCAAGTATTGTAGGTAGATTACTCTTGGGTCTCCGTAATAATGCTTTAATCCTGGCTACTAGTTCGTCAAAGGCAAATGGTTTTACTAGATAATCGTCGGCGCCAATATTAAGACCATAGATCTTGTCGGTTGTTTTATCTTTGGCTGTCAGGAATATCACCGGAGTCTGAATAGACTGACGACGCATTTCCTCCAAAATCCCCATACCATCCACATCACCCGGTAACATTCTGTCTAACACTATCAGGTCGTAGTCTTCAGTAGTTGCATATGCTAATCCATCATCACCGTCGTAAACAACATCAACCGCAAAGGACTCTTGCTCTAATCCTTTTTTTATAACATTTGCTAGTTTTACTTCATCTTCAACAACTAAAATTCTCATACTATTTTTAGAATACCACTTTTGAACTGAGAATTTGCTTAAATAAAAAACCGCCCTCACCCTAAAGTTATGGCGGTTTTTTAACCTCTTAAAACTTAAATTTTACCTGTTTGTTAATAGAAGGTGGGTACGCGGATCGAGAATCCTCGCAAAAATATCTCGATCCATACTATCACTCACAAAGAATGACATTCATATATTATTTAAATAAACTTAGAGGAAGCTGAAGACATATATAACTATCTTTTACCTTTCACAGCGAAACTATTAAGTTAATAACTACTTTATTTCAAACCCACATAGATAACATTTACGCCAAAACAAGAAAAGCCCTAGAAGACTTTAGTCAGCTAGTACGGTAGCTTAGGTTTTCGGAGCCGAATGCAAGGGTTCGACAAATTGTTGACTGGCTCAAGAAAGAGTACGAGCTAGATACGAACATGCAATGATAATAGTTAAAACTTTCAAAGACTTTGTGTGAATAAATCAAAATAGAAAGTGTAGTAATTGCTTTGCACAATCTTGTTTCTAAACTAGAATACTAATAATGGTAGATGAAATTGAAGATAAAAAGGTCGTAAGAGCATTCAGGGCTGTAGCTGTATTACTAATTATCCTGCTCAGTTTTAGTACTCTATTTTTTCACGAAGTCGAAGGATGGAAATGGCTTGATTCTGTATATTTCAGCGTTGTTACAATAGCAACTGTCGGGTATGGAGATTTTACCCCTCAGACAGATCTTGGCAAAGTGGGTGCAATGATCTTGATAGTAATCGGTATCGGATTATTTGCAACTTTTGCTAACCTACTATTAAAACGCCGCTATATTAACATAAAAGAGCGGAAATCTCGAAAATAAACTACCAGTTAGATAATTCTTGGTATTAATTTATAATGGTTACCGAGTGATAGATTTTTTTACGACATTTTCTTCGGAAAGTTTAACGCATGTCTCTTATAATGTGCCCTGGTTTATGTATGTCGCAATTGTTGGCATACTCGTGCTCTATGCGATTATAGAAGCATTTCACGGGCGACACGACCATAAAATTGGCGTACGCGAAGCTATTAAGTGGTCTGTTTTTTATATATCACTAGCTCTACTTTTTACTATTCCAGTGTATTATTTCATAAGCCATAAAGCTGCCGCCGAATATCTAGCAGCTTGGTCAATAGAAAAAGCCCTAAGTCTCGACAACTTATTCGTTTTCGGCATGATTTTTACAGCATTCCGAGTTGATAACAAATACCGTCGCAGAATCCTTAACTATGGAATTACGGGGGCAATAATATTTAGGTTAATATTCATACTTCTAGGATTCGAGCTACTTAAGAGATTTGCCTGGGTTAGTATTATTTTCGGTATAGTTTTACTACGTGCTGCATGGCATGCCTATGAGCATGCCAAAAACGGACCACATTCTCAAAAACAAGATTTTAAACATTCTAAAATATGGATTATTCTTAACAAGATCCTACCAATCCACCACGAATTTGACGGCCATAAGCTAACAACTAAAGTTGATGGCAAAAAAATGCTCACATTAATGGCGGGAGTGATTATTCTCATCGAATTAACCGATATTATTTTCGCCGTTGATAGCGTGCCGGCAGTTTTGGCCGTTAGCCCTGATCGTTATATTGCATATGCCAGCAATATCTTTGCACTATTGGGCCTCAGGTCACTTTTCTTTGTTTATGATTCTGTTTCATCCAAATTCTGGGCAATTGACTGGTCATTAGCACTAATTTTATTATGGATTGGCGTTAAGATGGTAATTACACCTCTAGGCGTTCACCCCTCAATATATTTGAGTCTAGGTCTATTGTTCTCAATATTGCTGGTTGGAGTTCTGGTCTCGCTTTTTGTTGAAGACCCTCACCAAAATGCTAACCACAAGTAAATAGACTACCTGCTACCAAAATTTCATCGACTGTCACTATTGTAATTAAAGTATTGTGTCTACTTTTGTTTTATTTATTTTATTTATTTGCATATACAAATGTACCGAAAAGGACTTTAGAGACACAGGTACATATACCCGACCAATTGGTCGGGTATATGCGTGGTACAGTATTATCCAGGCGGTTAGAACTATTTATGTTGCCTTATGGCGTCCATCTCGCCACCAAAACTATCCATAGCTTCTTGGAACCTAGCATGTCTCATTCTTCTATCCTTAAAAGCTGGTAATCCTGGGTCGTGAAACCGAATATGCGAATCATCAATATCGAGTACTACTACAGAGTGCCCCTCATACCCTTCTTTGTCGTTTAGAACCATGCTGTTCACCATCGGTTTAACCACGAATCCTCGACTCATTTCTGAACGAATATCATCGATTGTTGGTTGTTTGTGAACAATGTTAATTTTCGCTACGTAGTCTTTGGCAAGTTTTCGCGCACCTTCAACGTCTGAGGTTTGCTCCTGAAAATTAGCTACATCATCTCCGTACTCTTGGCGAATATAATCAACACCGCTTTTAATAAATGCATTGAAATCAAAAATTGTGTAGTGCTTCACCTCATAACCATGTTCAACAAACCAAAGAGACCACCGAAAGCTCCAACTACCTTTGCCTGGTTGTTTGCCTGAAATTTTCTCTAAGTCCTCAATATTGTAGCTTTCGCTTGGCTCAAAATAACCCAGTATCATCCTTAAAGATGTCTCGACACAATGAACGCCAAGTGGGTGACCTGGAACTGCAAAAGATGAGTAAAACGGAATTTCTAACTTCATGTAAAAAGTATACCAATAAAAAAACTCCTCAGTTACAAGGAATTTAAGCATTAGCGACATGGTACACCGGGAGGGATTCGAACCCCCGACCCTCTGTTCCGAAGACAGATGCTCTAATCCGCTGAGCTACCGGTGCTTAACTAACAACAGATATATATCGTAACAGAATAAAGATAGTTTGTCGATATTGGTTCGATGGACTATTTTATATATCAATTATTACGGAGTTGTAGTAGTGGTCATAGCTTCACCCCCAAACGCTAGCGGAGACAGAGTATCATTAAGACCTTCTAGCGGTTCGGATAATTTTGGTAACCCCTTATCTAAAGACTGCCTTAGGTCGCCAGCCTGATTACCTACATTCTCGAGCTGATCTTTAACAGGCCGTATTTCTTCAGACATTATATTCGCCCAATGCGATACAAACGGAGTCGCAACAACACACACGGTGAACGTACACAGAGCAGCCCTACCCGCAAGACGTGCTGCCCGTTTTAACCCTGAATATCTCAATTTTGTTTCTGTATCTTCTGTGTTTGAAATTTGCTCTGTCAACTAACTCTCTTTCTCTTTTTTAGATTTTTTGGGTGCCGGAAGTTGCTTTATCTGTTTTGGCTCAGAAGACTTTTCCAGTGTCTCCTGGAGTACATTTAACAAACTGTAGGCATGCTCTTTACTCATACCAATTCTAGAGACAGCTATAGGTTGACTGTTCGGTCCTGCACCCTGCATAAAGTTAATCACGACCCCGTAATTATTGACCATTACGTGTACTAAGTCCGTATAAATGACACGCACATCCATAGGCATAACCATGATTTGCTGGGTTTGGAAAGGTAAATCATCACCCACAGTAAAACCCTCAGGTGAATCAACATTTTCGTAACCAGCCAACTTCCAAAGATTTTTCGACTCTGACTCTTTAATATCAAAATAGCTTATTAGTAACGCTAAAATTTCTTCACTAGGACGAGACTTGCCCTCCTCGTATTTGGATAGTTCATCACTTTCGATCTCAACCGCACCAGATACTTCAATCAGACTTTCTTGACGTTGGTTGCGTAACTTCTTTAGCTCACGACCCAAAGACTCAAAAGGTTGCTTGGTATTATTCATCTCACTCACTAATAATTATGTTACTCGGATAAATTGCAACATGCAAGCAAAACCAAGTTATAATGTACATAAATGAATATCCAAGAAAACTTCCCGCTATCAACTATTACCTCCTTTGGAACAGGTGGAATGGCAGAACTACTAATTCAGGTCCACGATACCGAGGAGTTATTCCAAATACTTGCTAATCACAAAAAACCTTTGTGGGTATTGGGCTCAGGGGCTAATTCACTAATTTCTGATGAGGGACTACCTGGTACAACTATCCAACTCAAAAACTCTCAAATAGAGTTAACAGAAGAATCAAACTCAGTAACCGTGGTTGTTGATGCTGGAATTGAATGGGACTACCTAATAAGAGAGTTAATTAAAAACGGTTTATGGGGACTGGAGTTGACGAGTGGTATACCTGGTTCAGTAGGTGCAGCCGTAGTAGGTAATATTGCAGCTTATGGACAGTCAGTGTCTGATGCGTTAATTTGGGTAGATGCCATAGACACAGAAAGCAATTCTAGTGAACCAGTGCGACTTATTGCTGATCAGTTGGGACTGAGCTATAGATATTCTGATTTCCAAACAGAGGCTCTTAATAAACACATAATTACGCGAGCTGCTTTCACATTGCAACGCTCCTCCACAATGTTTCTTAATTACGCTTCGGCACTAAAGATAAGTGACGAGCTGAATATCGAACCAGACACTTTAGAAAATAGACGTACAATTATCATGGAGTCTCGTAAGCGTGCTGGGTCATTGCTAGACCCTGCTCAAACTGACCACGAAAAGACTGCAGGTTCATTCTTCCGTAATCCGATGGTGTCGAGAGAGCAGGCAGAGAAAATAATTTCCAAGGAAGAGTTCGGAGTTTCTGAATCTGAAATTCTGAACCAGAATTTACTTCATAGTGGTGATTCATTTAGAATTTCGGCAGCTCATGTCCTGTTAGC
Organism: Saccharimonadales bacterium (SeqCode); assembly: GCA_046350695.1. GTDB lineage: Bacteria > Patescibacteriota > Saccharimonadia > Saccharimonadales > JACQNP01 > JAGQNP01. The sequence continues at coordinate 57,670 of JAXLZX010000003.1, read as the reverse complement.
TGCAGGGTTCAATCGTGGCCAGAGCTGGGGATCTGTCCGTCTACATCCCGAACATGTACTTAAAATAGAAAATACCGGCGGAGCAACATCTCAACAGATTTACAACGTAGCGAAAGAAATTATAGAAACAGTAGAACACAAGCTACATGTCCAGCTAAAACCTGAAGTTAGAATGTTGGGAAGGTTTAGTCAGCCCTAAAGCTAGTTTTACCATTAACGCGGTAGTGGAAATTGGCTCGCGAATTCTTTAACTTCTTTTGCTATAACTTTTAGCTTAACTTCATCATTTCTACTTTTTATGGTTCGCAACATCCATTCTGCCACCTTTTCCATATCATCAACGCCCAATCCACGGGTCGTAATTGCTGGAGTTCCCAACCTTAGGCCACTTGGTCTGAATGGTGGCAACTTATCATTTGGAATAGCATTACAATTAGCATTGAGTCCAACTTTATCAAGTATATTCTGTGCCACCCTTCCATCTATAGCAAAACTCGTCATCATATCTACCTGTATAAGATGATTGTCCGTACCATTAGTAACTAGCTTAAAGCCTCTTCTCATTAATTCATCGGCCAATCTACTGGCATTTGCAATCACCTGTTGGGCATATGTCTCAAAACCTGGATCAAGTGCCTCACCGAAAGCAACAGCCTTTGCTGCAATCGTATGCATATGAGGCCCCCCCTGAAAACCCGGGAAAACTTCTCGGTCAATTAATGTAGGTAAATTTTCAATTGTTTTTTCTGGAACCTTCAATGGATTAGAGACCGCGCCCTTACTCAATATCAAGCCACCCCTTGGCCCGCGTAAAGTTTTGTGAGTTGTAGATGTAATAATATGGAAACCAAAATCAAACGGATTTGGTAACGCCTTACCGGCAATTAGTCCAGCTAAATGCGCCATGTCAGCCATCAACACGGCATCAACTTCCTTGGCAATCTCAGCAAATTTAGCATAATCTAAATTCCTTGGATAACCAGAAAATCCTGCTAGTATAATTTTTGGTTTTTCTTTTTTAGCAACTTGATACATTTTGTCATAATCAATCTCACCGGTTTCTATATCCTTAATCCCGTACCTAACAAAATTGTATAGCTTTGCGCTACTAGTAATGGAATGTCCGTGTGTAAGGTGGCCACCGTGGTCAAGACGCATTGCCATAACAGTATCACCGGGCTCTAGCCAAGACTGGTATACGGCAATATTTGCTGGTGCTCCGGAATGTGGCTGGACGTTGGCATGATCGGCACCAAATAGCTGCTTAGCACGATCAATTGCAATTTGTTCTATTTTGTCGGTGTTTTCCTGCCCTCCATAGTATCTTTTGCCTGGATAGCCTTCGGAATACTTATTGGTTAGAACACTACCCATAGCTTTGCGAACATCGCCACTTACATAGTTTTCACTCGGTATGAGTTCAAGTCCTTCAATTTGTCTTTTTTCTTCGGCTTTTATTATTTTTTCAATTACTACATCTCTCATCTCAATTCCTTTATTCTTAAGTTATTCTCTGTCTATAAAAAAGCCAAGTTATATCATATTACTAATTTTAGCAGTAGAGATGGTTAATAAAAATAGCTTGTGTTCTATATCAGTTGTGATATAATCTAAGTCACATGTCATCGAACAACGAAAAAATCGGTAACCTTATTTATCAGATTAGGCAAGAAAGAGGCCTTACCCAAGCTGAGTTCGCAAGGAGACTAGGAACAAGCCAATCTGCCGTAAACCGCATGGAGCATGGCAAGCAAAACCTCAGTATTGAAACTCTAGCACGAGTAAGTGATGTACTTAACAAGCAACTCATATCTATAGGAGGCGGTGGCATAAACCTACGTATAGAGGGTCGTACGGAACTGAGCGGCTCAGTGGTCTTGAAAAAAAGCAAGAATGCCGCCGTGGCTTTGTTGTGTGCAAGTCTACTAAACCACGGCGTAACAAAGTTTAAATCTTTTCCTAGGATTGAGGAAGTTAACCGTATCGTAGAGGTTCTTGAGAGTATTGGTGTTAAGATTCGTTGGTCATCAAATAACGATCTCGAGATTAGGCGACCCGAAAAACTCGACCTAAGCAATATAAATTCGTCATCGGCACGTAAAACAAGAAGTGTACTCATGCTTCTTGGCCCATTAATGCATGAATTCAATGAATTTAAAATACCTTATGCAGGTGGCTGTAAACTTGGAACCAGAACCGTAACACCACATCTCTTTGCACTAGAAGAATTTGGCCTAAATGTAGTCGCCCACACGGGGCATTATCAAGTCACAGTAAGCAAAAAACGCCCTGACGACCACGTTGTTCTGTATGAGTCTGGCAATACAGTAACCAACAATGTGCTCATGGCTGCGGCTCGCACAAAAGGCGTTACCACAATTCATGGTTCGAGCGCCGATTACATGGTTCAAGATTTATGTCTTTTCCTCAATAAACTTGGTGTCAAGACCAAAGACCTAAAAGCATCAAATCTAGAGGTTACTGGCGTACCCTACATAAAGAAAAATGTTACTTTCGCCCCAACAGAAGATCCAATCGAGGCTATGTTCTTTATTTCGGCAGCCATTACAACCAACTCTAAACTAACAATTAAGAGGGTGCCGATTGATTGGATAGCCCTAGAGCTTCTGAAGTTGAAGAAAATGGGACTAAAATTCAAGAAGACCGCAAGATATAAGTCAGATAATGGTGCAATCGATTTGGTTGACTTAGTAATCGAAAAACATAATGGCGAGCTCACAGCACCAATAGACAAACTACACCCTAACTTGTGGCCAGGAATAAATCCTGACTGCATACCATATTTTGTGCCAATATGTGGAGTTGCTAAAGGTCGTACACTGATACACGACTGGATATTCGAAAACCGAGCCTTATACTTCACCGAGATGACTAAAATAGGTATGAATGTTGAACTCGCTGACCCGCATAGGGTTTATATAAATGGCCCGACTAAATTCACATCTGCCGATGTTGTCTGCCCGCCAGCGCTGAGGCCAGCCAGTCTACTTCTAATAGGCATGCTGGCAGCTAATGGAGTTAGTATGCTTCGTAATGTTTACACCATAAACCGTGGGTACGAAGACATTGCCGAACGCCTAAATGCGATAGGGGCAAATATTACGGTAATTCATGAGCTGTAAATTGTATGAATAATATAGACACCGTCTTTTTCGACTGGGGTGGCGTTATTGCTGGTGACCCAGCTGATGATTTTTTAGAAAAACTACTTATAAATATTGGTGCAACTCACAAACAGATAGAGGATATTCTTGCGACTTACAAGATAAGCTTTATGAGAGGTGAGATTTCTGAAAAGGAATACTGGAGTCAGCTAAATCAAAAATATAATCTTTCCGTACACGACACGATATCTGATGAGTTCAAAAAATGGAAAGGCCTAATCGTTAACGAAAAGATTTTATCATTAGTTAATGAGTCTAAAGCCAACGGCTATAAAGTAGCCCTCCTAACTAATGTAATCGAGCCGACTTACAACGTCTTAATGTCAGCCGGGTGTTATGAACACTTCGATGTGGTAATAGCTTCTTGCAAAGTAGGTCTTGCCAAGCCCGAAAAAGAAATTTATGACCTTGCGCTAAAATATCTAGATACTACGCCTGATAAATCAATTTTTATTGACGATAAACAAAAGAATTTAGACCCGGCAATAGCAATGGGATTCCATACCATTTTGGCGGAAAACCCAACTCAAATAATCAGCGATCTAAGACGGTATTTTAAAACTTAGCTAGTAGACTCACAAAAGACCATACAAGGCGTTTAGTACTTTTTGTACAGATTCTTTCACATTATCTTCTCCAGAAATCGTAACCGTATTATAGCCATCGTTTCTGAAGCTTTTATAGTCATTAATGAACCTATTGAATGTATCATTAGACGGACCATGTCCACCTTCTCTCTTCCTGACCATAACTCTTTTTTTTGCAACATTGTCATTTATCACCATCTCAACAACTAGTATTGTCAATTCTGATTTGTTTTCATCAGCTTGAATACGCAAATTTGCTACCATCTTATTAAAAATCTCTAGGTTAGTGAATGGCTGATTCCATATAACAACCCCGTTATCTCTAATAGCCTGGTATGCTTGTCCTCGCAAAAATCTGTAAGGATGTAGCGCTTCATCAACCCCTTCATTTTTACATTTTTCTACATGCGAAGCATACTCTTGACTACCAAAATCGATTCTGTCCGGGTCTAATGCCACAACATCGTTACTAATAGCTTTTTCTAACTCGCGAGCTAAATAAGACTTGCCGCTACCTGGTAAACCTCTTATAAAAATTATAACTGGGTGTGATGATTCAATTATTTTATTCATACTTACTTACTAAATAATACACTGTCTGCATCAAGTTCCGGTGATTTTCATCTACCAAGTAAATTTGTTATCAAGACTTTTTCTTTGGTCATATGTTAAAATTATCCAGACTGTATTAAACAAAATATTAAGGGTTTTATGTTTTCATCCGAAGAGTTCATACATGAAGTAACCGTAAGTCTAATATTAAGCATAGCATCATTCCTAATAGCAATGCTCCTAACACCAATTTATACACATTTCGCATTCAAGCATAAACTCTGGAAACGCTCAAGAACTCATTCCACAACTGGTGAACAACTCGAAGTAATAAGTAAATTACGCATCAAACGAACTGTACCACTAATGGCGGGGCTGGTTATTATTATTTCTACAACTATAGTGACTGTTCTATTTAATCTAGATCGAGCACAAACCTGGCTACCGTTAGCAGCTTTAATCGGCGGGGGCGTAGTCGGCCTAATTGATGACGTATTGAATGTCATGGGAAAGGGTGGCGGTTTTGCTGGAATTAGACCACAAGTAAAATTTGCCATGATTACCGTGGTAGCTGCCATTGGCGCCTGGTTCTTCTACTTTAAACTCGGTTATGACACAATTCATTTACCTTTTTATGGTAACCTCACTGTTGGATGGCTGCTCATACCCCTGTTTATTCTAGTAGTAGTCGCCACAGGAAATGCGGTAAACATTAGCGATGGAATGGATGGTTTAGCCGGTGGGCTACTGATTAGTGCTTATGGTGCATTCGGCGTTATTGCAGCCCTGCAGGGAAATTTTGGTATTTCAGTTTTCTGCATGACAATAATTGGAGCGCTTTTATCATATGTTTGGTTCAATATACCGCCGGCAAGATTTTTTATGGGCGATGTAGGGTCATTTTCACTAGGTACATCCTTGGGGGTAATTGCCATGCTTACTGATACTTTGATTCTTTTGCCATTGATCGGCCTTATATTTGTAGCCGAAGCTGGCTCTAGTCTCGTGCAGATACTCTCCAAGAGAATACTACATAGAAAAATATTTATAGCAGCGCCTATACACCATCATTTTGAAGCCATGGGTTGGCCAAAAACAAAGGTTACTATGCGTTTTTGGGTTATTGCCCAAGTTTGCGCAGCACTAGGTGTCGCCTTAGCGCTAATCGGTGGATACGCTAAATGAATTGATCGTAACGATCAACTAAAGATACCGTAGCCTATATAGCCCCAGCCCTCTCGGGGGACACCCAAGTTCCGCCAGTTGCTTTTTTTCTTAATACTTGCTGATTATTTTTCAAGCACCTAATAATAGCAATCAACTGGACTGCATTCATAATATAAAACACAAAGTACATAAGTGGCGCATAAAAACTTAAACGTAATTTCTCATTTATACCTAAGTGTTCATCAGGCCATATGTTCCATAGTATATACAGAGTAATAGCCACGTAGGCACTGATCAGTGAGGCTGGGTTGACAGTTATTGCACTCAAATAAATTATGTAAGCCAAAAGTATTGGTTCGATCAAAAGCACCATCTCTCCAAATATTGCAACTGGTAATCTATACATTGTTAGCATGCGACTGTAGGTCGGGTTATTATTCATAACTAGACGACCAAACTTAGTCATATTCTGCAGCATCCCCATTTTCCAGCGATAACGCTGTCTGAAAAGAGCTTTAAACGACTGCACCCCTTGAGTCATTGCCAACACATCTGATGCATAAATTAACCTCGTGTTGACGTTACCATAATGGTTAGCCATCTTTAGACTAAGTCCGATATCTTCAGTTAATGTGTCAGTGTCATAATACCCTGCACGCCTGACTAAATCCGTACGATACGTAGAAGCAACGCCACCAATAATAAATTCACTGTTTGAAATAGTATAGAACTTCTTTGACCTATAACCTATCATATGTTCGAATTTTTGGAGTAAACTCAATACAGAACCTTCGTCCTGAACCTGAACATTAGCTGCCAGCCCAATTATACTAGGATTATCAAAGTGTCTAACGGCATTACTTATAGATTTTTTACCAATTTCTGAGTCTGCATCGATAGTCATAAATAGTTCCCCCTTAGTCATAGTTTTTAGAGCATGATTAATCGCCTCCCCTTTCCCTACATTTTTTTGTTTTCTTAATAAATGCAGGTCCATTCTAGGGTGATCTTTTATGTATCGCCATACTAACTTTCTTGTTTTGTCTGTAGATGCATCATCAACAACAAGTATCTGTAACTTCCTATACGTGCTCTTCCTAATAGATTCAAGAGTTTTTACAATACCCGACTCTTCATTATGCGCAGGCACTATCACGGTAACTAAAGGACGTGGATTGACCTTCCTGTACTTAGGGTTTTTCTTGTTTCTCAATTGTTTAATATCATAGATATTGGCTCCAGCTATATACAGTCCAAAGTGAACTGTATTGATTATTGCAATGACCGCGAAACTATAGAAAAGAATATCTTTAAGCATTCTGATTACCTGTTATCTCAAATACATATATGGTTCTATTCTGAAAAGCAGCACCACTACAAGTTTGTAGAGCCAAGATTGGCAAACCATTATAGTGAAAAATTGATGTATCTTCTGGTTTAGTTGTAAAACTATACTTCAAACGATAGTTATACTGCTGCCCACTCTCCGTATATAACACTGCCGAGTCTCCCTCCTTCAGCCTCGCAAGACTTGAAAATACCGAGCTTCTATTATGCCCGTAAATAAAAGTCACGCCTCTATTTTTATTTGGTCTTGAAGTCATTACTGACCAGAAGGCACTTGTTGTGGTTATATTCCACTGCCCTGTATTCTTATTAAAATAACCTTTCTCGACAGGCAAATCAACGCCCAGACTATCAATCTGCAACTTTATTGGGATAGACGATTTTTCTAAGTTGCCTTCTTGTTTAAGTTCAACATCTTGAGTGCTTACATTATCGTTGATAATGTCTGTAGTTATTGGAAAATTAACCGTATCTCCCTGCTGTCTATACAAAAATACACACACCCCAAAAACAAGTAATAATACACCAAATATAATTGATAACTTAGTTTTAGAATATCTCATAATGACCACCTTAAAAACAAAAGGTAACACCAAAACGATGTTACCCTCTGCCTACTAGTAGACCCTTATCGAGCCTTGCTTGCTACAAAGCGTGCTACTGTCGTTACGACAATAATTACACCTACAGCAATGCTGGTGACAGCTATTGCAGTTAACGCCCGACTACCGCCAGTGTTAGGTAAAATAACACTTCCTGCAGCCACAGCACCTGCTCCTTTACCACCTTCGTACATTCCGTCTCTCCTTGTCTTATTAATCGTGGAGAAAGTCGAATGACCAAATAAAAAGAGGGTCAAACGACCCTCAACGCTTGTACTTTTATATTTTACTACGTTTTTCTGTTATTGTAAAGTTTTTATAAATTAAAGTCCTCTCAAGCTTTTATATAATTATTTACTGTTTAGTCCAACGCACATTATCGAGATAGGCTTCGGTTCCGGTTCCCGGAGTAAGGATTATTTGCAAACTTGCCTTATCGACCTGACCAGAACTTGGAGTGTAATGAAAATTAACATGATTAACAGAACTATTTATTGTATATAAATATTGTCCACTAATCCAATTACCCAACACATCATACTCGTCAACGTAATAGCCAATTTCACCAACTATACTTACGACATTAACGTCCATACTAACAGTGTATGATGCTTCAGAACTAACGTCTAAAACTGACGAGAATAAATGTGCATTTATATTTGGGGCATTCGTTACCCTTATCGTATTATTGCCCGGAATACTTGACCAGGTAATTGCTGAAGGATTATCGGTTGTCCAGCCATTCATATCAATATCAAAAGTACCGTTGCTAATAAGATTTTCCTCTGGTTCTGGAGCGGGCCCACTAGTCGTTTCTAGCCACTGTATATTATCTACATATACAATCATTCCAGAAGCAGCCGATATTATAAGCTGCAGTCTGGCCTTTGCTACTTTTGTTGATGTAGATTTATATGCAAAAGTTAGCTCGTTGTTATACCATACTGAGATTGTCTGCATGTATTGACCACTAATCCAGTCACCGTCAATATTATATTCGTCAATATAAATACCTAATTCTCCCCCTTTACTATTCTTTACATCAGCATAGCCTTTAATAACATATGTACTGTTAGGGTTTACTGAAATTGTGGGGGAAAATAAATGTGTTTCATTTGTCTTAACTGATGTAATCTTTATTGAATTCTTGGATTCCGGAGCATTACCCCTAGACGTTGTATCAACTTTTACTTTACCTGGCCTGTCTGTTGTCCATCCATTACCAATTACTGTTCCATTGGTTGGATCTGTAAGTTTATTGTCTTCGGCCTGGCCAGTGACTAAACCATCACTTACATTGGTAACTTTAATACCACTAGATTTTACATATGATGCTATTGCTCCTAAATCTGTTGTACTGTATTGATAGTCATCCGGATCAACACTCGGACTTTCATTTACCTCATGAAAAACCAATATAAGCCATGTGTTAGTTGCTGCAGCCTGGTCAATATATGATTTTACCGTGTCGACACTTACGCCATATTGAACCTGTTGAACGCGCAATAAGTAATTACTGTATGGCCAAGAGTTATAACCAGTGTCCGCAAATCCACGATGACTAGTGTAGTATTTAGCGATCGCTTTTAACGTTGCGTCATTATAGTCACCATATGGAGTTGCAAAAGCTTGAGCGCTAAAACCTCTGCTCACTAATGCACTCTTACTATCAGCAACCTCTTTTTCTAATTTTGAAGCATTGATTTCTGACATTAATGGATGGGTCGCACTGTGGGCCCCAATTTCCCACCCATATGTATTCTGGAGTTCGGTTACTTGTGACCAGGACATATATGGCAGATCGTTATCTGCGGCACATTTGTTGGGAATCGTAACCATGTCAATACACCCGGTAGCCACATAGCTTGTACCGCTGAAACCATACTGGGCAAGAACAGGAGCAGCTTTTGTATACGAACTAGCCAGACCATCATCAAACGTAAATGATACTTTTGCCTCAGCCGCAGTATTCGATACTAATGCATCTGCTTTTGTTTGACACAACGTTAGCACACTAAACAAACTAAATATTGCTAAGACGAATTGAAATTTATATTTAAAAAATACTTTCATAAACAAAAAAAGGGCTTTTGCCCTCATAATACATATTTATATATAAGTTCATTTGTTTTGTCAAGTTTTTCTTGGGGCGAACGATGGGAATTGAACCCACGACCTTCTGGACCACAATCAGACGCTCTAACCAACTGAGCTACGCCCGCCAAGAACAGGGGTCATTATACCCTATTAACTCTACTACTTCAATAGACTCAGATCTAAAGTATCGAGAATGAACCGTTAATTGTTTTGTTCAAAATGTTGGTGTTTGTAGTTGAACTTATGACATTTGCGCTAGAAGTAAACCCAATAATAGCCTTCTCGGATGATACTATAGGCTTGAGTGTTACCTTGCCAACTAAAGCATTGGTGCTATTTATTGGAGTTACACTCCCTCTTGTTATTTCAATATTACCAGATCCACCCGTACTAACTGCCTGGACTCCAAATTCACTTTCTGATGTATCTATATTAACGAATTCAAATTTATCAGATGGGTAATTTAATTTTGCAGTCACTACGTTAACTGATTGATTATCAGTATCTACATATACATTAAATGTAAAGTCTTGATTCAAACTTAGCTTTTCAGATAATGGTGTAACTGAAAGGGTTACCTTCGAAGTAGTAGTATTATGGTCATTTGTGTCGACGTTTACTAGTAATACCAAGTACGAGATAAGTACTCCAATAAATATAAATATTAGTACTAAGAGCAATGACTTGAGCCATTTAATCATTGTTTCTGATTCTTTGGACTTTTTATTTTTTGATTTATTTACCATAGTACTAGTAACTATATTATACTAAAGTTTATTTTTGCAAACTTTTCAGATAATCGCCCACGCAACCTGTGGATATCACTAAAATGCTTTTGGTCTCACTATTCTTTAATAAACGTCAGTGCTATCCCAGTCTTGCCCCCACGACCTGTTCTACCTATTCGATGTATGTAGTCATCATAGCTTTGTGGCACGTCATAGTTGATAACATGTGTAACGTTTGGAATATCGAGCCCACGTGCCGCTACATCTGTTGCGACTAACACACTAGATTGATTTGACCTAAAGGAGTTAAGTGCCTTTGTTCGCTGTCCCTGGTTCTTGTTTCCATGTATAGCATTAGAGGTAATTCCCTCTTTTAAAAGCCTGTCAGATAACCTTTGAACACCAAATTTCGTCTCGCCGAAGACAATAACCTTTTCAAATTCATTTGTTCTGAGCATTTCGATTAATTGATCCTTTTTATGCTCATCATCTTGAAAAGTCACAATATCTTGATAGATGTGATCACTGGTTTCCGTGACCTTAACAGACACCACTACCGGATTAACCATGAAATCCCTAGTAAGCACCTCGACCGCAGGACTCATTGTTGCGCTAAAACAAAGTGTCTGACGACGTTCAGGTAGTCGACTAACTATGTATCGAATATCATTAATAAATCCCATGTCTAACATTCTGTCGGCCTCGTCTAGAACCAAAGTATCAATTTGGGTCGTTTCTAAAATTCCCCTGTCAAGCAAGTCCTTTAACCTACCTGGCGTACCTATTATTACATGTTGACCACGCTTAAGTTGTCTAATCTGGCCATTTATATTAACTCCACCAACACAGACTCCGGCAAACAGTTTCATTCCGAATGCAAATTTCTTAAACTCAGTATCTATTTGCTGTGCAAGCTCGCGCGTTGGAGCCATTATGAGTACTGAGTTATATTTACGGCTTTTCTGTAGTTTCTCCAGAACTGGCAGCAAGAATGCGGCCGTCTTACCCGTACCAGTATTTGCGAGGCCGATAACATCTGCCTTATTCATTGCTAGAGGGATAGTTTTATCCTGTATTGGGCTAGGCGTAACTAATCCGGCTGAAGCCAGATTATTTTCTAGCTTTTCTGTAAAGTTAAAATCAGTAAACTCATGATCAACACCCTGAGCTAAATTAATCGTCTTTTCTTTGATGTTCTTATTAATAAATCTCGATGGATTTATAGATTGTTTTTTACGGCCATTACGGCTAGATTTATTACCGCGATAACGCACATTATTTTTACGCTCACCAAAAGAGCGTTTTTTTGAATATGACATGAATACCTTTCATTCATCAATTTGATGAATCGCTATTGCTAAAAGAGAGCATTCATCCGAATTCTACTAAATTTCCTAAAGAGATATGTAAAACTGTTCCCAATTATAGCATAATAATTTTACTTTGTAAATTATATTTCACTTTGAAGTATTCCCCCAGTAAAAAAATCAGTCAATAAGACTGATACTTTTATTAGTAGAGTGCTGTAACTACGCTCACATCTATTTTACGGAAAAATGTTGTATTTTGGTACAGCATTATAGAGCAGGTTAGGCCATTATTCCTTGCTTATCATAGGTCAAATGCTCTATGAACTACCCACCCACCGTGCCTACCTATATAGTCTATACTCCTATCACAATAATATGGGAGCAAATTATGCGTACAATCACAGGTAAAGACTTAGAAAGCTGGAAAGTTGCTTTTGCTAAGTCTGGTATTACATACGACACTGACGAAGAATACCAAGAAGCCATTTATAATCTAGTAAATTATTTTGATGTCCTTATACAAATGGATCAGCAACAAAAGGCAGCTAGTGGGGTGAACTGTGATAAGCTTGCAGATTTATAGACTAGAAATTAAGCCACTCGGCGTCTTGAACTGCACCACGGTTCTTGATACGAATGCCTGGCTCATCTGTGACCTGACCAATAGTTTGGGCAACTAGCCCTTGACTTCCTGCTTCTGCGAGTACTTTTTCTGGTTCAGAGGTAGCAATTACCATTCCTGAACCCAAATGCCATTTACCGTACGCAGTTTCGTCAGAGAACCCACGTAGCTTTTGTACTTCTGTCATTATGCGGGGTGGTTCAATAGGTGTGTCAATCGTGACACCAAGCCCAGACGGTTCAAGCATTCTTCCTAGTTTACTTGGCTGACCGCCACCAGTAATATGTGCCACGCCACTTACGGTAGCCTTGGGTTCTTTTTCAATATCATAGCCACCAGTAAGTTCCGATACAAAGCGTGAGTAGATAATTGACGGTTTTTGTACAAGTTTTCCTAGTGAAAGTTCGCCAAGTTCTTGAACCACTACATCTTGCCATTGTGGTCCGTAGTGTTCCAGCATAGCCTTTCGTACATCAGTTATGCCATTTGAGCGAAAGCCATGTTCGGCAAGTCCAACCAATGAATCCCCAGGTTGTATCTGATGTCCAGTTAGAATCCTGTCTTTATGAGCAAACCAAAGTACTGTTGCGCCCCAGTTGTAATTGAAATCACCGTAACCACCAACTCTGTCACCAAGCTCTGCAACTTCACCATTAACAACGACTACCCCAGCAGCCCTAGCTGCTTCAACATAGCCCTGTGATAACTGTCTAACTGCCGTTCTCGTATGTTCTGTGTCGTTAAGTTGCCGTACGTCCAAGATTGAGCCTATTGCAACGGGTTCAGCCCCTCGCACAACTGCGTCATCACATACCATTGCAAACAAATCGTGTGCGACAACCGAGTGGTCATCAAGCCTTTCTGACACTTCAACTTTTGTACCGACTCCGTCAAAAGCCAGATTAAGATACATATTATCTACATCTTTAAGCATTGTACCTGGAATTGCTCGTAGCCCAGAAAATGACTCGTGAAACTCAACAAGTAAGCCAGGTCGGTTGTCGTGGGTTTGCTTTGAAGCTTCATAAAGCATTCTTGAAACATCATCGCCAAGCTCTATATTGACGTCTTGTATGGGTAGTCTTTGTTCAGCCATTACATCTCCTTAGCGTAAGCAACGATATTACTAAAAATTGTGTTTGCTGCGTTTCGTGCAGTTCCTGTGCGTACTCGGTGTGGGTGAAAAGCAGCCACTGACCGTTCGGGGTGAGGCATCATTCCAAGAACTAGCCCACCAGGGTCACAGATACCTGCAATATCGTCCACCGCACCGTTTGGATTTTCAGGATACCCATTCGGCTGTCCTAAATCAGGAGTAGTATAACGAAAAACAACTTGCCCGTTTTCTTTTAGCTGGCGAATATCGTCATCACTACCAAAGAATCTGCCTTCACCATGAGCCGTTTGCATTGGAATGGGTTGCTCGGCAAAGTCTTCTGGGCTTACAAACTTACAAGCCGATTGACCAACAGCTAGGTCAATCCAACGACATTCAAATCTTCCAACTTCATTATCGGCAAGTGTTACTTGCTGTTCATTTAGCCTACGATTTGGTAGCAATCCAGTCCTAACAAGCACTTGAAACCCATTACAGATTCCAATAATAGGCTTACCTTTATCAACAAAGTCTTGTAGCTGGTCGGATAGATAAGATGTAAGTTCCGTTGCTAGCACCTTACCCGAAGCAATATCATCACCGTAAGAGAAGCCGCCAGGTATTGCTAAAACCCCGTACTGGTCAAGCTGACGCTCGCCACTACGCAGTTGATTGACGTGTACTGTTTCAGGTGTAGCTCCAGCTACTTGAAAAGCATTTGCCATTTCTTCATCACAGTTAATGCCATCTGTTTTTAGCACACATACTTCTGGGTTACTCATTTAGTGAAAAATACCTTTCATAGGTGCTTGCCACGCACCCTTAAGTTCGTCTGTTGCTACGCTAAAGACAACTCCATTTTGCTGACGCACCTCTATAGTTTTATCAGCAGTTGTTTGACCTAGCTTTTGATATGGAACATTGCCAAATAGTTCGTGTGCTACTTCGTCACTTTCAACTTCGACTACAAAACAGCCAGCCGTTTCATTAAACAGGAACTTATCCATTCGAGCAGCTGACACATTACTAGGTTCGAGTTCTACGCCAACATTGCCACCAAAGCACATTTCTGCAACAGCCGAGATTACACCACCCTCGCTCACATCATGACACGCAAGGACTTTACCGCCGACTATAGCTTGATGTACTGAACCAAGCACGGCTGGTAAAGTTTCTTTATCAACAAGTGGTATGTTGTTGCTACTTCCGCCTACAACGTCATAATAAGCCGACCCTGCCATGCCTTCACCTAGATTTCCTACTAATACCAAGGTTGAACCAGCTTGCTTTATGTCGCTTGTCATAGTCTTTTCTACGTCAGGAATACGACCAAATATAGACATTGTGTAGACAGGTGGAATCTTGATAACTTGTCCTTCTTTACCTCGGTATGTTGATGAAAGGCTATCTTTGCCCGATATAACAGGAAGCTTTAACCTGTGCATCATTTCTACGGCAGCGTCAACCGAACGGTCTAGCGAACCCATGGCTTCTTCATCTGGAAATGGCCAGATGTAATTACCGACTGCTGCCGCTTCGTCAATGTTACCGCCAGCAGAAACATAATTTGCAGCCGCCTCTGCAATCGCCCAAACTGTCCCTTCAAACGGGTCTAATCTATTAAGTATTGGGTTCATGCCGTGAGATTGAACTACACCATAAGGCTTATCAAGTATTGGTCGTACAACCAAGGCGTCATTTGGTCCATCTTGCTTTATTCCGCCAAATGGCGAAACAACATTGCCACCTTGAACTCCGTGGTCGTATTGTCTGACTATAGGTTCTTTGGAACACACGTTACCGTGGGACAAAACAGCTTTAATTCTATCAACCCACTCTTGTTCGTTTTGTGGAATATCAGGTGTTACTTCAGGTACATCAACCCGTTCCCAATGTGCTTGCATAACACGTTGCGGTAGACCGTCAGACAAAAACTCATAGTCAAGTTCTGCAACATTTTGCTCGCCGTAGTTCACGGTTAGAGTATGGCTACCGTCAAATACGCCAAGTACGGTAGATTCAACATTGTATTTACGGCTAACAGCAAGAAACTCCTCTATGTTGTCGGGTGATATTGCTGCAACCATACGTTCTTGTGATTCACTAAGCCAAATTTCCCAAGGAGCTAGACCTGGATATTTAAGCGGTGCCTTGCTGATGTCTACGGTTAAACCTACGTTCTCACCAATTTCACCGATAGCAGATGAGAATCCAGCAGCACCGCAATCGGTTAATGCACGAATGTATCCCAAATCTCTTGCTTCAATTAGGGCATCAAACATACGCTTTTCTTCAATAGCGTTTCCGATTTGTACTGCACTTGAATTCACGTTGGCTGTACGGTCAGTCATTTCGCCTGATGAGAAAGTCGCACCGTGTATACCATCACGACCTGTTTTGCCACCAATAATAACAACTAGGTCGCCAACGAGTGGTTCGCCCTTTTCAGCACGTGCCTCAGGCATAATGCCGTATGCTCCGACTATTACAGTAGGCTTAGCCCTAAAGTCTTCGTGATAATGTACAGAGCCATTGCCCGTTGGGATACCCATACGATTGCCGTAATCCCGCACTCCTTGTACAACTCGCCGCTGTAGGTAATCAGGGTGCAAAGTACCAGAAGGTAAAAGACCCTCATCAAGGTCAGGTAGGGCAAAACAGAACATGTCGGTAGATATGATTGTCTTGGCACCTTGACCAGTCCCCATAATGTCACGGAACACACCACCACTACCCGTCATCGCACCACCATAAGGCTCAATAGCTGACGGGCTATTGTGTGTTTCTACCTTGCCACATATAGCTTGACCGTCATAAAACCTCATAACGCCCGAATTGTCCCCAAATGCAGAAACGACTAAGTCCCCGAATTGCTCTTCGGCTGCATTCTTGATTCGTGTGTATAACGGCTCTTTCTCGACACCATCAACTACAACTTTTGCGTTGAATGTCTTGTGTCCACAGTGTTCACTCCAACGTGCAGCGATAATTTCAAGTTCAGCATCTGTTGGGTCACGGTCAAGCTTTCGGAAGTGTTTTTGGACAACAACCATTTCTTCATCGTTAAGGAATAGCTTATCTTTTGATAACTCTGCTAATTGCGAAACTGAAGCTTCTCTAATCGGTACAATATTGACGGGTCCAACACTTCCTTCAAAGGTTAGTGATGATGGCTTTTCGGTAACAACCTGTTCCACGGTCTTATTCATCAGTAATCGTCCAACTACACCATCAACTTGAGCTGGTTCTACATTACCGAAAAACGCATATTCTCTTGAAGAATCAACTGCTTGTGGGCTAATGCCTAGGTCTTGAGCGGCTTTCATAATTGAAGATACCTCTGGGTTCATAACGCCAGGCTTATACGCTACTTCAACAACGTGAGGAGTTTCAAAACCTACTGGTTGGTCTAAACTGTATTGCTCACTCACTGGGTCTGTAAAAAGTTGTCCTGCTAGTGTGTGAGCTTCTTCTTCGCTAACTCCCTGAACACGATATACTCTTGCTGTCCTAACAGCTTCTAAACTGTCCAAACCTAGTGTGCGTTCCGCTTCTTGCTGAACTTCGTGACCAGTTGGGTCACCCTCAATCGGCGTGACCCTAATCTCATGAATTGCCAAGATAGTCTCCTTGTTCGTCTATGAATTTACCTATAACGTATGGCAACGCTACTTTTTCTACTATCTGAACTCTGTCAAACAAACTTTGTGCCGTATCGCCCTCAATCACTTCAACTGGGTGTTCGGCAATCTTTGGGCCTCTATCAATACCGTCAGCCACTAAGTGAACAGTGTGGCGTGAAGCTGGCATACCTAGTTCTAAAACTCGTTCAGAAGTATGTATACCGTACGTGTCTTCTGTTTCTGGCAATGGACCTGGGTGGGTATTGGTCATTCTAGCTTGGTAGATGGAATCATAGGTCGGCTGCCAGCCGTACTCCTCAATAAGTTCACCACGAACCATTTTCATATAACCCATAAGAGCTACGTGAGCAAAGCCACCGTCACTAATACGTTTGCAAATAGCAGATGATTCGCTAAGTGTTTGTCCACGACCAACATTCCCATCGGGGTGTGTACGACCACTAATCTCTACAGTTTCAATATCAAGTCCATAGAGTGCATTTAACTTAGCAGCCCTAGCAAAGATTCCAGCCTTTTCAGGTGGGTTGTTGCATACGATTAGACCAACTTCTGCCGAAACACGGCCGTCTTGAGTTGCGTGAATAAATGCCTCGGCGGTAGAGCCACTTCCTGAGGCTAATATAGCAATAGTAGGTTTGTGTAGGCTCTCACTCATATTCTTAGAGAGAATTATAAACACTTGTTACGGGAAACCCAAGCATAAGCTTGTCAATGAACAAAATGATGTCAAAGCACAACTTATTTTCAACGTGTAACCTTACCTAACTTTTGTCCTAAAACCTCTCCTGTGACCCCTGGATAGCTTACAGAGGGTATTAAAGCCCGTTCATCTAGAGCACGATATATAACGAGGGTCATGCCGTATATAATTTTCCGCCAGATTTTTGACCCATAACGCCAATTTTCTCCCCTTAATTAAGTGACACCAATTTCTTGAAATCTTGTGCAAAATCACAAGTTAACCTAGAAAATTGTGTCAAAATTAAAAGACACTTTATTTCTGCACTCTATTGCGTAATTCACTCGTGCTTCGAACGCCATGTCATTGTCCAGGTGTCTGTAGTACGTATTCCTTGAGATACCCACCCATTTGCAACTGTCAGTGACGTTGTAGTTATTTTTCAAAGCATCAGTCAGCCTCAGCAAGGTTCTGATATTTAATACTGTGGTCGTCCCACAGGGTTACTTATAGCCATAAAAACTCCTTCTTTTTGTATTAGCCCCTCTCTTACTATTATGACAGACGAGCGTTTTTCGGGCTGGTCAGTTCTCTTTGGTGACAGTCGGCAAAATCACGGCCACTAGCTCGTCATCTTGCTGGTGCTGGGCTGTGTTTCTCGGCGATGGATGCTTTTTGCTAAAACTAGTAATAACCACCAGAAGACATGCAATTAGCGGAATTATTAGCAGAATCATAACAACTCCATCCTACCACCAACCACCAGTGCCTATATACCTCTCTACAGCCAATACCCTATAATCAGCAACCAATGAGAGATGCTGCAACCAAACACGATGGGGCTGTTAACGACTACGCTGTAGCTCGTGAACTGAATTTACTTGTCATGGGTATGATTATGAATATCTACTTGGTTGATAATGCTGGGCTTTCACCAAACGAAGACATACAAGAAATTAACCGAGCCTACATACTATTGGTTAACGAGCTTCAGAAACTGTACGAAAAAAACCCTGAATTGGCTGCAATAGAGCCACAGCCAATATGGAAACGTTTTGATGTGCTCAAAGCCTCTACGAGAGATATAATCAAGAAGGTTGGCGGTAAGCCAATAGGCCGTTCATCGCTCTACTATATGTTCCGTAACGTCCGCTACGCTGGTTGGGTGCCGATCCCTATGATGAAGACAAAATGTATCCAGCAGACTTTCCAGCCTTAATGACAATGGAAGAATACGACAAAATCCAACTATTACTAGGTCGTCATGGTGGCAAGCGTTTCGCTACCCGTAAACAGTTCGTACTACGTGGCTTTATACGCTGTGGTGAATGTGGCTGTATGATTACGGCTCAAAGTAAGGAACGTACTAACTCTAAGGGTGTTACGCATGTAAATACCTACTATCACTGTACTGGAGAACGCCCATGCAGTCAGATTAAGAAGTATGGCTATAAAACGGAAGATGAACTATTCAAGGAATGTGTAGATGAACTCAATAACTGGGAGCTAATACCAGAACTTTACGATTGGAGCATGGACGCTATTAACCAAATGGCTCAAGCTGACATACCAGAACGCAAGAGTGTAGAAACTATGCAGGAACAGGCTATAAAGGGCTTAAAAGACCAGCTTGATACCCTGTTAGACATGTCTACTCGCAAGCTCGTAGACGAAGATACATTTATTGAGAAATCCGCCAAACTCAAGGCTAAATTAAAAGAGCTGCACAAGCAACAGGCTACTAGTAATTAGAATACCGAAGGCTGGTATGACTACATGACTAACCTGATAAGTAAGTTCATGAACGCTAACTCTAAGTTCATAAACGGCGATATTGCTGATAAAAAGGAAATCTTGCTGGCACTTGGTCAGAACCCAGTGCTAATAGATGGCAAACTCCAAATAACACCTTACGAATGGTTGCTACCCTTGCGTGATAATACAAAACACTTCGTAGCACAATTAAATGAGGTTAGAACAATATCTCAACAGATGAAAAAGAGCCTTCTTGAGGCTCTCCGTCTAGAATGGTACCCCGGGAGGGATTCGAACCCCCGACCTAATGGTTAGAACCCACTTGCTCTATCCAGCTGAGCTACCGGGGCGCATCGTCGATTTGTAATAGTTTGATAAACCAATTGTCGACAAAATGAATTTGCCCAACAAGGGTTTTTACCAAACAAAGCCCACTCCTCTAAATCTATCAAACAGCTTCGCTTAGTTTAATAGACTGTATAGTGCGAGATAAACCAGTTAATTATAATTAAAGTTTACCGAGCGTAAGGAGTAGTCGTACTAGACCTTGTAGAGTTTTTAGCAAACAAGTGGCTAAAAACTTTGCAAGGTTGAAGCGTACTACGACGTGGTGCGGGTGGGCGGAATCGAACCGCCATCGCAAGTTTGGAAAACTTGTATATTAACCGTTATACGACACCCGCTTAATGCATAAATGGAAGGAACTTGCCTATTATACCAGATTATATCTGTTATAATAGCACTAAATCGTAATAAACATACAGGAGAGAGAATGTTTAAAAAATTAATAAGATTTGTTAAAGACTACACTGCACTTTCTTTCGTGGTGCTAGTATTCGTTACTGGCCTCGCCCTAGATCTGTCCGGTTATGACACCGCGGCACATTGGGTGCTTGGTGTAAGTTCAATCATAGCGACATTGCCACTGGTATGGGGCATGATTCAGACATTAAGATCAGGAATGTTTGGTGTTGATTTACTCGCAATCACCGCAATTGTCACATCAGTAGCCCTCGGTGAATACTGGGCTGGAATGGTGATTGTTTTGATGCTCACCGGTGGAGAGGCGCTCGAGGATTACGCAGCTGGTAGAGCGAAAACCGAGCTTACCTCGCTCATGGAGAATAAACCCACAAGTGCTCATATTATTAAGGGGAATAAAACTATCGACATAAAAGCTGCTGAGATAAATGTTGGCGACAGGGTTGTCGTTTTGCCAGGCGAGGTAGTCCCAGTGGATGGTGAAATTCTGGAAGGTAAAAGTAGTTTTGACGAATCCAGCCTAACTGGAGAAAGTTTACCTGTCGAAAAATCAGAAGGCGATAATATCCTTAGCGGGTCAGTAAATACCGAGGGAAGGGTAGTGATTCGCGCACTACACAATGCAGAAGATAGCCAGTACCAGCAAATAATTAAATTGGTAAAATCAGCTGCAAATAGTCAATCGCCATTCGTACGCCTTGCCGATCGATATAGCATCCCCTTTACTGCAATTGCCTTCATGATTGCTGGCACGGCTTGGGTTTTATCGGGAGATCCGGTTAGATTCCTTGAAGTAATTGTGGTAGCGACACCTTGCCCATTATTACTAGGTGCACCTATAGCACTAGTTTCCGGAATGAGTCGTTCGGCTAAACATGGGATTATTGTTAAAAATGGAACCAGTTTAGAGGTTCTTGCCGAAACCAAAACAATCGCCTTCGATAAAACCGGGACACTTACAGTCGGAATCCCCAAGATAGATAAAATCGTCTCAAGTGGTTTATTCAAAAAGGATCAGATTTTGGCACACGCAGCAGCGCTTTCGACTAACTCCACCCATACACTATCAAGCTCCATATCCAAGTTTGCCTTAGAAAAAAAAGTTAAAATAGCCAAAACTAAAAAGGTTAATGAGTTTGCCGGTAACGGCATTCAAGGAAACGTAAACGGCAAAACTGTTTTACTGGGCCGACTAAGCATGCTTGAAGAAAATGGCATAGAAATTCCAAGCAATATTACACCTAAAAACATTGGTCAAACAGCCACATTTATCGCTATAAATAATGAGTTTGCCGGGTATATTACGTTTACCGACCAGGTCCGCAAAGAAAGCAAATCGATGTTGAGGGCTTTAAAGAAGTTTGGAGTTAAGTATACTCTTATGGTTACCGGTGACAACAAAGCAACTGCCGAAAAAATTGCCAAAGATGTTGGCATTGAAGAAGTTTTAGCTAACTGCCTTCCAGGCGATAAAATACATATTGTTGAAGGTGTTAAAAATAAGCCAGTGGCATTTGTAGGCGACGGAGTGAATGACGCGCCCGTACTAACGGCTGCTGATGTAGGAATAGCACTAGGGGCCAGAGGCTCAACTGCCGCTAGCGAAGCCGCTGACGTAGTAATACTACAAGATGATGTGTCGCGTGTTGCAACAAGCGTAGGAATCGCCAAACAAACGTTTAAGGTTGCTCGCCAAGCTATTTTCATCGGAATATCCATTAGCGTAGGCTTAATGCTCATTTTTGCCACGGGTAAATTTAAGGCAGTTCAGGGTGCTGCTATTCAGGAACTAGTTGATATAACAGTTATCATCTATGCTCTTCGGGCTCACGGTACCAAGAAATCAAATGCAGCGCTTCAGGCGCAGATTTCCTAGACTGATATTTTGCTTATCATCTGTATAACACCCAGGACAGCCATAGGAACAACCACATTATCAACGCCATTGTATGCAATATTTTCTGTAATTGTGGTCGTGAGTGGTACCAAGAAAAGTATAAGCCCAATATTTTCGAATGTACCTGAGGGGCTCAAGATCACAAAAGTAAGAGTAATGACGACTGACGTTATATAAAAAGCCAGACTGCCTATTATACTTTTTTTATGGCCAAAAACCTCATAGGATGTGGTCCTACCGTGTGCCGAACCTATAATAGCTGCTATTCCATCAGCCAAACTCATGTGTAATATTGCAATTGCATAGACCCATGCATTTGGAGCAAAGGTAGCAACTAACCCTATTCCAATAGCAAAAAATGCCTCTCCCCACGTCTTTCTCTTAACCCCGTGGACTGATTTGAAGATATTGAAATACTTAGACAGTATGACGCCTACCAGTAGAACTAAACTAATGAACTGGATTTGGCCTATACTTAAATAAAATGCCCAACTGGCAATAACTAATCCAGTAGAAATATGAACAAATTTTCTTGCTAACTCTCCGTGAAAAAGCTTCTCGTAAAGCAATAGTTCCGAGATTATCACAATTATACCTATTGAGATAATAGACAGCAGAACCTGAACCATAAACTTACTCTAACCCTACTTTTAAACAAAGTCTAATCGTCAAGCCCAGCAAAATAAATCTCGTAAATGTATTTGATTGTTTGCCATAAACGAGGAAAAATATACATATAGACAACTATTATCAATAAGGCGGACAAAAAATACGCATAATATCCCATGTCATTTATATGGTAAAGAGTCATTCTGCTCAACGACATAACTGTTGGAAACAAATAAAAAGCAATCATGACATAAAGTATTCCAGCTAGCGTGCTGATAAATACTATCGTATGCTTAGCAAATGTTGACTGCCAAAAGGTTGACTTATTTTTAGCGCGTTCACCGTCTTCAACGTCTTCCTTTAACCTAAGTATAAAATGCCATAATGCCCAAACTAACATATAGGTAACCGAACCGACCATACCCCAGAAAACAAACACGGCTACTTTTGCAAAGAAATCTGATGCAAAATTAAACTGGTAGAGCTCATTAAGTTGAGTACTTATAGCTTCATTCGATTCTGAGATGCTAATACCAGAAAAATTATTTAAAAAACTCCAAATAATTGAGTAGTTAAAGACTAATAGAAACGTAACAGAAATTGTACAGTAAAGTATCAGCTCATTTATTGACGGAACAATAAACTCCTTAAAAGATCCAACTTGTTTACCGTCATTATGTCCAAGTTTTTCCATTTACTCAATTATACCAATTAATAAGCATAATCAATATAAACAATTTCTATAATCACAACAAAATTTTATCTATTGCAATAATGAAATAAACAGTATTATGTAGGATTAATTTTCGTCACTTACTTATTCAAAACGCCGTAATGTTTTGTTCCTGCAGGGATGTATTTATTAATTACTATATTGGTTGGCACGGCCACTGCCTGACTATGAGCTGAAGTAAGTGATGAAGTTGGACTACCATCTGTATTTACCAAGAGTTCCCTGCCTTACTATTTGCGTCGATTCCAGCAATGCTAACTGGAAATGCTGCAATGGCTGCCGTCCAAATAGACAGACTTGAGTAATTTACATTCGGTTTACCCGCACGTACGAAGGTACCGATTCTATGCACTTTACCTATAATCTTCGCACTAAAATTGCTCATTATATTCATATAATATCAAATAATATCAAACGAGTATGACTTTCTTTGATAAGAAAAACATTGCTATTTTACAAATAAAGACTACTATACTACCATGAGCACATAGTAAAACATCAAGGAATAAAACAAAATGGCAACAAAAATATCAAAAACTAAGTCTACTACAAAAGCTTTAAAGATGACTCGAAAAAAGCCCAAAAACTTCACTTTCGTCAATAAACACAAAGCGTTAATTCTAACCATGGCAGCATTCGGAGTTATTGGAGTGTTTTTACTAATCGGGGCTAATGCAGCAAACACTATCGAAATTGACTTGCGTTCTTCTGATATTGTAGCGGGAGTTTATAGTTATAAGCCCACGACTCTCACCAGAGACCAAGCAAAAAACACTATTGCATACGAATCATTCTCAAACTATAAAGTTGTCACCGCAGATGGCACGGTTATCTGTGATGATGGCAATTCAGTAGGTACCGCAAAAACAACCACACTCGATAAGTCAAAATACTCTAAAATAATAAAGGAACTAGAGAAAACTAATTACAATAAACAGAAGAATCAGGTTAGCGAAAACAGTGATGAAGCGTCTGTTGGTAACATAGATAGGGTTATGTTCACCGCCAAAAATAAGTCAAATACAACTCTGCATTCAAAAGCAAAGCCAAAGGCCAACTCAGCCGACAAAGTAGAAAAAATACTTTCGAAAGTATGTAGCCAAGAAGTACGACAGACTAGTCAGCGATCAAATTTGAAAACTATTTCTATACCCAAAAAAAAGAAAAAATACTCAGCATACGTTCCAGCTATTCAAGAAAATATAGCTAGTGTGCTTCTCCCCAAAGTCCAGGCTGCTGCAGCCCCTACATCCGCAATTGGATCACAAAATAATAGTTATGCAGACCAAATGGCTGATTGGACAAACTGGGATAGGGGCTTAAACGGTAGGGCTCTTTTAACGCGAAGTAATTGTTTAAATACTGTCGCCCAGAATCATGCAAAAGAAATGATGGATGCAGGCAATATTTTTCATACTCTTCCTGCAACCATGACCGCAAAACTCAATGAGTGTGGATTATCGCTTGGATATTGGACACTAGGTGCCGAAAATGTAGGAATGCACCCAGGCTCAGTACAGGGACTTGAAGCAGCTTACATGAAGAGCCCCGGTCACAGAGCAAACATCCTAGATAGCAGAGCGAATTGTGTTGGTCACGGAGTCTGGACGAGAACCAGTGATGGCAAGAATTTTCATGTTGCTATTTTCGCAAGATATCCAAGATGTAACTAACAATTAATCAATGTCGCACAGTGAATATAAAAAAGAGCGACGCGTAAACTTTGATTCGTTATTAAATAGAAAATCCATAGCTAACTATACATTAATTCTAAGTGGGTTACTTTCAGGCTGTACATTTAGCGGAATTATCCCTAGTTACTTGCTGCCCGTATTATTGATTCCATTCATTTATTGCTTAATTTTTTTATCAGAAATACAAACATTAAAACAACATATTTTATCGGCTTTATTATTTTATGTAGCCTTCCATTCTAGTGTTTACGTTTGGTTTCTCAATGCTAACATCCATGGGCTTACAGGTATATCTGAAAAAACAGCAATATTTGCATCTGGCTTTATACTTTGTTTGACTTCATTGATTATTACAGTTCCCATGTTGTGGGTAGGAATTTTTATTTATTTGTGTAAACTCAATTTTAACGACAGGAGAGTAAGTATAATATTACTGCCTATCATTTGGGTTGTATGTGAATATTTCAGAAGTATAGTTTTTTCGATTTATGCATATGGAAAAGGAGGGAGTATAGGCGACTATTGGAATTTTGGCAGCCTTGGACTTTCGGTCATGCAATCCCCTCTCTCGAAATTAAGTCAATTCATTGGAATGTATGGATTGAGCTTTATTGTTATAAGTTTATCCGTAATGCTTACTTCTGTTATTTTTTATAAATCATATCAACAATTAGTATTATATGGATCTATTTTCATATTATTGATTGGTCTTGGTTATTTTACTTCACATACCCAAAATAACCAAACAGACCTTAGATGGGGCAGTGTACAGAGCAGTACGGCTCAGAATGATAACTATTTTGAAGAAAATTGGATAGAAAATGAAAATCCCAATCCGAAAGACCTGATCGTGTTGACCGAATATTCTGAACTCTTTAATAAAGGTAACGGTCGTACTGTCCAAAAATTTGTGAATAATCGGCTTTCAGACAACGGCATCAGTGTTGATGTAGACGGTGGTGAGAAATCACAACGATATGGTACCCTTAGATTCCGAGATGGCTCTGGAATCGTTAGGGAAAGTCAAACTAAAAAATTACTTATACCCACCGGTGAATATATGCCAAATGTTGTTAGCGCTATATACGCTGTCATCGGTAAATCAAAGTATGTAGACAATTTTAATCTAACTAGGAAACTGTCAAAAGGATTGGCTGTAAAAACACACGTGTCAGATAAATTAGTAATCGGACCTGTGGCATGCTCGGGAATACTCAGCAGGAACGATTATAGAAAGCTAGTTAATGATGGTGCAGAGGTTCTCACAAATAGTGCCTCATTAGTAATTTTTAATCAGTCAAAAGCTTACTTCGAACAATCATTATCTATGGCACGATTCCATTCAATCGCAAATCAAAGAACTTATATTCAGGCATCGAGAGGTGCACCGGCATTTGTACTAGATAATAATGGTGATTATATTGTAAGACCAGGTAATATTGATTCAAAATTTACAGACTTTTCGTTCTATAAAAATAACTCCAAAACACTTTATACAATATTTGGCGAATGGATTTTGTACTGTTGTATTGTCGTAGCAATCTTAACGATCGCGTATATAACAGTAAAATATAGAGTCGATAAAACACAGTAGAGACTACCAGGATTGTTTCGATTTAACTCTTATTTTTTTAGTTATTCTACCGTCGAGCAATAAATGACTAAAGTAACCGCCAACCGCTGCCCAGTATATAAGAAACGGCACTGAGGGATAATTCAAATTATTAAAATATGGCAAAAGAAAGAGTGGCAAAGGAACAATAAGCATCGCCCATTTACTGTGTGTCCAACCCCTATGTTTACCAACAATTGGCGTCATCGCTACAAGACCTAAGTATGCTGCTGCCTCGAATCGTCCACTCAAAATAAGAAGGATGTCGGCAATAAATGCCGTTCCAATAAATATGTCCTGTCCTTTGCTGTTGGTATCTACATCAGGCCAAAGCCCAAATAAAATAGCAACTACATATAATGCCGTTATAAACTGCCAGTCCGCAAGTAGTACGTCTGTTGTCGCAAATGTGTTGCCTGGTGCAAACTGTATTCCGGCAATATAAACTGTATTTACTGCTACCGCTCCAACAATATGCCCTTTCCACCCTGCCATTGTTAATATTATAGTTAAATTCTAGGTAATGGAAAATCATATTACTTATTGTCTGGTAAAATAGTTCTGTGGATGACAAAAATCAAAACCAAAACAAGTACTACAATCCTGATGTTTCTCTACTTTTAGCCACCCAAGAAATTGAAAGAAAAAAGAAGATCGCAGAACGAGTGCCTGATTTAAAGAAAATTGCATATATCATTATCGGTCTATCTGTAGTAGGAATAATCTACACTCAGTTCTTTAAAGCATATATCGCTAAATCAATGGGTATTGTTACCGAAACAGTGCATTACCAAGATTTTATCAAGTTAGTCGGATTCTTAATACTGATTACTGTAGGGTTTATTCTATTGAATACCAGTAATGTAATAATCGCAAAATGGACAGTAATACTAACCGGAATGTTGATGGTCGGTGAGGGTGTTACAAATTTATTCGCTATGGACTACATAGGTGTTGGAATTTGTATATACATAATATGGTGGCTATATAACTTACATGAATCCATTGACAGCTTAATTTAACATACATAAGTATGGTTGAATTAAGTATGCCGCAAATATAACTTAAGGCTGCTCGTTACAATAATATCAACAGAGCAAAATTGAACTGACAGCAAATTCTAAATATAATTAAATAGTCGTGATACTAGACGTACCAGCGCAAACAGGTGTATCTCAAGCTCTGCGGAATCTAAAAAGCTAACTAAATGAAACTTGAATTACACAGCTATAATTAATTACCCATGTTCGGTCTTGACGAAATGACCAAGTGGAAGATTTGACTAAAAGTTGTATGTTATTTTACCGACATAGATTATTTTATGGTGTTCAAAGTATCTATGAGTTGCTCTCTTACAGTGGTATAGTCACCCTTACGAGCGTCAAACTGCCCATTTACACCTTTTACTTTGTCATTAGAATAATTTACGGCAAGATGAAAGAAGTTTGCAAAAGCATTAGCCTCGTCTGCTTGTGCTTGCGTTATTGGGCTACAGCCCTCGCCATCACTACTAGCTTTTACAGGATAATTATTAATGTCTTTGTAGACTAGCACTTTGTCGTTCTTACTTATTTCAGTGTAACCTGGTCCAGTATCGCCTGCTACTTTGCTCTGTTTATAGACAGTTGGACCGTCAAAGCCCTGACCTGCCATATATCGTGATATGTTATTTTCGCCCACCCCTGTTAAAAAACCTATTATACAATGTCGTGATTTGTACCAACTAAAGACTGCCCACTAATACCTGAAAACACTATATTGAAGTAGTGTTCTGTGTGTTGCACAAATCGCTCAGTAAAGTCACCCCGACTGAGTATTTCTACTGGAGAGCTTGCTTCAATCCATTCAACTCCATCCACTTCACCGTCTGGGAATACGAACTCCATTCCATCGTGATATTCAACTGTGTAAACAAATCTAAACTCATCCTTATGACTGTCTTCAGTCTTTCGTTGATAGTGTTCGACACCAGCAAAATATAAATCATCATCTTTCAACTGGACACCCAATTCTTCTGCCGTCTCTCGTTTTGCTGCTTCTAACTCAGTCTCGCCTAAATCAACGTGTCCTGCTGCTGATATATCTAACATCCCCCCTTATAGGAGACATTCCTAGAGCTTACTTGAAATAGAAGATAGATTTGGTCATTTTCTCTTTTCCAAATCCATATATGTGATGCACCATGAGGCGTACCGTTAGAGAATGCACTGTCGTGATTTGTTCCTTTTTGCGATACCCGTGTGCCAAACGCTGTGTATACTTGCCAATCAATCATACTTGAACTAAGATTTTAACCAATTAAATTTATCAGTCGTTGGGATAAAACCAATTTTGGTTTCTTTAGCAGGTTTGCCAACCAAGTCTTCTAGAGCCTTACAAATACTTGGGTTTGTTAGTCCCCCCGATGTAAGTAAAAGTTTCACTTATTTACCCTTGTTGGAAACTCGCCCTTACTGGCACTTACGATATTATCAACCAATTTAGCTACGCTGTTATACATAGACTCATAAGTAGCCCAAGCGTAAGCAGGGGCGGCCCAGACATTGCCTTCAAACTTAGCAAAGTCTTTTGGTTCGCCCTCAAAACCATAGCCATACAAATCACCAGAAGCCACCATATCAACGAGTAGCTGATGATTAAACATAGCGTGAACAATATCTACTACCATAGCGTCTTTCTTTATGGTGCGAATCATATCGTCATTAACAAGCTTTACAGTTTCGTCATTCTTAGCAGTGGCAGGAAGTATAACGTCTGCTGTAGACAGCAACTCTTCCAATGACAGCTTCTTATACTTGTCGTTGGTTGAGGAGCGTGACCAATACACTACATTCATGCCCAGTCCCGCACAGCGTTCTGCAATGGCTGAACCAATGTTTCCTAGTCCGATAATACCTGCTGTTTTGCCCTTAAGCTGTATGCCTCGATACTTAGAGAAGTCCTTATCAAAATCTAACGGGAAACCATCTTTGATTAAGCGTGGCGTCTGACGTGCTAAGTTGAACATCATCATAACTGCCCATTCAGCAACTGCCTGAGTATTGAAAGCCACTATGTTACAAATCGGTATACCAAGTCTATTAGCTGCTTTTGGTTCAACCCACTCATAACCAGTGGATTCAGTGAATATACCCTTTAAGTTAGGAATCTTTTCATAGTCTTCGCTTTTCAGCTTCCAGCCAACATAGTCAGGGTTCACACATAAAAACCTGTCCTCATCACCCTCAAACAACTCTTTGCAATCACTTAACGGAGCAATGACTTTAGTAACCACAATATCTACATTAGCTTGCTTGAGTACTTCCAGTAGGTCGGGTGTTACTAGGTCGTCCCAAAGAGGGTCAAAAATAAATGCTTTCATGTATACTAAATAATAACAGGGATAAATAGCAAAATCCACAGGGATAGCACAAATGCTCAATTAGACCCAAAAATACTATTACCAAATTGAAGTAACTGACTTCAAATTAAAAGAACCCTATGCAGGTTTCCTTAAATCCAATGATTTCGATCATGGTCGCTCAAAGGCGAATAATGTTGAACCAATTTTTGCGGGTATACTTAACACCTTAAACGAAACTTGGGACACCGTGAAGTATGAACGAAACACTGCACCAGTAATGGCAACGATTGACGACAGCGAGTCTGCTAATCAGATAAGTGGCAAGATATATACTTACTAATAATCATTAACCAGCTTGCGTTTGAACCAGCTATATTGTATTTGCTCTTGCAAAACATAAGCAAAAAGAGTATAATTATAGATGAGAACGATTGCATCAGGGTGCGATGCAGCGACCAGTAAGACACTAGTCTTGGTCACCCATATATAAACTAACGAGCCGAACCAAAACATCGGCTGGGGTTGTATATGGGTAAAGCCCAGTCTACTCTGGTTGAGCAAGGTCAAACCTTAGCAGAGCTTATGAAGCTACTTCAAGAGGTTGATGAAAAGAGCACTCTTGCTCAGCTTAACGAAACAACAATATCAGATAACAACGGTGGGCGTATAACGCTCTAGTGTGGCAGATTAAAGAAACTGCTTAGTGCTTGGTGGTGAGCAACCCAGAGCGTAGTGAGGTCAGCAGCAGTAGTGATAATTTGTGGGACTCTACTTATCATTCGCTTGATAAGTGTTTTTTGCTGTTGCTGTTCAGGTAACGTTGCCTGACTCGATAGATATGAAAGAATCTCAAGCAGTTCTTCTTTTTTGCTGTCTTGTAGTTCTGCATTTGCAGCAAACGCCTCTGTAAGCTCTTTAATGGCAGTAGTAAAAGCTGTTGAGTCCTGATTTTGGATATTATTCATTGAGACTTCAATCTTAGCTACTTCTGCTGTATTTACAGCACCTATAACACTTCTGTCGATCCTAAACTGGTTGTTTGTTACGTTGCCACGATGGACGACAGTAGGGGGTGGTTGTGGTATTGCGATTCGTGGTCCAGAAGACGGGACACCCATTGTCCATTCAATCTGCTCGGTTAGGTAGTTAATCATGGCAGCGGACTGTGCCTGTTGTCGCTGCACCATGTTTGCCATCATAGCTGCATGTTCAACACAAAGGTTCTGATTGCTCATACTTGCTACTGCTGGTCGTGAGCATTGGCTGCATCGGGGATTCATAACCCTATTTTATAGCTAAGAGGAGTAGGTTGCGAGCATAAGCAGTATATGTCGCACAATATACGTTGTCGGTCGTACCCTAACAGGGGTAGAGTGTATTTTTTAGCGACAAAGACGCTTGTCAAGTGCTTATGTTATTTTCGCCCACCCCTGTTATTTTACATATTATAAAATAATTGGATTTTTATCTTAATAACGGCTGTAAGGAACACTCTAGCCACGAACGAAACGGCTTGTCAGCCCTCGTCTTGAGATTTCTTCCGTGATACCTGCAAGTCTTGTATCTTCCTCTTCCAGTGTTCGCCAGCTTCCTAATGGCTCTCTAATCTGTCTGTCCAAAGATTCAATATGTGTCTTTGCCGACAATACACTGAGCTTGCCGAGTGCAGCTTGCGTAGCCCATAGGTGGAACACTTCATTGTCATCTGCAAGTGCCTCTGGTGATGAAATTGCAACTCTGTCACCGAATAAACGCAATAAGTTACCAGAAGAACAATCTACATAAACTCCATATAAACCTACAGGACGCTGTTCAGGATTGTCAGCAAAATGCTTACCACTCCCAACTCTAACAACTCCATACTCAGATGTCATAGAAAGTTGGGAACTCCAACCATTTTTCCCATTAGCCCTTAGTGCGAGCAGTGGTAGCTGTTGCCAGTCATCAACCTGACCTGCCACATAGTCACGTGTTACTTGAGCTTGCTCTGCCACTAATGCTAAGGTCTGTGCTTCGAATTGTTCTGTACTAACTGATAATTGTTCACCTGATGCCATATATTTCTCCAATCTACTACTTATTATCACCGTCATTTACAAAACTGCAAGCATGAGGATTATGGATCGGCACAAATTTTCTTACAGTAAAACTCTTAAAAATACAGCAAACGGAACTAGTTAGGTCACCAGACTGTCAGAAAACTCATCATCAACTTGTTCTGATTCGCTTTAGCTGTTGCCATTTTTTCGGCGAATACTTTGTTACTCATGTGTCGATAGAACGTGTCCCTACTAATACCCGCATATCTACAAGCGTCTGTAATATTAGAGTTGGTTTGTATCGCTGCTATCAGCTTAGTTATAACTCTAGAGTCCATTTTTAGTGGTCTGCCTATGGCTTTTTTCGCAGTCATAAATCTCCTTATTTATTTGAATAACCCCTACTCTAATTATGACAGGTGGGGGTTTCTTTAACTCCTGCGTTAAAGCTCGTCATAGACGCTCTACGTGCGTTCCAGAGGGTATTCTCGTTCATCTTTTTGTATCTGTAAATGCTTAGCAACCGCTCCCAAATTTTTTTCTGAGGTAATGTTGTAATGACGATAACTTCAGCCCGTCAAAACTCTTTACGGTACAATTAGAATATGGAGAACGAGCAAGAAGAACAGGTAGACATAACAAAACTGAAATATGCTCTTTATGTTCGTAAATCTACAGACGATAAAGAACGCCAACAACGTTCTGTTGAGGACCAAATTGCCGAGTGTGAGGAACTAGCTGCAAAACTTGGGATTAGACTAGCTAAGCCCTACTACGAAGATAAGGCTTCGGCAAAAATACCTGACAATCCTAAGCGGGATCGTTTCAAAGATATGCTCAACGACCTACAAGCAGGAAAGGTGAATGGCATCATAGCTTGGCACCCTGACCGATTGGCACGAAACATGCAAGACGGTGGCAAAATTTTTGGCTTGATTGATGATAAATACATTCAAGACCTCAAGTTCTGTACTCATTACTTTACCAACGATGCCAGTGGCAAAATGCTACTTGGAATTTCATTTACACTGTCTACTTACTATTCCGCTAATTTATCTCAAAACGTAAAACGTGGTCATAAACGAGCATTGAAAGAGGGTAAATCATCAGGAACGCCCAAGCATGGATATGTCCGTACTGATGAGGGCATATATGTTCCTGACGGTAAAAACTACGACCTCATTGTAGAAGCATGGCAGCTACGAAAGAACGGGACTGGCTTACGGGAAATTGCAGAGTACATGAATGAGCAAGGTTATGGTCGTGTAATTAAAAGTACGAAGTCAAAGAAGTATGGCGAAAAAATCACTATGACCTTTCAGATTTTGAGTGATGTTTTCCGAGACCCATTTTATTACGGCGTTCTAATTCAAACTAAGAAAAATGTTTCGCTGTTGGACGCATACGATTTTAAGCCAGCAGTAAGTGAAGAAGACTTCAATGAAGTTCAACGTATCAACAGAGCCACCAAATCACCACTTGTTACTAATAGGCGAAAAACGTACTACCCGCTTCGTGGGCTCATTAAATGCTCATTTTGTGGTCTAGGTATGGGTCCTGCTGCTTCGAAAGCTAGAGCTGGTAAACGCTATTTGTACTACCGATGTAATAGTGAAAGTTGTCCTCGCAAGAAGAAGTCTATACGAGCGATTGTGATATTTAATTTCATTTACAAGCTCTTGGAAAAAGGGATAGAACTTACAGAAAAGGATTATCAGTATTATCATGACAACCTAACGATTCAAGCAGATAAAAGACGGCTCGAACTTAGAACTGAAATAAACAGCAAAGAGGGTGCATTAAAAGCAACCAAACGAAGGATTAAAAACATTGGGTTAAGGCTCATTGACTACAAACAGGACAGCCCTGTCTGGAAAGTGAATAATGAGCAGCTTGAAAAATTGGAAGCAGAACGCAAAGACCTAGAGCAACAAATTAAAGATTCAAGAGACACCTTAAACGATCCAGAGGAAGAGCTGCTAAGCATTGAACAATTTTTGAACCTAGCTAAAAACGCTGGTTCTAAGGTGAAGGCAGCCAATGAAGTCGCAAAAGACCGTATATGTCGAATAATCTTTTTGAACCTAGTCGTAGACGAACAAAAAGTAGTGTCCTATCAGATGACAAAAGCCTTCTCCAAACTGGAAAAGGCTCAAGCTGTCTTGAATGGTCGGGGTGAAAGGACTCGAACCTTCGACCTCACGGTCCCAAACCGCGCGCGCTAGCCAACTGCGCCACACCCCGTCGTCGTTGTGTAATAGTAAGTTTACCTAGATGATTGTAAAATAAATTTGCAATCATCAAAAGCAAACTTACAAAGCCAACTCCTATCAAATTCGTAAACAGCTCTGCTTGGTTTTCAAATTTGCTGACAATTTGTTATCAGGAGTAGATTATACAAAATTAATACGATTTTTACCAGTTAGTTTATATTCTGGATTCTTTTGATAGAATTAGCCAGGCCTTTATTATTCGCCTCAAACAAGACTGCATTAAACTGAAATGGTCGTTTGGTAGCAATTTCATTTGTAGTTATTGTACCGTCCTTCCATCTAGGAACAACCGATTCTAGGGTGACACCTAGACTGGAATGAAGACTACCACACATACCTACATCCGTGACGTGCGCTGTGCCTTGCGGCAAGATCATTGCATCGGCCGTCGGGACATGCCAATGATCACCGACTACAGCTGTTACTTTACCATCTAAATAATATCCGATAATACGTTTTTCACTACTGAAATCTCCATGAAAATTTACAATAGTAAAATCCGTGCCATCATCACGCAAACTTAGAATCTCATCAATCTTTTGTAATGGGTTTGTTATATTGATCTCCCTGCCCACCTTGCTACCCATAAGAGTTATTATCATTATCTTCTTACCCTTAGCACCGACGTACTTGTAGCCAAGACCTGGGCAATCAGGCATGTTGGCAGGGCCTATGACTGGAGAATTTGGATCTGTTAGCAAGCTTTCGATTTCAATTTTTGCTGGAGTATGATTACCCCCTGTAAAAAAGTCGACTCCTACTTTTTGCAGATGTTTCATGTCGGCAACTGTCATACCTTTGCCATCACTTACGTTCTCGGCTTGCACAATAACAAAATCGGGTTCATAAATTTTCTTTGCCCTAGGTAAGTTCTCGCTTACAGATTGAATACCTGGCCCCGCCATAACATCACCTATATATAAGAATTTCACAAACTAACCTCAATCGACTGGCCGTCAACAGGCCTCAAGAAAGTTGTTACAGAATTAGCAAAGAGATCTTCAAACCTATTATAGGCGTTCTCTCGCCAATCGTTATTCCACATCCAATCGTGTATAGGAAGAATATATTTCGGCTTCAGTTGGTTTACTAATTCAATAGCTCTGATTGTTGTCCCCCAAGGTGCCTGCACTGGCAATAATAGTATGTCTTTGGTTTCTGTAAAATTATGCGTATCGCCAGGATGCGTTACTAGATCCATAAAATGTGTAATTAGATTGTGTACCTGTATGCCAAACGGTTCGACAACTGCGTGCTCTATCTCATTGATATCTAAGTCATTGACCGACTGATTCGTTATTTTTTTCGCCCCCCATGATTGCAGGTCAGCATGCATATCTAACGGTGCGGCCCATTGAGCATCAGGGAATTTTCGTATTAATTCTTTCACAAACGGCTTGTGAAAGTGATCGGCATGTTTATGGCTAACTACAACAGCATCCAGGCCCGGCAATACAGATACGTCAACAGTACCGCTGCCCCAACTAAATATTCCAGGATCAAACAAAACTGCCTTCCCGCTATGCTCCACTAGAACACATGAATGTACAAATTTAGTCAGCTTCATCCTTCTCCCTTCTAAGTAGACTTAACGCCTGAAAACACCTCACATTTCCTTGCATACTAATATTTTAACAACTTAAATTTGAGCTTACTATCGTAAAATGCACTCCTAGCCTGTTTGCAAGGTCGGCCTTTCTTAAAGTTCGAACAAATCGACATCGTTCCAACAACTCACCAACCTCGCTTCATCGTCTGTGGTTATTGCATGAGATTCAAACCAAATCGCAATCATAAGTTACCTAGAAAATTAATACTATTTAGCGAACTCTACTGCTCGAGTCTCGCGTATAACATTAACCTTGATTGTGCCTGGGTACTGCATACTACTTTCAACCTTCGTGGCTATATCACGAGCAAGCTTGATTGCGCCAAGGTCATCAATATCGGTTGGTTTTACAAAAACTCTAACTTCGCGACCGGCGCTAATGGCGTATGATTTTTCAACACCCTTAAATCCATTAGCCACGTTCTCTAATTCCTTCATTCGCTCTGCAAAGTTTTCAGCACTGATATTCCTAGCACCTGGACGAGCAGCACTAATAGCATCAACTACCCTTACAATAAGGGCCTCTACAGTTGTCGCCTCGACATCATCGTGGTGCTGTTCTGCCGCCAGAGCTACTGCTTCTGGTGCGCCATATTTACGCAACACTTCGCCGCTGATATGGTGATGTTTGCCCTCGACTTTGTGCGTTAAAGCCTTTCCTAAATCGTGGACTAGTGCTGCATACTTTGATGTTTTTACATCTGCACCAACTTCTTCTGCAATAATCCCAGCGATGTGGGCCATTTCGGTACTATGCTTTAGAACGTTTTGCCCATAACTAGTTCTGTATTTTAGCTCTCCAAGGAGTTGTAAAATTTCTTTTGGAATACCGATAATACCAACTTCTCTGGCTGCATCTTCACCAGCGCGCATAACATCTTTCTGTACATTCTTTTGCGCTTTTTCCACAACTTCCTCTATACGTCCTGGGTGAATTCTGCCGTCCTTCATCAACATCTCAAGAGTTTGCCGGGCTACTTCACGTCTAACTGGGTCGAAACTTGAAAGTATTATCATTCCGGGAGTATCGTCAACCATAATATCTACGCCGGTCGCACGTTGTAACGCCTGGATATTACGGCCTTCCTTGCCAATTATTCGTCCTTTCATTTCGTCATCTTCCAACTTCAAAGAAGCGATTGTTCGATCAGCCGTAACCTCACTAGCCATTCGTTCCATAGCGGAAGTTATTACGTATGCCGCTTTCTCTTCGGCAAGATCTTTAGCTTCGTCCTGAAGCTTAGCTATAAGCCCAGTCAAATCACCTCGTATGTCTCGCTCGGTCATTTGTAAAAGTTTATCTGCGGCATCTTTCTTGGTCAGCTTAGCAATTTTTTCCAATTTTTCTTGCTGCTTAACCCTGATTTCACGAATCTCATTTTTTAATGATTCAACCTCATCTTCGCCCTTGCGAAGTTTTTCTGTCCTTTTATCAAGATCATCTAATTTGGAGTCGAGAGTCTCTTCTCTCTTAAGCAGACGATTTTCAATATCTTTGAACTCTTTCCGCCTAGCATTATCGTCTTTCCTTGCCTGCTCGGCCAATTCACTAGCCTCGCTCTTGGCCTGCTCTACAAGCTTTGCGGCCTCTTTCTTTGCTTTTTCTAGTTTTTTGTCTGCCTCAGCTTCGGCTGTTCCTATTTTTTTCTTGGTTACAACGGTACTTGCACCAAAACCTACACCAATTCCAGCAATAGCCAGAACAATGGTAATTGGATCCATGTCATTCCTTTCTATCGGTGCAGATTACTATACAACAATCACTATCACTTCATTAGTTGAAACAATAATCTGAATATCGAAAATTAAAATCAAAATCGGATTCTGCCCTCAAAAACCTGCAAATAATCCTAATAATTACTATACGCTCATTTATTACTAGAGGTCAATTTATTCTTTCACAGCATAAACCACGTAACGCTTAGCTGCGAGTTCCTTGTCGGAACCATCTATATCGCTATACGTGATAATATTAATCGCTTCTTTATCTTGGTCATTGGTCGGTTTTAATAAATCATCAAAATTTGTTTCATTAGTATCGCGCGTTGATATATTCTTAACCTTAAATCTTAAAATCCTGCCATCGCCAGTTTCAATCTGTATAAAATCTTCTGATTTCAAGGCTTTTATTTCTCTCAAGGCTCCAGTATTACCTTCTCCAGAGACATATCCAACGAACACCATGACACCGTCTTCTCCAGGTTTTGAACTTTTTTCATACCAACCTAATTTATTGGTGTCCTGTAGTGCACGATTATAATTATCAATACTACCAACTATTTCAATCTTTGCAGGAACATCCATCATACCACTAGCAATCAAATATCGAGGATTAGAATAACTACTATCGATTAACTTCTTAACACCCATAACAACGCCGTCAGTTTTGCTATGAAAGTTTTTGTATAGTAAAAATGGCGAGATAACTATTAGGAACATCACAACTAAAGCAGCACCATACTTAACAAGAACTCGACGTCTCGAAGGTTTTTGTGGCTTAAATGTTGGTAATTTCTTTAGTCCGTTACGCCTAAGTACATATGATTTAGTTTGTTTCGGTTGTACTGGGTGTGTCTTTGGCGACGTCCGTTTGACATTATCCCTAATGATCTTGACAGGAGACGCGCCCCTAACGCTTGGTTCAAAATCTATTGAAGGCCCTCCCGAAGTTCCCGAATATTGCCTACGACTAACAGGCCTGGTATTAACCCTGCCGGAGCGCGTTTGAAAATCGCTAATTCTTTCTCTTCTGGACATTATTGGCCCTTGATTTATTTGTTTTTATTTATAACTCAAAAATCGGAATTTTATCTATTCTTATCTTAACCTCTTTTTGTTGTTAAAAGTACTAACTACTTTACAGTACTAGCATAACCGTGTTATGTCAACTATTTTATGGCTATTTCTTGGGTGTAGTTATGTGTACTGGCGCACCATAATGAGGTACTACGCTTTTATCATTAGTGCCGTCGCCTAACTTTTTAATGCCGGATGCAATCCAGTCGTCGCCAACTTCTCCAATAATAGGAATTTCGAGACCCGCGGCAAGAGCGTTTGCCAAACTAATCCCTATTCGAAGCCCCGTAAAACTACCAGGCCCCTTAAATACTACAACCCCCTGTATGTCCGATAACTTATTGTTGTTCTTTACTAGAAGGTCTTCGAGCTTTTGGTGAATAGTCTCCGCCAGCTCCCTGTGTGCTTGCCAAGTATAATAATCTAACTGTTCTTCGCCATCAAATAACCCAACTTCTGATACTGGTTTATCTGTTCTAATCGTCAATATCATCAACTATTAAGTCCTTTTGCTAAATATTCAAACTCATGTGGAATTTCACACTTAATAATCCTGCCCTCACCCGTCTTTACTATATTGATTTCTACTTTTTTATCTGGGATAACGCTAGATACTACTCCTCCCCATTCAATCACAATAATTGATTTAGGGTCATCTAGATAATCTTGCATTTCAAACTCTATTAACCCAGCGTCACGTAACCTGTAAAAATCAAAATGATTGATCGTAAGGCCATCGTCAGTTTTATAGCTATTACAGATTTTAAAAGTAGGACTACTAACATGGTCCTTACTACCCACACCCCTAGCAAGACCTCTCACAAAAGTAGTTTTGCCACCACCAAGGTCGCTCAAAAGTTCAATTACTTCCCCACCCCTGAGTAGTCTCCCCAATTCCTGGCCTAGTTTTTCTGTTTCTACGGAGCTGGAGGAATTTATTTCGAATGTCGTCTTTGTACTCATACAATAGATATCCTACCGCGATTATAGCAACTCCTGCAATCATCCATGCTTGTGGTGAAAATCCGCCAGAAGTATCTTCGTCATCCGTCATACCTAGCGCAGCCCCGTCATCTTTATCACTTGGGGATTTTTTTGTCGTCTTTTTTGCTTTAGCAGCCTTCTGTTTTACAGCCTTTTTAGTTGTAGCCTTTTTAGCAGCCTTCCTTTTTGTTGGTTGAGACTTTTTAGTTGCGGCACCCTGTATGGATTCGAGCGCTAAAATATTCTGTAGGTTTGGCGTAGGATTTATTGTCCAATGCCAGATTCCATTTATATATGCCCAAGCTTGTCCGTCTTTTGCATCTTCGTAGCTATCAGTAATAAAAATCACTTCTCCATTTGGATCAACTACCCTAGCTACTCCTGATGTATTTGACAGTGTGAGAGTAGTATTGCGACTAAACAGACTTATATATTCACCGGGGGCGATTTCACTATCCCCAAACACATACCTGTAACTGAATTTGTTTCCAGTTTCTATACTGTAACCTGAAAGGTTTACGGGCAAATCATTTGGATTATATATCTCGACATACTCATCATTGTCATCTGTAGCGGGAGAGGCAGGGTTGGGTAGAAGTTCAGTAATTTGAATCATTGAATAGGTTTCTGTGCCTAGTTGTTGTTCGGTGACGATGTCTTCAATTGGTGCTTTAGCATTTTCTTCATCTATTGCTTCGGTCATTGGCTCAGCCGAGACCGTTGACTCAGGATCAGTTACTTCGTTGCGACTAACTGGAGAAGGTACTGTAAGCTCAAAATCACCATCGTTGTTATCGGAATCCTGATAATAAGAATCATTGTTATTTATCACCTTTCTTGCAAGACTCTTCCCTGCAGGCGGATAAACGGCTGGTGAAACTTCCGCTTTTTGGGCTGCGCCCCAGCCCAAAAGATCTACTCCTATAACTTTTGTATTATCGCTTGGATCGGGCATTACGATTCTCAAATGCCCGGCATCCAGTTTTAAGCCCGGCGCGAAACTTCCGTCGGCAGCGTCGACTAAATAGCCAGTACTGGCAATCAACATTCGCCCCCTAGGATAGATTAAGCCACTGAACACTGCTTTCGTCTGCCAAGACGTCCCACTACTTGAAGCATATTGCATTTTCCAATCAGTAATATCAACAGAAGTGTTGGAATCATTAAATAGCTCCACAAATTCTTGGTCTGTCTCGCCATTTTCACCGGTTGTTTGAACCTCTGCAATTTTGATTTTTGGCAATTCTGTTTCTGCAAATATTCCAACAGGGACAGCTAGCATTATTGCTGTGATTAAGTATGTTAACCCTCTTAACAACTTCATATTGGTTTGAATTGTACTCCCCATTTCTTCAACAGAAAGTGCTCATTCTTATAATAATTATGTAGTTTTTGCAACATTTTAAAACTGCAGTTTAAACATGGATATTTTGTAAGGATTCCTATGAAGTCATCTCTACGCGTAGGGTATAATGTAGTTATGCTTCAACTATCGGTTTCGTTCATAAACAAGCCAATACTTTCATTGAGATCCGGAGGAGAAATCGGTAAGACACTAGGGCCGATAATCAACCCCAACAACCTCCATATAGAAGGCTTTTATTGTAATGATAGGTTTAGCAAGAAACAACTTATCCTATTATCACAAGAAATAAGGGAAGTGATAGGCGACGGGATAATTGTTAACGATCACGATGCAATGACGCCCGAAGGTGATTTAGTGCGACTACGCAAAATTATAGATATAAACTTCAATATTTTGGGTAAAAAGGTGGTTACAAAACACCGTGTCGTTCTCGGAAAGGTCAATGATTACTCAGTAAACTCAGACAATATGTATATCCAGAAAATGTATATTACTCAGCCAATTATGAAGTCTCTTAAGGGAGGTCAATTAAGCATAGATAGATCTCAGATTATTGAAATAACTGATAAAAAAATCGTTGTTAATAATCCTGATGTGTACGCCGATAATAATCAACCGGTCGGCGCTCCTGCTACTGCCTAGCCATTTATAGCGGTCTTTATATCTTCATAATTGAAGCCTTGGCGCATAAGATAAGCAGTAAGTTTTTGTTCATCTTGGTATCGTGATTGGCCACGTTTTTTTGCAATTAATTGTTTTAATACTTCTTTTTCATCTATCTCATCAGCCGCCAAAACTGCAGCAATAATATCTTGTGAAATTCTCTTTTGTTGTAATTCCTGCACCAATCTACGTTGGCTTATGGGTTTTAACATGCGACGGCTAGAAACCCAACTTTTGGCAAATTGCTTATCATCGAGTAATCCCCTATTGCTTAACTTGCTAAGTATTCTGTCTATTAAGTTTTGCTCATAGCCCTTGCGTCTCAGATATTCAGCCATCTCCCATGTAGAACGAGCCCTCCTGGCAAGTAGGTCAATCGCCCTGGAGTATGCCTTATCTGCCTGCGCAGCTGATTGTATAGTCTTGAACTCTTGGGAGCTAAATTCTTGGTCAATCTTCAAACCTTGCGTCAATAGCTCGCTCCCTGAAAGGCTAAACGAATATTTTCCATCAACATATATTGAATAACGATCGTGTCGTTTTACTTGTTGCTTTATATCTGTAATTTTCATATTATTTTAGCAACAAATACCCAACTGAACAGCTCAAAAACAATAATACAGCCGACAAAAACTACTAGTCTTGAACTCTCTGCTTTGTCTTTCAGAAGGTGAAGTAAATCTACAATTATCTTATGTGGTTTTATAAATACATCCCAGCTATTCCATCTGCCATATCTGCCGATATAAACTCCAATCGCACAGGCAACTACCACAAATAACATTGTTAAATTTGCTATATTAGAGTAGTTATTTTGCAAGAAAAGGTAGTATCTGTTTAGCGCAAATCCGCCAACAATACTAGACAAAAGCACCGTTAAAAACAAAAGGAATCCATCAACCACAAACCAAGCATCACCTCTCGTATACTTCAAACTAGGCTTAGCTGAATTGTTTCTTTCATTCACTAATACATCTGGGTTTAAATGCATTAAATCTGTTATCAGATAATAAGTATTGGGCAAAAACAATAAAAATAACCCACTAAGCAATAATGAAACAAAAAGTTGGGGCTGCCGCAAACTAACAAGACATAGCAAAGGTAACAGTGGTAAAATTGCTAAGAAAATATTCCAAACAATAAACCAATAAAAACTAAATTTTCGGGCTATAATGCCCCTGATAAACCACAATAGGACTAATAGGGCAGTGAAAATCCAAAAAACTTCATAATCTGTTCTCATAGGATTCTATTAAGCGCCTCAACCATTTCTGGTATTTCTGTCAGTTGCGATGAACTCCACAAATGATGGCCACCTTTTACTACAATTAATTCCCCCACAGATTCTGTATTAGATTGCCACGATTCAACCTCAACTAAATCTTGTATATCTATACCTAACTCTTCTTTGGTCTCTCTGACTGCTGCCTGTAAATAACCTTCTCCCTCGTCTACATGACCTGCCGCAGAATGGTTCCATAGGCCAGGTACACTTACGTTTTTTGATCGTCTCTGCAATAAATATCGCCCATGCTTATCCATAATCATTACTTGTACAATACGATGCCAAAGCCCCATCCGCTGTATATCTGCCTTGGAGGCGCTACCTATAGGGTTGTCTTTTTCGTCAACAGTCAATATTGGCCTGTATATCATTTCAACTCATTCTTTATCGGGCAATTCTTGAACCTTTTTGGCAATTTCATCTAAGACTTTTGGATTTTCTTCTAGATATTTCTTCGTTGCTTCCCGTCCCTGACCAATTTTTTGATCGTTATAAGCGTACCAAGCGCCAGACTTCTCAACTATCCCCCTGTCTGCAGCGAGATCAAGTACATCACCTGACGTACTTATACCCTGGTTGTACATGATGTCGAATTCCGCGACACGAAACGGAGGAGCTATTTTGTTCTTTACTACTTTTACCCTTGTTCGATTACCAATTATTTCTTCGCCTTGCTTAATTTGTGAGATTCGACGGATGTCCATTCTTACCGAGGCATAAAACTTCAGAGCATTCCCACCTGTCGTCGTTTCTGGATTTCCGAACATGACACCAATCTTCATACGAATTTGGTTGATAAATATCACTGTCGTCTTGGACTTGTTAATTACGCCCGTCAACTTACGAAGCGCCTGACTCATCAAACGAGCCTGTAACCCCATATGGCTATCGCCCATATCTCCTTCGATTTCAGCACGCGGCACCAACGCAGCAACTGAGTCTACGACAACCAAATCAACAGCATTAGAACGTACTAATGTCTCTGCAATTTCCAGAGCTTGTTCGCCATTGTCTGGTTGCGAAAGCAGTAGATTCTCAACATCAACACCAATTTTCTTAGCATAGGCTGGATCTAGAGCATGCTCAGCATCAATAAAAGCTGCTGTTCCCCCTTGCTTTTGTACCTCTGCAATTGCGTGGAGAGTTAGAGTTGTCTTACCAGAGCTTTCTGGTCCATAAATTTCAATTATCCTTCCTTTGGGAATACCGCCACCAAGAGCCAAATCAAGAGACACACTACCAGTAGGAATACACTCGACTTGTACTTTATGTGCTTCTCCAAGCTTCATAATCGAGCCCTTGCCAAACTGTTTTTCGATTGATTCCAGTGCCAATCCCAGAGCCTTGCTCTTGCCGCCCTTTTCTTCCTCACCCTTTGATTGCTTCGCCTGTGCCACTACCTTCCCCTTCGTTTATAAACCTGTACGGCCAGTATAAACAAAATTTTTTGCCCGTAAAAGAGCTGACGCTTTTATTGCCATACTTACTCGATACGTACATCTGTAATTAGTTAAACTTTTTAATTTTACTTATCAATTGATGTATTGCTTATGTTTATTAATGTATAATCTAACTAAATATGCGTATTTCTGATTCGTTGGTGGAAAAGCTTTTAGTTGAT
The DNA here is from genome assembly GCA_046350695.1 of Saccharimonadales bacterium (SeqCode). GTDB lineage: Bacteria > Patescibacteriota > Saccharimonadia > Saccharimonadales > JACQNP01 > JAGQNP01. The sequence goes on along the minus strand of JAXLZX010000003.1, from coordinate 13,013 downwards.
TCGGAAAAAGTCACTACCGAAAAGCTAAAAAAACTCCAATCACAAAGCACAAACGAAAAAAAACCACTTCAAGACATAGTGGTTAACGAAGGGTTAACCAACGATACAGAGCTAACTAAGTTGTATGCTAAAGAGATTGATGTGCCATTTACTGATATAAACACTAAAGATCTCAAACGAGAAGTTTTAAACTTGATTCCAGAAAGAATTGCCAAACAGTATAACGTTGTTTTGTTTGGCATAGAAGATGATGGGGCTCAGCTATTGGCTATGGAAGACCCAGACGATATACAGGCAATAAACTTCCTCCAGAAACAGCTTGGTAATAAAATAAAAGTCCACATAGCTACATCATTGAACATTAAACAAGCTCTTGATCAGTACAAAGGAAGTATTAGTACTGAGTTAACAAAGGTTATGACGCCAGAGGATGAGCCAGAGGATGAAGAGATAGAGATTAATGAAGAGGACTTAGCCGAAGACTCTCCCATAGCTCAAACCGTTAACCTCTTGATTGAATACGCCGTAAAATCAGGAGCCAGCGATATACACATAGAACCCAGAGAAGATTTTGTTTCTGTGCGATACCGAATTGATGGAATGCTGAAAGAAGCCAATAAACTGCCTAAAAAGGTGTCAAGATCATTAGTTTCTAGGATAAAAATTCTAGCAAACCTAAAGATTGATGAGCGTAGAGCCCCTCAAGACGGTAGATTCAAAGTGCAGATCGGTGGCGAACTTCATGCCCTTCGTGTTTCAACACTACCAATTGTTGATGGCGAAAAAGTTGTAATGCGTATTCTGAGCGAAGGTTCCAAAGCGCAGACCTTAGAAGAGCTAGGCTATTGGGGGTTTGCCCTGGAGAGTATCAATGCAGCAATAAAACAGCCCCATGGAATGATTCTGGTAACCGGCCCTACTGGTTCCGGTAAGTCAACGAGCTTATTTAGTATTTTGAGTTTACTTAATAAGCCTAGCGTTAATATTTCTACTGTCGAAGACCCCGTCGAGTACAAAGTTATTGGAGCAAATCAAACACAAGTTAACCCGAAAGCTGGCATGACATTTGCAAATGGGCTTAGAGCTCTGCTAAGGCAAGATCCAAACATTATCATGGTGGGGGAGATTCGTGATGGTGAAACTGCAGGACTAGCAGTGCAGGCAGCACTTACTGGGCACTTAGTATTTTCAACACTCCATACTAATAACGCCGCAACAAGCTTGCCAAGACTTCTAGATATGGAAATAGAGCCATTCCTGATTGCTAGTACTGTTCGCGCAGTTATTGGGCAGCGTCTAGTACGAAAACTCTGTGTCGATTGTAGAGAATCGGTAACCCCCGATAGCACTTCTATTAAGAAGATTGATGATATTTTTAAAACGAATAGAGCCATAATAATGAAAACCACCCATATGCTCGAAGAGTCTGCACTTAGCGATGGTATCGGAAAGTCAAATATCGGAAAAAGTAAATCTTCTACAGAAGAATTATCCACTACAGATACTAAAATAGTTAGAATCTGGAAAGCTAAAGAAGACGGCTGTGAAAGTTGTGGCCACACTGGCTACAAGGGCAGAGTTGGTATATACGAAGTACTTGCAAATTCTGAAAGTATTCAAAAGCTAATCGTTGGCGGAGCAACCAGCGAATCTATTCAAGAACAGGCAATCAACGAAGGTATGATAACTATGCAGCTCGATGGATTTGTTAAAGCACTCCGAGGGCAGACTACGATTGAAGAAGTACTAAGAGTAACGACAGAAGGATGAAATGGCAACCTACAAATACAGCGCAGTAACTAGCGACGGGAAAAAGAAAACCGGTGTTATAGAAGCCTCCTCGAAACAAGTAGTTCTTGATAGACTAAAAAAATTGGAAATGTCACCACTTTCGGTGTCCTTGAGTACACCGAAAGGAGCCGGGCTTAAGCTTCTCACCAAAAAAAAGGTAACCTCTAGAGACTTAGTCATTTTTACTCGTCAGCTATCTACTATGGTGTCCGCTGGCGTGCCACTTACAGGGGCCCTAGCTACACTTGAAGACCAAAGTGAAAACAAATACTTCAAGAAAGTGATAAACAGCGTACAGCATGACGTTGAAGGCGGTCAATCAATCGGTGAGTCCTTGGAAAAGTTTCCGAATGTATTCAATGATGTTTTCGTTAATATGGTAAAAGCTGGAGAAGAAGGCGGTATTTTGGATGAAATCCTTAAACGTTTGGCCACTCAAATGGAAAAAAATGAAACAATCAGAAAAAAGATTAAAAGTGCGTCAACTTATCCTAAAGTCGTAGGTGGTATAACACTAATAGCATTCTTTGGTGTAATGAATGTCATCGTACCGAAAATTGGCGCAATTCTACTGGATCTCGGGGGACCGGACGCAAAACTCCCTCCTCTGACACAAGCCATGTTAATCATAAGCGCGTTCTCAAAAAAATATGCTATCCCAATAATTATCCTTACGGCAATAATAATCTACGTATTAAATAGATATGTAAAAACCCCTAAAGGAAAGTACCAACTTCACTCCCTGCTATTAAGAATACCTGTGTTGAAAGAAGTTATTTCGAAAATCGCAATCGCCCGGTTTGCCAGAACTTTCTCTAGTCTGCTAGCTGCAGGCGTGACAATACTTGACTCATTGCAAGTAACCGCAGGAGCTATTGGCAATAAAGTAATCGAAAAGGAACTCCTAGAGGCAGCGGCAGAAGTTAAAGCTGGTCATCAACTTTCGGAACCGTTAAGTCAAAGCCCACACTTTCCGAAGATTGTAAGCCAAATGATTGCAATCGGAGAAGAAACTGGGGAGATCGATATAATTTTAGTGAAAGTTGCCGATTTCTACGAAGAAGAAGTAGACGCTACGATTGACGGCCTAAGCTCTATAATCGAGCCATTAATGATTGTGGTATTGGGTGGTATGGTCGGATTAGTTGCCGCTAGCGTTATGGGCCCAATAGCGTCTCTTAGTAGTAATATTAAATAACAAACTATACTTACTAATTAATATGGATAAAAGTTATTGTTGACTTAGGGGTTTCCTGAGCTATAATCATAAGCAAGTTACATGCTGTAATTTGCTTATCGCAGCAAACATGTAATAGTTAAAAATAATTAATCATGTAAATATAAAACATAGGGGGTGGCAACACTTATGAAAATTAAAAGATTAAATGGCAAAGGTTTTACAATCGTTGAGCTTTTGATAGTGATTGTGGTCATTGGTATATTAGCGATGATTGCTTTCGTTTCTTATGGGAACGTGACCCGAAAAGCTCGTGACACAGAGCGTGCCGCAGACACTAAAGCAATGATGTCAACCGCAGAAGCATATTATGCGTCTGATGCAACAAACGCCGGTACATACCCCGCTGACTGTGCTACGCTTACAGCTATATCGGGTCTAAATGCGAGTAGCGTTCATGCGCCAAAAGGAGCATCTGGTAGTAACTGTGCAACAACAGCACCATCGGCAACAAGTGATGTATATCAATATACACTTAGCTCTACGGCAGGGGCTCCAAAGCTAACAATCACTTACTGGAGCGAGGTTTCTGGTGCAACTACTACTGTTTCTTCAAGTGAGAAGAACTAGTAAAAAAGCCTAGTTAATAAGTTAAACAAAAACAGCCTTTTCAATCAAGGGCTGTTTTTGTATTCGACTTACCGCAAATCAGCCTTTTTGATATACTTATATAAGGATAAGCATTTCATGAAACAGATAGAGGGCGAGGAGAACGCTGGGTTTACAATTATTGAAATACTCGTTGCGAGTGTCGTATTAGCCATTATTGCTGTCGCTACACTCAGCACATACACCACTCTTCAATCTACTGCCATCATCGCAAAACACAAGTCAATCGCAACCGAACTTGCCACCAACCAAATAGAAAAACTAAAAGGATTGCCATATGACAACTTAGCTGTTGCGGGTGGTTCGATTGTGCACGCTTCACCACTTCCAAATTCAGAAAGTATTGCTATAAACAGTTACACATATACCGTAAAAACAAGTATTAATTATATAGATGACGCATTTGATGGCTGCGGTAACTATGCTAACGAAACAATCAAACAGCAGCTATGTCGTAACTATCCAGCCCCTGCAACTGCACCTGCAACCGACCTCAATCCAGCTGACTATAAAATAGTAAATGTTAAGGTCTACGGCCTTCAAGATAAAAAATTATCAGAACTCGACACACAGATATCGGCGCGCGTCGCTGAAACAAACAGCACGACCGGTGCATTGAGCGTTCTAGTAGTTGACGATAGCGGTAGCCCCATAAGCGGAGCAACCGTTCAAGTTCAAAACTCTACTACTGCACCAGCGGTAAATGTATCTGACAGCACAGACTCTAGTGGTAACGCTATATTCTACGGACTTCCTCCAGATACCGCCAAAGATTACATCGTGACTGCTAGTAAGTCTGGTTTTTCTTCACTACAGACAATAGCTTCGTCGGGAGGTTTAACTCCTTACTACGAAAATCAAAGCGTACTGACACAAACAGGATCTTCCGTTACTCTTACTCTGAGGCCGAAAACAAACAACAGTTTAATCGTAAGTACAGTGGATACGAGCGGAAATCCAATAGGTGGCGTTAGTATCAATATTAAGGGCGGCTACAAAAAATATAATGATACCGATCCACCGTACGACACCGAATATTATTACAGTGACACTGCCAAGGTTACTGACCCTACCACTGGCCTTGCTTATTACAACGATCTTACGCCTGGACCCTATTTCTTTTGCGGGGATGACAGAACAACAGGTTGTTCAGGCTACAGGTTAGTGGCAGCCGTAGCAAGCTCTGGTGATCATTCTTTCGATAATATTATGATACCGAACTATACCTCTTCACTTCCCCTATTCAGTGGTTATACTCAGTACGTTAGACTAATACTCACAACAAACATGAACCTGCCTGTAGTTTCTACTCTTTCTCCAAGTGATATAAGTTCCTCATCTGACTTAAGTAACATAGACTTCACACTCAGAGGACAAAACCTCACCTGTTCTGTATCTAGCTGCGCGACCAGCGTATCTTTCCGTGTTGAATCAGGTCCAACTTATACTGCAAGTTGTCTCGATTCCTCCTCGTCTGGAGGGACACAAATGGACTGCAACATTGATCTTTCTGGCGCCACTACCGGCATGAAGTATCTCGAAATATCAAATTCTGGAGGAGCACTAACTATACCCTTCTGGAGTGACACCAAAGGAGGGATAAATGTCTCACCGTAGTTTGGATCAAAATGGATTCTCGATCACTGAATTGCTTGTTGTTATTATCGGTGTAGCAATAATAAGTATGGTCATATTCAGTTTTTTTGGGTCAACCACTAATCAGTTCTTTAAGTTACAGGCCGATGGAATCGCATATAACGAGATAACTAATAACTCACAGAGAATTGCGAGCGTAGTCAGAGGTATCAAATTTATAGAAACGGCAGAAGCCGATAGAATTGTTGGCTACTCATACTTTGCACCAAATGAACAATACACTTCGAAAATTACTTACGATTTAACTAATACCAACACTCTGCTCCGTGCAACTGTGGTGCCAATGACCGCCGACTACCCGACAGGCACACTACTAACAGCTCAAACAAAAGTTGTTCCAATTGTTAATAGTTTTTACAAAAAGTCCGGCGTTGATACATTCGAATACCTGGATGCTAACGGAACAAAGATTCCTCTGCCTATAGATTCAACAAGTATTAACGCGATTCGCAGTGTTAGAATTAACTTAAATGTTAAGCCCTATGGTACAAACTCTACGAACATCAACAGCACAACTCTAACAGTTAACCTAAGGAATAAGAAAACTAATCTATGAAACACAAAATCAAACACGACAGCTCAGGCGCGGTTCTCATGTGGGTAATTGGTGTAATGGTAGCTATGGGCATAATAATAAGTTCAGCTCTAAGTGTCATCCATTTAAACTTAGGTGCTGCTGTCAGAAATAATCAGAGTCAGCTCGCGTTTAATATCTCTGATGCAGGTATCAATTACTACTTATGGCACCTAAGTCATGATGGCTCTGATTTCAAAGATGGTAACCCATCGGCAACAATGATAGCAAGCGGCAAATATGCTGGTTTTTATGGGCCGTTTGCACATGACTATAAGGACGATAATGGAAACGTCGTTGGCAAGTACACGCTGTATGTTAAGCCTAAGTCGGCTGGTTCTACAATAGCAACGGTTCGTTCTATAGGGACAACCGCATCGGGAGACTCCACCCGTACTATAGAGGCTGACCTTGGCGCACCATCGTTTGCAGCAAACGCCCTAACAGCTAACATAGCCATATGGTTTGCCAATGGTGAAGATTCAAACGGAAGAGTCCATTCTAATGTTGGTATTAGGAAAGAAGGTGGCTTTACTGATGAAATTACTAGTTCGAATTCGACGTACTGCGTTCCGAGACAGATGACTGACCCAGATTACTCTCTAGGGTCATGTAATAATGGCGGAGCTTCTACTATTCATAAAGGTGTGTGGTGCTCAGATAGCGCAACTAACTGCGCAACGAAAACCACGGGTAACGGATACGGACTCTGGCGCTTTCCTGCTGCCAGCGTAGACTTCAATAAACTCCAAGCAGACAGGTGTAAGCTAAAACTTGTAGCTACTGCCGATTACCCATCAACTAGCGGAATAACAGACTGCGCAACGCAAACATCTGTTGCTCCCACCGCTGCATATATAAAACCAGACGGAAACTGTGGCAGCAATAATCCTAATCATGATAATAATAGTGACTCCAAAAACGGATACCTGATTGAGCTTACCGGGAATACTTATAACCGCTACACTGTTACTAATGAAGTGTCGACCAATTCCACCTGGTCTACTGTGCTAACCAAAGGAGCTGGAACCAACAATCCCATCCCACCCTCTGGAGTAATTTTTGTCGAAGACAACGTCTGGGTAAGAACTTCATCCCCTTTTACGGGCCGTGTCACAATAGTCGCATCGTGCCAGTCTACAAGTACAACCAATACAGCTAGAATTGTACAGGCAGATGATATTGAGTATTCAGCGAAAAACGGAACAAGTGTAATTGGGCTGATAGCACAGAGTGACTTTTTCATTGCACCTTATGCGCCAAAAGTTGGATCATGGCCACTAAAACTTCATGCCGCGATAATTACTACTGGAGCAGCCAGATTTCCATATAGATACAACGGAAACTGCATGACATCTGGGACTAACTATTGGAATAGTGCTAGTCGAGTACTCGATTTTTATGGGTCTGTGGCAGTCAATGGCTGGCGATGGACTTGGATAACACCAAGTGGCGACGCTCAACGCGCTGCAGCCTGCGGTAGTACCAGTGTAGGTATCCAGCAAAATGACACAAACTATGATAATTACTTACTATATGCACCACCTCCTAAATTCCCTGTGACAAGCACATATAACATCCTAGCTTGGAGAGAGGTCTTAACTACACCATAAATATGCTATATAAACATTACAAATATCAATATAACTAACTTAGAATGAATTCAGGACAATCAGCTGTACATCTGTTATACTATAATCATTATAATGATGCTTAATTTCGGGTGGCATGAGTAACACATATTTTTACCAAGACAAACCTATTTTTGGGCTGGACATAGGATTCAGTAGCTTAAAGGTAATGCAGGTTGACAACACGGGTAAAAATAAATTAATAACAGGATATGGTGCAACTAATTTTGACTCTAAGGCCATAAAGAATGGTGTTATTGTTGAGCCCGAGATAATTGCAAAAGCACTAAAGGATCTTTTTGAGCACAATTTAATCGGCGAAATCAGTACTAGGCGAGTATCAGCAACCATTCCAGCTAGTCGTACTTTTAATCGGACGATTACACTGCCAAAACTTAGCAAAAAAGACTTGGATGAAGCATTATTGTTAGAGGCGGAGCAGTACATCCCTATGCCAATAGATGATCTTTATATGGATTATCACATAATAAGTGAGAGTGATAAAGGTCTAGAGGTGTTTGTAGTTGCTGTACCAAAAATTATATCAAATTCATACGTTGACCTAATGAATATCTCGGGTCTCGAGCCAGTCACCCTAGAGACATCTATAAGCGCCGCCAGTAGATTATTTGTGCAAGCTGAACAAAGTGACTTACCTTCAATACTAATTGATTTTGGATCTCTTTCGTCGGACATTACTATCTATGATAAAGGATTGATTGTAACTGGCACAGTGAGTGGTGGAGGGGATAACTTTACTGACTCGATTGCGAAAAAACTTAAAATTAGTCACCAGGAATCCCACATTGTTAAAACCAAATATGGCCTAGGTAAAAGCAAGAAACAAAATGAAATAACTGAAGCACTGACCCCACTACTAGACCAGCTTTTAAGAGAGATTAAGAGAATAATCCGGTATTACGAAGATAGGTCAGCAACAAAAAGCAAAATCAGCCAAGTAGTAACCATGGGTGGTGGTGCAAATTTACCGGGTCTCTCCGAGTACATAACAGATAAGCTAAGATTACCCACACGGATGTGCGACCCTTGGCAACATCTGGACTTTAGCAAACTTCAGCCACCAAATACTATAGAAAAATCAATGTATGTTTCCGTAGCCGGACTTGCCTTAATCGATTCTAAGGAGGTTTATAAATGATAAACCTGTTACCTCCTGATATTAAATCTGACATAGCTTACGCTCGAAAAAATACTGTTTTAATTAGTTGGGTTACGGCTTTTGCTTTTGTCATTATCGGCGTCTTCTTCGTGGTACTAGTAGGGCAGCTATATCTTAATCAGTCAAAAAAAACCTACGCCAGTCAGATTGACGAAGGAAAAACGCAACTTAAAGAACAAAAATTAGAAGAAACCCAGGCGCGTGCTCAAGAAATTAGCGACAACGTAAAGCTCGCAGTTAATGTTCTGTCTAAACAAATTTTATTTTCTAAAGTAGTGACCCAGATCGGTAAAGTAATGCCAGATGGAACAGTGCTAACAGGCCTTAGTATTAATCAATTATCGGGAGGCATTGACCTAATTGCAAGAGCAAAAGATTATAATACCGCATCCCAGGTTCAGCTAAATCTACAGGACCCAAATAATAAAATCTTTGAAAAAGCAGATATTGTAAGCACTGAATGTAGCAGTACTCCAACAACTGACAATCTAGTTGAAACTACCTATCCATGCAAAGTAACTGTCAGGGCTTTGTTTGCTAAAAATAATTCGTTTTTATTCATAGATAAGGATAAGAAATGAGTGCAAAAAAAGTATATTTTGGCCTACTTGGACTCATTGTGCTACTTGTCATAGGAACAGGAGCAGCTGTTTATAGTGGAAATATCTTACTGAAGAAAACTTCAGATAGTTTGGTGCAATTAAAGTTAGAGAAAAACACAATAGATGAGCAAAAAAAAGCACTGACTCTAGCCAAAAAAGACATAGAAAAATACGCAGAGCTAGATAGCATCTCTAAGAAAATAGTTCCAAAAGATAAAGACCAAGCAAAATCTATCAGGGAAATCATTAATATTGCCGAACAAAACGGAATAAAAATTTCAAGCATTGATTTTCCAACTTCTACCCTGGGGATAACACCCCCAAAGACAACTACAACCGAAGGCGAGTCTTCAGATCAAAGCACACAAAAACCTGCAGCTCCACCTATATCACAGGTTTTACCAGCAGATGGCCTGAAAGGAGTCTACAAGCTTGAACTCACAATTGAGTCGGAGAAAACAAACTCGACAATTACATACGCCAGCCTAATTAATTTCTTAACTGCCCTGGAGAACAATAGGAGAACTGCCCAAGTATCATCTCTTGATATCTCACCAAGTACCAATAACCTAGAAACCTTAACCTTCACAGTGAAAATTAACGTATTTATAAAGCCATGAATATAGATGTAAACAACATAACCAAGCTAATACCAAAAATAACTGACATTTTCAAAAGATATAAGCTCGAATTTTTCTTGGTATTTTTAGTTTTGATTTTTAGTTTTCTTATAATACAAATTGGAAGATATTCTACTGCTGAGCCAGAGTACCAACAAGCGCAGATTCCAAAACTCGATGAAGATGCTATAGCCAAAATTCAACAACTTAAGGATCAGAATGTCGAAGTTCAGAGTTTGTTTGAAGATGCTCGCAATAATCCCTTTAGTGAATAAGTCTAATTTCCGTAACGTACAAGATTCTTTTCGTGAGAACCGACGATGTGCTTAGCTCTTCTATAAGGATCGGGAACATATGTAAATTTATAGTTCTCTTGCTCGCCGGCTGTCTCTATAACAATGGTACCGTACTTAAAAATCCTCGGGAATATACCTACCTGCGCTACAGATACGTCCTGCACATCACCTATGCTTAATTGAGAAATTTTGCGGTTAAAAATAGTCTTGTATAAGACCTGTGCAATTTTCTCATTGGTAACAATTATCACATCATTTTTATAAAGGTACGACGCGATGAATGTTGAAATTACTAACATAGTGACGAATATCAGGCCGATGACAGCCAATAGGGGTGCATAAGCAGTAAGATTAATTTGAAGTTCCTCGCTCTTAAATGTACCTGGCAAGATTGCAAAAATAATAATAGTTATAAAAGATGCCGTAATGCCAAAAAAGTAAATAACGAAAAGGCCAAACCAATGCTTGCGGATTTCGTCGACAAGCACTTCGTTTTCGTCAAACTCAATTAAATTTAATAGGTTTTTTCCCAATGCAGTAAGATTCTTGGGATCCATTTCATGTTCTGGTTGCATATGGTTGATATTATAGCAACTTTGATTGGTTATTTGACGGTTTTTTCTTGTTTAGATGCGTATATGCTTTGTGGGTAACTTTTCGACCTCTTGGCGTCCGCTCAAGCAGCCCAATTTGTAATAAATATGGTTCATGAAAATCCTCAATTGTTGAAGTTTCATCACCAGTAAGTGCAGCTAGAGTATTCAGCCCTACCGGGTTTAACTCGTAATTTTCTATTATTTTATTTAACAAGTACCTATCCGCCGGATCAAGTCCTAGCTCATCAATTTCCATAAGTTTTAGTGATGACTGCGTTATTTCGGTGTCAATTATCCCATCGCCATTAACATCAGCGTAATCCCTAACTCTTTTAAGAAGCCGATTAGCAATTCTTGGGGTTAGCCTTGAGCGTGTAGCAAGTAAATCAGCTGATTCGGGCTCAATTTTACTGTTAAGTATGCCGGCGGCCCGTCTGATGATTTGAGCAATTTCGTCTGGAGTATAAAACTCCAACCTGTAGACATGTCCAAATCTGTCGCGAAGCGGTGCTGCAAGCGCACCAGTCCTAGTAGTCGCACCGATAAGTGTGAACTTCGGCACGTCGAGACGAAGACTCCTTGCGCTTGGTCCCTTTCCTAACATAATGTCGATCTTATAATCTTCCATTGCACTGTAAAGGACCTCTTCTACACTGCGATTTAGTCGATGTATTTCATCTATGAATAGTATGTCTCCATCTTGTAGATTTGTTAGTAAACTAGCCAAATCGCCTGCTCTCTCTATTGCCGGGCCTGAAGTAACCCTAATTTGTGCACCCATTTCATTAGCAATCACGCTAGCCATAGTGGTTTTTCCCAGACCTGGTGGGCCATAAAGTAGTATATGGTCTAATTGCTCGTCTCGTTTCTTCGCAGCCTCTATCGATAACTTAAGATTTTGTTTTAGTCTGTCCTGACCAATATAATTTTTAAAATCTTTTGGTCGTAGAGTATTCTCGAGTTCAACCTCTTGTTTATCGTTATTATCTGCCGAAGCAGTAACTATTCTCTCGACTGCCATTATGTTACTTACCACCCTTAAGTGCTTGTTTAATTCTTTCTTCTGTTGGTAGTGATTTATCTATGCTATTTAGGGCTCTTTGAGCATCCATATCTGAGTAACCTAGTGCCACTAATGCCTGTTCTGCCTCATCCTGTGCACTTACGCCACTTCTACCAACAACTGCTTCCGCCCCTTCGCCTACCACTACACCTACCTTATCCCTTAGCTCAACCACTATCTGCTCGGCAGCCCGCTTGCCAACACCTTTTGCCCCCTGTAATAATTTAACTTCACCATTTGCAATAGACTGCCTAACAAATTCTTCATTGCCAATGTTTAGAACGGCTATTGCAACTTTCGGGCCAACGTTCTTAACACTCAAAAGTTGCTCAAAAAGATCCTTGGCACTAAGCCTTGCGAAACCAAAAAGATCATATGCCTGTTCTCGTATGTGCTCGTATATATAAAGCTTAGCCTTTTCTCCAATAGCAAACCGCGAATAATCATCAAGCGTAACCATTAAGCCATAGCCAACACCATTAACATCTAAGATCAGCTGGTCATCAATTTTTTCATCTATTACCCCAGAAAGTGTCGTTATCATCTTTATTATTATCTCATAGTCATACTGTGAGTGATAGCACAAGCGATAGCATCAGCACAGTCGTCAGGTTTTGGCACTTCTTTTAGATTCATAATAACTCGAACCATTTCCTGTATTTGTTTTTTGTCTGCACGACCATAACCAGTCAAAGCTTGTTTAATTTGCAGGGGCGTATACTCAGCAATCTTTAGGCTTGCTTGCATCCCTGTTAACAAAACCACTCCCCTTGCTTGCGCCACAGTCATGGCCGTAGTAACATTCTGTGCGAAAAACAACTTCTCTACTGCCATCTCTTGAGGCTTCGACTCTGCAATAATAGATGTGAGCTCATCATAAATAGTTTGTAAACGTACTGCATCATCCTCTTTTACTGGCGTCCTGATTACCCCACCGTCAATAAGAGTAGGTTTTCCATTATTTACTTCAATTATTCCAAATCCAAGGATTCCAGTACCTGGATCAATTCCAATTATTCTTATTCCACCCATAACTAAACTGCTATGAGTTCTTCTGGGATATCAAAGTTAACGTGTGTGGTTGTGACGTCGTCGAGATCGTCAAGTGCATCCATCATTCGCATTATTTTGCCAGCGGTCTCACGATCATTAACTTGT
>JAXLZX010000002.1:0-133071 GCA_046350695.1 Saccharimonadales bacterium (SeqCode) | reverse complement strand
CTTTGTTGACGGCTATGGCTATTGGTGTTGGTGCTTTTGCCCTAACTCTAACCCTATCGGCCAGCAACGGTGCCCAACAGTTCGTTGATAAAATTATTACTGATAATTTTGATCCCTCGGAATTGATTGTGGCAGCTGATGAAGCGGTATTCAACAGAGTCAACACAAATAAACCACAAGAATATGACGACTCATTTGGTGAGGCTGTTTCACAGGCGGGTGCACCAACTCAAATAAAGCAGTTAGACCAGGGTGACATTGAAACAATCCTAAAAATTGATGGTGTTGATTCTGTTAGGGAGGGCGTTTCGGTTAGCCTAAAATATATAACCCGAGATGGTCAGAAAAAATATGTTGGTGCAGTAGGTACATTTAGCCCGTACCAAAAACCAGACTTATTGGCAGGGCAAATACCACCCGAATTAAAAGATAAGCAACTGCTTTTGCCGGAGGGCTTTTTGTCTGCTCTTGGTTTTTCGAATGCTGATGATGCTGTGGGGCAAAAGGTCAAACTGGTGGTCAATAAGCAGCAGACTGAATATAGCGAAGACTTCACTGTGGTTGCCGTTATGAAAAAACCTGTAACTTCTCAGCCCGGAACAGAGCTATATATGTATGCCGGTATTGATGATACAAAAAGATTAAACGATATCATTAAAGAAGGTACTCCGGGCTATCAAAAGTATTCGTATATATTCGTAAAAGTCAAAGATGGCACCAACCCAGATAATTTGTTAGCGGTTCAGGATAGTTTAAAAAATATGGGATATACGTCACAGAGCGTTAAGGATACTCAAGAATTTTTGAACCAAATTATTGGAGTACTAAGAGGGATTGTTATTACATTCGGTATGATTGCCTTGATTGCTTCACTATTTGGAGTCATTAACACTATGTATATAAGCGTACTGCAACGTACGAGAGAAATCGGCTTAATGAAAGCTCTTGGGATGAGAAAGAAAGATGTGGGTAGACTGTTTAGGTTTGAAGCCGCCTGGATTGGCTTTATCGGTGGCGCAATAGGCGCAACGTTGGCGTTTGCTCTGGGGACACTGCTGAATCCGTGGATTACCAAAACACTAGAGCTTGGTGACGATAGTCTACTTGTATTCGATATAAAGCAAATAGTAATATTGATTCTGCTATTAGTTGTTGTGGCAACTATTGCGGGTTTGTTACCGGCGCGCAAGGCCGCGAAGCTTGATCCAATCGAAGCGCTACGTACAGAGTAGCCGCTCTCACATATCATAAAGTTGAACACTACACGCAGAATAATCTGTTGCGCCACTCTGACTGTACTTGGCTTGGATTCAACTTTATTAGGTGTACTTGCTAATTCAGTATAGTATATATACTATTGCTGTAATGCGAAATATAATGGCGATTATTGGCGGGATGCTTGCGATAGTATCTGTCATTCCATACATGATAGACATAGTCAAGCGTCGGACAAAACCTAATATTGTGTCATGGTTTACTTGGACTCTTCTAACTGGTATAGCTATGCTTGCAACCTTTGCGGCCGGAGAAATCAACACAGGAATATTAATGGCTGGCAGCACTATATGTACTACAATAGTAGTGATACTTGGCATAAAGTATGGAATAGCTAAATTTTCTTGGTTCGATGGTTTTTGTCAAATTGGGGCATTAGTTGGTTTAATTCTTTGGTTAGTCTTTGACTCGCCAACGGTTGCAATTATTGCTTCGGTAACAATTGACTGTATTGCTATGTTACCGACTTTAAGGCACTCTTGGGTAAAGCCCGGAGAGGAAACTTGGCAGACATTTATTATTGGTGTAATTGCGCCAGTCTTTACAATAGCGTCCCTGCAGACATTCACATTAGATGCATTGTTATATCCATTCTATTTAGTTATAGCTAACGCTTTAATTGCCTTAACGGTTATCATTAGGCGTAAACAGCAGGGGATTAGTCTATCTCGATATAGCGTACATGCAACTCTCCACGAATAAATCGTTATTCTCAGTATGAGATTAATTAGGTGTAGAATATATGTATGAATTCTATTGTTTTAGGAGGAGGATGTTTTTGGTGTTTAGAAGCTACTTATCAGCTTGTTAGTGGTATTGAATATGTATCGCCAGGTTATAGTGGCGGTGAAGGCGAGGACCCAAATTATTATAATATCCAAGATCATGCCGAAGTGGTCAAGCTTGAATTCAATGAAGACGATATTAAGCTAGGTGAAATATTGGAAATATTTTGGTCGATTCACGATCCAACCACAATTAACAGACAGGGAAATGATATAGGGAGTCAGTATCGCTCGATAATATTGTACAAAAATAGCGAACAGTTAGATGTAATAAACAACTCACTGAGTATTGCAAATCAATTATGGAATGGCAAAATTATAACCAAAATCAAAAAGCTTAATAAATTCTATGAGGCTGAAGACTACCATCGTAATTATTTTATGAGTCATCCCGAGCAGGCATATTGCCAAGCGGTTATTAATCCAAAGTTAGAAAAATTTCGTAAAAAATTTGCAGAAAAATTAAAATAACGTAGACAATAAAACTGCATTTTCGTGGTAATAAGTGTGGTATAGTTCTCTCATGGCTACAACAACTAAATCATCGAAGGCAAAGACTAAAACCACAAAAGCCAAAAAACCGGCAGCGAAAAAACCAACTTCTAAAAACACATCAGTTAAGTCGGCCAAGTCTACTAGTAAATCAACTGCTACAAAAGTCGTTGTTTCAAAAAAGACTATTACGACTAAAGATAGTAAGAAATCTAAAGAACCGAAAACTAGGCTACAGAAACTTTATGCGATAAGTATAGTTGTTTACGGACTGATAGCTGTTGCTGCATACTTTTTGATGAGCAACCTTAGTTTTCAGCTTAGTGTTGGGTATTGGGGTAAGGACGAACTAAACAGTGTTAACGGCACTCAGTTTGCACCAGCAACTCAAGGGATTGTGGATGTGCACATTAAATGGATAGTAATTGTGCTTGCGGTTGTTTCAATAGTTCTGCCAGTACTTTACTTAACTAGATTTAAAAAAGATCATGATGATTCAATAAAAGCTAAGGTTATGCCAAAGCGATGGATTGAAATGGCTATTACTTTTGCGATTATGGTCGAAACTGTTGCCATGCTTAGTGGGGTTTTAGATATTGCAACACTGAAACTTATTGGTGGTTTTATGATTGTTACAATGATCGCTGGATGGATGGCTGAAAAACGTACCGTAGAAACTGGAAAGGCAGCTATAAGAGAATATTACCTAGGATTAATCACTGGCATATTGCCGTGGCTAGTAATAATATCGTACGCAATCTTCACTATAGTTTTCGGAGATATAAGAGCTACTTGGTTTGTCTATGCACTTTATGTAGTGCTGGTTGTTAGTGCATCAATAATCGGTAAAAACCAGTTACTTGCACTTAAGCGTGTAGGCAAGTTTGCAAACTACGAAGCCGTTCAGGAGAACTACGTATTTATAAGTTTGATCTTGCGTGTACTGTTTTCTGTCGTTCTGATCATTGGATTGTATTCTCGCTGATATAATAGATGGAAAGGGTCGTAACCGAAAAGTTAGTTCATGGCGGCCAAGCTATAGGCAGACTGCCGGATGGGCGAGTAGTGTTTGTATGGAACGCTTTACCAGATGAAGAAGTAGGCGTTCGGATAACAAAGAATAAAAAAGATTATTGTGAGGCTGTCGCAGAAGAAATTATCAAACCGTCATCACTGCGCGTTAAGCCTAGGGACGAGGCTTATTTAAGCACTAGTCCATGGCAGATTATGGACATAAATTCAGAGAATAAATTTAAACACGAAATTCTAAAAGAAACATTACATAGAGAGAAAGTAGAATTTGGTGATGTAGATTTTTTTGACTCAGACGACCAGTGGCACTATAGGAATAAGATGGAATACTCATTTTGGGCTGAGGATGATGGCTTGCACTTAGCATTGCATAGACGTGGTAGTCAGGGAAAGATTATAGTTGAGGGTAGCAGCTTAGCAAGACCCGAGATCGACCAAGTAGCCCAAAGAATAGTGGCTATTTTAAACAAACATAAAATTAGAGGTAGCCAACTAAAGACTTTATTGTTAAGAGTTAATAGTACGGGTGACACTGTCGCGGCAATCTTTGTTAAGGATGAAACCTTTCCAAACATTGATGAGCTTGGTGATGCATGTCAGGGCGTAGAAGTTTGTTTTTCAAATCCTAAAAGTCCAGCAAGTATACTCACAAATACACTTTTTAGCTATGGTAGCGTTGAGTTGTCAGATGACTTATCTGGTAAGAAACTAATTTATAATGTCCACAGCTTCTTCCAGGTAAATACAACTATCTTTGAACAGGCAATTAAAAAAATAAAACAAAATTTAGCTGGGCAGAGTTTTGTTGATTTGTATTGTGGCGTTGGGACTATAGGAGTTTGTGTGGGCGGCGCTGATTACTATATTGATAATGATTTTGAAAATACAAAGTTTGCTCAGCTAAACGCAGAAAATAGAGAGTCGATATTATTGGCGAGTAGTGAAGAAGCGCTCAATTATATTAGTAGTGACAAGTCTTTGGTTGTTGATCCTCCAAGAGCGGGCTTACACGCAAAAGTCATTGATAAAATTAAATCAGCACAGCCACCGATAGTTGTATATTTGAGCTGTAACCCGGTAACCCAAGCTAGGGACATTGCTTTGTTACAGCAGGACTATGAAGTCAAGTCCATTGAAGGCTATAACTTTTTTCCGAAAACTCCACACATTGAAAGTCTAGCTATATTGATCAAGTATTAGTTATAATTACAAAATGGGCGTAGATAGCACAATATTCATACCAGGAAATCCAATTGAATTGGCGCAAGAACTCCAGTGGGATATAGATATGGCTCATCCGGAATTGGCCGTTGAGCTTGCCGATCAGGCACGACAGCTTATAGGTGATCCGGATACAATTTATGGAAGTAAACCATTGATTATTCATTCGTTGAGCGGATTTATTTTAAATAGAGGACTAACTCTTGACGAGCAAGTTTACCAACATCAATTTGACGAGATAACTTTGAAGGGCTACTTTTCCGGTATTAAGTTTGTGCAAAAACTTAGTATGCCTAAAATTCAAACATTTGCAGCCGATATGTTCGACGTAAGTATAATTAGTCCTTTCGTAGATGACAATCCATCGGGTAGAATTTCTCCACCTGTACTACTGCCAGTTTTAGATATACAGAGCGTAATGGTGGCGGCGTGAAATTACATAGATTTTATACGGGTGAGGATATAGAGCTTAGGTCTGATTTTTGGTTACACGATCCAAATTTACTCAACCAGTGGAACCGTGTTTTACGGTTTAAGCCAGGGCAAAAGATTGTGCTTTTTGATGGCAGGGAGACAGATAGGCTTTATGAGATTGAAGAGATAAATGACAAAGAAGCCCATCTTAAATTAATTACGGAAATGTCGCGCCAAATTCCAAAAAGGGAGGTTTATCTTTTTTGGTCACTACTAAAAAAAGATAAGAACGAATGGGTGCTTCAAAAATGTACAGAAATTGGTATTAGTAATTTCGTGCCTATTATTTCAGATCGATGTGATAAAACGGATCTATCAGATAGTCGTTTAGAGAGGTGGAAAAAAATTGTTACCGAAGCCGCCGAACAATGTGGTCGTAGTGATATTCCTGAAGTTCGCGCCCCAATAAAACTTACAACTGCAATCGAAGAATATTCTAGTAAAATTAAACTTTTTGTTTGTGAACAAGGCGAAGAGGGGAAGTTTGCCGAGAACGACAATCTTGGGATTTTTGTCGGTCCCGAGGGAGGTTGGTCAGACTCAGAAAAAGAATTATTTGACACCAAGATTATTGAGAAGATTAATGTAAACGACTTCACTTTACGAGCTGAAACAGCTTCTGTTGTAACGTCAGCTAAATTGCTACAATAGGCTGATGGCTGGAAACTACTGGAGAGAAAGAAACAAACCATACATTCCTGGACAAAAGGATGCTTTTAAGGTTAGTAGAAGTAAGATTGAGTTGTTTATGCAGTGTCCTCGGTGTTTTTGGCTTGATGTCAGGCTTAAGATTAAGCGTCCGAGTGGGCCTCCATTTAACATAAACAAAGCTATAGACGAATTGTTTAAGAAGGAATTTGATGATTATCGTAATAAGAAACAGCCTCACCCTTTAATGGTAGAGTTTGGAGTCGATGCAATACCATTTGAGCATGAACAGCTTGATACTTGGCGAGAAACTTTTGTGGGCGTGGTAGCAATTCATGGGCCAACCAACTTGCACGTGTTTGGCGGAGTTGATGATATATGGGTAGACGAGAAGGGCAATCTAATTGTTGTAGACTACAAGGCTACAGCGAAAGATGCCGAGGTGGGTATTGATTCAGACTGGCAGATAAGTTACAAAAGACAGCTTGAGGTATATCAGTGGCTGTTGCGACAAAATGGTTTTAGTGTAAGCGATATAGGATATTTTGTATATGCTAATGGGCGAATGGATCTCGACGGTTTTAATGATCGTGTAGAGTTTAGGACCAAGATAATCCCATACAAAGGTAGTGATACTTGGGTAGAGCCAACACTTAAAGATATGAAAAAATGTATGGATAACGATGAAATGCCACCAGTGGGTAGTGCGGCTATGGGCGGTGATTGTGACTTCTGTACTTACGCTAAAGCGAGAACTGAGTTAACATTAAAACATATAAGTTCTAGGAAAAATGGAAAATAATAAAAAACTCGCAGAAATAGATTATTCTTGTCTGGTCACATTGGATAGTTATAACAGGCGAAAATTGATTACAGTAATCTTTGCAATGGCTGTTCCTTTCGTGTTCTTACTTATAGGTCAAGTATTATTTTTTAATTCTGGAGTAGCTTCCGATACCGCCGGCCCTATTTATTATTTTACTTTTATTGCAGTTTTTTCCGTGGTCTATCTTATGCTAAGAAATGTAGAAATAGTAAGGAGCAAAGAGTGGAAAAACTTTGCTAAGAATAACGCTTGGGAAATAGCGAAAATATCGGTAGACGATGCGTACTTTATACCACCCGGTATGTATGGCGTTGGACATGGACGTAAGGTAAGTTCGGTAATTTCTGCTGTTTACGAGGGACATGTCTGCGATGTGTTTATATACCAGTACGCGATTGGTAGCGGCAGAGATAGGAGAACTTACTATTACACTATAGCTAGGGTCAGGCTTGGAAAGGCATTTCCACATCTAATACTAGACAGTAAGTATTCATGGTCTATTACTAAACGTGGAGATGCGACCGAGCCTGTGAAGCTAGAGGGAAATTTTGCCAATGATTTTACTCTTTATTACCGGCCAGGAGAGAATATAGACGCATTAAGTATTATTACACCTGATGTCATGCAAGCAGTTCAGCAAAAAAGTAAATACCAAGATATCGAAGTTATTGATAAAAGCATATTTTTTATACTTACATCCGATAGACGTAATGCTAACGACGTAAAGCTTCTCTTAGAGTCTGTTGATGTGGTTGTAGACGAGATAAAGCACAAACAAACCACACTCAACTATATTCCCGAAGTTAGCGAAGAAGATAGAATATCTGCGATGGTAAAAAGTAACTCATCTCTTGGACGTAAAGTATCGCGGAGTCTAGGATCGATAATTTTGTATGCCATTTATGGGATAGTTTTTATCATGATAATAATTGGATTGTTTACCGAATAATAATTCAGTCTTGATTCGTAAGCTTGTATCATCTGAGTTATAATATTAGATATGATAGATATCCAGTACATTAGAGACAATTCAGACGTGGTAAAACAAAAAAGCGAGCAGAAGGGGTATTCTGTTGATATTGATAAGTTGATACAGTTGGATGCGCAAAGAAGCGAACTTTTGCAGCAAGTAGAAGAGATTAGAAAGCGACGAAACGAGAATGCCGAGAAAATGAAAGGAGGTCAACCCGAACAAGCTCTAATTGATGAGGGTAAACAAATAAAGATTGAACTAGCCGAGCGGGAAGAGTACTTGGATAGTGTTCAAAACGAGTGGCTAGGTATACTTAAACAGGTTCCAAATATGCCACTGGATGATGTCCCGGTTGGTACTAGTGAAGACGAGAACGTGGTAGTAAAAACTGTTGGCGAGCCAACAAAATTTGATTTTCAGCCAAAAAGTCACGCCGAAATCGCTGAAGCCAAAGGCTGGCTAGATAAGGAGCGAGCAGCTAAGGTCACTGGGTCAAGATTTACTTACATAAAGGGCGATTTAGTGAAGTTACAATTCGCTATTATTCAATTTATTTTGGATAAACTAACAGACCAGGATTTTATACGCCAGGTGATTAGTGAGAACAATCTTCAAGTAAGTGACAAGACCTTCGTGCCGGTGTTGCCACCGTTCATGATTCGAACGGAACTCTACGATGCAATGGATAGGCTTGAACCTCAAGATGATAGGTATAAAATCGAAAACGAGGACTTATGGTTACAGGGAAGTGCCGAACATGTATTGGGTAGTATGCATGCCAACGAAATTCTTACTGCACCTGAACTGCCGGTGCGTTACATTGGTTATGCATCTTCGTTTCGACGAGAAGCTGGGACGTATGGCAAGGATATGGAGGGTATGTTCCGTATGCATCAGTTCGATAAGCTTGAAATGGAGAGTCTGGATGTGGGCGAAAATGGGTTGCAAGAACACCTGTTTTTCGTTGCTTTGCAGGAAAAGATTATGAATTTACTAGGAATACCATATCAAGTACTAAATAAATGTACTGCAGACATAGGAAAGCCAAATGCCCGAGGAGTTGACATTAATGCTTGGATGCCAGGACAACAGAGTTACCGTGAAACGCATACGGCTGATTACATGACTGACTATCAGGCTCGTCGGCTCAAGACTAGATTTAGAAAATCCGATGGTACTATTGGTTTAATCCATACGAATGATGCCACGGCATTACCACTTAGCAGGGGTCCAATTGCTATAATTGAAAATTATCAAACATCTGAAGGTAATGTGATTGTACCAGAAGTACTCAGGCCATATATGGGAGGAAAGGAAAAAATATGATAAAAAAATTGGAAATAAAAGGCGTACATATAATGATAGATGAAGACCTTAATAAGTACGCAATAAATAAAATCGGCAAATTGGATAGATATTTACCCCGTAAGGCAAGAGAGAGCGCACATGCTGAAATCCTTTTAAAGGAAGCGAAAGAAAAATCTAATAAAAAGCGCACATGTGAAGTTATATTGACACTTCCTAACGATAAACTAACGGCCAAAGAGACAACTATAAATATTTATGCAGCTATCGATATTGTAGAGGCAAAAATGAAAAATCAAATTAAAAAATATGCCGAAACACATGGCACGCGCAGCATCCGTCGTAAGGTCATATCGCGCTTAAAACGGGAGACTTAGACTGCTATTATGTATCGTTTTGTTTGGAAGATAGAGCTTAATGATCCAGATAAAGAGCAAGAATTCATTGACTATTGGCGCAAGGGGAGTAAAATTTTACAGGAATACGAAGGAGCATTGGGGACGCACTTGCATAGAGTCAGAAGCGAAGCCGGCTGTTTTTTTGTAGTTGCTGAATGGGAGAGTCAAGAGGCAAGAGATGCAATGCAGGCTGATTGCAAGTCCAATACTTCAGAAAGAGCTAAAAGATGGAATAGCTTACCAAAGAACGAAAGCTTTGGTGACGGGGTTGCATTTTTCGGAGAAGAAATTGGGGTCGTAGAGCCGCGATGATCGTCAACAGACATATATAGGTGATTGTCAAAATTACCCTGCACAATCTTTAGTCATTAGGGTACAATATATTTTGTTACAGTCAAATTATCAGAAGGGGATGTGAGTGAAGAAAGTATTGAAGCGGGTTTTGGGCGACCCGCAAAACCGGACTTTGAAGCGTTACAAGAAACGAGTTAAAGATATTAATGCATTAGAGGATAAGTATAAGAAACTGTCTGATAAGCAGCTTACAGATCAGACTAAACAGCTCAAAAAAAGATTAGAAAAAGAATCTTTAGATAAAATTCTGCCAGATGCTTTTGCTGTCGTAAAAGAAGCAGCTTTTCGAACCATTAAGCAAAAACACTATGATGTTCAGTTAATCGGTGGCATGGCCTTGCATGAGGGTAATGTTGCTGAGATGAAAACTGGCGAAGGAAAGACGCTCGTTGCTACATTGCCTGTTTACTTAAATGCTCTTACGGGCAAGGGTGCTCATGTTGTCACGGTTAATGATTACTTGGCCCAGCTTCATGCTGGCTGGATGGGTCAGGTTTATGGTTTTTTGGGTCTAACGACGGCTGTAATTGTTGCAGACGAGTCTTATATATACGACAAAGATTATGTCAATAAGGATCACTACGATAAAAGAATGAGCCATTTAAAGCCTTGTACTCGCCAAGAGGCATACGCGGCAGATATTACTTATGGTACGAATAATGAATTTGGCTTTGACTATCTTCGTGACAATATGGTTAGAGAAGTAGATCAATTACGTCAGCGTGAACTGCACTACGCCATAGTCGATGAAGTTGACTCTATCCTAATTGACGAGGCTCGAACACCTCTAATTATTTCTGCACCGTCTGTAACAAGCGGTAATGCTTACTCACAGTTCTCTAAGGTCACGCGTCAGCTGAAAAAGGATAAAGATTACGAAGTAGACGAGAAGAAGAAGTCGGTCGTATTAACGGATGATGGAATAGAACATGTTCAAAAAATATTAGGAATTGATAGTTTATATGGAACCGAAAATATCAGAATTATTTATCATCTCGAGCAAGCGTTAAAAGCTGAGGCGCTGTTTAAACGAGATAAAGACTATGTAGTAACTTCTGATGGCGAAGTAGTTATTGTTGATGAATTTACCGGTCGTCTATTAAAGGGTAGACGCTATAACGAAGGTCTGCATCAAGCAATAGAAGCCAAAGAAGGTGTTGAGGTTCAGGAAGAATCTATGACACTCGCAACAATCAGTTTCCAGAATTATTTTCGATTGTATGAAAAACTTTCTGGTATGACTGGTACGGCTGAAACTGAAAGTGAAGAATTTCATCAGATTTATAAACTGGACGTTATTCAAATTCCACCCAATAAGCCAGTTGCCAGGAAGGATATGCCAGATAGGATTTATAGAACAGAAAAAGGCAAGTTTAAGGCCATTGTCCGCGAAGTTAAAAAGCTACACCAAAAAGGACAGCCAGTTTTGCTCGGCACTGTGTCGATTGAAAAGAACGAAGTTCTTAGTAACTTATTAACTAAGGCAAAAGTACCTCATCAAGTTTTGAACGCCAAGAATAACGAGCGTGAAGCGTTGATAATTGAGAAAGCCGGACAAAAAGGTGCTGTTACGCTAGCTACTAACATTGCCGGTAGAGGTACCGATATTATGCTTGATGATGAAGCGAGAAAAGCTGGTGGACTTTTCGTGTTAGGGTCAGAGAGACATGAATCTCGTCGAATAGATAACCAGTTGCGTGGAAGGTCTGGTAGACAGGGCGATCCGGGGATTTCTCAGTTCTTTGTTAGTACTGAGGACGATCTTATGCGTGTTTTTGGTGGCGAAAGAATAAATGCTGTTATGGATAGATTGGGCGTTGACGATGAAACTCCAATAGAAAATCGTGTAATCTCAAAATCATTAGAGTCAGCCCAGAAAAAAGTGGAAGGTTTTAACTTTGATACTAGAAAAAATGTCGTTCAATACGATGACGTAATGAACCGCCATCGCAAGGCTACTTATGCTATGCGAAAAGAAATGTTACACAAGGGTGACATAAGTAAACGAATAAAAAAGATTATTGAAGAACAAGCCGAACAAATTGCAAGCTCTGAGCATCTTTTGAGTGACAAATTTGAATCAGTTGTTAAGGATGTGTTTCCTTTTGACGAAGAGGCGTTAGATAGATTGTTTGACACTGAAGCCTCTAAGTTTGGAAAGGTACTAAAGACTGAAGCATTAGAACTTTACGATACGCGGGAAGCTGTCTTTGGCTCGGAGGTTATGCGTAAGGTTGAAACAGATATATACTTACAGGTTCTAGATAATTTGTGGATGCAACACCTTGAGAATATGGATCATATGCGAGAGGGTATTCACTGGATATCAGTTGGGCAGCGGGATCCTTTGGTAGAGTACCGCCGTCAGTCTCAACAACTCTTTGAGAAGATGCAAGAAACGCTACGACAGGAAGTAGTAAGGGCTATTTATAGTGCTGAACCGGTCGGTATTGATGAAACTATTGAGACTGATCTGACAAAAGCAGCTAGGAAATCAGTAGATAATGCAGACAAGATCATAGAGGCTGAAGAGTTCCACGAAACTGACTTCATTCCAGCAAGAGAAGAAAACATAGCCCAAAAAGAGCAGAAGACTAAAAAGAAGAAGGCCAGAAAAGCCGAGCGTAAGCGTAAAAAAGCAGGGAACAAGCGTAGGTAGCAATCGTCAATGAAGCACACTGTAAGTGAAGTGAAATTAGGCAATGGCGCCAGGGGTCTGCTAATTAATGTCCCAGATGCATCTGTCATGAGTTTTTTGATTAACTTTAGGGCAGGTGAATACCTAGTTGAAAAGGACAAGTGGGAGACTCCGCACCTAATGGAGCATGTGCTTCTGGGTGCCAATGAGCTTATTCCAAAAGCGCGGCTTTTCCAGGCTGAATTCGAAAAGAATGGTGCGTATTCTAATGCTAGCACTAGTAGCTATGACATAGTTTATGAAGCCGAGTGTGCGGATTTTGAATGGGATAGAATAGCACAATTACTTTCCATTTCAATTTCAAAACCATTATTCTTAGAAGAGGAATTCAAGGCTGAGTTCGGTAATGTTATCGAGGAGCTGAGTGCCAGATCCAATAATCATTTTAGAGAACTAAGTCTAAATCTACGAGAGAAGTTTGGCTATCAAGTTCTAACTGATGCCGAAAGATTAACACGTATTAATAACGTTGAATTAGGCGACATAGTTGAGCATTATAAAACGACACATAACGCAAAAAATATGAGATTTGTAATTGCTGGAAAACTTACTAGGGAGCGCATCAAGATTATAAAAAACATTTTTGAGGATATGGAAATCCCAGTCGGTGAATCCAGGCTGGATCTGCCAAATGAAACCCCTAAACTACTCAAACAGCCTCTATATTTAGAAAACGAAACTGTCGAAAACATTTACTTCTATATAGACACCTTTACAAAACGTCGTATGTCGGAAATGGAAACAGATTCATTAAATTTAGTTAACTCGATGTTAACGGAGACCTTGCACTCAAAAATTTTGGGGACTGCCAGAGAGAAGGGACTTGTATATCATTTGAGCTCAGGTGTCGGCCAGACAAAGATAAGTAGTAACTGGTGGTTTGGTGCACAAGTTATGCCCAAGAATACTAAACCCTTATTTAAAGTTATTATTAAAGAGCTTGAAGATGTGTTTAACGGAAATATTACTGAAGACGAGATTGTAGCAGTCAAGCAGTACAGTCTTGGTAAGTTTCAACGAAGCGGACAAACTGTTGGCGGTACGGCAAATAGATATGCGTATCGATATTTCTTTGATGAGTTCATTGATGATTATTTTAAGATTCCTGAACGAATTGAGTCTGTAAATAAGGATAAGATTGTTGATATTGCACGAGCAATGTTTGCGGATAATATTTGGGGTTTGGGGGTTTTGGGAAGTTGTGGTCAAGATTTCATAGATCCTCTACATAGTGATTTGTCAGTCCTCTGGAGTAAATAGTTTTTACAATAAAACTCGGCTAGAGCTCAAGATGAGAGTTGCTGGTATAATTATGACTAATGCAGGAGTTAATTTCTTCAATAGATAAATTGCTTATTGAAGTAAGCAAAGTCGTTGCCAGTCTCGATATAGACGGTAGGTGTAGGGAGCTTGATGAATTAAGGGCTGAATCATCGGTGCCTGAGTTTTGGCAAGACAACCTTGCCGCCCAAGAGGTTATGAAAAAAATTAACAAACTAGAGCAGAGAATTAATCCTTGGCAAAAACTTCAGACCGACCTAAATGAAATGAAGGATTTAGCAGAATTGGGTGATGATTCAATCAAGACGGAATTACAAAGCCAGCTAACATCAGTAGAAACTGTGTTTAGTGAGTTAAAACGAGAGCTACAATACTCTGGACCTTATGATGATCACGATGTAATCCTTGGAATTTATGCTGGTGCTGGCGGAAC
Organism: Saccharimonadales bacterium (SeqCode); assembly: GCA_046350695.1. GTDB lineage: Bacteria > Patescibacteriota > Saccharimonadia > Saccharimonadales > JACQNP01 > JAGQNP01. The sequence continues at coordinate 118,876 of JAXLZX010000002.1, read as the reverse complement.
GGATGCTCAAGATTGGGCGCAGATGTTATTGAGGATGTATGTACGCTGGGCTGAGTCACATAAGTATGATGTTGCGGTTATTGATGAGTCATCTGGGGATGAAGCTGGAGTTAAAAGCGTATCACTGGAAATATCAGGTCAGTTTATATTCGGTAAGCTAAAGAATGAGCATGGTGTGCATAGGCTGGTAAGGTTAAGTCCGTTTAACGCGGACAATTTACGGCAAACTAGTTTTGCAAAAGTCGAGGTCATGCCTAAGGTTGATACGCCAGATGAGGTGGAGATAGATGACAAAGAGTTAAAAATTGATGTCTACCGCAGTGGCGGACATGGTGGTCAATCGGTGAACACTACAGACTCTGCGGTGAGGGTTACTCACTTGCCAACCGGAATAGTTGTTGCCATTCAAAATGAGCGAAGCCAAATACAGAATAAAGAAACCGCTATGACAATTTTACGTTCGCGTCTGGCTCAACTTCAGATAGAGCAACATGCCGAAAAGGTTTCAGAATTGAAAGGACCAAATCAGTCAGCGGAGTGGGGCAACCAGATTAGATCTTACGTTCTACATCCCTACAAACAGGTAAAAGACCTCAGAACTAGACATGAATCTAGTGACCCGGACAAAGTTTTGAACGGCGAAATTGATGGTTTTATTGAGGCAAGTTTAGTAATGAATTTGAGTGAAAATGGCTAGATTCTATATAGAATTAATAAGTACATAAGAACTTTGCTATAATATTTACGCATGATATTACTAGACAGGGTAACTAAGTCATATAACAGAAGTAACGTAGCGTTGGACCGAATAAGTCTACATGTTGAACCTAAAGAGTTTGTTATAATAATCGGAAAAAGTGGCGCCGGCAAATCAACTCTACTAAAACTATTAACCAGGGAAGAGCGGCCATCTAGCGGTAAAATAATTGTTGGTGGTGTAGACTACGACAAGCTAAAAGACAGAGATATCCCACTTCTCCGTCGAAAAATTGGAGTAGTTTTTCAGGATTTCAAACTGCTGCCAAATAAAAATGTATTTGAAAATGTGTCGTTTGCATTGGAAATCGTTGGTTATGGCAACAAAGAGATTAATCATACCGTGCCAAGAGTATTGGATATTGTTGGTCTAAAGGGCAAAGAAAAGCGTATGCCGATGGAGCTTTCTGGTGGTGAACGTCAACGCGTGGCCATAGCTCGGGCAATTGTTCGTCAGCCAAAAATCTTAATTGCTGATGAGCCAACAGGGAATCTTGACCCTAAACATGCCTGGGACGTTATAAAAGTACTCGAGAAAATTAACCATTATGGAACGACAGTTTTACTAACAACCCATAACCAAGAAATAGTGAATAAACTAAAGCGACGAGTAATTGTCATAAGTGATGGAAAGATAGAGAGCGACCGCGCAAACGCGGAGTATAAGCAGATATGAAACGACGACTAATAACCCTTTCTAGAATCACTAGGGCTGGAATGCAGAATTTTGGCCGGAATCTTACGCTTGGGATTGCCGCTATGGCAGTTATGGTTATAACACTTACCATAGTGTTATTTTCACTTATCGTTAATCAGACGTTTGCACAAACAATCAAGCAAATTACGGACAAAATAGATATATCTGTTTATCTTATAGATAATATATCTGATAAAGATAGAGAAAAAATCATTAGTGAGCTAAAAGCAAATAGTAATGTAAAGTCTATTGAATACCTATCAAAGGACAAAGCGCTAGAGATCTATAAACAGCAAAATGCCGATAATCCTGATCTACTGGTGGCAATTTCTCAGACGGACAATCCTTTGCCGGCGTCTTTACAAATAAAGCCTATCGATCCCAATAGGATTGATGAAATTAAACAATATCTAGAAAGAGAGGATATAAAGAAGCTGCAGTCAGATGAGACCTCGTATTCTGGTGACCGTAAAGATGCTATAGATAAGATTTCACAAGCTACCAAATTCTTCCGCCAAGCCGGGTTTGTTGGGGTTATCATATTCTTGTTGGTATCTATGTTAATTATCTTTAATACAATTCGTATGGCGATTTTCAACCGGCGTGAAGAACTACAGATTATGCGCCTGCTTGGGGCGAGCACCGCCTATATCAGGGGTCCGTTTATTGTTGAAACAATGATCTACGGAATAGTCTCTGGAGTTATTTCGGTATTTCTTGTTGGTACAATGTTTGCTTCAGCTTCTGTAATTGAGGCAACGAGTATAATTCTGGATATTCCATATGCTAATGGTCTGTTCAAGAATAATTTCTGGTTAATAATGTCTGCTCAGATTGGTATAGGTGTATTAATCGGTGTCATTTCTTCATATATAGCAACTCGACGGTATCTCAAGTTCAAAACTACGAAGTAATTCGATAGTATTAATATGCTCGGCCTATTGAAAAGGAGGTCAATTTATGCTACAGTTAAAGGGTGATATGATAAAACAAATAATCAAAACTAATGCTAGAAGAATATTACTTGGTTTAACGGGGTTGGTTTTGGCTGTCTCTAGCGTGGTGAGCTTTACAAATATAGACACTACTTTAGCTCAATCCATTCAGGATCAGATAAATAGTCTTCAGAACGAAAACGCAAAATATAAAAATGAAATCTCTAGACTAGAAGATCAAGCTGTTAGTTATGAGGATGCAATTGCAAAGTTGCAGGCTGAAATCACTGCGCTTCAGCAAAGGATTGACCAAAACGCGAAAGAACGCCAGCGTTTAGCAAGTGAGATTAAGGAAGCCGAAGAAGAATTGGCTAAACAAAAAAAGATTTTAGGTCAAAATATTAAGGCGATGTACTTAGAAGGTAATATTTCCACACTTGAAATGGTGGCTTCCAGTAAAGATCTTAGTGATTATATTGATAAAGCGCAATACAGAAATTCAGTAAAAGACAAAATCAAGGGTACGCTTGATAAGGTTGCAATCTTAAGAGCAGAGCTAGTTAGGAAGGAAGAGGGTGTAGCTAAACTGCTTAAGGAGCAAGAAGCCCAAAAATCCCAACTTGCTGCCAATCAGCAAAAACAACACAATATGTTGTCATACAATCAAAGCCAGAGAGCAGAGTTTAACGAGAAGACAAAGAACAACCAGTCGAAGATTGATGCTCTGATTGCCGAGCAGAGAAGGGCCAACTTTAACCCAGACGGTGGATACTATTTTCTACGTTTCCCGGGTTCGGTAAAGGGCTTTAGTCCAACAGCCTATCCTTATGCAAACGCTGGGTTTAGTATGCAACTAGGGGCTTGTTCAAATAATGATTCATGGCCGGACTCTCCTGACGACTGGGGATATTGCACCAGACAATGTGTATCCTATGCTGCTTGGGCTGTTGAGGCTTCGGGCCGTTCCGCCCCAAGAAACTATGGAAACGCCAGGGATTGGGTAGAGGCTGCATATGCTAGAGGCATTCCAGTTTATAGGACGCCGCAAGCGGGTGACGTGGCCATATCTACGGCCGGTAATTGGGGTCATGCTATGTATGTCGAGAGTGTTTCGGGCGGATCCTTTACAACATCTGAGTATAATACATATCTAACTGGTCAACTTAGTTACCAAACAAGAAATTATTAAATTCTGATTTTTGTTACAGCTAAATCTCAGTATAATTAGTTACTGTTGCAATAAATAGTTGGAGGAGCAGTGAAGGGTAAGTCAAATATAGGTATGAAGTTCAAAAAGAGTAGTATAAATACTGCACTTATAATTTTCGGGTTTGCAGCTATATTCTTACTCGGATTATTCATTGGTAATGGAAGAATCAATGTAGGGGATAACCTCAAGCTTCAGCAGACAAGCTCTAATAAAAACTTACCCGCTAACTTGAATTATTCAACAGTAGAAGCAATATATGACAAACTAAAGCAAGATTTTGATGGTGAATTAAAAGAAGATCAACTAATCGATGGCTTAAAGAAGGGTCTGGTAGAGGCGGCAGGCGATCAGTATACCGAATACATGAACACAAAGGAAGCAGAAGACTTCCAGAGTAGTCTCGATGGCTCGTTTAGTGGGATTGGAGCTGAACTTGGCGAAGAAAAAGGTGCAATTGTAATTGTGGCACCTATATCTGGTTTTCCTGCTGATAAGGCAGGAATTCGTGCAAAAGATGTTCTAGTAAAAATTAATGATGAAAGTGCTTTAGATCTATCTGTGTCTGAAGCAGTAACCAAGATTCGCGGGCCAGAGGGTACGAAAGTGAAGATTAAGGTTGTGCGTGACGGTAAGCAAGAGCTAGACTTTGATATTACTAGACAGCAGATTACGATACCAAGCGTTGAGTATTCAATTGATGAAAACAATATTGGATATATGAAAATAAGTCGGTTTTCAGAAGACACAGCTTCGTTGTCACAAAAAGCTGCCAACGAATTTAAGAGTAAAAATGTCAAAGGTGTAATTGTTGATTTAAGGAATGATCCGGGCGGCTTATTAGATGCTTCGGTAGACGTTTCTAGTATATGGCTACCGAAGGACAAGGTGATATTGGAAGAGAAAAGGGGCGGTAAGACAATTAAAACCTATAAGTCGACAGGAACAAATATTCTTGGCGGCATTCCAACTGTAGTCTTGATTAATGAGGGAAGTGCTAGCGCTAGTGAAATCACAGCTGGCGCACTCAAAGATAATGGAGCGGCGCAGTTAGTTGGTAATAAGTCATATGGAAAGGGTAGTGTGCAGCAAGTTAGCCCTCTAAACGAAGGTGGTGTTCTCAAGATTACTGTCGCTCGTTGGTATACACCAAACGGTAAGAATATCAACGAAGAAGGTATTGAGCCTGATAAAAAAGTCGAAATTACAGATGAAAACATCAAAGACAAGCAAGATCCACAAAAGCAAGCTGCAATAGAATTACTTAAATAATGCCGATTACAACTTAGATGAAATCTTGGGATGACTGTGCTGGTTACTTTGCGGTGTACAGTTGATTACGTTTGATTTAATTTTTTAATTGATAAGCCGATTAAAGGTTATGTTGTGAAAACATAGATCCGAGTTCCATACCTGAAGTTCTTGTGGTAGTATTTAATCTATAAACAGGGAGTTTTAAGTAGGTGGCAAAGTCTACTAAGTATGTGTTTGTTACGGGTGGAGTGCTTTCAGGATTGGGAAAGGGTATTACCGCCGCCTCGATTGGTAACCTACTAAAAGCCCGTGGGTTAAAAGTAAATATCCAAAAATGTGATCCATATCTTAATGTAGATGCTGGTTTACTAAACCCAGCAGAACACGGGGAATGCTTTGTGACGGCTGATGGAGCAGAAACCGATTTGGACCTTGGGCACTACGAACGATTTTTAGATCAAGAGTTAACACAAGGTAGCTCTCTAATGAGTGGACGAGTTTTGTCTAAGGTAATAAACGACGAACGGTCAGGTAAGTATACAGGCAAAACAGTTCAGTTTATTCCTCATGTTACTTCAGCGATCCAGGATGAGATTATCAAGGTATCGCAAGGATATGATGTACATATTGTCGAGATTGGTGGAACAGTCGGTGATTACGAAGGTTTAAATTTTATTGAAGCGATTCGGGAGCTCTCATTTAGTGTCGGTCGAGAGAATTGCGCCTTTGTACATGTTGTTTACATGCCGTATTTGGGTGCTAGTCACGAATTTAAGACCAAGCCAGCTCAAAATGCAGTTCGTGATCTTCGCGGACTTGGTATTACCCCAGATGTTTTGGTGGTCAGGAGCGAAGAAGAATCTCCAAAAAACGTAATAAAAAAGCTGAGTATGTTCTCTGGTGTGTCAGAGGAAGCAATATCACTTTTGGCAAACGCTTCGTCTATTTATGAGGTTCCACTGACGCTCGAGGACTCGGGTATTGCTAGTGTGATCACAAAGAAGATTGGATTGAAAGACTCAAAGCCTAACCTGAAGCAGTGGCGTAACGTTGTTGACAAGGCAACTAGTAGACACGACAAAAAAATTACTATTGGTGTTGTGGCAAAATATCTGGAGAATCAGGACACCTATATGTCGGTTTTTGAAGCTTTGCGTTCGGCAGCCTGGTGGCAAGATGTTCAGCTGTCAATAAAGTGGATTGATGCAGAGAATCTAGACACAGAAATTGTCGATATAGAGAAAGCGATAGAGGGTTGTCAGGGAATTGTTGTACCCGGTGGTTTCGGTTCGAGAGCATTAAATGGCAAGATTAAAGTTGCTCAATATTGTTTGAAAAACAAAGTTCCATATTTAGGGTTATGTCTCGGGCTACAAATGGCCGTAATTGCCGCCGCGAGGAATGCTGGCGTGAATACTGCATCTACTCCTGAGCTTGAAGACGGCTCAAAAGAGTTTGTCATAAACACCATGGCTGGTCAGGAGGACAAGGTCAATACTGGCGGAACAATGAGGCTAGGTGATTATCCGTGCGAGATTGCCAGAGGTAGCCTGGCCGCAAAAGTTTACGGCACTAACAAGATTGTTGAGAGACATAGACATCGCTTTGAATGTAGCAATAAGTACAGGAACCGATATGAAAAATGGGGAATTATTGCTAGTGGTACAAGCCCTGATGGAAATTTAGTGGAAATGATAGAGGCAAGGCATCATCCTTTTTTCCTCGCAAGCCAATTCCATCCAGAATTTAAATCAAGGCCGAACCGGCCCCACCCGATGTTCGCTGGCTTTATCGAGTCACTATTGCATAAATAAGTAATTGAGGTATCATAAGCATTATGGAAGAAACTACTACAAAACAAAAGAAAATATTACTCGTAGAGGATGATGATGCTTTAGCAAGTGTTTATATTACAAGATTAAAAACTGAGGGTTTTAATGTTCATAGGGTGCCGAATGGTGAAGATGCCCTAGCCTCTACGTTGGAATATAAGCCGGATTTGATTTTGCTCGATGTGATGATGCCTAAGGTAAGTGGCTTTGATGTTCTTGATATTCTACGAAATACCCCAGAGACAGCAAATGTCAAAATCATAATGTTGACAGCACTGAGCCAAGAAGCTGACAAAGAAAAGGCCGAAAAGCTTGGCGTAGATGACTATCTTGTAAAATCACAGGTTGTTATTGCTGATGTGATCGATAGAATCAAACTTCGCCTAGGATAAAAAGTTTTACAAACACAACTACAAACAATAGACAAAATCATAATTTTGTGCTATAATGTAATCTGTTAATAAATAAAAACAAAAAATGTCCGAAACACTAATTGGCGAAGCGCCAGGTTTTATACCAAAACTACCACAGCAGACCCCTGATATTAGGTATGTTATTGATTCTGTCCCGAGTCAACAAGAGCTAATAGAAGGTACGAAATATACGGGTGAACGAGGTGAGTTTGGCGACGTCGCAAATCTTATGACTGCACTTAAAGAACTCGACCCCAATCAAATACTGAGCGATCCAGAGAAACGTAGCGAAATGATTACTAGTGCAAATGAAGCCGAGGCAGCAGTAGCCATTGCATTTGTTAATATGAAACTATTTGGCGTAGAAGATTCAAACGTTAGCGAAGAAGAGGTTGTATTAGGTCATGGTCAGGGTGATGAATATGTAGCAGGTTTTGTTGGTCTAAGCCCAGAGAAAAGGGGTGAAGTATTTTCGAATGCATTAGAGGTAACTAAGAAATTTGCAGCTGAAGGTCAACTTGGTAAAGCGGGTCAGCTCATGGCTAATATTATTGTGGGTATGCAGGCCTTCAAGGACGGAAATAAGCGAACTGCCAGGGCGGTATATCAACTGATAAAGTATGGCATCGACACTTCAAATCACTATGATCAAGCTGCAATGAGACGGGTCTTAGGCTTTACTCCAGAAGCGCGAAACTCTATGTATTATGCAGATAGGTCTTATGTAAGTTCGTTCGTCCAGGAAAAGACAGAAAAACAAAATCGTAAAGCTATGGGTACGCTGATTGCATACTGGGGTGACGATGTAGTTAATCGAGCGGAAATGGTTGACAAAATTTCTGGTATATCGGATTCTGATTTAAAGCAGAAATTTATTAAGATTATGCAGCAAAATGGATTTGGCCCTATGTATGCTTGTAGGTATGGAGATGCCCCAGGTATCTTAGATGCAGCAAGCAGGGGAGACTCAGACGGTATTAAGAGTTCGCTGCATGCCTTGCTTGAGACTGTCGATGATGATAAAGCCCTAGAAATAATTACAAGAGACGCAGAAGAAAAAGCTGAATATTTTAATAGAGTGATCGAATCAACAGCAGGCGATAAACCACTGTGGACTATTTATGGTGATGATGGTAATCCAATAAAGGACAACCAGTTGTATCGTGCGGATTTTTCAAGGGAGTACTAGAATTGCTATGTCTGAAGTCTGTATAGTACCTGAGCAACAGCAGTTAGAGAGTCTGTATACGGAACTATATGAGCTAAGAATGCAGCATGCAGAACGCAGGGTTGCAGGTTATTTATCTAATGTCGTACCTAGAGATTTTGATGGTTCTAATTTTGTTAGGGATTTATCTAGTGGTTTTGAAGTAAGTATTAATAGAGGGTATTCAGGAGATAGACTGAGGATAGATCCTATAATTAATGCTGGCTTAGTCAGTATTGATGAGTCCGGGAGTAATACTGTCACTAGTGTAGGAGTTAGTAAGCTTAATCATGTTACAGTCTCTGAGTTAGAGACGGCATTAGAAACAGATCAGGACTACCAAAGATATCAGAAGGCTGTCGACGAAGTTACGAGTCAAGCAAGCTTTGACAATCAAACTATATTTAGTAGTAGCTCGTTCAGGTTCTATGAAAAAACTGGTGAAATTGCAGATGCCGATTTTCTGTTAACATTTATGTTGTCAGGTAATCCAGGTAAAAATAATGACGCCCAGAGTCAAACGACTGAGTTATTAAGAAAGGCGATTACATGCAGCAAAGGTGAATCTGGAGCTAGGTCAGAATATTTAGAAGATGGTAGACTTCGAATAATTATGCCTAGTGTAGATATGAAAGGCGTGAGCTTTATGCTGCAGAGTGTTGTGCAGGCAGATGAGCAAAATCTAGATTCAGTTGATTGGAATATTGGAATAGAGATAGATGCGGATAAAGAATTTTTAGAGAAAACATATGCGGGTAATATTCTGGCTAATCCATTTATTGATTCCAGTACTGGCAATGATTTACTGAGCGCATTTAGTATGGCAGGACTAGTTATGAGTGAGGATGTAAAGGAGATATTTGCCGAGATTAACGAAAAAAGATATGGACATGGATATGCAGAATTGACCCGAGAGCTTGCTAAAATTGTCAACGATGATTCGAGGTCTATAACTTCTTTGTTTAATGGTGATGAGGTTAAAATACGAGACTCAATAGCCAAGATTACAGCGAGTGACTTACCTAACGAGTCAAGGTCTGCAATGTTAGTACTTGATTTAGTGAAGCAGTTGAACGTAAGAGAGAAAGCCCAGACTGAGGATATATTTTCTGCTATTCCAGTGACCAGAGAAAGGGTTAGTATGAAGAGCGGTTCATGCAAGGATGCAGAAGGGTATTATTTGGCTGCAGCTCAAGAGGGGAAGAGAAAGACTGTAAATATTCATGGTTTGGAATTTCACACTAAGACCATTGGTAGTCAAACATATATTAATCGTGAAGCATTAGTGTTTAATGGTGTTACAGTTCAACCAGGTGCAATATTTAGTAGACAAGGAGATGGCGGATACGCCATGCTTAGAATAACGATGTTTGCGATGGATGATAACACTGCTGAAGATGCTTTTGGCGCACAATATATTGAAACAATGAAAAGTTTGTAGATATTTATTCTACTGTTACTTCAGTACGTCTAACGGATTTACCGCTAAAAAGTCTAACTTTTCGTTGATTGAATTTAACAATTCCGTCTTTTGCGGCATGGATTGTGAAGTTTCTTGACATGAACGTACCATCACCAGATCGCTTTGTCATTCCAGCTTGACGAACGATGACTTGACCGGTTTTTACTTTTTGACCACCAAAAAGCTTGACACCAAGCCGTTGACCTGGACTATCATGAACATTTTTGCTTGACCCACCTGCTTTGACTTTTGACATATTACTTCCTTATTAGTACTACTAGTTCACGGCCAACTCTCTGGCCTTCGCGGTAATAAATTAACTTTCTATTATCCGCGCGAACAAAACTCTGACGATTATAGCCTAATTTCTCGAGAGAATCAAGTGTTTTTAGGTGTACAATTCGATCAGGCAGTATCCAAGCTGGTACCGCTAAGCATATACGAGTTATAGGTGGAATTTGGTAACTAAGATTAGTAAGAAATCTTTTGTGAATAAAGTCGCAGTCATCAATTATTTTATTTAAAGTTTTTTCGTCGGGTAGGCTGGAAAGCGGGCGACCCAAGAAAGTTTCGGCTGCCACAAAATCAAAGTTTTCGGGCCATTTATCCTGAATGGCATCACGCACATAAGTTTGCCACTCAAATTGTTTATCCGGGTTATTAGTTTGTAACCACTCCAAGTTGGTGTTTGTAAAATCAATTATTCGCGGATCTATATCTGACCCCAAAGTTTTAAAACCCATTAACAAAGCCTCTTGTAATATGACACCAGTTCCGCAAAATGGGTCGAGTACTGTGGCGTTAAAACGGTTGTTACCAGTAGATGCTAAGTTGATAATTGTTTGTGCTAGCTTTGGCGGCAGCATGCCAACACGTGCATCGCGTTTAGGTCTGGCTTGATCGCGTGCGGCGTAGGCTTCAATGTCCTGTACAGCGATAGTCTGAGCTAATATAGTTTGACTCCCATCCTTTATAAGGTTTAAGTCCCATCCTTGAGGATCTGTAAGTTTATTATGAATTATCTGTGCCGAGTTAAGCTGTGGAGATTTATTTGGAATAATTCTTACAGATTTTCCATATGCTTTTACAATCTTTTTAAGACTCAACATTGATGCGTTGATTTTACCTGCAGAAACATTAAAGCCATAGCAACTCATTCCTATAGTAAGTTTACCGTCAGGTAAATAATCTAGAAATTCAGGGGTAGCATCAAACAAGTAGGCAACAATCTGATTCCAGTTAGAGTAGGGTATAGTTGAGAGTACTTTACATACTTTTTGACTGCCACCAAGGCGATTAAAGGGCAGAGTTTCTGGTTCTAGATTACTGGCTATTGCATAACCAGAAATGGATCTTATATTTTCAGCACCAGATAAAGACTCAATCTCAGCAATACCAATATCAGGTTGTCTACCTAGAATATAAACGCTTTTCATTAGTAAACAGTATACGGCCTTCGCTTGATTTCGTATAATATAAGTCAATATGGTAGAAAAAATTAAGAAAAGAGGCTGGAAGTCGGTTGTTACAGTAATTACTCTAATTGCGTTGTTCGGTTTAGCCTATTTTTTGAGAGACCAAATATATGAAACTTATACTAATATTCAGAGGGTATATTATTGGGTGCTATTTTTAATAATTCCATGGGAAATATTAAATTACTATGCTCAAACAAACTTGTTTTTGGGGCTTTTTATGGCTATTAAAACTAAACTAGTTAGATATAAGTTTATGTTTAGGGTTTGCTTAGAGTTAAATTTCGTAAATACGGTTTTTCCGAGCGGGGGAGTTTCGGGCATATCGTACTTAAGTGTCCGGCTTAAGCCAAAAGGTATCTCGACCGCACAATCAACTCTTGCAAGTCTAATGAAACAACTGATTATTTTTATTTCATTTCAAATATTAATGGCATTCGGCTTATTATTGTTGGCGGTTGATGGCAAGGCAAGTGGATTGTTGATATTAATTACAGGTTCAATAGTTACTGCCATGGCTATTGGTACATTGTTGTTTGCATATATCATTGGTAGTAAGCGGAGAATTAATGATTTCTTGATGTTTTTTACGAATATTTTAAATAAAACACTGAGTTTCTTTACGAAAAAGAAAGAATCTATAAGTACGGAGAGAGCAAAAGACGTTATTACCGAGTTACATGAACAGTACCTAAAGGTACAAAATAATTTACATCAACTAAAAAAGCCGTTAGTTTATGGATTGCTTGCTAACATCGCCGAGATCTTTGTTATTTACACGGTTTATGTAGCTTTTGGTCAGTGGGTGAATCCAGGTGCTGTCATAATCGCGTATGCAGTAGCAAATTTTGCTGGGTTAATATCGGTGCTGCCCGGTGGTGTTGGAATATATGAGGCGCTTATGACTGCAGTACTAGCAGCTGGTGGAATACCAGCCAGCCTAAGTCTGCCTGTAACAATCATGTATCGTATTTTGAATATGGCAGTACAACTGCCTCCGGGATATTATTTCTATCACCAGGCAATTAATCGTAGTCCTAATGAGCCAAGGTGATAATTTAGAAAAAGACGTTATTGTTTGGTCGGTGTCTGATTTTGTAGCAGTATTCAATCAGACTATTGAGTATGCTTATCCAGTTGTTTATATAGAAGGAGAGCTAGCAAATTTTCGTATCAGTAAAAATAAGTGGGTTTATTTTGATTTAAAGGATGAAGAGTCGAGTATTCGAAATTTCGGCACAGTCTATACTCTTCCGGGTCCATTAGAGGAAGGTATGCGAGTGGTCGTTTGTGGAGTTCCGAAATTACATCCTCAGTACGGATTTAGTCTTAGTTTTCAGTCAATCCATCTAATTGGTGAAGGAACTATCAAGAAGGCATATGACTTACTGCGATCAAAATTAGAAAACGAAGGATTGTTTGATGTTTCTCGTAAGCGTAGACTACCGTATCCTCCTAAGGTTATTGGTCTTATTGCGTCTAGTGAATCAGCGGCATACCATGACTTTATTAAGGTGATCAATCAGCGGTGGGTAGGTTTAATGATTAGATTTTTTGATGTGCAAGTTCAGGGTGAAGTTGCCCCGGGACAAATAATTGAAGCACTAAACTTGGTTAATAGTTCATCAGAAATCGAGGTAGTAGTTATTACGCGTGGCGGAGGGAGTCCCGAAGACCTTTCTGGGTTTAATGACGAGAGAGTTGTTAGGGCTGTCGCGGCCAGCAGAATTCCTTCTATGGTGGCTATTGGTCACGAGGTTGATCTGTCACTGGCAGAGTTGGCCGCTGATCTGCGTGCAAGCACGCCGAGTAATGCTGCGGAGTTGTTGGTGCCCGATAAAAACCAAGAGTCGGCTGTTTTAGAATCACTGACAGGTAGTGTGGAAAGTCTTATAAGGTCAAAAATCGAGTATCTATGTACCGACCTGGATAGTAGGGTGACTCAGTTGGGTGAGAATATCGCAAAAACGATCCATGATCAACAGTATCAGCTGGAAGTTATTGATGAACTTCTAGAGCTTGTTAACCCTAAAAACGTTATGAAGCGGGGATATACTTTAGTTAGAAACCACGAAGGTGAATTACTAAATAGTTCAAAAAAATTAGCTAAAAATGATAATATTACGGTTGAATTCATAGATGGAAAAATAAATTCACTAGTAACAGGAGTTGAAGAATGAAGAAAGAAGTTAACTATAAAGAGCTTCGTAGTGAGCTTGATGACATCATTGAGCAGGTTCAGAACAGTGGTGCCGACAACATAGATAAGTCAATCGAATTATACAATAAGGCGAAGATCATCATAGCCGAACTAAAAGAGTACCTTGAAACTGCTCAGAATAAATTAACCAAGAATAAAAAATGAATATGGATGTAATCTGGCCGGTTATATATATATTGAGTTTCGTTGCCTTTGTTAGTTTTATGTTCGTAATCGCTTTCGGTGCGCCATTTTTACCAACTTTAAAACCTCAAGTAAAACGTGCAATTGACTTAGTTGACCTTATGCCGGGTCAAACTTTATTAGAGCTTGGAAGTGGAGATGGGCGTATTCTTAACGAAGCGGCCGCACGAGGAATTCACTGTATCGGCTATGAACTAAATCCACTGCTTGTTATTTACTCTCATTGGGTTACTCGCAAAAATCGTAAGTATATCAAAATTAAAATGAAGAATTACTGGAAAATAGAGCTCCCAAAATGTGATGGTGTTTTTGTTTTCTTACTTGATCCATACATGCAGAAGCTGGATAAGAAAATTCAAAAAGAAAAGAAGGGTAGGGTAAGACTCGTTAGCTTTGCCTTCAAAATTCCAAACAAAAAACCCAGTAAAATATCTGACGGACTTTATCTGTATGAATACTAGATATTGCACGATAACTAATTAACCTTTATCATAAGCAGTATGCCACCAAATGCTCCTCAAATGCCTGGTCCGCCCGGAGGTTACGGACCAGCGGCTAATCAGCCCATGCAGCCAATCACCACTTCTTCTTATAAGCCAAAAAGGAGTTGGGGCTGGATAATTGCGGTTGTCTTGCTGTCTGTGGCATTAATCGGTTCGTTAGTTTTTGGGTTTTGGGCGTTCGGTCAGATGAATGATTATAAGAATAATGTTGAACCAAAGATTGAAGCTGCCAAAGAGCTAGCAACAAAGGAAACTGAGACTCGGAAAGATAAAGAATTCGTAGATAAAGAAAAAAAGCCATATAGAACATATAAAAGTTCTGACATTTTAGGTTCTGTTGGGTTTGAATACCCCAAAACATGGTCAGCATATATCGTTGAAGATCAAAATGTTAACTCTAACGCGCCAGTTGATGGATTTTTGCATCCAAGCTATGTTCCCGGTAAAGACACAGGAACGGCTTTTGCGCTTAGGCTTGAATTGAAGAGCCAGCAATATACTGAGCTATTGAATCAGTTTAATGGAAAGGCTACGCAAGGCAAGGTTAAAATTCAACCATATTCACCGCCCAAGGTACCTTCAATTGTCGGTGTAAAAATTACGGGCGAGATTGATAGGGGAAAACAGAGCACAATGGTACTACTGCCTCTTAGAGAGAAAACACTTCAAATTTCAACTGAGTCACCACAGTTTTTAGGTGATTTTGAAAATATAATCCTACCATCGCTGACGTTTGCTCCGTAAAATGTTATAATATAGGCTGATTTGTGATTTACAGGAGGGTAAGCTGTCTTGACAATAAATCGTCTAGATAATGATGGGTGTTTATTAATTGCGCTTGCCGAACAACTAAAGTTACCCCTGGTACAGATTGCAAGGCAGGCCGAGGCGAGTAAAAATCCTGAAGAGTTAAGACAAATAATTTCAACTGCCGAAATAAGTATTCAGTTAATCGATGGATTAATCCTTGGCATAAATAATAAGGCACAGACATTTCTGAGCTTGCAGCCGGTTTCACTATCGAGTGTATTGCAGGCTTCCAGGGAGGACTTGGTTGAATATGCAAGAAATTATAATTGCAAAATAGAGCTTGATATAAATGGACGCTTCGGTCCTGTCATGGGTGATTTTAAGGCGCTTCAATCAGCGTTTACAGCGCTTGGACATAGCATGATAGAAAGTCAGAGCCAGGCAAAAAAACTAGTTGTTCTTTCTGCTTATGGTAATCGAGATTCAGTCAAGGCTGGAGTATTTTCAGAAGGTACTAGCTTAAATTTTGATATGTTTAAACGATCAAAAGTGTTAGCAGGCTTAGCCCGACAACCTCTAACTGGGAAGAGCTCTAGTCCGGTAGCCGGGTTGTTTATTGCTGATAGTCTCTTTACGATTTTTGCTAGTCAGCTGAAGTTAGCCAGACATCACAAATTATCGGGCCTGGTTACTACGTTACAGCCAAGTAAACAGCTAAGATTGGTATGAATATATTATTAATTGAACCTGATCATATTCTTAGTCAAACCTATTTTACTTTTTTGAATAGGCGAGGACACGAAACCATTATTGCTAGTACTGCTGGCAGCGCCATCAATACTTTAGAAAATACAGCTATAGATATCATTGTTGTTGAGCTTCAGATTGCCGAACATAACGGGATAGAGTTATTGCACGAAATCAGAAGTTATTCAGAGTGGCAAAATGTCCCAGTAATCGTGAATTCATTTATTCCGATCGAAATAATTGGTATTGACGCTAAAGTTTTGAGGGAATTTCATATAGTTGATTATCTTTATAAGCCAGTAACTTCACTTGGTGATTTAGCGATCGTGATTGAGAGTCTAGAGCCAGTAAGTACATGAAATATGAGAATACAAAAGCGATAATTCTGAAAAGAACAAATTTTCAGGAGGCGGATAGGATTATAACTTTGCTCGCTGAAACAAAAGGCAAAATTAGAGTTATGGCGAAAGGGGTTAGAAAACAAAAATCTAAACTTGCTGGTGGACTGGAACTGTTAAGTGTTAGTGAGATTGGATACATAATCGGCAAGTCAGAAATATATACAGTCACATCGACAAGGCTGGTTAAGCATTTTGGTGAAATTGTAAAGGACATAGATAAAACTATGGCTGCATACAAAGTGCTTGGTAATATTAATAAGCTTTGTGAAGATCATTCTGGACAAGAATTCCTTAAAGATCTGATTATATTTTTGCAGTATTTGAATGATAAGGGATCAAATATAAATCAAGCTTTGCTATGGCATAGTTTGAGACTCTTGAGCACAACCGGGCATGCACCCAATCTTACTACTGATAGTGCGGGTAACAAGCTTGAGTCAGGCAAAAACTATAGCTTTGATCTAGAAACAATGTGCTTTACATATTCATCATCACGTAATTTTAGCGAAAAACACGTAAAGATTTTGAGACTAGTAGCAAAAAGCCATACTCCGGGTATAAATTTAAGTGGAAATTTTGGAGAAATTATCTCGAAAAATTTACAGCTTATCGATCAACTATGTAAGTTTCACCTAAATGTATAGAGTAGAAGAAATAGTGAAAAAAGTTTATAATACATTCCAATGACTAAAGAAGTAAAAATGGAAGATGTTGTTTCGCTTTGTAAAAGACGGGGTTTTGTTTACCCTGGCAGCGAAATATATGGTGGTGAGTCGGGACTTTATGATTTTGGCCCATATGGCGTTGAACTTCTTAATAACATAAAATCTTCATGGTGGCATGCAAACGTCAGGTCAAAAGAAAATTATATTGGCATAGACTCCGCGATGTTTAAGAATCCTCGTGTATGGGAGGCATCTGGTCATGTGGGTGGTTTTTCTGATCCATTAGCTGAGTGTAAAAAGTGTAATACTCGCATCAGAGTAGACAAAGAGCTTAATCGGATTGGTGTTGAAGCTGATGAAAAAATAAGCGAAGAAGAGCTCAATAAACTTTTTGATGAAAACCGAGACAAGATAAAATGTCCAAACTGTGGCGCAAAGGATTTTACAGAAGTACGCGCCTTTAATCTACTGGTTAAGTCTAATCTAGGAGACTTTACTGACACTGGCGAGCGCCCCGTTTACTTACCTGGAGAAGCGTGTCAGGGAATTTATCTAAACTTCAAGAATGTCGTAGATACAACGCGCATGAAAGTGCCGTTTGGGGTAGCACAAATTGGCAAGGCGTTTCGTAATGAAATCAGTCCACGTAACTTCCTTTTCCGTACTCGTGAATTTGAGCAGGCAGACACACAGTACTTTATACGTCCAAATGAAAATAAGGATGCTTATGAGAAAATTAAGCAAGACCGCTGGAAATGGTATTTAAGTCTAGGAATCAAAGAGTCAAACTTGCGATGGAAACAACACGATAATTTAGTTTTTTATGCCAAAGATGCATGGGATATTGAATATAATTTCCCGTCATATGGCTTTGATGAAGTAGAGGGAATTCATGATCGAACCGATTATGATTTATCTCAGCATGAAAAGTTTTCTGGTACAGACCTGCATTACATGGATCCGCATACCAAAGAGAAATATGTTCCATGGATACTCGAAACCTCTATGGGGATGGGGCGAGTATTCTTGGCCGTAGTTTCTGACGCATATGCAGTAGAACAATTACCTAATGGAGATGAGCGGACTGTACTGAAGCTAAAGCCAGAACTTGCGCCTGTTAGGTATGCGGTATTCCCACTTCTTAAAAACAAACCAGAGTTAGTTGCGAAGGCACGTGAAGTTTACGCTAAGCTTAGTGAGCAACATGCCTGTGAGTTTGACGACAATGGCAACATAGGTAAACGTTACCGTCGCCAAGACGAAATTGGCACACCAGAATGTATAGTGATCGATTTTCAAACTCTCGAAGACGATACGGTAACAGTCCGTGATCGCGACACAACACAGCAGGTTAGAAAGAATCAGGCTGAGCTTTAGTGGTTAAAACTAGATATACCTTTTATGTGTAAGTGGTACACTAGTATTGAGTTAATAGAGGAAAGTATCTGTGTCTAATCAATTTATGCAAACGTATTGGTGGATCATTAGTCTTCTTGTTATTTGGGAACTTATATGGAAGGCTTGGGCATTATGGTTGTCTGCCAGGAACAACGACAAGGCGTGGTTTATTGTTTTATTTTTAATAAACTCACTCGGTATATTGCCAATATTTTATGTATTTGTATTTAGTAGGCGTAATTCCGGGGGCGAATAGTTATAAAAGCGACATTTAGGTAAACTTCAGGTTTTTATAGCGAGTGATATAATGACTAATATGACAGGTTTTAATAATTATCAACAACAAGCTCTAAAGTCAGTGGCAATTACTGAAGAGGGGATTACAGCTTTAGCTCATAGAACTTTGGGGCTTTCTGGTGAAGCGGGTATCATCAGTAATGCAATGAAAAAGGTGATTCGCGATAAGCAGGGCAATTTATCTGACGGTGACGTTAGATTACTATACGAGAAATTAGGTGATGTTTTATATTACGTGGCTGTACTAGCGGATTACGCTGGACTAACACTAGAAGAGATTGCTAGTAAAAATTTAGATAAATCCACAAGATTTAAAGAAGATAGACTTTAGCGCGTATTTTTACCAGTATGGCCAGTACTTGCATATGATCGATGTACTAACATCGCTGGGTTTTCCGGGTGATCGTATATGATGTCGTGTGCTTGGGATATACCTTGATCAATCGTGGACTCAAGCCCAATCGCAAATTCGCCTACTATCTTAAGTAAATCCTGAATTTCGTCGTACGACTCCGTACCGTTAGGTTTTTTACAAAGTCTTATTATCCGATCTCGTCCTATTTTTATTTCTTCAATGATGCGTGCTTGACGGAGTTGAGTAAAGTGTCTATCAATAATTCTCCGATCACCATACCATAGTTCATCGCCGTAGACACCGCTAATACAATCTTTTACATCCTCTCGAGTAAATACTTCATTAGGAGAAGTGTTGTGCATATATAGCAGTCCAGTTAGTAGTCCAAGTCTTATTTCTGTAGAATTGATAGCCGATCTACTCATAGTTCGCTTTTCGCCTAGGATTGTCCTGAGAGGTCTGTCGTGCAGAAATGAATAGTCCATTAAAGCACCGGCCAAGCCGGCTACATAATTGCCCGCATAATCTGGTTGTCGTTGAGCCCAAAGTTTAGCACCTCTGAAATTGACTGGATCTGGGTCGTCCCAAGTACTTACGATTGTTGGGTGTATTTTTTTTAAGATGTCACTTACGTTGAAACGTTTAGGACCTTCAATATCATATGCACCGGCTATTCTCAGATTTTCCGTAATCTCGGTTACAGGCACTAATTTTTGCGGAGTAAAACTAACGGCAAGACATTTTGCCTCGGTGTTGAGGTTGCCTATAAGAACGCTCATTTGTTCTAAGGAAAAAACTGGTTCGGGCTCTAGTGTGGGTTGCTGTGTTTCGAATCTTGTCTCGCGTGTACCTGACATTCGCATTATCATAACAGGTTATCTCTAAATTATCAATATTACCTAAACGTTGAAGGATGATTGTATAATTATGCTTGATAAGGAGTAGTTATGGGCTATGTAGTATTTTGGAGTTTTATGATCACATTCGTTATGGGGATAATAATAGCTGTTCTTGTTGGTATATATGAGGGCAGAAAGGAGCGGAAGGCCAGGGCTCAGGAGGATAAGGGAGTTTAGGTCACAGCTTGCAAATTTGAAAAAAACGGCAAAAACAAACATAATGTTAACTGGTGAATAGTAACAAACGAGATTCAAGAATTTTTCCAAAGAACTTTTTTTGGGGCGCGAGTACAGCGTCACATCAGGTGGAAGGCGGTAATGTAAACCAGTGGTCGCAGTGGGAATTAGCTCATGCTAAAGAGCTTGCACAGACTGCCCATCAAAGGTTGTCGTGGCTACAAAACTGGCACGCAATAAAACAGCATGCTGAAGACCCAAATAATTATGTCTCTGGCCGGGGTGTTGATCATTATCGTTGCTACGAGAAAGATTTTGATATTATTACTGAGCTTAATATGAACTCTTTTAGGTTTGGGGTTGAGTGGTCTAGAATCGAGCCCGAGGAAGGGGTGTGGGACGAAAAGGAAATTAAGCATTATAAGAGGTATATTAGTGAGCTAAGGAAGCGAAAGATCGAGCCGTTTTTAAATATATGGCACTGGACATATCCAACCTGGTTTGATGAAAAAGGAGGTTTTAAGAAGAGGCAAAATATCAAATATTTTGAACGTTTTGTTAGTAAAGTTGCCGAAGAACTTTGTAGTGACGTTAATTATGTAATTACACTTAACGAGCCAAATGTTTACGCAAGCTTTAGTTATGCTACGGGCGAATGGCCGCCACAAGAGAAAAGTTGGGTAAGTACTTTCTTTGTGTATATGAATCTCGTAATCGCACATAAGCGTGCTTATAACATACTGAAACGCTATAAGAGCACACTTCAGGTCGGAGTGGCTGCTCAATTGGCAAATATTCAGGCAAAACGACCCCATAGTTTTTTAGATAGTATCGCGACAAAATGGATGCGGTATTTTTGGAACTGGTGGTTTCTTTATAGGATAAAAAACCAGCAAGATTTCATAGGATTCAATTACTATTTTACTGATTACTATACGGGGTTACTAAAGCGAGAAAACCCACATGTTCCAATTAGTGATCTTGGCTGGTATATGGAGCCAGAAGGGCTTTACCCACTATTAATTCGTATTTGGAGTAAATACAAAAAGCCAATTTTTGTAACTGAAAATGGTTTGGCGGACGAGAATGATAACTACCGCCGATGGTGGATTGAAGAAACAATTATTGCTATGGAGAGGGCAATAAGCGAGGGTGTTGATTTGCAAGGATATTTTCACTGGAGTCTACTGGACAATTTTGAATGGAAGTATGGTTATTGGCCAAAGTTTGGTTTGGTTGAAGTCGATAGAAAAGATATGAGCCGTCACATTCGCCCTAGTGCTAAGTGGTTCGCTCAAAAAATCAAAGAACTGTAAATTAAGATCACTCTGGTGTCGGATTAAACCGTAACAACACTGTATATAGTGGCGTTACCCACAGGATTTTGAAAACTGTGGATAACTATATTATTTAACTAGAAATTAATAAAAAAGTACTTGCATGTGGGTAGTTGTGGGTTGTATGCTTTTGTTAGTGGGTAAATGTGGGTAGACCAAAACAGTCGAACTCATCAAAAATAAAAACCACTAGCAGCTTAAATAATATGTATGGCCACAGTAGACTATTTCGAAAGGAAGCTCGACGATAAACGGAGGTTAACTATACCTACCGAACTTCGGGGCGAATTCTTGAGCGGGATAGTAATAACTCAAGGCTTCAAAAACTATTTACATCTTTATCCTAAATCCGTATGGGATGAACAAGTAGAGCCGCAGTTGCAAGGAAATATCCTTGATGAAAATACTGCAGATCTTAATGTGAAATTCCGGATGGGTAAAACAGAAAGCATGCTGGACGAAAAACAAGGACGAATTGTTATAGAACAGCACTTACTGGATTATGCGGGTATTAATCGTGAAGTAGTTGCTATAAGAGCTGGACGTTACTGGCGGATTGTTGCTAAGTAAGCAGTCAAACCACCAGGTCAATGATCTTTAACAATACAGAGAATAGATAGCAAATTAACGACTCGAGGTCGGCTATCTGGTAGTCAGCATGTGGACGAAGGCACCACACAAAAAACCTTAGTACCTTACGAAAACACCTCCCAAAACTCCACCTCACACATAAGTCTCTCAAAACTTAAATGAATCGTTAGCGGAGTTTATAAGATATCAAAATCTTAAATAATTGCTTCGGTAAACAGATTCGTTACACAAAAACAAAAACAACAAAAAACAAAAAGTTGACTACTGGATAGGTGACCTTGTAAAAATAAAAAACATGAAAAATACAAACAAAAATCACCAAAATCAACACATTCCAGTACTGTTAGAAGAAGTAATTGAGTATCTCAATCCGAAACAAGGGGAATCTTTCCTAGATTGTACGGCGGGATACGGAGGACATGCTTCTAGAGTTTTGGAACGCACCTTAAATACGACGAAAGTATTCTTGATAGATCGCGATCAAAATGCAATTGATCATTTGCGTTCAATATTTAAAGAGGGTACAACAATAATCAAGAATGATTACTTAAGTGCCTGCCGTGATTTAAATAATTCAAATGAACAATTCGATATGATTTTGGCAGACCTGGGAGTATCGTCACCACATCTTGATAACGCGAGTCGTGGATTTAGCATTAAGTATGATGGACCACTCGACATGCGCATGGATAATGATCAGAAATTAACAGCCGAGGAAATAGTAAACAACTATAACGAGGCAGAATTGACTGAAATTATACGTGAATATGGAGAGGAGCCAAGAGCAACAAAAATTGCTAAGGTGATTACGGAAAGTCGACCTATTGCTTCAACTGTAGAACTTGCAGAAATCATTGCCCAAACCGCCAAAAAGCGGATTCCGGGTCAAAGTAAAATTCATCCGGCAACACGTACGTTCCAAGCGTTACGTATAGCGGTGAACAGTGAGCTTGAACAAATAAAGCAAGCTATTCCAATATGGAAGAATATGCTGAAACCCGGAGGGCGAATAGTGATCATTAGTTTTCACAGTTTAGAAGATAGAATTGTGAAAGACGGTTTACGTGAGTATGCTGGTGATCACTACGACGCTGAACTAAAACTGCTGACAAAAAAGCCAGTAGTTGCAGGCACACAAGAACTAGAAATCAATCCGCGTGCTCGAAGTGCAAAGCTTCGTGCCGCAGCGAAAATAAAAACAAAAAGAAGGGAATGAGTATGCCTATTCAGGTAAAAAGCTTATCTCGGTCCTACAAAGTAAAAGTAAGAGTAGAGTCTTAACTTTTTAGGACGGTAACCAATGAATCCAACTACTGTCTTTTGATTGCAGGCAGTAGTTGGAGGAAAAACAAATAAAAATACAAAATTATGACATATTCAAATTCATTATCAGTTAACAGACAACGACTTGTTGGCAGAAATCAAAACACTACAAAAATATCCCCTCAGGTTCATGCAATTGGGCCGGTAACAAATACGATTATTTTGATTGTTTTGGTTTGTTTGCTCGGTCTTTTGTATCTTACTCAGGTAACAAAAACCAATACATACAGCTATCAGCTGAATAGTCTTCGCAAAGAGCAGACAGCCTTGAGTGATGAGAAATCACAACTAGAAGTTGAATCTGCTAGATTACAAGCATTGGACAGGGCCAAGAATAGCCCTGTGGCAAATAGTTTCGTGTCTGTAGCTCCAAGCACAACAATCCAGAATTAATGTATAGTAGTAATGCATGAATAATCGGTCACATTTATTAAAATTTGGGCAAGTAAGCCGCATAAGAGTGTTTTATGCGGTATTGCTGTTCGTTGTGGCGGTCTTTGCTGTACGGCTTTTTTATTTACAAGTGATTAAGTACGAATATTATAAGAGCTCGGCACTCAGTAGCCAGCTCAAGGAGTATGAGATACCAGCTAAACGTGGTGTGATTGAGGCTCATAGTGGCAGTCAGGTTGTGCCTATAGTTTTAAACGAAACGAAGTTTACACTTTATGCTGACCCAAAGTATATCAAAGAACCGGAAGTGGCTGCAGGTGAAATTGAAAAAATAATTGGTGGCAATAAAGGTGATTATGAGAATCTGATGAAAACACCTGATACCCGTTATGTTGTTTTGGCAAAAAAGCTAGATAAGGATCAGAGTAAGAAAATCGAGGAATTGAATATGAAGGGAATCGGTACACGGGAATCAGACTACCGCACCTACCCACAGGGGAGTTTATCGTCTCAGCTTCTCGGTTTTGTTAATGACGATAATGAGGGAAAGTATGGAATTGAGCAGTTTTTGAATACTGAATTGAGTGGCAAGGCGGGGTTGTTGAAGGCAATTACAGATGCCCAGGGTGTACCTCTGGCCTCCCAGAAAAATAACGTTCTGGTTGAACCAAGTGATGGCAAGAGGGTTCTGTTAACTATTGATATTGGACTACAACAAAGACTGGAAGAGGTGCTTAAGAATGGTGTCGAACACGCTCAATCTAAATCTGGCGGAGCAATGATTATGAATGCCAAAACCGGGGAAATTGTAGCGATGGCTAATTATCCAACTTACAATCCCGCTGATTACGCTAAAACAGAAGACCCCTCTGTCTTTAATAACTCACTTGTTAGTGCACCGCTCGAAGTAGGATCGATTATGAAGCCGTTAACGGCAGCTGCCGCCATTAATGAAGGTGTAGTTAATCGAAATACATCATATTTTGATCCAGGCTATTTTGTTGTCGATGGGGCGAAGATTACGAATATTGAGGAAGTTGGTGGTGCGGCAACCAAGACGGTTCAGGATATAATTCAGCAATCGCTTAATACTGGGGCGACCTGGCTGTTAATGCAAATGGGCGGTGGGCAAATCAATGACAAGGCTCGTAATACTTGGCATAACTATATGGCTGATCGGTATAATCTTGGTAAACAAACTGGAATTGAACAGGGCTATGAGTCAGGTGGAACTATACCTGATCCAAATGATGGTTTTGGGCTGAATATTCAATATGCAAATACAGCTTTTGGACAGGGGATGACGGCAACCCCTTTACAGATGGCAGCCGCTTTTGCAAGCATAATTAACGGTGGAACCTACTATAAACCCACGCTGGTAGATAAGATAATTGACTCCAATGGTAATATTGATGATAAGCAACCACAGGTAGTTAGACAGAACATTGTATCGGCGAGTACCTCGAATGAAGTAAGGGGCATTCTAGAGTATGCATTCTCGAAAAATTACGTTGTTTATGGTGTAAAAAATTTAAGGCCTGAATATTCTATAGGTACCAAAACCGGAACAGCGCAAATTCCAGCTCCTAATGGTGGTTACTATGAAAACAGATTTAATGGTACTTTTCTTAGTTATGTTGGTGGTAATGAGCCGGAGTATGTTGTTGTTGTCAGGGTTGATGACCCCAAAATTGGTGGCTATGCGGGCTCGAAGGCAGCTGCACCTATAGGTACGCAGCTTTTAAATATATTGATTGACAGCTATGGTGTAACTCCTAGGAAATAGGGTATAATTATAAGTGTAAGTTCAAAATCATAAAAACCAAGCAAAAAACCGAGAACAACAGGTCTGAAAATGGTAAGTAACCGACCCCGAAAACCAAACGCCATCAATCGCGATGGGCCGAGGCGTAAACATCGCCCTGATTATTGGCTTATTATTTTGGCTTCAGCATTACTTGTAATAGGTTTGATTGTAGTTTACTCAATAAGCCCGGGTTTGGCTGCTCAGAATAATGTAACAGAGAACTACTATTCATCCAAGCAGGTAATTTCAATTTTCATGGGAATTATAGCATTTATACTAGCTTCGATGGTTCCTACGAATAAATGGTCAAAATTTGAAAAACCTCTCATTATTTTATCTGTCATAGCGGCAATTGTCGTAATCCTCTTTGGTGAGAAGATAAATGGTGCTTATAGATGGATACAGATTGGTGGATTTTCTTTCCAGGCGGTAGAATTAATTAAGTTTACAATAATTGTCTGGTTAGCAGGGTTTTTGACGTCTAGAATTCAGGGTGATGAGCTGGCCGATGATAAAAAGACCACCAGGCCAATACTAATTTTATTGGGTGTCATTGCGTGTGTAGTTGCTAATCCGTTTTTGCAAAGTGATCTTGGATCGACAGGTGTGATTGTGGCTGTAATTGCAGCCATGTGTTTCGTTGCTACTCTGCCAATGAAGAGGATCGCTACCATCGCACTAATAATATTCGCAGGAACGTTTATTTTGGTCATTTCATCACCGTATAGAATGCAAAGATTTCAAACGTACTTACAGCCTGAAAGTGACTGTCAGAATAGCGGATATCAGGCATGTCAGGCGCTTATAGCTGTTGGCTCGGGTGGTATAGCAGGTAAAGGACTGGCACACAGTGTGCAGGCATATGGATATCTGCCGGAAGCCGCCAATGATTCGATCTTTGCTATCTATGCGGAAAAGTTCGGGTTTTTAGGTGTAGCAATAATTCTTGTTCTATTCGCTGGACTGTTCACTAGGCTCAAAAATATAATGGAACGCGCTCCTGATATATATAGTCGCCTAATTGTGACTGGTGTTTTAGCTTGGATTAGTACACAGGCAATTATTAATATTGGGGCTATGATTGGTCTATTACCTCTAAAAGGTATAACATTACCATTTATAAGTTACGGAGGTACAAGTATAATATTTGTTATGGCTTTGATAGGAGTCGTTTTTAATATTTCCAGGTATACCACTTATAATGCAAATACATCACTAGAAAATGAAGGGACAGTAGCAGTTGAAGATAATACTAACAGGCGGCGGGACAGGCGGACATATTACGCCACTTCTGGCCGTCGCGCATGAGCTGAAAAGATCTGAACCAACTTGTCATATTGTGTATATTGGTGAGCGCAACGGAAAGTATTTTGACATGTTAGATAGTAACGAAGATATTGATGAGTATCGATCGGTTTTTGCAGGCAAAATCAGACGTTATCATGGCGAGTCTTGGATAACGCGGATACTAGACCTGAAAACCAATTTATTGAACCTCCGGGATGTGCTATTTACGATCATTGGTATGTTTCAGGCGGTGTTTATGATAAAAGACCTAAATCCAGACGTAATTTTTCTAAAAGGCGGTTTTGTGGGTGTTCCCATTGGTCTAGCAGGAGCCTTATGGCGTAAGCGTCTTGTTACGCATGATTCTGATGCAATTCCAGGTCTTGCAAATAGAGTTGTAAGTCGCTGGGTGGGAACTCACGCTGTAGCTATGGACCCTGAAACATACAGCTATCCAAAAGATAAGACCACTAAGGTAGGGGTGTTGGTCGGGCCAAATTATCAATTTGTCGGCAGGGACCTCAAGCGGGCATACAGGGAAGAGCTGGGGTTGGCATTAGATTCCCAGGTATTAATGATTACTGGTGGAAGTAATGGTTCAGCTAAAATTAATAAAGAAATAGCTGATTATTGTGAGGAATTTCTGAACAAACTACCAAATCTAGTCATTGTACATCAAACAGGTAGGGGTAAACTGGGGGTTTATGGGGGATATAGCCATCAACGACTGCGCACTTTTGGGCTTTTAAAAGATATGTATAAATGGAGTGGTGCCGCTGATTTGATTGTTACTAGGGCAGGGGCCAATACAATCGCTGAATTTGGCGTACAGTCAAAAACTTGTATCGTGGTGCCTAATCCGTTGTTAACAGGGGGGCATCAGTTGAAGAATGCTGACGTTTTGCAAAAAAATAATGCAGCAATCGTTGTAGATGAATTAAGTTTTGGACAAAGGCCTAGTGTGCTTTGGCAAAACATTGAAGAGCTTCTGGAAAAAAGCCATGAAAAATCAAATCAGCTTTCTAAGAATCTTCATGCCTTAACGACAAAAGATGCTGCACACAGGTTGGCTAAATTATTACTAGAGAAATAACACATGAAGTTTAATTTTCATAAAAAAACTGAAAAAGTTAACACAGAAAGACGACGGGCAAATAGTCGATCATCGGCAGATAGCGGTAGGATATTCTCATACTATTCATCAAGGCCAGCACAGTCTCAAAAGGAGCCTGTGCGTCCAAGAAATGATAAATTTGATCAAGAGGTACAATCAACGAACGACCACCAGTTTAGATATATTCCGTCATTAATAGCGTTGGTTCTTATATTGTCGTCAATAGTTTATGCGTCACTACTTGATACTGGCAATCCAGAAATAATTCCCCTGAGTGAGTCATCGGTTAACCTGCTTGAAAACACTGACAAATATAAAGACTCAATCACAGAGTTTTTTGGCGAAAATCTTTTGAATAAGTCTAAGCTGACAATTAACACTAAGGCTGTGGAAGATAAAATTAAAGCAACCCATCCTGAAATTGAGGAGGTTTCTATTAATGTGCCGCTACTTGGAAGGCGGCCGGTTGTACAGATAAGTCCTGCCACGCCAAAGTTGTTACTTTCGTCTGGAGCGAGCACCTATGTAGTAAACAACAGAGGTAGGGTGCTGATGAATGCCGAAGAATCACCTGAAGACATAAATAAGGACTTGGTAATAATCAAAGATTTTGTAATTGGTGAGGTAAAACCTGGAGATATCATACTACCAGAGTCAACGATTGAGTTTATTGATCAGGTTAAATATCAATTTGAAAGCAGTGGTAAGGCTATCGAGTATATTACTTTGCCTGCGGTTGCCAATGAGCTTCATATTAAGCCTATGGATTCAAACTATATAGTTAAGTTTAACTTACAATCAGATCCCAGGGAACAGAGCGGGGTGTACTTTGCATTATATGATAGGTTAGCCAAAGAAGCCTTGGTACAGCCAAAAGAATATGTGGACGTAAGGGTTGAATCTAGGGCATATTATAAATAGCTGAACCATGGATACCTCCACTCCACTCTGCCCTATATGTTCGTAAAATGTTCATATATAAGTAGCATCGTATGACCTAAAAAGCATACAAACATATCAAAAAAGGCAAAAGTCAAATATTTTGCACATAACAGGGTGCAAAGGGGAATATAGAAAAAATACAATCAAAACACGAAAAATGCAAACATTTCACGACTAAACTGTGGAAAAGTCAAATTGTTGTGCATAATCACAACAACTTTGTGAGAATCATCACATAGTTAATTCATATGCATAAGCATTAAACATAAAACTAAGAATGAAATATTTCAAAACGAGGTTGTATAGACGGTCATTATCAAAAACTCCCCTGTACAGTAACATATGAATAGTCATATTAAAGTCGCATTACATAGTCGCAAAAGGTACATTGTGCGACATTGCGAGCATATGTTTGTTTGTATGATTTTATTACTTCTACGCCACCCATCTTTGTTAATAATTTGTGAGTTTGTAGTTTTTTTATGCTCTTGCCCTGTCTGGTCAAATCATGCTCATTTTTACAACTTTTGTACATTATTAGCTAATAGTTTTGTATATTGTGCAGTTCGTAAAATGTTCAGTATTATGTAAAAAACTATATTATTAGCGTCATGTACGACGTCCGTAAAGCGGTTCGATACCAACTAGGAAAAGTGATGGTTCCCTCTGATCTGGGCTACAACTATTGACTGCATATATAAACTGGGATGGAGCCATGTCAATTAATCGATGCCACTTAAGATGTTTTATAGAGTGATTATACTCACTTGATTCTTTATGCGTGTTATCTAGTTGGTCGGTAGACATGTGTGGCAATTCAGAACCCCATCGGTCGGTTGTTGTCTCGTAATGTATGAAGTCTACCTCTGCAATGATACCATGGCCTAGTATATCTATTACTTTCCCGCACCTATGAGATACTACTTCTTCGGCGTAACATATATCAGCACACTTATTAAGTTTTCTATCTGTAATTGCCAGTATTCTTCTTATTGACCTGACCGAAAATATTTAGGTAACAATATCGATTGGCCGTATAAATAGACCCTTCTTGCTCGGACGTGTCTTTCCCGAATTTATTGAACTTATTTATGTTACGTTTCGGATATGGTAAAGAAGATGGCGTGGTATAGAATTCAATATCTACGTAACGCATATATAGGGTATATTATGTTCTATGCTTCAGCTAATGTGTAGGTTGCTTTAGCTGTTCGCTTGAACTGTGGCTTGCCTTGTAAGTTCAAAAGGATAGTAGTTTCTTTAACGTAGCGGCTCTTTAGCACTTCTTTGACTATTTCTTCACGGTGGAGAGGCTTGCCGGCCTTTTTAAGTACATCAGTGATAACGTCAGCTACGGTTCCCTTACTGTAGCCCCATTCCTTGAGGGCATAAATGCCACGGCCAATTAGTACGAATCTTTTATCCTTTATGAGTTCGTTGTGGATAGCTTGAGTAGTAACGTCTTTACGCTTGAATTCTGAATCTTTGATAGCTTCTGAGATTTCATTGAAATGCATGTGTTCACCCTTTTCGCTCAGGATGACATAGATCTTGTCGCGGATATTCTTGGGGTTTACCAGTGGCCACTTAACAAGTCCCCAACGGTCATTTAGAGTAGCTAGTTTCTTAGAGGTGGTGGCAAGGGCTTGAGCGTTTTTGGCATTTTTAATACCTGCTTTTTCGGCTATTTCTTCGATACTTGCCGGCTTAGCAATCTGTTTAATGGCATCAATAACTTTAGCAACATTAGACTTAATAGCTTTTTCATCATTAGCTGATTTTACGCCAACAGACAAGTAGAAGTAGTCATTCTCATCGATTACAACTAGTTTAGGACATAGGCTTGCTAGGAAAGTAACCTTTGAGGCGTCGGTTTTACCAGGTTTATCAACTATTTTAGCTGTTAAATTAGTAATTCTTGCTACGTTTCCAAGTTCGGTAATTTTATTGACGAGTTTATCTTCTAGCTCGTTGATGTGAGCAAGCTTACCCTGCTCTGCTTGAGTACGAAGTTTTGTCAGGATTGCCTTTTCTAACTGTCTTACACGTTCTCTTGTAATGCCTAGGAGTTCACCTATCTGTTCCAGGGTTTCCTTTCGGTCGTAAAGTCCGAACCGCCTGGATATAATTTCCCTTTCTCTTTCTCTATCAATTGAGTCAAGGATGTCTTTAATGATTTTGTCGATATTCATTTGACCAGGAGCCTTATCAGTCATATTACCTCTTTAATAATTCTATTAATTATAATTGTAAAACAAAAATTACGAAAAGTCAATAATTATGCACTATAATCTATTTGAATATCTATATTTTATCACTAAATAGACTAATCTACCCAATTAGTGTTGTAGAAATATTACTTTATAACCTTTTGACCAGGGACAAAATTGTGGAAAAGATTACTTTTTTACCTCACCATTTACTAAATCTAGGACTACTTTGTCGCCGTTATGTAAGACTTTTGTTGCTTGTTTTGTACCTACTATACAAGGAAGGTTGAATTCTCTAGCGACAATTGCAGCATGAGACATCATGCCGCCATGATCTGTAATTAGTGCTTTTGCTTTACGCATGAGAGGTACATAGCTCGGACTCGTAGAAGGTACTACTATAATTTTCCCTTCTTCCACGTTGTCCGTAGGACTTCCAATTACAACAACTTCTCCGTTTATGAAATGTTTACCACCATTACTGGCAACGACGCCAATTACGGCGTTTGTCGATGATTTAAAATCTACGAATCGTTGCCATAGTCGACGAGTGTCAGAATGACCTATGAGGGACACCGTACCAGCATTAAAAAACCAGCCATGTTCAATTTTTCCGACTGATGATTTGAGTAAGTGACGAGTTTTCATCATCCACTCCTTCCGACGGTCCATAAATTCTGCTAACTTACGCGCCAAAGTTAAGGCTGCTACTTCTTCATGGCTTAGGTCCAATTCTTTTGTTAGTTTTTCACGTTTTTGTTGTCGATCATTAACTTGTTGGGCTCCTACGCCTACCACTACTTTCAATCTGTCCTTAAAGTATTGTTCTGCTGTATTAGACACACCTGCATACCCATTCTGTATCCAAGGATATTTTTTTGCCATGGTCTTTGGGTTTTTAGAGGTAGCTAATTCGTCATCTATGCGAGACAAGAAGGTTTGTGTGTCAGGAACGGTAAAGGCGCCCCATATTTCTAGGCGTGTCCTTGGTTCAAATCTACTCAGTCGCTTAATTAAAGATGTCTCCGCACCGTATAGTGAAAATTCTGCAAATTCAGTTTTGTACCAGGCATCTAATAGCTTTTTGTTAAGGTCGTCACCTGTTAATTCTTTAAGTTTTTCTGAAGCTTGTTCCCAGCTATGAATATCCTGATCAAGTTGATCAAGTTTTTCGTACGCCTCAAACGTGAGCTCTGTAAAATTTGCAAAATCATTAGCATTGCTTAACCATACCATCATGCCTTTGTCAAAGAGTACTAGGGTCTTTGGAGGATTAGGTAAGTCAGGGTCCTTGGCCATTGTAATAAATAGTTGTTCTGCAGCGCCCCGAAATCACTCATATACATAGGATGTGCTCGCGATGGTCCCCAGTAAAATAGATCGCTAGTTTCGCCTAAGTAGTAGCCCTCTCGATTTTTTCCTGTGGCTGTAATCGGGCGAGCCTGAACTAGCCATATCTTGTTATCAGCCCAGACCCATTCAATATCTTGTGGCGTACCGAATAATTTCTCAGTCTTACTCGCTAGTTTGAACAGCTGTTTATAATCAAAATCAAGTTTTTGCTCTTTATGTTTATCAATAACAAAGCGTTTTGGATCGGCGCGACCACTTACCAGTTCTTCTCCAAGCCCCGCTACATACTCCGTTACCATTTCATCTGCACCCGTCAGAGGGTTTTTTGTGAATAGTACACCAGCATATTCCGGCTTAATCATTTCCTGGACGACGACAGCAATTTGGAACTCTAAGTCGTCCTTATCCTCGGCATAGGCTACCGCTCGTCTTCTGGCGGAGTTGTGACACTCCTCAACCTTGTTGATGACGCCATCAAATGACGTATCAAGGAATGATTCGAACTGACCTGCCCAAGAAGCTCCTTCGGCGTCTTCAGCCAGTGCTGATGAACGAACGGCGTATAGTTTAGTTCGATCCAAGCAGCGAATAATATCTTCTTTTGCGGTTTCGTTTAGCTTTCCGGCATTATCAAACGCAGAAAGCCCAACTACAATTCCCGCAGGAACTGGAAGTTGGGCCTGTATAAGCTTCGCTAGATTCTTTGCCTTGCCTCCAACTTGTTGGCTGTCAGTATCGGTAATTTCGCTAAGCTTATAAACGGAACTATTCGACATAGCTATATGATAACAAGGGCGGACCGCAATAGCTATATGGGGTTTGTTCTAATGAGTATAAGTCAGTCGTGTTTTGTTGAGTGACTACTTGCTTGCTTTTCGCCGGAATCTACGCTTTTTGGCAGGTGCTTTGTCTAGCATTTCCTTACAGGTCTTTTCGTCTAGGATTTTAGGGTCAATATCTTTTGGAATACGTGCATTCTTATGGCCGTCTGTAATGTATGGCCCGTAAGGCCCATTAACCACTTTTATACCGCTTTTAAACTCAGATATGTACTTGTTAGCTTCTTTTTCTAATTTCTCGGCATAGAGCTTCCTGGCTTCTTCTTCTGTAATATCAAACGGGTCGATTGGCTTTATGGATACGTACAGCTTATCAACTTGGATGTATGGTCCAAAGCGACCAATATTGGCTTTTATCTCTTTACCGTCTTCGGTGGCACCAACTACCCTAGGGAGCTTAAACATCTCTAGGGCTTGTTCCAGGGTAACGTTTTCAATTGTTGTGCCATTAGGTAATGGTGCAAATCTTGGCTTATCTTCATCTTCAGCCTCGCCGATTTGGAGCATGGGGCCAAATCGACCATAACGGGCTAAAAGTGGCTTGCCAGATTTAGGATCTGTGCCAATCTGCCTTGTTTGTGTGCTTTCTTCTCGCGATATTGATTCGGACTTTTCAATTAGTGGTTCAAAATCATTGTAGAAGTCTTGTATTACCTGCTGCCAAGGCTCTTTGCCTTCTGCAATGATGTCAAATTCATCCTCTACTTTTGCGGTAAAGTCATAGTCAACGATGCTCGGGAAGTTTTTTACCAAGAAGTCTGTAGTAACATCAGCTGTTGGGGTTGGTAGTAGTTTGGATTTATCAGCACCGTAATTCTCGGTTTCTTTAGATTCAATTATATTACCTTTTGATAGATTGATTGTCTGAATGTCTCGGGTTTTGCCTTCTAGATCAGACTTTTCAACATAGCCTCTGGCTTGAATTGTAGAAATTGTTGGCGCGTAAGTACTCGGACGCCCAATACCTAAATCTTCTAGGTGTCGAACCAAACTAGCCTCAGAGTATCTAGCTGGGGGCTTATTAAAGGTTTCTCTACCAGTAATGCTAACGTATTCTATTTCTTGGCCATTTTGTAAGTCTGGGAGGATTACGTCGTCCTTACCGCCTCCATAGACCTTCATAAAGCCGTCAAATACCAGTGTTTCGCCTTTGGCTACAAACTTCTCTGAACGATCACTAATATCTATGTATATAACTGTTTTATCGGTTATAGCTTGGGCCATTTGGCTAGCTAAGGCTCTTTGCCATATCAACTGGTAAAGTCTTTTCTGTTGTTCGTCGTTACCGGCGGTGGTTTTGCTAAAGTGTGTAGGTCGAATCGCTTCATGTGCTTCTTGAGCTGATTCATTTTTCGTCTTATATTGTCGACTTTCGTGATATTCCTGGCCAAAACTACTCACTATATAGTCGCCCGCAGCCGTGATAGCTAATTGTGATAAGTTTGTGCTGTCTGTACGCATGTAGGTTATATGTCCGCTTTCATAGAGTCTTTGAGCAAGTGTCATAGTTTGCTTGACACTATAGCCAAGTTTTCTGGCTGCTTCTTGTTGAAGACTACTTGTTGTAAACGGCGGACCCGGATTGCGTTTACTTGGTTTTTGTTCAATTGAAGAAATTACAAAGTTGGCAGTCTTGCATGCTTCCAGTATATCTTTGACAGTACTGATGTCTTCTATTTTCTTCGTAAGTTCGGCGGGAAATTTGCCTGACTTAGACTGAAATTCCGCCGTGACTTTATAGCTAGATTCGGCGTTGAACGCAGTAATTTCTTCTTCGCGCTCAACGATTAATCTTACGGCTACCGACTGAACGCGCCCTGCTGAAAGACCTGGCCTAATCTTTTTCCAAAGTACCGGACTGAGTTTATATCCAACTAACCTGTCAAGAACTCGTCTTGCCTGTTGGGCGTCAACGAGGTTTTTGTCAACTTTGCGGGGGTTCTCTATGGCTTTTTCGATGGCTGGTTTAGTAATTTCATGAAAGACAATTCGGTTAGTATTTTTAACATCAAGGCCGAGTGCCTTGCATAAATGCCAAGCAATAGCTTCTCCTTCGCGGTCTTCATCACTTGCCAGCCAAACTGTATCGACGGCTTTTGCCTCTTTTTTTAGATCGCTAACAACCTTTTTCTTGTCGGTACTGATTTCATATGTAGGTTCAAAGTTATTTTCTATGTCTATAGATATACCCTTTTTTGGCAAGTCGCGTATATGACCAAAACTACTTTTGACCGTATAACCACTACCCAAAAATTTCTCAATCGTTTTGGCTTTCGCGGGTGATTCTACTATTACTAAGTTTTTTGACATTAATGCTTATAGTTTACCTATTTATGAGTTATCAGCAAGTTAGAATACAGCTTTTTTCGAATCCAGGCAAGTTTTTTAGTAAACCGTATAGTGTCCAGCGCCGGCTGGCTTAATTTTTTTGGTAATTTCTAGCATCGTTAGAGTTTGGTTAAAAACCCTGCTATCCATTTTAGAAATTAATAGTATTTCGGAACTGTCGGTTGTACCACTCTGAATTACTTCTAAGATAATTTTTTCGTTTTCGTTGCTCGGGAAAATCTCTTGCTTGTTTTCGTTTGGAACCTCGAGGTTTAGTGCGTTTAATATGTCATCGGGTGATGTTACTGGCGTTGCGCCAGTTTGTATAAGACTGTTGGTTCCTTGGCTCGCAGGACTATTAATATTTCCCGGTACCGCCATGACAACCTTGCCTTGCTCGAGAGCAAAGTTGGCAGTATGAATTGTGCCGCTTTTGATACCTGATTCCGTCACTAGTAGTCCGTCGCCGAGTCCAGACACTAATCGATTTCTTGCAATGAAGTTTTGAACCAAGGCAGGCGTGCCGGGGCTATATTCACTGATTAGCAGCCCATTATTTTCGAGAATAAGTTTTGCTAGACCTCGGTTAATTGCTGGGTATATTGCATCGAGTCCGCATGGAAGTACGGCAATCGTGTTTCCATTTACTTCTAGTGATGCTCTATGGGCTGCGGCATCAACACCAAGTGCCAGACCGCTTACTATGGCTACTCCTTGCGCTGCAACTTCTGAGGTCAAATGGCTGGTTACAAAGTTTCCGTAAGTGGTCATTTTTCGACTACCAACTACAGATAAAGTATATTTGTGGTTCAAAAGACTAGTATCACCTAGTGCGAAAAGTTGCTTTGGTGGACTAGGGATCTGTTTGAGTCTATCTGGTATATCATCGATATTAAGCTTTAGCATATTGACAAATTAGTGATAATATATTTATGTATTGACATAATGCCATGAATTTGCTAGAATAGCAACTTGTAAGTAAGCATATAGCAAAACTTACGTACCTTACACCCCTATTCTAACTATTGTTAGATTGTTTTAGAGCGTGCTAGCCTTAAGTTGTTACCCTCCACTTATCTAGCGCTTCCATCTTTGCGGTGGTAATAAGCGCTCTAAAACATACTAACCCCTTTAAGATGTTCTACATTCGTGTGGAGCTTTCTTCCCTTGGTGGAAGGGTCCGTCCCAATAGAGCAAATCTAAATGGTTCCAGCTTGCTGGAGACACAGTACACTTCGATGTTTAAGTATCTGATGTTTTGCTGGGTGGGCTTAAAGGGTATTTGGGAGCAATTCGTTTGTTCCCTAAAATCGGCCTACAGTGGTGCCCACCCCCTCTGTAGGCCGTTTTTATATCTGATCCACTGTCAAGGTCGTGGTGCCCAGTCACCTCCGGTGACCCCGAAACTTCTTGATTGAAAACGAGTTTTCATCAGAAGATTTCCTTGCGAAATGCCAGCAGCATTTCTCACCCTCTGTAGGTCGTTTTTATGTGTAGTCAAAACTAATTTTGTGAGATTGGTTGTTTTTCGATTGTTATGGATTTGACTTGTAGTTTACTGCTATCTGAGGTGTTCATGATGGCTGCTTGGGCGTAATTCCAGTTGTGAACATCTTCCCAATTAGTACACCAATGTGTGAATTGATCACTTAGTGAAGCGTTTTTACTGACTCTTTCTGCACCAGTACTGCGTTGCCAGACAGCGATGAATGAGTTATCAGAATTTGGGTCCAAGTCAAACCAAGGTGTGTCATCAGGTGAGAGCCGTGTGTTGAAACGGAATGTTTCGGGACTATCAACGCGGGCATTTATGCAAAATCTTATCTTATTATTTGGAGCAACAGGCTCTAATCCATTTTGGGTATTAGCTTTCTTTGTGTAGATATAGCCGCCTTTTTCGATTTCGTATATTTGTGAAGACCGATTGTTTTCTGAAACATCGACTGTAGAAAATGCAGACCCACCGACGTTACCTATCTCCGGTGTGTAGTCACTAGTCAAAGAGTCTGCGAAACTATTAAGAGTAAAATACCCTCCGCCAATAATTGAAAAAATAAATATAATTGCCAACAACTGGTTTTTCGGATGAGAAAGGTTTATTTTTTTAATTTTTCTTGGCAAACTACAGCTCTTTCTATACGTACTTAAATCTAGTATTTGTTGAATGCAAACAGTTAGTTATGTATTTGGTTACAACTAAAGCTTATGGTTAACCTTGGTAGTTGTCAAATATTATCCACAACTTAATATTGATATCGAACCAAGACAAACAAGAAAGTCATAAGTGGGTTAAATCAACTCAGAAAACTACGAGTATCTCTAATAATAGAATCTCCGTAAATTACTTCTGTAACTAAGGCTGTAACTTCTTTTTGTAGGTCGGATAACTTTTCTTGTTCGTCTTTTGAAAATTTTTGAAGTACAAAGTCTGCACTATCAATTTTTTCTAGATAATTATTCTTTATTCCGATTCTAATTCTTTTAAAATCTTGTCCCACAGCTTGGATTATTGACTTGATTCCGTTATGTCCGGCTGAGCCGCCACCTAGTCTGGTTCGTATTTGACCGAAATCAATGTCTAGTTCGTCATGAATTATAATGATATCTTTGGTCGGTATTTTGTAGAAATTCATAACTGCTAATACTGACTGCCCACTCAAGTTCATTAACGTCGTAGGCTTGATTACGATTATTCGTTTTTCGCCGGTGGTACCAATACTGATATGGCATTTTAGGTCTTTCTTAAGGATAAAATCGGGTAAATCCAGTGATTTTACTAGTTTATCTGCACACATGAATCCGATATTATGTCGAGTTAGATCGTATTCCTTGCCAATATTCCCCAGTCCAACTACTAAAAACGATTTTTGTAGGCCAAAAGTATACAGCGGTGCTGATTTGGAAAATTGTGGTTTTTTCTGGAATAAGGCCATTTATTATAGGTTAAAGGTTATACGTGATAGTGTCTAGTCTCGTGTGGGGCTTTGTCCGTGTTTGTGGGAATCGTGTTTTTCGAAAAACCATAACTTGATAGCCGTACCGTAAAATCCGAATTCCTGACGAAGTTCTCTCTCCATGTATCGTTTGTATGACCAATGGAGAAGCTTGGTGTGTGAGCCATAGATCTTGAAGTTTGTAGGGTTTTCCTTTTCTTGGACAATATAGTTCAGTTTTGGCAAGCGATTTTTTAATCCAGCTGGTGGGTGTTTGTCGATAATGACCTTTAGCCATGAGTTTAGTTTGGATGTAGATACAATTGTGCTACGTGCTGCCGATATATCTTCGATAAGCTCGAATAACTTAGTAACATTTTGACCGGTTATAGAACTGGTAAATACAAGTGGCGCCCAAGGTACAAAGTCATAATTGTGTTTAATTTGTGCGGCCATCTGATCTCGCGTAAATGGCGTTTTGTCCTCTAGGCTATCCCATTTACTAACAACTAATATAAGTCCCTTACCGGCCTCTTTGATAGCTCCAGCTAGCTTTTGGTCGAGCGCTACGTGTAGTTCGCTAACGTCCATTAGGAGTAGACATATGTCTGCTTCTTCGATGGCGGCAAGTGATCGGATAACACTGAAGTTTTCGATTCCTCTTTCTATTTTACCGTTACGCCTAATGCCTGCAGTATCCAGAAGTGCAATCTCCTTTTTATTAAACATTATTGATGTTCTGTTGATGTCTCTGGTTGTGCCAGCCCTATCGGCGACTATTGCTTGCTGCTTTTTTGCTAGGCTATTAAATAGGTTTGATTTTCCAACATTTGGTCTGCCGATAAGCGCCACTTTTGTCAGGTCGGAATTCACTATGTAGGCCCTCTTAGGTATAACCTTAATTAGTTTACTGAGGAGCTTATCTATTCCTTTTTGTTGAGTAGTTGATGTAAGGTAAATATCCTTTATACCAAACCTGCGAAAATCATCTTCGGTTGCTCTTATATTTTTATCGATTTTATTGACGACCAACATAACTGGTTTCTTGGTTTTTAGGGCCATTTTGGCGACACGTCTGTCTTCTTCTGCGATTATAGCCGAGGCTTCTATAACTACCCAAATAATGTCGGCGCTGTCCGCCGCCTGGGCAATTTGTTCCTGGATTGTAAATTCGAATTCGTCTTCGGCATCTTTTACGCCGGCGGTGTCGATTAACCAGAATGCTCGGTCATTATATTCAGTTTTCCCCCATATACTGTCGCGAGTAGTACCGGCCTCTTCGGCGACTATTGTTTCGCGTTTACCAATGACACGATTAAAAAGACTAGATTTACCAACGTTTGCGCGGCCGACAATGGCTATTATTGGAAGTTTTTGTGACATATGGCTAGTATACCTGGTGCTTACCTGTAGGGTTGCTATGAGTTTTTTGATTCAGTACTATTTGTAACATTTAATGAGTAATTATAACACAATAACTATAACAAATCTATAAATTGTCAAGTGTTCTTATTTGGCCTGGTTCGAGACCTTCGACTTCAAATTCACCGAAGTTAGTACGGTGGAGTTTGGTAACTTTGAAACCAATCTTTTCGAATGTTCTTCGGATTTGCCGATTTCTGCCTTCTGTCATGGTTATTTTGAGATGCTTTTTATCTGGTTGCAGTTCTGCTTGCAAATAACTTAATCCATCATCAAGCTCAATGCCACGGTTAATTTTAGTCATTTCATCACTAGACATAGCTCTATCGACCTCGACTTTATAGACTTTTTGCTTGCCATTAGAGGGATGGGAAAGTTCGTTTAGAAGGTCTCCGTCATTAGTCATGATTAGCAACCCCGATGAATCTTTGTCCAGTCTACCTACTGGGTTTAGGTTGTGTAGATTTGGTGGTAATAGACTGTAAATTGTTTTACTACCCTGGCCGTTTCTTGAGCAGACAAATCCCACAGGCTTGTTTAGGATTATTGTTGTATGCTTTACTGATGTTTTTATAGCTTGGTTGTTAAAAACGACGTTGTCATGGTCGTTTATGTTTTGTCCGACTGAGGCGACCTCGCCATTAACATATACTAGCCCATTTTCTATGGCTTCGTCGGCTTTCCTTCTGGACAGCTTTGTGTTTTCTGCTAGAAACTTATTTAATCTCACTAATGGAAATATTACTACAAAGCTATGTTATTCGGACTATTTGGGTCTGGATCGGTTGGTTCATCTTCTGAGGGGGGTTGAGGTATATTTGTTGGTGCTGGCTCCTTTGACTCCTCACCTTGAAGTGGTGGAGGTGTTGCGACTGGGGTAATTACGGGAGTTGTTGGCTGTATTTCTGCAACTGGAGCTGGTATTTCTGTAGTTGGGCTATTCGTTACGATTGTTCCGTCGTCCGAGATATTGATAGCGTTAACATGCTGTGATATGACTGGTGTTTCTGCAGCTGGAGCCTGTGGAGACAAGGCTGGGTTTTCTTTGGGGGTGTTTGATACATCAACTGTTTCGAATGAATTAACAGGAGATTCAGCAGCGCGCTGTTCTTTCTCGAGTAAGTCATTTAAATCAGGTTTTTCGTCAATATTATTTATGGGGTTTATAACTTTTTTTGGCGCACTTGGCGTATCCTTGTTTAGATGTGGTGAAACGTCGTCATTGTCATCTTGGTTTGAGGTTTCATTAGTTGTTGTAGTGCTAGCTTGATTAGCGTCAGGCATAGGTGCTGTTGGTAGGTCGATCGAGTCTGTTGCTTGTGTTGGTTCCGGGGCTGGAGGAGTCGCTACTACTGGTTCTGTAGGTGCGGGTGTAGCGGATGGTGTTGCAGGAGTAGCTACCGGCTCGGTAACTTGTGTTGGTTCCGGGGCTGGAGGAGTCGCTACTACTGGTTCTGTAGGTGCGGGTGTAGCGGATGGTGCTATTTCTCCTGTTAATACTTCTCTGGCTACTGTGGCAACGTCCTCGAGTGTAACCTGAGACTTAACTAAATAGCGGTCTGCACCAAGTTTAGCTGCGCGGGTTTTATCCTCTGCTTGAGAAAGTGCAGTCATCATTATTATTTTGGTGTTTTTCGTTTCTGGCGTTGTACGCAAAATATCTAGCATGTCAAAACCGCTAATTTTAGGCATCATAACGTCAGAGATAATGAGATCCGGTTTTTCTTTTACAGCTAAAGCAAGTGCTTCTTCTCCGTCTTTTGCGGAAACTATTTCGTAACCCTCGGCAATCAACCTTGCCTCGTAGATTTCTCGTAGATTATTGTCGTCCTCGACAAGCATTATCTTTGCCATGCTTTGTTCCTTTTGCTTTATATATAAAGCTTATGTTATTTAGTTGATATTGTATCATGAACCTCAATTCCTTTGTAAACTACCTTATCGTGCTTGCATTGACTTCGCTTGCCTGTAATTCTTTGGCTTTCTGCGAGCTGATTCGTGGCAAGTTTATGTAAAAAGTACTACCCTTACCAGTCTCGCTCTCCACCCAAAGCCGTCCCTTATAAAGCTCAACGATTTTTTTACAAATGAAAAGCCCGAGTCCTGTTCCGCCAACAGTTCGAGTTGTAGTGTTGTCTACGCGGTAGAATTTCTGGAAGAGGTGCGGGATGTCGTCTTTTGGAATGCCGGGGCCGGTATCCTTGATAAAAATCTGCACAACCTCTTCATTGCCTGTTAGTCCAATAGAAATTTTGCCGGTCTCAGTATATTTAACGGCATTATCAAACAAGTTGGTTACGACTTCTCTAATTCTGTCGGGGTCAATATGACAATAATAAAGAGGGGCTAAAACTTTCCCCGATCGACTACTCGAGTCGGTTCCTATTGTAAAGTCTACTAAGAGACCTTTTTTTTCGGCAGAGAACCTTAACGAATCCGCAACTTGTTCCATAAATATTCCAACATCTACAACGACAGGATGGTTGGTTAGTCGGCCATCTTCGGCTTTAGCGCTAGTAAGTAGGTCTTGAAAAAGTTGCCCTAAGTGCTGTGTGCTCGAATGAGCTTTATCAAGATAACTTCTAGCCTTGTCATCAATCGTGCTGACTTTATCGTTTAGTGCTAGCGCTAAGTAGCCTTCTATAGCGGCCACGGGTGTACGCATTTCATGGCTTGCCGTGCTGATAAAATCAGCCCTTCGCTGTTCTTCTGCTTTCTCGGCGCTAATATCACGTAAAACTGCCACAGTTCCAAGAATATTATTTGTTTTGTCAGTAATAATTGGCGAGACAACACATGAAACTGTACGGTTATTTTTCTCTCTAGTTTCTAGTAAATAGGTTCCGCTCAGCGCCTTTTTTGCTAAAAGTACGTT
This sequence comes from Saccharimonadales bacterium (SeqCode), assembly GCA_046350695.1. Classification (GTDB taxonomy): domain Bacteria; phylum Patescibacteriota; class Saccharimonadia; order Saccharimonadales; family JACQNP01; genus JAGQNP01. Next base: position 76,288 of record JAXLZX010000002.1, on the reverse strand, counting down.
GTCGAAGGGGTTTTGGATGTTTGTTAATATTTTATTCTGCTGGTCCTTGAGGGTGATGATATTATGTACGTTCAGTCCGATTGATTCTTCTATTGACCAGCCTGTCATATTCGCTGCTGCTATATTCATTGTAGTTATATTACCTTCTGTGTCGGTGAGTACTACACCGTCAGTTATAGACTTAACTAATATCTCAGACTGAATTTGCTTTTTGCGTAAATCGCTCGACAGTCGTATTATGCGAGAATCATCACTTCGAAGATAATATCTTCTGAGGGTAAAATATCCGACGAGTCCCACGATGTGAGTACATATCAAACTAATCAGCGTTGCTTGGTTTACGGATAGACTCCCATCGTCAACGGTTGATATAGATATGAAGTAAATAGTTGACGCAGCACAGGTGCCGATTGTAGCAATTGGCCCAAAGATATTACTAAAAAATACCAATATTAGCCAAGAAATTACCAGAATTACAATGTATTTGTCGGCAGTTTGGGCCAAGCTTAGTATCATTAGAATTTGTAAGATGAGAATAATGACTGTGGCTTGCCAAAACGAAGCGTTTTCAACTTGTCTTCGATAGATTAGAAAAATGTAGAAAATTTGAACCAGAGCTAGGAATAGTGGTAAGTAACCGACATTGAGGGGTGGAATGGGGCCAAGGACTTGGATTGCAAGTTGCTTTATCACCCAGGCTATGGTTAGGAGCGTCGCAATAGTTAAAGAAATACGACTATACCAAATATACCACCGATCAGAAACAGATTGCATGCTATTAAAATTATAACCTATACGCTTATGTTTACGCTAGCGCAATATAGACGTTTGCTCCCCTGTTATGTTACAATATCGCGGTTCAATCAATATGTAGAGTTATTGAGCTATAAAACGAAGCAGTTGCCTTGATTTTATTTGCTAAGGCCTCATCGTCTAACGGTTAGGACACCAGGTTCTCATCCTGGCAATAGGGTGAGAATTGCCCGTGGCAATTCGCAAGGAAACCTTCTTTTGAAAACTTGTTTTCAAAAAATGAAGTTTCGGGCCCGCCGGAGGTGGGTCGATTCCAATCGAACCACAAGTACCTTATAATCTATATTGTGGCCTCATCGTCTAACGGTTAGGACACCAGGTTCTCATCCTGGCAATAGGGGTTCGATTCCCCTTGAGGTCACCAAATTAGGATTTTTCGCCGATATAACGGCGATTTTTTCTATTAACAGGTGTGTTTCGCTCATTTTAGTGGTTTAGAAACTATCAGTGAAGAAGATCGAAAAAACTGTGTTAATTTTTCGAGATTTTGATTGAGATAGATAGGAGTCAAGAGCCTAGATAATTTTTGCTTTAGCAAGTCTTCGTTGCAATTTTGTTTTATCGTCTTCTCGCATATAGTCGTAGATTTCGCCAGATCTTATCATCTCCAAAGCTCTTCCTTGCAGTCTAAGTGGTAAGTTTCTACTTAAGTTTATGGTTAGGGATGTGTGGCCATGATAAAAATCGTTATTGTAGCGTAAATTGGTAGACATATATTGTCTGTGTATTTCAGCAGTTCTTGCAACAATGCGTATCAAACTATCGTCTATATTCTCGCCAGCTTCGCTTAACTCTAAAATATCTTGAGCAACTTGAAGTTGACCAACCATTTCTTGATTAAACCGGTGGTCTTCAGATCGTGCCCAGCTTCCATCATCTTTTACTCTATAGGCAAATCTAGCTGCGTAATTTCGTACCTGAGCGAACATATATTCAGCGTATCTCTTAGGGTTAGTTTGAATTTCACGCCACTCAAGTCTCTCGCCAAATTGACGAGCCATTTGATTGAAGTAGTTTGAAAGTCTATCGACATTATGAAATGCGTTAAATTCTTCCATAGAAGATCCCTTAGAGCGATCTGGCTTTGCACCCTCGGGGTAGATGCTTCTAACGTAATCCGTATATGCCTCACGATATGTCATTAATCGAAAGATATCGTCATCGGTCATTTTATCCATTGCAGTTGATGTGCCGTCGAGTATATGACCCATTGCACCCATAATGCTTACAATATCAGATTCTGCCATCAGCATAGGATAATCTCCAGGATTTCCACTTAGAACTGCGTCCGCGATTGCCATATAGGCAGCTTTTGCTCGTTGTGGCTTGTCATCGTATGAATAGTCGTGTTCAAAGCTTTGCGCGATATGCCACGCTACCAGTGGCTTTATACCATCAATATTTGGACCTTTTACTAAGTCAAGTAGGTAGTTCATATCTTCGTAGTAGTTAGGACTTTTTACCCACTCTGATTTTTTACCGGCATCCATTTCAAGATGTACGCTTCTTAGTGGGTGTAGGCCTACTGCAAACCTGAGCAATTCAGAACTTCGGAAACTAGATATGTTTTCTGACTCTATATTACGACTCGTCTCAATATCAATCAGGCGTCGTGCTAAGGTACGTTGGATTTCAATTTGCGTCGCTTCAGCTTCATCTCCATGATCCCAAGCGCAGCCAATGTATTTTTTAATGATTTCTGCGGTCTCTTCATCGTAAGGAGCAACTATCATATCTGCTATATCAGCGTAGAAGTTGTCATCTCGTTTGCGCAGTCTACCTCTAACGAGTGTAGTAACCACATTAAGGAGGCGCTTATCGTCTACTGGTTCGCTTTGTAATGTTTCGAGCACTAATTCATCAAAGTCAGGGTGTGGGTAACTCATGAATCTTGCAAGCATATTTTCTTGCAAATCGCGAAGATTTGATGGGTCAGGACCACCTCTTCGATATTGCTTTTCATCATCACTTAATGCAGCCTCTTGCTCCATAACCCACTCGTGGGTAAATCCACCTGGACGCGTAGAATTATAAACCTCGATCAAACTATGCTTAGCGTGAGGATTTAGGTCTGGAGTTCCATGGTATGTAGCAGCCTCAAATAAGGCACCTACAAGCCGACTTTTATACTGCATTTCGTCTGGGCCATCAAAAACATGCCTTCGATCCCGTGGGAATGGTATGTTTATATGACTAACTAGTGCATTGTGTGCAAACTGTGAGTCTGAGCGAACAATTAAGTCATGTAGCTTGCTCTGTGGGCCGAATGAATATTTTGGCTCTGGATAGCTCCAGTCAAGTACAAGATCTACAAGAATTCTATCGAAATCTTGCATTTTACTTAGAGGAAAAACCGGAAATCGGCTAATTTCGTCTTCAATTCGTCTTCCGCTACTGAATCCATCAACAAAATAGCTTGATGCTTCTGGGTGGTCAGGGTAAGCCTCGACAGTAAGTTTTTTAATCAACGGCTCGACGCTAAAAGTGTTTGGTCGCTCTAAAAAGTGATCAAATTCATTAATAACATTGGCTGGATTAACTTCTACAGCCTGTTCTGGTGTAATTGCCATTTCAGCAGTTACAGCCTCAATATTTCGACCACGACGCATAATAGTATTATTGTGCTATGAAATGGCATAAATGTCAATCATTTGTTTATTCTGTTTTTATGCCAAATAATATAAGTAGTAAGAGGGACAGACCCATAAGGAAGAGGTACGGTTCCTTTCAAAGACTTTTACAAACTCATAGAGCAGTAACGTACGGTACGAAGTTTTCTATTCATTGAACTCCAATAGTTAGGTTTGGGATATCGACTTTTCCAGTAGAGTAGGGTACTCCCTAAAAAATAAGCTAACATGTAGTCTATCTTTGGGTGGGGCTTGGAAAGCTCGGATAGTTTATTTAGTTTGGATTTTGGTGGCTTTATGGTGTCCATTTGTGGTTCATTCTTATCTTAATAATATTGCACATGTATAGGCTAGATCAATCAAGCTTAAGGCTTGGGAGTTCATCCCACCTGGTAGTAAAGCGAGGCGTTTTTATTTCGTTTTTTGGCTGCCATGATTTACTTAAATTTTCAATTGCAAAATACATCGTTCCTTTACCGTAACGAGAGTTAATATTATCCAAAGCTTTCATGCGACGCCGACTGCTATTTTGTTCTAGAAGATTTGTATTTCCCATAAGGTCAAGTTGCAGACTTGAGTCTATGCTGAGGTCACATAGCCAGACACCGGCTCTGTGGTAGTAATAGTTGTTGCTATAGTGCTTAGACACCATATTAATCAGTAGACTTGTTAGTTTGCCCGTATCAGATGTTGGACTAGTCAGTTTTAGTTCTTCGCAGAAACTTTTGTACCCAGGCTTATGACGGTTGGTAGTTATGAAAAATCCTATGCGATTGGTATGTTGGTTGTGTAGTCGTAGTTTGAAGGCGGCCTTAGCCGCAAAACTAGATAGCGCCGACTCTATGACGTGTAGCTGGTTGGTATCTTCTCCGAAAGTCCTAGTCACGGAAATGCTTTGTGCTGGCTTACTAAATCTTTCTAGTGGCAGGCAGCTAATACCGTTAAGTTCGGCTACTATTTTACGGCCATGAACTCCCATAAGCTGATTTGCGAATTTTGGGGTAATTCTACTGAGGTCATCAGCCGTAGCAATAAATTCACCTCTAAGTTTAGGTGCTAGACGATAGCCTACGCCCCAGACGTCTTGTACCGGGGTTTTAGCCAGGAATTTTGACCGTTCTTTTTTATTGAGTGAGTACAGGTCTAGTACGTTGTCCAGCTCGGGATCCCTCTTGACTCTTTCCGAGGCTAATTTTGCTAAAGTTTTAGAGCCAGCTACACCTACCGAAACGGGAATGCCAGTCCACTGTTTTATGAGACTACTTACTTCACTTCCCCATTCTGTATAATTACTTATATCAAGTTCGCTAAGATCTAGAAATGACTCGTCAACCGAATAAACTTCTATCCTAGGTGTTATGGTGGTTAGTAGGCTAGTAATTCTTTTGGATATCTCACCATATAGTTCAAAATTCCCAGACATTTGTATCACAGAATTATCTTTAAAAAACTGACGCCATTTAAAGGCTGGGGCACCCATTGGTATACCTAGGGATTTAGCCTCATTGCTACGGGCCACAACACACCCATCATTGCTGGACAGTGCCACTACTGGCTTTCCTTCTAAATCAGGTTTGAATACTCTGAGGCAACTTACGAAGAAGTTATTGCAGTCAATCAGAGCGAATATGGGGTCGGTCATAGTCTGTACCTGTGAACTATACTAATAATTACACCCCATACTAAAGTGTCTAGTGGAAGCTTGGAAAATCTTTTAATGTAGAAGTCAGATTCATTCCAAAAAACCACCAAATCTTTATTCCGTGGCTTTAGTGAACGATCGATTATGGCGATGTCTTCGTTAAAAATTCCAAATTTCTCCCATGTATGCCCGCTAACTCGCATGAAAAACGTACTAGGAGGGTGCTTTATTATTAATTTATTTAGGTCTAGCGGAAGGATAGTTGTGTCGGTTGCGGGGTTAGGAAAACCAGTATGAATTGTTATATTGTCGCTCGGTTCCATAACTATGTCCTACTTTGTGCCGACTAGTAACCACTGGTTGTTCTCGTGGTGCAATCTATATGTTTTCTCACCGTCTGTCATATCGAATATCTGAATGACTCGCTGCCCATTTTTGACCAGGTATTGCAGGCCGTCATTGAAAATAAATTTCTGGTTGTTTAAGTCTATTTGCTTGGGAAACGACTTTAATTTACCCCAAGAGCTGAGGAAGTAAAAGGCGTCTACTTGGACATTTTGGTTTATATAGCTCATATCAATCTCCTTTGGTCGCAGCAAAAAACCGCCGAAATTAGTTAATTTAGGCGAACGGATTTTGTTATAAGAGTTGCCTGGTAGAAAACTGTGTACCGCTCAAATTCAAGTTTTCGTTACAGGAAACTGAGATTGATATAGGAGCGCTCAGGGACCGAAGTTTGATTGCTAGATTGCTTATGGAGTTTGTGAGTAAAAATCCACCGATATAAAGGTAGAAGTACTCACATAACTTGTGCCTAGATTATAATCCTTGATTGCATCAAAGCGCAAGGACTTTTGCTATTTAAGTTCGCCTATAAACTCAACTAGTTGACTAGGGGTTATCTCGGCTTTGATAACGTATCCATCGGCGAGGCTTTCAATATCTGCTCTACCGCTAATACCTTGCTCTAAGTTAGTTGTTATGATAATTTTAGCTTTTATAGGTTTGGCTGATTCGGTACCGCGTAGTTTTTTAATGACGTCGGCCCCGGTTATACCAGGGATCATTATGTCGAGTAAGATAATGTCGAATTCATCAGTTAAGGCTGCTTCTAAGCCGGATTGCCCATCTATAGCTGTGGTAACTTGGTAGCCAGCCTTAGTAAGTGCTCGTTCGTATAGTTCGCTAATAAAATGTTCATCTTCGATACATAGTATTCTTTTGTTAGTAGTGGTGTCTTGGTCCATATTATCTCCGGTAAATTGAATGGTTTTTAATCCAGCCGTGAGCCGTCCTAGTTATCTCTTTATTATTACTATTTTTTTGTTCTTCAGCAAGCTGTGAGTATGGTTGCAAAGTAAATGCGAAGGTACTACCCTCACTTACCTTCGATTTAGCAAAAATATCACCACCATGAGCCTCAACTATCGTTTTACATAGGAAGAGCCCTAGTCCAGTTCCGCCAATTTCATTCTTAGTACGGTGATTACGATAGAATTTATCAAAAAGATAAGGCAAAACATTTGATGGAATACCCAGGCCAAAGTCTTGAACAGACGTTTCGACCATGCCGTTTTCATCTATACGACAGCTGACGATTATTTTTTTACTACCTGGACTATACTTAATAGCGTTCTCTAATAAATTATTGACTACTTCGAATATACTTATTTTATCTATGCCAACTGTTGGTAGATCGCTAGGTATGTTGTATTCAATCTCGATATCGCGAGCACGGGCACGCATCTCAGCTTCTGAACAGGCGTTTCTAAGCGTTACTGACCAGTTTTCTTCGTGGAGTTCCATGAATAGTTGACCAGCCTCAATGCGAGCAACATTTAATATGTTGTTAACGAAGGCTGCGAGCTGACTTGCGGAAGCCTCCATTCTAGATATAAATCCGACTATTTCTTCATCTACTTTTCCTGACAGGTCTTCTTGGATTGCTTCGATATAACCACGTAGCACAGTTAGGGGTGTACGAAGTTCATGTACGGCAAGTGCCACGAAACTCATTTGTTGATCCTCTTGGGAGTAAAGCTCGGTTCGGTCAAACATCGTTACTATAAACTCAGTACCACTGGGATTGTCACGGTTATAATAAGCGGCAATATCACAGTATTTAGTTTCTTTTTGTTCGGGAACTAATAAACGCACTCGTTCCCAATACTTTGTGTCAGTAATTTTAGTTTGTTGGCAATCATTTAGCCAATTCTCTAACGTCTCGTTGCTGGGAAATTCCATAACTATGTTTTCGTATAGGGGTCTACCAAATAACTTGGGGCTTTCGGTCTTACAATAGGCTAGGCCTGCATCACTAGCGTTAGTAACAATTTGGTTTTTATTAAATACAAACAGAGGTAGTGGCATGTGACTTACAACATTAGCTGATTGAATTAGTGCCTTTCGTTGATGCACGGAATCTTCATCCGGGGATGATTGTGAAGCGAATTGGTAGATTTGCATTACCATTGCCGTCACGAGCTCTCTTCCTAGTTTCACTTTGTCAAGATTGGGCGCTGAAATATTGTGACTACCGGGTGAGACGTGTACCACTGCTTTTCTAATCAACTCTAGTGGTCTTAGTGCGTATGCTGTAAAGGTTATACTAACATACAGTGACAATAAGAAAATAATCCCTAAAATTACAGGTAATGAAATCCATATATTTAAATCAAGCTTAAAAACTGCAACAAATAAGCCACAGGTCAATAAATTAGTAAGTAAGAACAATAAAACTAAATTAGCTGAAATCTTATTTTTTAGTGACTTAAAATTATCCACCCTTTATTTCCAGTGTTATGGCGTGTATTTGACAGCCCCTTCTTCGCCGACAACACTTACCCAGACCATACCTGTGTCTAGCTTAATTGTGTCTCCAGTATCAGTTTTGAATATAATTTGTTTTTTGCGTTCTGGCTTTTCCCATTTACCAACGGTAACGGTTCCGTCCTGGAAGATGTAGGCTTTTCCGCTGCCATGGGTTGCATAAATGGTGTGAGTACCGTCAGGGTGTAAACTCTTTGGAACAACTATTGCTATGACTACTTTTGCGTCAATCACAGCATTTGTTTTTTCATCTACATGTGGCTGTCCTGCTTGACTTCTATGATACGAATTTGTTTCGGCTACGTAATCAAAGTGGGGATTGTATAGATAGCTAGAAATGTTAAAATTGAGCGCCTTGGCTGTCGGTGTGGGTGTCTTGTTATCCGACTTACGCTCCCAGCTCGTAAAATCGCTTTTTGTCCAGCCCTTTGCCGTGTGAAGCTCTAAGAGTCGATCACGGCTTGTATAAACATTATGTGGTGCGTAGCGACTATTTATGCGCTGGTAATAGTCTGAATTAGAGCCGTAGTCTAAGTCCTTAATTCCTTCATTGCGAATCTGCGCTAAAGCTTCAGCACTTCCACCTACGTGAGCTACTGGTGCATCAAAAGGAACTAGCCAGTCTAAATAGTACGGACGAACGCTCCTAATAGGCCCAATATAGCCTGGCTTTGCTTCTTGGAATAAAGTAAGAAATCTGGTTATTCCACCCTCGGCCACTGCCTCAAATACTACGCCAGCGTCTTTAATCCCAGATTGTGGTCTCGCATCTGGGCTATTTTCAATCATTATGGCAGTTACGGGAAGATTGGATTCGGCCTCTGATACTTTTGCGCCAGTTAGCTTAGATGTAAATACCTTTGGTTTAGGTGGTTCTGGTGGTTTTGCTTCTAGTACTACTGGCTGAGAGTCGGGCTTGTTTAGTACCTTCCAAACTAAGAATCCGGTTGATAGAGTTAGAAGCAACGCGACGCCACCGAATATTAACCATTGTTTTCTGGTTAGTTTAGGCAATTTAAACCGCCGTGTCTTTTCTGGCTGTTTGCTGGGTTTGAGATCATTTTTTAGGGAATCTGGTTCGTGTGGTTCTGGTGCTGGCCGCACATTCATAGCTTCAGTTGAGAAAGTTGAGGCGTCGTATGAACTTAATGGATCTGTAAGTTCAGAGATATCGTCTTGCCGATAAGAGCGTTCAATTTGTTCCGTATTATTTTGTTTTGGATTTGTGTCAGAGCTACTAGGTGCCTTAAAATCATCAATCATAAGATACATTGTATCAATGCTTAAGCTTATTGGCCAGAACTGAATATTGCTCTCTAATACAGAAGTGCCCCTAAAATAGAAGTATGTAATTTGGAATGTTACAGGCTATTAAGACTGGCCTGGAGACGCTTTAATGAAGTGTCCTTACCTAAAACCTCCAGTGACTCGGCTAGGCTTGGGCTTGATGGCACCCATGTGGTTGATATCCTTATGAGACCAAATAATACCGCCGGTTTTTGATCGGTCATATCTAGTAGATTATTAAGTGTCTCGGTTAGACTTTTGGCATTAAATTCAATTTGCTCTAAGCTGGCTAGGCTAGTTTTTAGCAAGGACCTTAGTTCGTCTCGGCTCATTTTTTTTAGCTGTTTATTTTTGTTAATAAGTTCTAGGTTAATGGTTGGTTCCTCAAAGAAAAAAGTGGTCAAATCTGGAATTTCGGCGAAGAACTTTAATCTTTCCTGTATAAGAGAAAGTACGCGTTTTTTGTAATTATCATCAAAATTTTCTGATGCCTTTGGCCAGAACCCGTTGGTTTGAGGGAAAAGTGTGTCTATATTCATTTGTCTAATAAGTGAGCCATTTATCCATTTTAATCTTTGTTCATCAAATCTTGCCCCACTTTTTTGAACTCGACTAAGGCTGAATTTTGTAATTAACTCATCTTTGGTGAAATATTCTTGAGTTGTCCCATCGTTCCAACCCAAGGTAGCTATGAAACTAAATAGTGCCTCTACTAGGAATCCTTCACGAAAGTAATCTAGTACATCCTTGGCCCCATCGCGTTTACTAAGCTTTCGGTTCCCTGACTCTGCTAGAATATGGGGCATTGTAGCCATAATCGGAGGTTCTATATCTAGAGCCTCGTATAAATTCAAATAGTTAGGAATACTTGCCAAAAACTCTTGTCCGCGAATAATATGAGATATTTTCATTTCAAAATCGTCGACAATGTGCGCAAAATTATAAGTAGGATATCCATCAGATTTGATCAAAATAAAGTCATCGATAACGTCAGGGCCCGTGGATAAATCACCCATGACTTCGTCATGCCATGTATAGCTTTTGGGGTCGGATTTAAACCTAAGCGCGGTTGACCCATCCCAAGCCGGGGGTTTTTCTGGTCTGTTATTACGGTATAGAAATGGCTTACCGCTTGATTTAGCTTGATCACGAAAAGCCTGTACTTCATTAGGTGTGTATGGGTCGGCATACGCTCGACCAGAAGCGATTAGTCTTTGGCCCCAGGTTTTATAAATTTTAAGGCGTTCACTCTGCTTATATGGTCCATATTCTCCGCCTATGTCGGGGCCTTCGTCGTAGTTTAGGCCTATAGTTCGAAGACTTTCAATTAAATGTTCGGCAGAGCCTCCTACCTCTCTATTCTTATCGGTGTCTTCTAGTCGCAAAATAAATTTGCCATTTTGTTGCTTGGCGACTAACCATGCAAAAAGAGCTGTTCTAATTCCACCAACATGCAGATAACCGGTCGGGCTGGGAGCAAATCTGGTTCTCACTTGGTTGTCCATTTAACCTATTCTAACAGAGTGGTAATTGATGAGCTATAGGCTGTTAGCGATTTTTATAACTTGACCAGCATTTAGTGAAGAATTGCCATTAATTTCATACCATATACCATTATTAATCCAGCTAGCTTTATCTGCATCATAGATATATATAGTCTTGCCCTTTTCTTGTAGTGTTTGGTAGCTTCGATTATTGCTTGTTACGTAATTTGCAAGTAAAGCATCATTATTCCACTCAGATTTCTTCTGAGTAATACTATAGCTGCGATCGTCTGAATTAGATTTGTACTTAATAGTTAATTCGCCCGTTTTGTACTCAATGGGTCCGTTAAAACTAAAGCCACTTGCTTTGTATTCCGGAATACCACCATTAACTCCTGATTTTGTTGAGGCGAGTTTTAGAGCAAAGTTCGCAGTATTATTATAGGCAAAGTAAATACCCAAAATAGTAAAAGCTAAAACAATAATACTAATGTTCAGTAGGCTGGGTTTGGTCTTTAGTTTTTTGGCGATTTTATGTCGTCTTGTAGTTTTATGTGGTGGTTTGGCGTGCGAGTTTGAATTCTTAAGAGCGTTTTCCAAAACACTTTTGCTGCCTTTGTTTGTCGCTTTAGGTTTTGGGGTGGCGGCTAGTACTGGAGTTGTGTGCTTTATGGTGGGTTGAGGTGTATCTTCTGCTGGGGCTGTTGCTATCGGCAGCGGAGAATATTTGACTTGGTTGGGGATTGATTGGCCAAATTTCGAGATTAACCTACTCTGTTTTATATCTTTAGCGCGTTTCTCTCGCGTGTGATCAACGAATAAGTTTTTATTCTTATTAACAGTCGGTGAGGTTTTGGTATTTTGCTTGGTTGCTTTGGGTTTATTGACAATTCTTCGGACTAGAGTTTTGGACTTATCGGTTTGTCGGCTAATGTGCTGAGTGTTTCTTTTAATTACAGGCTGTTTGATAGGTTTTGGCGACATAAACCCATCGACATTAGCTGAACTAGACAGGCGGTGGGCTGGAGTGGATTTAACAGTCTTTGTTAGTAGCTCGCCAGACACAGCGTCGTATCGGTTGCCGTTCAACGTAATTACGTTTCTTCTACTTCCCACTTTTGATTTAGTCTCGACTTTCTATTAATATCCCTATACTATAATCTTAAACCGACTTTGCTCGGGCTGCAAGTAAAAATAAGCATTTTAGAAGACATACTCAATAGTTAATGGAATATCTGGACCCTAAACAAAAACGTTCACACGAGATAAAGTTATTTATTGGCTATGTATTGATGGCAATATTAATTGTATTTGCTACGATTGTGCTTGGTTATGTAGCTTTTGGATTTGGTTTTGACAAGGATACGGGCAACGTGGTTCAGAACGGGCTATTATTTGTCGACTCACACCCTGAGAGTTCAAACGTAATTGTCAATGGTATTGATAAGGGTCAAACCGACGTGCGTCTAGTTGTTCCGTCTGGTAATTACGAAATAAAACTTAAACGAGATAGGTATAGAGAATGGAACAACAAGTTAGAAGTTGCTGGAGGTGAAATCGAAAGGGTTGTCTATCCATTCCTATTCCCGGAAAAACTAAAGTATTCAGATGCTACCGTCCTGTCATCTAAACCTATATTTACTACTCAGAGCCCTGACAGAAATTGGGTCGTTATAAAGTATGCCGATAAACTTAATGAATTTGTAGAATTCAATATTACCCGTGAGAATATTGAGCCTAATGTCTTGTCTATTAGTCCGAGTATCATTAATCAATCTGGAAAAAACCATACTTTTAGCGAAATTGAATGGGCGAATGACAATAGAAGAATACTTATAAAGCACGATTACGAGGGTGGCTCTGAGTATATAGTTATCGACCGTGAAAAACCGACTGAGTCGTTTAATTTATCTCAGAAATACCCTAATACAATGGTTAAAGAATTGCAGCTAAGAGATAAAAGGTATGATCGCTATTACATATTAAACACAGATGGTGTACTATTGTCTGGAGAATTTAAAAAGTCAGATTTAGTGAGTGTAGCAGACGGTGTTGTCGATTTTCACCCTCACGGCAATGATATAATTTTGTATATTACCTCGAGGGCTGACCAAAAAGATAAAGTTAACGTTAATATTATCGAAAAAGGCAACAAATATAAACTTCGAGAACTACCTGCTGATAAAAAATACCTAATGGACTTAGCTGAATTCGATGGTAGCTGGTATGTGGTCTTCGGAGCTTCGAGCGAGAAAAAGGTCTATATTTATATCGATCCATTTAAAGACCTAAAGGACGACGATACTAAACTACCTGGGCCAAATCGACTACTGTCACTTGATGAGCCGATTCAATTTCTCTCATTTTCGGCAAATGCCAGGTTTATAGCTGTGCAGAATGGGTCGAATTTTTCACTTTACGATGCAGAGAAAGAACAATCAATCAAGTATAAAATTGATATTGATCTGGCACCGGAATATAAGGCGAAATGGATGGATGGACACAGGATAAATCTTGTTCACAATAATGTAACGCGAATCTTTGATTTTGACGGCACTAATATGCAAAAGTTAATGCCGGTCTACAACGGTCTTTATCCGCTGTTTGATCGAGACTACAACAACGTATATGCGATAACAAATTCGGTTACTGACAAGCAAAAAAGTGCTTTAGTTCATACTCCACTTGAAGCAAAAGACCAATAGATATTGCTAGAAAATGCTAGTAATTCTATGCCATAGGCTGGGTGCATTGCTTGGAATTTGGGCCACTTGCTCACTAGACTGCTTGGCCGTACTCGCGACATTCGTAGACGGATCTGGTGATATTTGCTCGCCAGTGACGAGTAGTCTATTTAATGATGTTCCCGGCGGATCACAAGTCACTAGTGTTATGGTAGACTTTTCTGTCCGGGTAGTTAATATAGATACATCTGAAGGTTTTACGACATTTTTGCTATCTATCTTATATACGTATCTTTTACCATCTTTATCAAGGTAAAATGTATCCCCGACCTCTAGCTGTTTTAATAGTACAAAAGCGAATTTATATTTACCCTTGTTTAATATATTGTTGCTGGAATGCCCAAAGATGACTCCATTGCCAGTTTCACCTGGAAGTGGTGTTGTCGAGTAGTGGACGACACCTTTTTCGAGTGCATCTTGGATATCCTCTTCTTTTACGGATGGTTCATCGTAGACGACTGGTATTTCAACATTAATCTTCGGAATAATTATCTTTGGCTCGGATCCCACTGCCGTTGTTGCTGGATCAATTACGATTGGTGTATTACTGACGTTTTTACTAGGGCTGAAAAACGGCGCTATGAATCTTTCATTGAAAAACCCAAACAGAAGTATTATCACAAAGACTCCACCTACACTCAGGCCGAACAACAAAGATTTGAAGTTTTGATTTTTTGTTGTTTTTCTTACCGCTTTTTTTAGTATGTTGTTTTTCAATTCTTTTGCCGTTCGGTTGTCGACTTTAACCACTTTCGGCTTATCAGGTAATTTGTGCGTAAGCCTTACCCCAGTACTTTTCGGCTTCGGCATGTCGGTTTTATTCTTTGCTTTTTTTGTCTCCGTTGCTTTGCTGTGTTCAGTGTAAAATTCTTGCCAAACCTCGATTTTCTCTTGATCAGGCAGAGCTATGTAGTAGTTATGCCACTCTGTTTGAATTTCTGCCAGCGACTTAGCTGAATTAGTAAGATTATGCATGAATTCTTGGTGTTTGCTTCTATGGGCTCCGGCTGCCTCTGCCTCGTTGGATTCTTGGCTAGCATCTGGCTCGTCGGAGTATAACGTATCGATTTTTTGACGAATCAAATCAACCGCCTGATTATCATCAGACTCATCGCTCTTCTTTGGTGAATCTTGGGAACCCATACTCATAATTAATAACACTAGATATGACAGATATAATTATAGTACAATATCACTATATCTGCTAGATATCCATAAGGTTTTTAACAGGGGCGAGTGGCGGAACTGGTATACGCGCACGACTCAAAATCGTGTTCCTCCGGGATTGAGGGTTCGATTCCCTCCTCGCCCACCAAAGACGGGAAAAAATTGAATTGGTCGCCCTGTCGGGGCGGCAGCCCGCGAGGGCAGAAACGGCGTGGTTGTAGCTACAAACTTAATTAAAGAAGGCATATACCTTCACAAGGTACTTCTCGCCAATCTGGTACGCTGCCCTTTTCTTCAAACTCATTACAGACGCTTGGCCGTTCATTTTTCGGCGTATTCCACCCGTTACAGGTTATTGTTTCTTTGCTAGTAGCCCCATAAGTCAATGCCTCAACCGCTCGGTGCGGAGCTGGTAAGTAAAAGATAAAACCAGTAATAATGACAGCTGTGCTTATTGTAAAACCAACGAGCGCATTGCGTTTCTTTGGCTTTGTAATCGTACGGTTTCTCACTACCCGAAGAGCAATAACTACAAACGCTATAAGAGCTAAACTGGCAATAATAGAAACAGCAGCTAGGAGTTTATCTTGCAGTGAATAGCTTACTCGTTCAATAATAAATCCGCCGTAACCGGGCTGAATAAGCGCGGCTTCCTTTTGGCTTAATCCATACTTATTTAGCCAAGAGGTAGCTTCACGATTATTAAGTTGCTCTACTAGGACAAACTTATCGCTTTTGTCTATTGCTTGTGCAAGATCGCCATAACCAGTCTGTGCCATTAAGTACCCGACTGCACAGTGAGTACCATTTTCGTCAATGAAAACGGGTGTACGCACATTCGTCCTATAAGTGTTTAGCGGGAAAGAGCCTCTCTTCCAATAATCGTGGAGCGTATCGGCAACGACTCCACGTTTTGCTTGCATTTTGCCATTTTCGTTTTTGGTAAATCGCAACCTTAATTCTGTTAGAGCAAGGTGTGCTTGTATGTGTAGTTTTTCAGCCGTATTAAAGAGTTTGCTCTGACTGCTAATCGGCTTGTTCACGTTCTTCATTTTACTTCTAATACTTCTCATAGTTTTTATTATATAACACCCTCTTGCTAACAAACGGCGAGACTTGTGCACTTCAGCATTTTTTCCTCAAAATAGGTTCTAGCGTGGGCGTAAAATCTCACCATTTCAGAGAAATCTTCATCTTTTCCGCTCGCAAGGTGGATTTTTTGTTTTTAGGAGTGCTGAATAAAGCCCAAAAAATACTTTTTTGCCCCTGCTCAAATAAACGCATTACATTATTAAACGGCGAATCTGAACTGGCTAGTTGGAAAGATTTATAATGTTAAGGGTGTTATGATTAATCCTATGAATCTGCAACAAATCGCACTCGGCACTTGGTTGATGGGTGGTACAAAAGACCCAGATCCGAACAGTGACGATGAAAAAGACATTGCGATCATTCGTCTCGCTCTTGATAGTGGCGTTACATTGATTGATACTGCTCAAAACTATGCTAATGGCAGATGCGAGGAACTTGTTGGCGAGGCAGTTAAAGATCGTCCGAGGAATAACTACCAAATACTTACCAAGCAAGCCAAAGACAACCTGAGCTATCAAGGTGTCATTGATGGCTGCAAAGCTAGCATAAAACGACTTGATGTTGATTATATTGACTATTTTGTGTGCCACGCACCAAATACAGACTTTGATATGCACGATTTTTTCAAGGCAACCAACCAGCTATACAAAGATGGTTTAATTCGTCATGTTGGTGTTAGTAACTTTGGTGTTAAATCTTTACAAATTGCTCTTGAAGCATCCAATTTGCCAATCAGCTTGAATCAGGTGAGCTTTTCACTCAACGATGATGACATTTTGCGCACGGGTACATATAAGTTTTGCATCAAAAACAATATACCAATTCAAGCGTTTAGAACACTTGCTAAGTTGGGAGACGACAAAGAGATTATTGATACTCTGGAAACTATTGCGCCTAGATATAGCTTAACTATTCAACAAGTTGCGTTGGCGTACATCAACAGCTACGAGAATATACATTTTACCATTCGTGCAAGCAGTAAAGAACATTGGCGGCAAATTAACGACGCGTTAGATGTACAACTGCAGAACGATGACCTCGTCACGCTTAAAAATCTACATAGCAATAGAAAAGGTGCACACGGGAAGTTTTTGGAAATATGACTAGGTTTCTAATTACAACGCCGGTGACTTTGGTTACAATCACAGCATCGATAAATGCATTTTGAAGCTATAGAAACGCATAGTAACCACCACATCAGTAATGTTGGATAGCTATCGCCGCAGACGATGCCAAAGCCTGACAATATATCTTGATTTATCCGTTGGTTTATATTGTGAGCTGAAAGAAATCGTCAACTTTGCCGTCGAGTTAGATCTGTAAATTGAAAAGTTCGTTGCTATTGATGGTCGGGGTATGCTGTACGGTGAAACTGATATTTGCTCGAACTATTATTTTGTATGATTTTCGGCATTGACGACCTGTATTTAGTTATTAATCAGAAGTTTAATTTGTCAGAGATTATTTTAGAATCTAGATTACCCCGAACTCAGCTTGCTTGACTAAAGAAGACGATGCAGTATTAGATAGTTATCTTGATATTTCCACATATAAACTATGCGAAATATATCTAAACTAACCGAGGATATCAAGCAATTTTTCTGTGCGATTATCTAGGCGTCTTAAAAGAGTTTTTGTAGCACTTCCGCGATAATCATGAATAAGTTCGCGAATGATAGTAAGCGGAGATAGTTTATCATGATTTTCTTTATCGGCCACAAATAGGTCTTCCCTGATGTGTACTAATGTTATTTCATCGTTATATGAATAATGTTTTTGATGACGCGGTTTACGCGTCTTGACCTGTATCTTGAACGGATTATCGATTATGTCGTCAGTATCAAACTGTTGGAATATGTTTATATCCCATGCTTTTGCAATCGGACTACCAGCGCGTCTATTAATTCCGTTATCTTCCGAAAGTCTTGATGGCAATGTTAATTGCTCTCTGTTGTTTAGTTTGTTTCTAGCAAATCTTTGAAGCATTAATAAAATTGATAGTTCCCCGATAGTACCCGCAAGCCGCATTTGGCGCTCAATGTTAAGTCGTGTTCTTTCTTGAGTAGTGAGTTCTGAGAATTTCCCAATTGCACATTCACCAATTTGACATAAATTATCATACATCCTATTTCGTACCTTAAAATCGGGTAAGGTTTCTGAGAGTAACATGACTTGGTATGCTGGTAGTGTGGCATGGTGAATAGCGCTATTGACAGCTCCATGCGTTAAGTTTCCTGTTTTAGATACTTTTGCAGAAATTCGCGACCAGCTTTGATTAGCTCGTTGAAGCCAGTAAATTCGTTCTGCGTCATCAATACTTGATTTACTTGCCACATCAAGTGCTAGAGCTCCAGCATTGAACAGCGCCTCATCAGATCCTTGCTTAACAAGTTCTGAAAATATATGTTCGTCTCGGTCGGCTACTACACGTGTCGTTGCGTTTGTGTAGTCGTTTACGAGATTATGTACTCTATGCATACCTACTTGTTCTTGAAATTTGTTGTAGCTTGGCTCTCTATGTCTCATGGTCTTCTCTATTCTCAATGATTATAGTAATGATTGTCACCAGGATAGCGAACTGTCAAAAAAGTAATCGTATAATATAAAGAACACAAAATCAATATAGTTTTATATAGTAATAGATATGCTGGCACAAAAACATAGTTATTTACTAGATAACTAGCGCGGTAGTGGCCGCAGAGAATAATTGACTAGGGTTTTGTATCTGCCAGACTGCTGTTGAGGCAGCTGTTTCAATACACCATATGCTTTCATTGTCATTTACCTCTGTTGCACTAACATTACTTCCTAAGGCGCACCAGGTTTGTGAAAGATGTCTAACAATAACCATGAATGGTGATTGTGATGTAAATTCTGCAAGTTTTTCAGCAAAGTCTTGGACTGGAGTTTCATATTTAAATAATATATTTGAACCAGTGGACTTTGATAATCTTTGGAGCTGATCAAGTGTGAGTACTAGGGTAGTGTTAGACCTGTGTTGTATTGAATTTGGTGCAGATATGAGGCAGTCGGCGGCATCTTTGGTCGCTACGACCAAGCCTTGGTACTTTGATACAAATGATTCAACCAGTACAGCTGTTTCGCTGTTACGGCCAAAGTCTCCGGCCAGTAGTATTCCATCGGACCAGTTTGCCTCATCCAGAAATATACCGAGAGACTGCTTGTTAAAGCTGCCACTTGGTGTGACTGGCCCATATTCGCATTCGGGTATCATTTTCCCGACTGTCTTTTTCAAGGAGACAGGCAGTATTAGTCTGATTGTGCCTGCACCTGCCTTACTTGCAGCCCTGTAAGCGGCCGAAGGTGCACTAAATGAGTGTAGGTTGCCGCCGATGATTAGTAGTTTCCCGGCGTGTAGCTTGTTCTCGGGCTGACTCCACAATAGATCTTCAAACAGTGGTTTTTGTTTAGTCTGTTTAAGCCAAGACATAACCATCGCCGTTATCTGTCAGCTGGTAGATAACGTTTTTCCTTTCGATAACAATTTTCCAACTATTAGCGACCGCTTTTTCATATAGTTCTTTGTCAGGATTAAAGGCGATTGGGTTTTCGACGATTTCTAACATTCCGCTGTCGCTGAGGCTGTCGCCCACTGCGAAGCTGTCGTCATACATAAGGTCATTCTCTTTAACGATTGCCTGCAGCTTGGCTTTCTTGTCTCTACTCCCAAGTGTCTTGTTGCCGGTAAATTTACCATTTTGTCGGTGATATTGAGTGCCAACGTAACTGTCAAACCCGAATTTGTCGGCTATTTTATCGATAAGTTCTTGATGTGACCCAGAGATAGCAATTAGAAAATATTTATCAAACTTCAGGTCGTTTATTAAATTTCGTGTGTAAGTATAAACCTGGTCTGAGTATTGATCGAAAACTTCATCAATGGCTTTATCGAATTTACTTGTAGAAACTTCCTGCAAGGAATCTTCAAAAGTTTTTATTAATAATTTCTCGTAATTTTTGAATTCATTTGTGGATTTACGTTGCTTCCATTTCATTCGGGCTTCTTGTAGTAAGCTAAATCTGTCTTCATGAATAGCCCCATTTTTAGAAAGCTTATCGACGACAGCGTGATAGAGTTGCCAGCGGACTAGGGTTCCGTCAATGTCTAGCGCTGCAAACTTTTTCATTTGTCGTACTTCTTATTTACACCTTTAAACTTATCGATAGGATATTTGGCCTCTCTCTGCTTTTCTTTGTTATTGAAGGCTCTGACAATATCAAAATCATTTTGTTCGGCAAACATTAGCAACAAGTATAGAATGTCACCTAACTCATCCTCGACATCTTGTTTTCTACTTTTGTTAACATTACGGGCCTCTTCGGCGGTCGTAAATCTGTAAATGTCCATAAGCTCTCCAACTTCACTGGCTAGAGCAATCAAGGTATTCTTAGGGTCGTCATGGAACTGCCTCCAGTCTCTATCTTCAATAAATTTTATGACTCTTGCCTGAAGTTCGTAGATGTCACTCATACGTCAATCTCAATACTTATTGGACAATGGTCCGAACCCAATATGTCTTGATGTATAGTTGCGGATTTGAGGTTGTCTTTTAGCTGGTCAGAAAGCATAAAATAGTCAATGCGCCAACCAACATTTCGGGCGCGAGCGTTTGCCCAATGAGTCCACCAGGTATAGGCGTCGGTCGTATCAGGATTAAAATATCTGAAAGTATCGATATATCCACTATCTATAAACTTCTGGAATCCTTCTCTTTCTTCGTTAGTAAAGCCGTGTTTGCCGATATTTGGCTTAGGGTTGGCTAGATCGATTTCATTATGTGCAACATTGAGGTCTCCACAGAATATAACAGGTTTTGTTTTTTCAAGTTCCTTACAGTGAGTAAGGAATGCTTTATCCCAGTAATTATGACGTAGTTCTAGCCTACCTAGATCACCCTTACTGTTGGGTGTGTAGACAGTTACGAGAAAGTATTTATCGAATTCAGCAGTGATTACTCTCCCCTCTTTTATTGGGTCACCGAACTTATCAGGACCACTAAATGTTGAGTTAATTGCGTCAGAGAAACCGTTAATGATATTCAATGGTTTAATTTTTGTGAAAATAGCCGTTCCACTATATCCCTTTTTCTCGGCTGAGTTCCAATACTCTTTATAATCTGGTAGGTCTACTTCGGATTGGTCGGGCTGTGCCTTTGTTTCTTGTAGGCACAATATGTCGGGACTATGTTCTTTAATAAACTCCTGAAACTTACCTTTATTCCACACGGCTCTTATGCCGTTTACGTTCCACGAATAAATCCTCATACATCTAGTATAGCCTTATTTTGTACAAATCTGCTAGACTATCAGGTAATGGCAAAGTATAAACGCGTTTTACTTAAACTTTCTGGTGAACAGTTGGCCGGAGAGTTCGAGAGCGGAATCGATCCCAATGTAGCTGCATGGTTAGCTAATGAAGCGAAAAATGTCACCAGTAAAGACGTAGAACTGGTAATTATGGTTGGAGGCGGGAACTTTATTCGAGGTGCCCAGATAGCTGGGCATGGAATTAAGCGCGTTACGGCCGATCATATGGGCATGCTTGGTACGATGATGAATGCGTTGGCTTTGACTGATATTTTTGAAGAAAACGGAGTAAAAACACGTTGTTTGTCAAACATTTTTGCTGAGCAGGTTGCCGAGCCGTTCGTCCACCGGTTAGCCTATAAGCATCTAGAAAAAGGGCGCGTGGTCATCGTTGCCGGCGGTATAGGTCGACCATATCTGACTACTGATACGGCCGCTATTTCATTAGCCCTTGAATTAGAATGTCAGGTTGTGCTGAAGGCGACAAAAGTTGATGGTGTTTATGACAAGGATCCAGTTAAATTCCCAGATGCGAAGAAAATTGAAGAAGTATCATTCCAGCGTGCCATAGAAGACAATTCTATTAGAGTCATGGATAAAGCAGCGATAGGCCTAGCTATGGAGCAAGACATGCCTATTATTATATTTGATGCCTTGGGGCAAGGTAACATACTAAGTGTAGTGCAAGGCAAAGTTGTTGGGACTAAAATTTCATAATTGTTAATCCGATTAAAGTAAACCAATAACTATCCCAGGATTAGATTAGGATAATTTGGACGATTCATACTTATTCTCTACGAAGTGCATCTATAGGGTTAATTTTTTGCGCACGAATTGCTGGAAGTATTACCACGGATAATCCAACTAAAATCATGAATAACATTACACCGATAATAAGAAAGGGATTATTTGAAAATACGCTAAAGCTTTGTTCTACACCCCGCTGGGACGCTAGTATATTTAAGATTAGATTGACCAGCCAACTCAGTATGATTGCTCCTATAACACCTATGAGCGATCCAAATATTGACAGTATTAGTGCCTCAAAGATGAATATCTTGCGCATATCAATAGGGCGACCTCCTAGCGCTATCATTAGACCGATTTCTCTGGTTCGCTCTAGTAGTGAAATTGTTAGCGTATTAAACATTCCTAGGATGGCAATAATCATTCCGATACCTCCAAATCCTACAAGTACTATATTTAGGATATGAAATACCTTATTTATTTCGTTGAGTGTGTCAACTGGAGATTTAGTATCAAAACCAAGACTTTCAATCTGCGCCCGAATGGTCGGTACGCTATCAACATCTTGTGCGCCAACTTTAAGTTGTGTTAGGTTTGGTATGCCTTGATCTTTGAAGATCTCTGACGGTATGAATACTTCTGCTCCGCTACCCGAGTCGATGATACCGACCACCGTAAAGGTTTCTTTATAGGTATAAGAGGGATTGTCAGGTTTTGCAAGTGGCACCACTATGTCAACGGTTTTTCCGATCATCTTATTTGGTTCTTCTGAAATGCCAATCGACTTTAATGCAGAGGTATTAATAATTACCGGTTTTGTTTCTTTAGTTTCACTTATTTTGGTACCTTCAATTAGGTTAAGATAGGTGAGCTCTTCGTAGCCTTTATCAATTCCATACACGATGCCATCCGATTCGCTGTTGCTAATCTTAAAGCTTCCTGGAAAATAGTACGCGCTACCGGTATCAGATATATTGGAGATTTCTTTAATACGGTTTACAGATACGTCGTCTAATCTTAGGATTTGTGAATTTGTTGGAACTACTTCAATAGTTCGTATGGATTGATCGCCTATAACTCGATTTGTGACGAGCTGTTGCAGTCCTAATCCGAAAGACAAAAGAAAATATATAGACCCAATACCTATTGCAATACCAATAACAGTTAATATTGTACGGAGTTTTTTATAAACAATATTGTTATAAGCGATTGATATGAGAATGGTAGGTTTTATGGTTGAGTAATTGTGTGAGTTATTTTTTTTCATAGCTTGAGTGTTTCTTCGTTAGTGATAATATTCGTTTCTGCGTGTCTTGTAGCATATTTTCTACGGTATTTGTAATTAATGATTGTTTAACCTCGGTTATCAATCCATCCTGAACTTCGAGTAAGTGATCGGCGATGTATAGATACTCCATATTGTGTGTTACTAGAATTATAGTTTTGTTTGATTCTTTTTGTAGTTGCTGTAGGAGGTCGATAATTATATCTCCATTTTTTGAGTCAAGGCTACCAGTCGGTTCATCGGCGATAATAACCGGAGGATCGCTCGCAATTGCACGCGCTATTGCAATTCTTTGCTGTTCACCGCCTGAAAGTAAGAACGGATACTTATGGGCATATTCCGGCATGTTTACTCGCTTTAGTGCTGTCATCGCCTGATTATGAGCGGCTACTTTACCTAAACCCTGAAAGTATAGTGGAATAGCGACATTATCTATAACATTCAGGCTTTTAATCCAATAGTTTGTTTGATAGACAATACCGAGATCTTGCGCACGAAAATGTGCTAATTCGTCCAGAGAGCGTTCGTAAACATCGGTGTCCCGATAGTGTAGCGAACCTTGTGTTGGTTTTTGTAGTCCAGATAGAACATTGAGCAAGCTCGATTTGCCGCTACCAGATGCTCCAAATATAATAGTTGCCTTTCCTTCAGGTATCGAGATATTGCAATTATGGATAACCTCAATAGTCTGTTTCCCGGTAGTATATTCTAGTGATAGGTTTTGTGTTGAGAATAGCGTGGATGTTTTCATGTACTATATTCCAAAGATTGATTTTAGAGTATTAAAGATGATGGTTATTGCATTATCTGAAGAACGTCCAATGATAGCAGTTTGCGTCTCTCCCTGTCCTTCATTCTTCGCAGAATCCTGTGATAGGGGCTGAATGCTGTAAACTCTCGATGTCGGCAGGTCTGAAATTATGACAATATGCTCAGTAGTGAGTCTAGTATCCTGGGCGGACTTGTTGTTAAATACCGTTACGCCAGAACCTTCTGAGTAAGCTACTTGACTAGTGGCTGGTTCATCTGTATGCCAAGATACGACTATTTGACCTCTTGCTTCTGAGCCTGATCCGCGAATCGATGATTCAACAACGACGCTACTTGTCTTTGGTGGTCGTGTATCAAGTGCTGTTTTAAACAATTGTTTATCAGAAGTTGCAAGGTTGCCAGATGCGTCACGACTTTGGGCAATTAGTGAATATGTACTATCGTCTTCTAGATCATGGATAATCACTTCATGACTGGTTACCATCTTTGAGTCTTGTAGTTCAATTGGTTGTCCGTTTGCCGTAGAGTACGACACTTGACTAGTAGTAGGCACGTTAGTATCCCAGGTTACCTTTTGCGTTGAAGTTGATTCACCTGTTACCGGCTGAAACCGTAAATTAGTAATGCGTGGTCGCGATGGAGTAGTGAAGGTCATGATATTCCCCGAGTACTCTGCCCCTTCCTGATCTACCGTACTTACCATAAAGTAATATTTTGTACCGTCATTTAGTTGGTCTATGTTGATTTGATATCTTGATTCATCAAATGATGTATTGACTTCTTTGAGTCCGCCAAATGCTTCACTGGCACCATAGTATAGTTTGGCTGATTTTGCTCCTCTTGTCGTAAATGATATTGACGTACCGGAGAGATTGATACTATCGATCGAAATCTCTTTAACCAATGGTGCTGGAGCGGTTGTGAATGTTTGTTCTTGGCTTGAGCCTGTGTTGCCATCTTCGTCTGTCCATTTTGCTTTGAAGTAATATGTTGTACCTGGAGACAGATTGTCGAGAGATATTTCATGGGCTGAAACTTGACTTGAATTACCGACTTCGGCGGAACTATAATGTCCACTTTGTGTTCCGATTGATATTTTTGAATCACTTGAGCGATCTGTTGACCAAGATATTGTTGCCTTTTTGGTGGTGATATTAGATACACTCGGACCGCTGGTAATGGTCGCAGGACTTGTAAATTTACCGGTTGGATAAGCATTAACAACGGCCCCTCCAGCACCACAATTGTTTGTATTATCACATGCCGTAACTTTATAGTAGTATGTTTGCTGCGTTAGGTTTCCGTCAATATATGTTGTACTTGAGCTCGATCCCACTTGATTAAAGGTTATATTGTTAGTTGATCGGTAAATACGGTAACTACTTATGCCGCTACCTGTATATGTAGGTTCAGTCCATGTAAGGGCCAAGCGCCATTTACTTGTGTTCTTTATTGATACATCCACAATGTCTGTGTTCAACGGTACTCCAGGAGCCGAAGTGTTGGCAGTAAACACGACTGAAGCATAGTTTGTATAGTTAATATTACTTGATTCGTCACGGGCAACCACGTAAAGGGTATTATTGCCTGGTTGTGTGGCGTACGGCCCAACAGTTAGCTCGGTAGATCCAGGTGCTGTGTAGGCGCATGATGATGCGGATGGTACAACATTGACCGTATAACAGTATGTGATGTTATTGACATCGCCAACATAAGTGCTCGGTGAATCCCAATTAAAACCAAATGAATTTACGGTGTTAGTTGTAGGTGATGCAACAAGGTTTTGCGGTTCGCTTGGTGCGCCAGAAGTATTGATTTTGAGCGTTGCGGTAGCATAGGTCGTTGTATAGTTCCCTGCTTGGTCCCAAGTTCGGAAATATATGGTGTTTATACCTTCTGCCAGGTCAGTGTAGTCCGGTGTTGGTACTGTTGTATAAGTACCGTCGTTAGTAAGTATGTCTGATATGTCGCCCGAACCGTTATGTGCGTCTCCGTACCATGTGCCGCTTGAACCTATCCTGTATTGCAGACCTGCTAAACCGGAGTTTGCGTCGTTTGGCGCACTACCGCCAGATGTTGGCCATGACATCGTCACGTCTTTAGTATTTATAAATCCTGACGGTGCAGTTATATAACCCGGGTTAGATGGCGGTGTATTATCAAATTTAAACTGGAATTGTGCTGATGAATTAGCTACATTACCTGCTTTGTCTATTGAGCGGAGGTTTAGGTATATCATATCGTTACTACTTGAGAGAGGTACGGATAATATACCAGGCTGTGCAAGGTCAAGATTAGTGTCATTGATCACGAACTGACAATTATCTCCTGTTGCGGTTGGACTAGCTCCAAGCTGTCCTTTAGTGGATACGGGGTCACCGTTCGAATCGGTACCTAGGTATGCGCAATACCCATTTATGCCACTTTCTGCATCATTTCCAGCATCCCATGTGAAATAGGGTGATGATCCGTTTGTCCATGCTCCCGAGCTAAAAGCACTACCGCCGTTAGCTTTGTATGCGGTAATGTTTGTCGGATTTGTAGATGGATCGATTGTATCAGATGTTGCTTCTGCAGATACACCATCCAAGCTTACTTGTTGCTGGCCATTTCCCGTCATGACAGCTTGCCATAAAACTCCGTCATATGTTACTGGGAATGTGTCGAAATGACTGGTTATTACTGTGGTAGTATTAGATTCGCTTAAGGTGTTGGAATTTGCCCAGGTGAGACCATCCCAATATTTCCAGGTAGTTCCGTTATTGTCGGATATGCGGTACGTAATGCTGCCACCATTCGGTATGTCGGTGTGGGATAAAGTATCCCAATGCCAAACGCCCGATTTACGAGCAGCTTGCGTTGGTTGAATGGTTTGTGCGGTTGTCGCATATGGTGTAGTAGTGAAGCTAGATCTCGCAACATTGCTTAGACGTATCTCGTCTAGTTGTCCAGAAAAACGCCCGGATGGTTTGCCATATTCACGCCCCCCATAGCTAGCACCAATATAGAGTTTTTTGTCGCTAGTAGATACGCTAAATGTCTTTGGGGTTGTTCCATTTTGGGTGCCATCTACAAATAGTTTCATCGTTGAACCATCATATGTTGC
The DNA here is from genome assembly GCA_046350695.1 of Saccharimonadales bacterium (SeqCode). Taxonomy (GTDB): domain Bacteria; phylum Patescibacteriota; class Saccharimonadia; order Saccharimonadales; family JACQNP01; genus JAGQNP01. Next base: position 49,363 of record JAXLZX010000002.1, on the reverse strand, counting down.
TGCAACATGATGCCAATTTGTATCAAAACTATTTGTTGACGACTCTAAAAATCCGTTATCACCAAATGCCCATACGGATGAATCGATATTTGCTGAGTTCCCGAGTCCCGCATAGAGCTTACCTTTATAGGGGCTAAATGATGTTACTTCTTCTACTGCGCTGCTCCAGCTTGAATTTACTCCATTACCACCAATCTTAGACCAGATTGTACCATCGAATGACCAAACTTCACTCTCGCCTGCCGTATTCCCAAGCCCGGCGATAAGATTACCATTGTAAACGGTCAGCGTTCGAGATCTTTCATACGTTCCATCTGTCCAGCTATTGTTAATGTCATCACCACCAATCTTAGCCCAATTTGTACCATCGTATTTCCAGACTTCAGCATCACCTGCGTTGTACCCTAAGCTTACAATCAGGTCGTTTCCATACACAGTGATAGCATCGATTTGTTCGTAGCCTGACGCTGGCCAACTAGTGTTTACTGTATCACCACCAATCTTAGACCAATTAGACCCGTTCCATTCCCAGACTTCAGCCTGACCGTTAGCGTATCCTAGTCCAGCAATTAGTTTATTTTTGTATACGCCAAGGCTGGATATTCGGTAGTATCCGTTTGGCCATCCACCATTTGTGTTATCACCTCCAATTCTACTCCAACTACTTCCATTCCAACGCCAGACTTCCGCATCGCTCGCTGAGTTTCCGAGCCCGGCGTACAGACTACCGCCGAAAGCCGCGAGAGAATTGACTTCTTCAAAACCTGTAGTCCACCCACTATTTAAACTATCACCACCTATTTGCGACCAACTACTTCCATTCCAACGCCAAACCTCTGCATCATTAGCTGATGTTCCAAGACCAACGTAAAGATCGCCTCCCATGCTTGCCATACTGGTAACTGTTTCATAGGTTGCATATGACCAACTACCATTAATTCCCTGGCCGCCAATCATCTCCCATGTTGATCCATTCCAGCGCCAAACTTGCGCGTTACCCGCATATGACACTCCGGTTCCGGCATACAAGTATTCTCCAGAAACTTGCATAACCTCAACACTTTGTAGTCCTCTAAAGCCCCAGCTTTTATTTACATAGTCACCTCCAATACGAGTCCAACTTGTCCCATTCCACTCCCATGCATGGCCCGAGTCGATACCGGAGCCAGAGTTGAGGCCTGCTTTAAGTGAACCGTCCGAATATACTAGAGCGTTTACGGTTGTATGTGTCGCACCGAAACTACTATTTACTCCATCTCCACCAATCTTTGCCCAACTTGTCCCATTCCATTGCCAAACTTCGTTATCGCCAGCACTATTACCGAGCCCAGCATATAAGTTCGTGCCATCATTCGTTAGGCTATAAACTCCTTCGTAGTTAGTAGTCCACCCACTATTTAAACTATCACCACCTATTTGCGACCAACTACTTCCATTCCAGCGCCAGACTTCTGCATCATTAGCTGATGTTCCAAGACCAACGTAAAGATTACTACCGTAGAAAGTCATGCTCAGTACATTCTCATAAGTAGAGTTTGCCCAACTTGAATTAATGGCATCGCCACCAATTCTACTCCAACTACTTCCATTCCAACGCCAGACTTCTGCATCGCCAGCACTATTACCAAGTCCAGCATATAAGTTCGTCCCGTCATTCGTTAATGATGGCACGATCTCAAAATTCGTAGTCCACCCACTATTTAAACTATCACCACCAATCTTTGTCCAACTACTTCCATTCCAACGCCAGACTTCTGCATCATTAGCTGAACTACCTAAGCCAGCATAAAGATTGCCTCCAAAGAAATTTAGACTATACGCATATTCATAGGTCGCTGCCGTCCACCCACTATTTAAACTATCACCACCAATCTTTGTCCAACTACTTCCATCCCATTTCCAGACATCGCCATCACCCGCTGTCGCACCAAAACCGACATAAAGGTTAGTACCGTCATTTGCCATAGATACCGTATTTTCATAGCTATCATCTTGCCAGCCATTATTTCGTCCATCACCACCAAGCATCGCCCAACTACTTCCATCCCATTTCCAGACTTCAGCATCACCGGTTGAGTTGCCTGTACCTACATATGTATTACCGGCGAAACTAGACATAGATTCAATTGTTATTTTTCCATCCAAGTCCCAGCTACCATTCTTCTCGCTGCCGGCTACTTGCGTCCAGTTTGTTGCGTTGGCATTTGCTATCTCATATGTAAGCTTACCGGTTTCGTTGTTGTAATACAGTTGGTAGTCACCTTTGTCGACCACGCCACTTCGCCTGTCATGGCTAGTGCTGTTAAATGCTGATCCAAATTTTGTCCAAGCCTCAATAGTTTGAGTTTGGCCCAACTTTAAACTCGCACTGTCGTTTGCTGAGGCATGATCATTATCACCGTTAAGTGATAGCGCGTTATTAAGATTGCCCGTTGTAAATGAACCCCCATTCAAAGTGCCATCGTTTCCGTTTGAGGATGAATCTGTAACATTTGTGCCACCTGATTCATCAAGATGGTATAAGGCGCTTGTGTTTGCATCAGAGGTGTAATTTTGGGCTTTTAACCTCGCTATGCCTGACGCAATCTCTATGCCACTACTCGCATTGTAATCACCGGGATTATTAAAATCCCAGGTATCATTAAGATCCGGAATAGCCATTAATGCTGGATGAATAACCAGTGCAATTACAATTATTATTGCCAGGACGGATGTTGCGTTTCTGGTTTGAACTCTATATTTCCATTTATCCCATTTTTGCAGTATGCGGTAACGTGCTACGAGTCGCTTCCTGACTGGGCTTAAAGTATGAGCGTAGATCTTGGCCAGTAGTACACCAATCATTACTAGAAGCTTGGCGAATTGGACATGGCATAATTTTAGAATAGGTAAAATAACCCCGGATACTAATGATGAAACTAAACGAGCAGCAGCTCTTGCGGTAAGAGTACAATGCAGAATGATTTTTTTAGTTTTAAGTTTCTTAAATATTAGCTTGGTCAATTTGAGGAGGTGTTTCGATAAGCGTATCACTTTTGTCGTAATCGCTTTTAGTAATGGCACTATCCTTCTGTGCAGGATGTTTTGTTTTCCCCTCATAACCATAAGAACTGAGTACAGTATAATAATAATTACTGTTATAAGCAATCAGTTAATAGCTTGTAGTCATTGGTTTTATCCGCTTGGATGGACTACATTGTATAGATTCAAATTATCCTATGAACTTTTCATGCTGTGGTCTCTGTAAAACCCATTTGGCATAAATGCGACTTAATTTTATCGTATCTGCATGATTGCATACACAGAGGGACATTACGGTCTATAATTTCGGAACTTCTAAGGAGTGCCTACCTTTATATATAAAATATTGTAAGAATGTTTGTATAATATTCTTTGATGAGCAGAATATTAGTAACAGGTGCAAGTGACGGTATTGGTAAAAGCCTTGCGCTGGAGCTTACAAAAGAAGGCCATGAGTTAGTGTTGTTCGGTCGTAATGAGCAACGGCTTAAGAGTGTTGCAGCGATGTCGAATGACGCAGAATACCATGCATTTGACATGAATGATTATGGTGCTATGGTTTCAGCTGTTGATAAAGTTCTGGCGAATGGCGATATTGATGTGTTGATAAATAATGCAGGAATTTGGCATAAGATAGGTGATCTAGAAGCAATACCAGAAGAATTAATCAAAGAAGTCATCACTACAAATTTAACATCACAGATTTTGCTAACTCAAAAAATATTGCCACATCTTCGTAATCGTGAAAATAGTTTTATAGTAAATATTGTTTCTAAGTCTGGGGTTACTGCCCAAGAAGGTCAGTCTGTGTATTCGGCAAGCAAATGGGGTCTACGTGGATTTACAGACGTACTGCGAGCGGATACAAAAAATGATAAGGTACATGTGATTGGTGTATATCAGTCAGGCACAAATACAAAGCTTTTCGAAAAGGCGGGTGATGACTTCCCGATAGAGCAGTTCACTAATCCAGACGACTTGGCTAAAGTCATTGCCTTTACATTTCAACAGCCACCAAAATTGCGAGTCACTGAAATAAGGATAGATAGATGAAAAAAGCAAGAATTATTCAATCAAACCTAATCGACGAGAAAATATACACATTATTAGGTTTGAGGGAGATGTTATTGAAATCATGAAAGTGCTTCGAGAAAGTTTCCAGAGGATAGGATAATGAAACTCGTCCTCGCCTCTCAAGGCTTCACTACGCCAGAAATTGCTAACGCCGTTGCAAAGCTGGCGGGCAAGCCGCTTGATGAACTGAAAGTTGCAATTATTAACGAGGCCTACGTAGCCATTGCCGCTGGTCGAGATGAGAGCTGGCTCATTAATGAGCTATCCTTGTTAAAACAGTACGTTAAGGGTGACACCATTTTTGTTAACCTCAGAGCTTATGATATTGCCGAGATCAAAGAACGGCTAAGCTCCGCAGATGTTATTTACATTGTTGGCGGTGCTCAGCTCGTGCTGCCAAAACTATTTAAAGAAACGGGTTTTGATAAGCTACTAACTGAACTTGCCCAAGATAAGGTTGTTCTTGGCACCTCTGCAGGTGCCAATGTGGTGGGTGCTCACATTCGAAGCCGTGAGTATTGGACAGACCAGTATGGTGATGCAGATACATACTTAGCCAAACCTTCACTTGGCTTAGTAGATTTCAACATTCTACCTCACTATGACAGAGAAGATCATCCCAGAAGAAATGAAACAATTTTAACGCCACTCCTTAACGACAACCCCTTTCCGCTCTATGGCGTAACAGATACGCAAGCTGTTGTATACAATAACGGCGAGTTAGAGTTTGTTGGTGGAGATCCTGTAGAATTTGGGAAAATGGTAGCATGACCGATCGGGACTACCTTAAGCAAGCAATCGAGGTTGGAAATAAAGTTGCTAAGCCATATAACTTTGGCGCCGTAGTAGTAAAAGACGGCGAGGTTATCGCAGCTGAGCATGGGCATGTTCAGGAAACAAATGATCCATCGCTGCACTCCGAAGTTTCTGCCCTAGCCGCAGCCGGTAAAAAGCTTGGTAATTGGCAAATGGATGGAGCAACTCTTTATTGTAGTCACGAGCCATGTACCATGTGTTTTACTTGTGCTGCCTGGGCTCATATTGATCGTATTGTATATGTAACTTCAGCAAACGAGCAAGAAGGCTTCATGTATGAGTTTAAAGAACCAAACTTACAAGAGTTAGTCCCTAAGCTCACCCGACCTATGGTGGTAGAGCAAGTGTCACTAATAGAGGAGATTTTGTAGATGGGCTGGATTGCGTACAGCTTAATGATGTTTTTTGCCTCGGTGGCACTGTACCTGTGCGTCAGGAAGTCGTCGTTACTTAAAACACCAACATACCTTACAAATCTGGCTATGTTTGCTATACCTTTGGTTGCATACATTACTATCGGGATAGTGAGTTCATCGAATCTAAGTATTACTTTATGGCAAGGGCTAGTGTTGCTGGTTGCTGCGGTGGTGTTCGCGTACGGAGGCAATAAAGCGTCTCTGTATGCTATTGATGTTGCGCCAAATCCTGGTTATAGCCTAGTGCTTTCAAAAAGCTACGTCTTGTTTACCACTCTCGTTGCCGTGACACTCCTCGGTGCGGATATAACATTCCAAAAAGTCTTAGCGATATCGATTATTGTTGCATTCTCGGCACTCATTATGGTTAATCCAAAAGGAGCCAAGAAGGTAAAAAGTGAGAAATGGATACTGTTATCGTTTGGCGCATTCTTTGCCTGGGGTATGTTATCACTTTCGTCTAAATATTTATTCAATAATGGTGTCGATACGATTGCCTTTCTCATCTACCTCTATGCGCTTGTTACATTCTGTATTATCTTCTTTGATAAAGTCAGAATCAGTAGAATTAAGGAAGCTTCATCTCATGCAAAACTCCTTCTTCTAGGTGTTGGTATATTTTCCACGCTTTTCAATCTTGGGCAGTTTGAAGCCATTAAGTTAGCTCCAAATGTTGGCTATGTCAATGCAATCAATGCGGCCTCGATATCTATGGTAACGGTGTTTGCAGTTATATTGTTTAAGGATGAACTAACCCTAAAGAAAGCGGTCGGCGTATTAGGCGTAACTGCTGGGTTAATATTACTACTTATTTAAGGGAGTACACATGAAATACAAAGCCATAATCTTCGATCTTGACGGCACAGCCATACCGAACGTGCCGAATGGTCTACCCTCGCCAGAACTCATAGAAGCAGTTAAGCAAGCTCAAGGCTCGATCAAACTCAGCGCTGCAACTGGTCGGCCGATTACCAATGCAAAATCCATATTGTCGGCTCTTAACCTTAAAGACCCTTGTGTTATCTCGGCTGGCACGCAGATAGTGAACCCGCTGACAGATGAAATACTTTGGGAGGCGGTCATTGAGCCAGCCGACGTGGCAAAGATTCTAGGAGTATGCAAGCCGTACCACTGCGAGATTTTAGTTCGTAACGAACTCATGGGCGAAGGCGGGGCTGCCGTGGATCGTGATGCAATTGATGGTCATGTAAATGTTATGTACATTATGGGCTGTGCTGAACCTGACGCAGAAGCAATTTTAGAAGAACTAGAGAAGATTACTGGCATCACTGCCGCTGGCGTTACCTCGTGGACACATGAGGGTGTAGATATTCATATTACGCACAGAGAAGCTACTAAAGAACATGCGGTTGGAGAGTTGCTCAATATTCTTGGTTTAGATAAATCTGAAGTCATTGGTGTTGGCGATGCAAATAATGATATTCACTTATTTGAAGCCGATGGGTATAAAGTAGCTATGGGTAACGGTACTGACAGATTAAAATCTATTGCTGATGAAGTGATTGATTCGGTTGATGATAATGGACTAGCCACGCTAATTCAACAATACGGAAAGGACAGATAAGATATGGATAAAAACTTAGATACTCTGCAGTCATTACCAGCCGATCTTCATGACATAAGTGCACTAAGAGAAATACGTGTTAGAGATGGTATAACTTTACGCCCTATGGAGGTTAGTGACGCATCTCGCATTCTAGAAATACTGGATGCTGATCCTTCAATTCGAGATAGAGTTTCAGTGGCATCACGGATGCACTCGCCTGAGGATGTCTCAGAACAAGTTGAGGTATATCAAGCCGACCCGCATACTATACGCTACACGCTCCTTGAAGGAGAAAGACCAGTAGGTCTGATTTCATTCTGGCGAGACATAGACAACCCCTTTGATGCGCCAGATAGCCCGAACGATTACGGCTTTGGGTATTTTCTTGATCCAGCAGAAAGAGGTAAAGAGCTTATTCCCGATGCGGTACAACGAGTTATGGAAACAGCCCAAGGTGTACTGCACATTGAGAACTTCATAGCCTACTGTGAGGATAATAATCCAGCTAGTGTTTCTGTACTTACAAAGCTTGGCTTTGTGCCAACTGATTTAACCTACCAAGAACAGGATAACGGATGGGTTGAGCGTAAGTATATCAGGACAAATGTATAGTATGACGGTAACGGGAAAAAAGATTCTTGAAAAAATACGGTACGCTACCATCTCTTCGGTAGACGAAAGTGGCACACCTTGGGCTGCGCCAGTATGGTATGTTTTTGATGAAGACCATAATGTTTATTGGTGGTCTCCTGTTGCAACCCAACATTCAAAAAACATCAGCAACAATCCTAACGTATACATAACGATATTCGATACTACAGTTCCTGAAGGTGAGGGTGTTGGATTGTATCTTCGGGCACAAGCTAGTGAAATCACTGATGAAGAACTCGATTCTGCAATCGAACGCTATAACAAATCTACAGCCGTATTTAAGCTTGACCGAGAAAACTGTACTGGCAAAGCCCCTACTAGAATATATAAAGCTGTTACTAAGGAAGTCTGGACAAATGACGGCGAAACTAAAGATGGTTTTTATATTGATAAAAGGATAAACCTTTGATGCTAGCAGTTCCGTTCTATGCTGCTTTTCCAACACCGGGTCACCCAGAGGGGGTTCACTGTGTTGAAACGTCGCTTAAAATGATTCTCAAGTATTTTGAACCAAACAGAGATTATTCCATTGAAGAGCTCGAAAACATTACCGGTAAACAGCCCGAAAAAGGTAGCTGGAGCTTCCAGTGGTCAATTTGGTTTGTGAACCACGGATACACCGTCAAGCACTATTCTACGTTTGACTTCAAAGCATTCATGGAGCAAGGAATTAACTATATTCGTCAAGAGTATGGAAATGAAGTTGCAGATTGGCAAGAACAGAACTCTGACGTTGAATTCGCCCGTTCACAAACCAAAGAGTACCTCGATAAAGTTGAGATCATTACTAAAAAACTAACCATAGATGATATTCGCAAAGAGCATGGACCACACTCACTCGTTAAGCCAATGGTAAATAGCCGAGTTCTTAATAACAAAGAGGGTTACGCGGGTCATTCTGTAGTTGTGCTCGATGTAGACGATCAGAATATATGGTTCCATGATCCGGGATTACCTGCCTTCGAGAACCGAAAAGTAAGTCACCGACTGTTTCAAGAAGCCATGGACAGCTTTGGCGGAGAAATGGACATAATAAAGAGGCAATGAAAAATAACTGTATTGTTTATTCGCATGGTTTTGGCGTTCGTAATGATGACCGTTGTCTATTTACTGATATTGCTGAGGTGTTTTCGGACACAACACATATCATGTTTGACTTCAATGAGTTTGATGAGCACTCCAACACACTAATTGCCCGTCCGTTCGAAAAAAAGGCTGTGATGCTTGATCAGCAAATTGAGACTGTTCGCTATCAAGAACTACAATCAAACCCTGACGACCGCAGTACCTGCGGCTGGCTTGCCGAATCTGAGCTACCGCAAACCTTTGTAAGCGAAAAAGACCTCGAAGATGACGAAGTAAAAGCAATCTACAAGGGTTTTGCTTTGTACAAAGGCGAATCGGTTGATATTGGCGACAGAGCCTAGATAGAACTACTTAAAAGGCTGGTAGCCAGAGTTGTTGTAGTTATTTTGTTGCTAGTGCAACTGATTTTTTGCCAAGTATTGACGCAACCCAAGACACTTTTTCTGGACCCACAGGATCAGGTATCAATACTTCCGGTATCTTATAAAATGGAGGGTGTGTACCATCTAATGAATTATTTAGTCGTACACCGTTTGATTGGTTATATAATTTTCGATACTCACTAAGCGTAATTGCACTATCCCAATACCACCTAGCAGCTCTTTCGGGGACACCGTTACGGTGTGAATAACGAATCCCTAGAGCGACATCTTTGAGCCTTGCCGCATCCAATACCATAGCCGCATCGGGATCAACCTCTACAGACAAGGTAATAAGTTGGTCTAGCTCCCTTCCTCTTAGGGATCCTCTATGTAGTCTTTCTAGTGATGGATGGGCATAGATTCCATCTGTTCTGGATATACCGCGAGCAACTAATTCTTCGGGTCTAAAACCATCAACAACTTCGTCAACGTAACCACGCATCACCTCAAGCTCTCCTGCACCCGATATTAAGCCATGGTCTTCAATAGAACTTAGGTGTGCCAAATCGGTGATGTGATATACGGTATCTATATTCGGAGTGTTTATTTTATCTGACATTACATAGATATTAGCAGAAGAAGTGTAAATTGTTAAATTTTAGTTTCAGCCTACATCTTGAATTGTTCGGCTTTTGCAACACCAACTTGTAGTAACGTATCGATTTCAGTTTCAGTAAGACTAATCCGCTGTCCTGATTCGTGTACACGCTGACGACCAGTGTGGTTGCTATCGACAGGGTTATCGATCCCTACTGCAATAGCGAGGCGGAACAACCCTGAAAGGTATCTATTTCTGCCGTGATTCGATCTTGTTCTGTTCGATCAAGCTCTAGGGCATCTTGAGCCACACGACTTAGATTGTCCTTCAACTGCTCACCTCCAAGTAGGAAAGCTGTGATATGATCGTCACCAATGTCATGGTCGTAGTAATCATATGACATAGGATATTTATCCTCACTAATTGCAGTCAGATACTCTGGTGAGCGAATCTCTTTTTCGTCAAAGAACACGACCTCGACACCATATTCTGCAGCAGCCTTGCGAAGCGTTTCGGGCGTTGGCGCACCAGAAATATACAGACCAGACTCATCGTCGGCAAACTCATAGCCGAGAGCCTGCAATAACCCCTCGCTGTCGGTAGGAAACACCCATCCTGCTGAGTTACTATCAAAAGTAGGTGATATGACAAAGTCTTGATAGTTCGTTGTACTGATACCAAAAAGCTTCTGCTCGCGATTCCTTGGTAAACAAAAGACCCTCGCCGGGTCATTTTACATAATACGACACATTTCCATCCTCAGAAATGTTCCACGTTCTATTTGGCGGAGAGAGAGGGATTCGAACCCTCGGTACAGTTGCCCGTACACAGTCTTTCCAGGACTGCCAGTTCAACCACTCCTGCATCTCTCCAAATACTTACTGTGTCATTATTTTATATCAGTTTATTAATTATGACGAAAATAATCTAATATTAATTCCTTTCATGCTTGCTTATTTGGATTTTAAGAAGTTAAAATATTTAGACCTATGGCAGTAATAGAACTGAAAAACGTAAGCAAACTTTATGGCTTTGGAGATGCGACAAATATTGCGCTCAACGAAGTTAATTTTAAAGTGAATAAAGGTGAATTTGTAGCAATTATGGGCCCCTCAGGCTCGGGAAAATCAACTTTACTCAATATAATTGGTTTACTTGATAGGCCTTCGCATGGCTTGTATGAACTAAGCGGACGTAGAGTAGAAAAAATGCGGACTAATCAACGTGCAAAAATTCGCCGTGATACTATTGGATTTGTATTCCAGTCATTTAACTTGTTGCCTAGACTAACTGCACTAGAAAATGTTGCACTACCTCTTGGCTACAAGGGAATGACACAGACGCGTAGGCTTAAACGTGCTGGTATTATGATGGCCGAAGTGGGCTTGAATGACAGAGAGTACTTTTATCCTAAGCAGTTAAGCGGAGGTCAGGCCCAAAGAGTTGCGATTGCTCGTGCATTGGTGAATAATCCAAAAATAATTATTGCTGATGAACCTACAGGAAATCTTGACAGCGCATCGAGTCGATTGGTTATGGAGCTTTTAGATAAGATACATCGTGATGGAAATACTATATTGATGGTTACTCACAATCCTGAACTCACAAAATATGCATCGCGAGTAGTTTTTATGCACGATGGTGCTATAGTCGCAGATGAAAGATCAGAATTCGGCAGTATACCTGGTTTTATTAAGCGACGAATGTATAGTGTAAGAATCAAAACACAAACAGATAAGCTTCAAGGTGTGTCGGAAATAATGAAAAATATTCCTGCAGATAAAGATGAAAAATCAACCCTAAGAAAAAAAAGAAAGTATACAAGAAAGTCTAAGGTAGCCAAGTAGTGTTATTGACTCCATATATTAAATTGGCATTCGCTTCAATACGCAGTGCTCGTTGGAGGAGTTTTTTAACAATGCTCGGGATTATTATCGGTGTTGCAAGTGTAGTTATAACGGTAAGTATTGGTGAGGGTGTAAAAAAACAAATAACGACACAGATCAATACTTTAGGGCCAGAACTAATTACTATCAAGCCCGGAACAGTTGTGAGTCGAGACAAGAATGGCAAAATAACTAGTGTAAATTTACTCAATACCGCGACTGCTGCCGCGTTTAATGAAAAAGATCTAGAGAAAATAAAGTCAGTCAAAAATATTAAATCTATAGTTCCGTTCAATATAGTCAGTGGAGTCCCTCGTTACGATAAAAAAACTATGCCCAGCAGTATTATTATTGGGACAAGCGAGCAGTTACCGGATGTGTTGCACCAAGAACTTGAATATGGAAATTTCTTTTCAAATAACGAAAAGGACAAAAATGTGGTAGTTATTGGTAAACGGGTTGCCGAGGATTTATTTGGCGAACTGGCCCCTGTCGGGAAGTCGGTCCAAATAAGAGGACATCAGTTTATTGTCCGTGGAGTATTTAAAGAATTTCCAAATTCAACATTTTTATCTGCTGGTGATTATGATTCGGCGATATTCATGCCGTATGAGGTGAGTAAGGGATTAATCGATGATGATGCTCAGATTTTTCAAGTTCTTGTTAGGGCTAATGATAAGAAGAGTGTTAATGGAGCAGTAAGTGATATTCGCTCGGGACTGAAGTCGTTACATGGTGGCGAAGAAGATTTCACAGTGTTAAAACAGGAGGAGAACTTGTCGGTAGCAGCCAATGTATTGAACCTCATAACTGCATTTATTGCTGGGGTGGCCGCTATATCATTACTGGTGGGTGGTATCGGGGTAATGAATATTATGCTGGTAATTGTTAGTGAGCGGACTCGAGAAATAGGCGTAAGGAAAGCGGTCGGGGCAACAAATCGGCAGATTATGCTCCAATTTTTAGTAGAGGCGTCCGTAATAAGTATTACAGGAGGTATTTTAGGGGTAATAGTGTCTATTCTGGCCAACTATCTAATTAGGATAGGAACAGATTTAACTCCGGTTATATCATTGCCCGTCATAATAATATCGGTTTTTATTGCACTATTAGTCGGAATTATATTTGGTACTATGCCAGCAATTAGAGCTGCTCGTAAGGATCCAATAGAGTCGTTAAGGTATGAATAGTGAAGCAAATCACAATAATTTCTGTCGGAAAGAAGCCTAATGAGCCGACTAACGTATTAATTGAAAGTTACCAGAAGCGACTAGAGTCAAAGTTCAAAATTGATTGGGTATACATCAATTTTTTATCTGGCAAAATGTCAAAGGCTGAACAGATTCAAAAGGAATCTGAACTTATTAAAGCCAGGATCAATAAACAAACCACAATTCTCCTTGATGAGCGCGGTCAACAGGTTGATAACGAACAATTATCTCAACAATTATCTAAATTGCATTATAGTAGTGATCATTTGGTATTTATTATTGGCGGAGCATACGGGGTTAGCGAAGAACTTAGAAGTATTTGCAGTTTCGTTTGGTCATTATCTAGGCTTGTGTTTCCACATCAGTTAGTGAGACTTTTACTTATTGAGCAGATATATCGAAGTCAAACAATTGTAGACGGGCAGCCATATCATCATCAGTGAATATGGATTGGGTTGACAAAATATGTAACTGAATCAATAGTTATCTGATACAATCTTAATCATGAACGATAAGCAGAAATTACTTACAATAAACGATGCACAAAAAAAGGCTTTGGCTATCGCAACTATTATCGCCCTTCTTACTTCGGTGATATTTCTTAGACAGTATTTGATGTTAATCGCAATTGCAGCTATCGTTGCTTACTTATTTTACCCGATTTATTTATGGATGATGAAGAAAGGATTAAAGGAAGGAACAGCACGATTTTTAACCTTTTTGATCACCCTTCTGTTTATCATCATTCCGTTAATTATTGTAATTGCACTGACTATTACTCAAATAAATACACTTGTTCATGTCGCACAATCGGGTTCGCTATCTGATTTCGACTACTCAAATTTCCTCAATAACTTAATCAACCAATTTAATGAGTTAATGTCGAAAATGGGACTGAATGTATTTCTTACTGCTCAGGATATAAATAGTTGGATTTCTACTGGTATTGCTAAAGCGGGAACTGCGTTATTAAATAACCTTGCAAGTTCAGTTACGGGTATCTTCGGAATGATAACTTCAGTAATAATTTATATATATGTATTTTTATCGATACTGAAAAATCAAAAATTTATTATTGAAACAACAGGTTATATTAACCCATTAGGTGAGAATATAACAAAAATCTATATAAGAAAGATGGGCTCAATGACAAAAGCTATGGTCAGAGGTCAATTTATTATAGCTTTCTGCCAAGGATTATGGAGTGCAATTGTGCTATATCTTGTTGGTTTTCATCATTTGTTTTTCTTTTTCTTTGTTTTGCTTACGATCTTCTCATTCATCCCACTTGGAGCAGGTATCATTACTATACCACTAGGTATTGCAATGATACTTTTTGGTGATGTTTGGCAAGGTGCAATCGTGATCCTTAATCACCTACTTATTGTTACTAACATTGATAACGTACTGAGGCCTACGCTAGTTCCTAGTGATGCTAGGCTTGATCCTGCGTTGACTATGTTGTCAGTGTTTGGCGGGATGGCTGTTTTTGGATTTCCCGGTATAGTCTTAGGTCCAGTTTTAATGATAGTTATCGTAACTACAATCCAAATGTTCTTAGAGGTATTTCGAAGCATCGATTCTCTCAACGAAGATTCAACCAAGAAGAAATCAATATGGGGATACTTAACGTCTAAACTCCCCTCTCCACTAAAAAGATAACTATTCTTTTATTGAGATCAGCCAGAAGCTTAACAAGCAAAAAACGATTAGCAATGCGAACAGCAATGTTAGATTTTTAGCTAGTCCCAGAATGATTAATATGGCAAACATAAAGGCTAGTAGGCCTATATAGGTTGTGGCGTTGCTTGCAAGATTGCTTAGGAGTTTATTGTCTTTTTTAGACGTTAGGTTCGATATTTTTTCTCGTACATATGTAGCAAATCTACTTGGACCAGACATAACTGCAACGACGAGGATGATTAACGAGATTAGCACCAGTGCACGGTTATAGGTAATTAAATCCTGTGAGAGTATGTCAAATATAGCGGCGGCAGCTGCAGTATTGGCGGATTGGAGCGAACTACTAACTTGTTGAACAATCGGGACTCTTGCGAAGTAAATGGCCTGTACGTTCACAATCATTAATGATGAAGTCAGAATAGTTAAAGCTATAATTGACTTACGCTTGTTTTTTGCAAGGGCTATGGCACCAGCACCACTCGCAAATGCGATAACAAGAAGTACACCCACACCCTTGTTAAGTACGTTAAATGCATATAGTAACGTAGGTAATGACTCAATCTCAGTTAATGTTATGGTTTTGTTCACTCGATCAGAGTTAAACTTATCTACAAATGATAGACCACCAGCACTTAGATCACTTTTTATCCGAGTGACAATAGGCTTAAGATCAAGAACTAGCTTGTCGCTGTCAATGTACATAACGTAGTTGCCATTTTCTGGTTTTTTACCACCGTTTTCTAGACTGCTAATTATTCCTGCGTGAGCGCTCTCATTCAGGTCTCGCCAATAGTCCTGGAATCTTTGTGAGCTTAAGACCTTATAAATCTGCTCATTCGTGTAAGACTTTAGGTTCTGGGTAAGCGGCACGGCTAGGGCGGATGCTCGTGGTGGCACGAATTCTTTTATTGCGGCCTCGGCATCAGTAGCTTGAAATATTTCTTCAGTTATTTGGTTGGATATTGCTTTTTTAACATCTTCGTTTTGCATAATAGCTACAGTTTTCGCCGTCCAAACATCTGAATTTACAACATTCCTCTTTAGCCAGCCTGCTGCAACTGATAGGTTTAGAGATAATGCGCAAATAAAAGTTAACACCCAAATAGAAAGGGTTTTAAAGAAACCTTTTTTATGCCTGTCCTTAGATTGTTTCAAGGCGTCAAGTTCTCCTTCGAGACTCTTAACTTTCTCTTCTAGTTGCTTTTTTGATAAAACATTCGTCTGTACCATTGTGATTTCTCCCAGTAACTCTACAAAGTATATGTATAATTAATACAACAAAATTAACTAAATTACAAGAGCATTATCTGTCTATCGAGCGGTTCTTTACAGCAATTGTTTTTTATTTGCGTAATGAAATGCAATAAAGCCTGGTAGTATTGGCAGCCAAAATGTAATAAGTCTATAAATCAGAGTTACTGTTAGGCCCTGGTCGGCACTTACGCCAATTGATGCAAAACCTGCAACTAAACCAGCTTCTGCACCACCAATTCCACCTGGCGTAGGTGTGACGCTCGCTGCTATTATGCCAATCGTAAAGACGAAGAATGCTTCCAGTACGCTTATGTCAACCCCGACGGCATGGGCACAAACATAGAGGCACATTGAGTAAAAACTTGTAGTCAACATTGCACTAATTAGAGCGAATAAAAATCTATCTGGATGTTCAAAGAGCTTCATTAGATCGATTTTAACTGAAGTGATTATTTTGCCTGCTTGCTGGCGCAGATTCTTTATGGTTATTACTGTAACAATCAGCACGACGACAATAAGCCCTGCGACGATAATGATACCTCTGGACACGGGAACCTTAATAATATCGCTTAATGAAGTATTGCTGAGACCTGCTACTACAAACAGTATGGCTAAGTGGCCGATTAGACCGACAAGATTATTCAAGGCCGTAATCGAGGATGCTTGAGTGGTATCATATCCAGATTTTTGAAGATAACGAATATTGGTAGCTATCCCACCAGTGCTCGCAGGCAAAAGTCTATTCGTAAAACTCGTGGCTATAGAAACAATTAACGTCTTAAAATAGCCAAGAGGAAGATAAGATAAAAACTTATAAACGAAAGTTGCAGTAAAGTACGAGAGTATAGACAACAGGATTGCAAAAAGTAGCATTCCTAAGTTTGCATTGCTGATTGAATTTATACTATCAGTAAGGTCGCCAATTTGTGGTATGAATACATATAATGCTAAACCGATCATAATTATGTATAGGAGTGACTTTAGGTCTATCCGTTTAACTTTTGCTTTCTTCGGCTGTTTATAATTAGTACTTTCTAAGAGAGCCTCCTTTATTTCATCTAGCCTTCCCTTTCTTTTCTTCAGGAGTTCTGTCGTTGCGCCCGATAAGGAGGCGAAATCAAGGTATGGCATGGCACTTATTAGCTCGTCTTTGCCGATAATTTTTTTTGCACTCCTAACTACATCGCTCGGATTTGCGATTAACGAAAGTGATGCAATGAGTTCTACGGTGTCGCGATAAAATGCATACTTACCAACCGACGCCTCAGAAAATCCGAAATCAATTATCCAAGGCTGTTCGTTATTGTCCAGAAATATATTAGCTGCTCGAAGATCTCTATGTATTATTTTGGCATCATGAAGTATCTTAACTTGTCGCCATATCTCATCAAGTAGTTTAGTCGTAATGCGATCACCACTGATTTTATCTAGAGATTTACCTGGGATCATTTCTTGTGCCATTGCCCACATATCTTCCTTGATATGGACGATACCTCGTATTTTAGGGGTTCGACTACCGTTACTCAAAGCAAGTCCCGCTACGTAAGCTTCATGCTCGAGCTGTCTTTTGGGGGTTAAAAATGGTGCTTCATCTTCTAATCGTCTATATAGGACCTTTCGTGAAAGCTTGAATAGCCAGTCTGCTACATTGTTGCTTTTGTCTACAACTTTAACAAAGAGATCAGATCCTTCATTAACCTTAACTAAAAAT
The DNA here is from genome assembly GCA_046350695.1 of Saccharimonadales bacterium (SeqCode). Taxonomy (GTDB): domain Bacteria; phylum Patescibacteriota; class Saccharimonadia; order Saccharimonadales; family JACQNP01; genus JAGQNP01. Next base: position 32,027 of record JAXLZX010000002.1, on the reverse strand, counting down.
GGTGTACTACCTCTTGCGTCTAGACTAGCACGCTCGATACTTTTGATAGAAATATTTAGGTCTGATAGTTTTGATCTGATGATTTTTGCCGGCACGTATTTACCTTGTGTGTCGCCGAACGCATAGTTGATGATACTGGCAATAGCTAACCCTACTCCAAAACCTCCAACAAGGTCCATAGGAAAATGCATACCGAGATAAAGTCGAGAGATACAGACGAGGATGATAGTCCAAGTTATGAACGGGTGAAATTTTTTAGGTGTGTACATGTAGGCAACTACTCCCAAGGCTGTAACAACAGCGGCATGGCCAGATGGGTATCCAACGATAGAATCTAGATTCTCTCTTAGGTTTACGTTGGGCAATAGTTCTGATGGTCGTAAACGTATTTCAAATGATTTTATCCACTTAGTCATTAACCAAGCGCCACTTCCTGCAAGCAGAAACTTGATTGCATGCGAATAATGCTTTCTGACTAGTGCTACTAAAGTCGCTACAGCCACAAATCCAATAGTGCCAAAAAGCGAAATTAGTACAAATATTGGCGCTAAAAATCCAGGTAATTCATTGAAAAATCGAAAAATGTATAACTCTAGATTGCCTATATTTCCCTCTACCAAAACTCGGCCAAAAAAGAATAATGCAATACCGGTAAGTGTGTAGACAATATAGATTGGATTTCGATATGAATTTATTCGATGTTTTAAGGCTAAATTTAGTTTATTCATAGATGAGTCTCTAGTTTTACTGGGTCGCTCTTATAATATGTCGTAGATAATTATGATTATAGACTAAATTCATGTAATCTGTTATTAGAAAATAATCTTTAATATAAACATCAACACCAAGAAAGTGAAGCTCGAGAAAATACTTAGTACTAACCCAGCGATAGCCGCTAAAAATATAGGGCTGTTTTTAGACCTCTCGATTTTATACCAAATAATTGAGTACATGAAACCCACTATAGGAATAAGGCAAATGGTGAGTTTTAGTAATGGGAATTTTATTATTTCACTAGCAGAAGTATTTTTTTGATAACTCTTATTAACGCTTTTATCGACTAACTCGCCTTCAAGAACTTGTTTAGTCATGATAGAATCTTTTTTTAACTTGTTGTCTAGATGTCATCTAGCCTCCGCAAGTGCTATCTGATAACGGGACAAGGCGCTGGAATCTTTCATGAATTTGGGCATCGGTCGGTCTATCTGCTTGTACGAATATTACGACGTTACCCACTAGGTTATTGATTCTGGTTAGTTTAGCTTTTTCTTCTCCGCTTTGGGCTCCTGAGTGATCTTCTCCATCGTGGGCATAAGTTTTGGGAAATATTCTATCAATCAAACTCGTTTCATTATCGTTACCTGGGAAGTTGCTACGTGTATCAAAGAAGTCTTCTAGATCTTGGCGGACCCAGTCATCAAAGCCTTTTTCTTTGAATCCACTTTCGTCACCAATGTAGATATAGAAATTTGCATCATGAGGGATTGTAGGCAGGTAGTCTCCGTGGATGCTGACCTTCTGTATGTCGGTCAAATCATCCATTTTATAGCCTAGTGCATCTCGTTTGCCGCCAATAAAATTCCACCCATAGTACTTCATTACCATGCCGCCAGTCATGCCGTTCCAATGAATGTGCACAAACTGATCTTTGTTGTCATGGAAATGTATTGGCTGCACCGGTAAAGAGGTATTACACTGGTCCTTACTGTAGCCAACCTGGTATCTACTTGTGCTGAAATCTTCAGCCTTACCGTTGACTAGAATTTGCATTCTAAAGTGGTAATGCTCTAGCTTTGGTTTGCGAATTACCGCCGGTGACACTGCAAATGCATATGTATAGAACAGTAAAATAACGCTTACAAGTACGCAAGCTACGATTGCAAAATACATAAATACTGCCCGAAATTTAGAGTTTGAAAATGTCTTTTTCGAACTGACTTTTTCACTTTTCTTGAGCCTATCTGATTTTGTGTCCCCCATGTAACTAGTATTATACATTAATTGTTTTTGCGTTTTACTAAGAACACTGCTATAGATTATCTAAATGAATGTAAATATTGATTTTATCCCAAAAAGTGTTAAATTGTTTCGCTGGCAGCCAGCGTTTGGCGGTTTGGTGTTTGCAGTAATTTTTCTTTGCTTGTCTCTCACTCCTTCACTTTTGCCAAGAACTTGGGCCGTCCAAGGAATCGTAACGGGCATTTCAATGTCAATAGGCTATGGTATTGGCTTGGTCGTGAGCGCAACATATCGTTGGCTTGCTGAACACGAATTCTCAAAAAAGATTAAGGTAATAGTCTGGAGGGCGGTAATAGTTATATCACCTATACTAATCTTGGCTTTTATGCTGCTAGGAAGGTTTTGGCAGAACGATGTACGGCATGCCGTCGGGGCCGAGTACATAGATGGACTGTATATGTCGTTGGTGTTAATAGTTGCAGCCGTAATTTTTGTGATTTTGATAAGCTGCGCTAAGTTTGCGGTTTTTGTGGCTAGAAGATTTAAAAGATTATTTCATAAAAAACTGCCGTTACGCTTGGCTATATTGCTCGGCATTTTCATAAGCACTGTAATCGTATATCTGATAGTTAGTGATGTATTCATAAATAATTTCTTAAAAGTTGCAGATGGTTATTACGGCCGTCGTGACCACACTGCTCCTGAGCGAATTGACAGGCCCGACAGTGTAGAACGTTCAGGGAGTCCATCATCGTTAATTCCCTGGGAGGAGATCGGCTATCAAGGTCGTGGGTTTGTAGGTAGTGGTCCTTCTCCGGCCGATTTGGAGTACTTTAATCATAAGACTGCAAAAATGCCGATACGTGTTTACGCTGGGCTTGCAAGCGCCAAGACAGCTGATGAGCGTGCCAAGTTAGTTGTTGATGAGCTTAAACGAACAAAGGCTTTTGACAGAAAAGTACTAGTAGTAGCTACTCCCACTGGCACAGGATGGCTTGATCCAAAAGCTGTTGATGCGCTCGAATTTATGTACAACGGGGATACGGCAATAGCAACTCAACAATATTCCTATTTACCGAGTTGGATTTCTTTCTTAGTCGATAAAGAAAGAGCTCGAGAAGCAGGTCGCGCTGTGTATGATGCTGTTATTGACGAGTACAATAAATTGCCGGAAGAAAAGCGGCCGAAGCTATTGGTCTATGGGTTAAGTTTAGGGTCATTTGGGTCTCAGGCAGCATTTAGTGGTGTAAATGATATATCACGTTCTGTCGACGGCGCTCTTTATGTCGGCACCCCAAATGACACAGAGTTATGGCGAAACGTTACTAATAATCGCGATGCCGGATCTCCAGAATGGCAGCCAAATTATAGAGGTGGGCAGAAAGCTCGGTTTGCGTCAAATCGACAAGATTTAATCGACAAGTCGGAGGCGTGGAGTGGTACTAGAATTTTGTTCCAACAGCACGCATCTGACCCAGTGGTCTGGTTTAGTTTTGATTTACCATTTCATGAGCCTGACTGGTTAAAAGAGCCGCGTGGCCAGGGCGTCTCTGAGGCTACCAGATGGTATCCTGTCATCTCATTTGTCCAGATCGGCCTAGACCAGGCACTAGCTGGAAGTGCCCCTGTTGGTTACGGACACTATTACATTGATACAACGACGTACGCTTGGGCTTCAGTTCTGCCGCCACAGGGTTGGACTCTTGAAAAATCAGATAAACTTCAACAGCACATAAACAACAGCTTTGACTCAAAAACTAGTTCCTACAATCTCTAGCTATAACAACTAGTTAGTGTCCTCGCCCTTGACTAAGTGTGGTCCTCGGTCTAAAGTTAGTATTTACGTTTCCGTCTCGTTCTGGGTGAGAGTGTCTAGCTAATAAACTGTTCCCTAATCTTACGCCCCTACTCTTGAACAAATAATTGTTATGCTGCGAATTCGATGACATCATTACTCCTCATTAATTAAATGATTAACTCCTGGGCATGCTTTCATGATGAGTAAACATTTTAACTAAGGCTATCAAAATCCCAGCTCCAATTAGTGCGATGATGAAACTCGTCAAATTAAACCCAGTAATGCCTTCAAAACCGAAGAGCTGGGCGATAAAACCACCAATAACTGCCCCTACTATCCCTATAGCTACATTTTCTAAGCCACCTTGGCGTCCACTCGTTCCCATTACAAGTGAGGTCACCCAGCCCACTAGGGCACCAAAAACAATCCATAAAATTATTCCCATGCACCACTCCTTTTACTAATTATATATTTGGACTAGCTTGTCCTCGCGCCATCTTCTTAATCGATGTTTCTATAGGTCCTTTCATTCAAATGCAATTTGGGAAACTCTTTATCCTTTCTCGACATGAAGGACTCAATTCGGGTCTCTAACTTTGGATTCCAGGTGCTGTTTACTCTCATACCCCCTCCTAAATTATTGATACATAACTAGGATAATCTAAATAATAGTAAGTATCTGTAATCATATTCACACGCAACATGTAAAATAAATTACACTTTAAGTTAAAATATCGAATACAATAGATTTAGGTGACCGATATGCTGAATGATCTAAAACCACTTATAGATAAATCGCTTAAACGAAGTTTTAGCAGTGGCTCAATTATCTTGTATCAGAGTGAAATTCCAAGGTCTGCTTACGTTTTAACTAATGGTATGGTGAAAGTTTATAGTATTTCTACCCAGGGTGATGATCAGATTGTAACATTTCATGTGCCAGGTGAATTCTTCCCTTCACCGTGGATTTTTGGTAAAACGTCGTCATCCTTATTTTTCTATGAAGCGCTCGAAGAATGCGAGGTGTCAGTTTTGCCAAAGAGTGATTTGATAAATTTTATGACTTCAACTAAGTCTTTGATGTCTTCCTTGCTTAATTACTTTGTCACAAGCCAGGCAGCATCCCATATTAGGGTTAATGCGCTTGAACAGCCTAAAGCAAGAGATAAGTTGACGTATACTCTTTACTATTTATGTCAGCTTTATGGAACCAGTACTAAAGATAGGCATGATTTCGTAATTCCGATTAACCTGACACATCAAAGCTTGGCTAGTTTGGTGGGACTTACAAGAGAAACAACTGCTATGGAAATGAGCAAAATGAAGAAGCAAGGGATAATTTCTTATAAAAGACAGAGGTATAGTGTTAATTTAGATAGGCTGCTTGAAGTTATTGGTGAAGAAAGTTTTAAGGGCGTATCGATAGCTGACTAATTCTTTCAAGGGTTTGAAGTGGCTTCCTTGGTATGATCAATGTTACTTGCGAACCCTTGTTTGGTGTTGATTCAAAAATTATTGAGCCATTGTGAGAGTCAAGTATCTGTTTCGTTAAATATAGTCCTATGCCACTACCAACTACATCGCTAGTTAGCTCGTTTTGAATTCTTGAGAATTTCTTGAACAACATATCTTTATCTTTTTCGTCTACACCAACACCATTGTCTCGAACCTTAATGCTGACTTTTTGTCTAGTCGAAGTTAGCTCAACTCTAATTCGACCACCACGCCTGGTATATTTAGTTGCGTTTGTTAGTAGATTTTCTACTGCAATTCTAATGTATTGACCGTCTACTTTGGCAGATATTTCATTCTTTGGTAATTTTAATGTGCATTTTTGGTCTCGTTCGGAGATTGTTGATCTTTGCTCATCGACCACATCCTTGACTAGTTTTTTCATATTTACGGTTTCCATTTTCATACTCAAGTGTCCTGCGTCAGCTCTGGCTACCATGAGCATCTCATTAATGGTGTTCAATTGTCTCTCGTTGCTTGCGTAGGCTTTGTCGAGAAGTCTTTTCTGGGTTTTGGTGAGTGAACCAGCAAAACCTTCGCGGAGCATCCCAACATATTGTTTAACACCCGTAGCAGGTGTCCTTAGTTGGTGTGAAGCTAGAGCTAATAACTCGTCCTTAGCTTGTTGTATACCGATTTCTTCTTTTTGTGCAAGAGCTTTGGCTCGCGTACTGAGTAGTATGTATATAGAAGTTGCAAGTAATATACTGAATACAAATCCACCCATTAACACCATAGAGCTGCGTTCGCGTTGATTGCGGCTGACTATTTCAGGCGACGCAACGCCTTCAATCTGCCACTTTACTCCCTGTAAGTCGATGCTCTTAACTACATCTTGCTTGTTGCTACTTTGGTTGATTGTCTGAAAATTATTGCTTTCATATATAAGCTGTTTATCATTACTCATAGAGCTGTAAATCCTATATCCAAATTCGTTAGAGTCGGCAGTGGCGATTTCGCCTATGAGATCATTTGCTATAAAGGGTGCAAAAACAAAGCCCCGTATAGCCTTTCTCCTTCCCTCAACCGTACTAATATCGTTATTAGGTGCGTATTGTGGAATAAATATTAAAAACCCACGTCGTTCGTTGGTTCTATCTTTGTCTTGTATTAAGGTAACTACATCGCTTATTACTGGCATCGCATTGTCCCGTGCTTCGTCCATCGCAGCTTTTCGAGTCTCTTCAGAGTACATGTCATACCCGATAGTATTTACATTTCCCGCTGAGCGCGGCTCTATATAGAGTATACTGCTATAAATATCTCTTTGGCTTTCCGGAAAACATTAAATTCCTGGTCGACCTGATCTTTTATCTCCTGAATCTGAGCCAAAGTTGAGATTTAGGAAATATAACTGTGTAACCAATAGACTGAATACCTGGGTAACGACTTTGAATCTCATGACTTGAAATAATTTTCCCAGATCTGTTCGTTTACAGGCTGGTTCGTGCGCCGAATAAACCGGCACCACCCCTCAGTACATCTTCATAGCTCTCAACCCTTTGGCTGATGTAATCGCTGACACTTGTAGTACTGTTGTCTAGGGATTTCTCCTGTTCAATTTTGTTATTGCTTAAGGTTGACGACCAGCTTATTACTGTAACGACCATAAAAGCACAAAACACAACAACGGTTGGAAGAATGCGTAATAATATAACTTCTTTCTGTCTGATAGATTTGGTATTTATATAGAACATTATTTGCGACTTTGTTATGTGCAATTATAATGATTCAGACCATTTTACTGCGTAAAATATCTTACAATTGAAACCACTATTATTTGCAAATATAAAATGGGCAAGAAAAGTAAATAGTGAGTTCGCAGTATTGTCATAAGACTCTTTATTTAGATTTTTTTAGAGTGTCGTCAACCAATTTGATAAGCTCTTTTGGTGAAGCCCATGCTTTTAGAATGTAGCGGTCTGCACCTAGCGAATATGCTTTATTAATTTCGTTTTCGGCGTCAAGGTTACTAAAAACCACAACTCTAACGTTCGGATGGCGTGTTAGTTTATACTGCTCTAAGAACTCAATTCCGCTTATTTTTGGCATTCGTAGATCGAGCAGAATCAAGTCAGGTTCAAACTTTTTCAGTTTGGAAAGTGCCTCTTCACCATCGTGCGCAACAGTAACTTTATGACCTTCACTTTTTAATATAAATTCATAAGCTTCGTTTAGTTCTTGTTCGTCCTCAACCACTAGTATTTTTGCTGCCATATACTTAATTTAATCAATTACCACAATAACTTCCTGTTAAAATTCTTACAAATAGTAAAAATTAATATAATCGAAAATAACACCTAAAATCATACATTCCCCCTGAAATCATTAACAAATATAGTATCTATAACTCACTATTCAGTCTGCGAACGCTTGTTATTTCCAAGTCGTCATACTCATCTATTTTTGCGTCATGTCTGAGATCAAGTTCATCACTCAAGGTCCGGTTAGTATAATTTGTTGAGTTCCTGTTCCTCCTTTTGGTGTTCATATCACCGACCTTTCGTTTAAGTTCTCCCCTCATGTCCGAACCACTTCTTGGAGTTAGTAACGCCGTAATTATAGAGCCAAGAGCGAGGCCGGTGAAAAACGGTAGTGCACCCCTTTGTTGTTTACTGTATGCCATATCTCTCTCCAGACACTCAATTTGTCCTTTCAGAACGTGATTTGCTAAAGAAAGCACCTTGCTATAACTCAAACTTATATGGCTGGATATTGTCGTCGATCTCAGCGTTGAGTACGAGAAAGTGCTTTACTGTTAACGTTGTTGCCCCACCCTCTTGGGACATACCGTCAATTCTAACAATTGACACAGTTACAGAGTATTTCATATTTATGAATGAGACTATGAATTATTTTACATTTCTCGTGTGGTAGTGAATGAGCTTTGCTAAACAAAAAAGGTATGCAACGATATTTTTTGTAATTGTCGGTAAGAATATTTACAGATTGCTTGTGGTTAAAGATATATCCTTAATACGTTACTAATTATAGGAGGGATAAATGGCTCAAGGAAGTAAATCGAATCGAGGGTTTGCGTCGATGGATCCAGATAAACGTAGAGAAATCGCGAGTAAGGGAGGTAAGGCTAGTGGAAACAGTAGGAAGGCTGCGGCTCAACGTACTCGTTCTGGTTCGGGTTAGTCACATGGCGCAATGGCCTAATAAACTTAATAGAGCGACCAATTATGGCCGCTCTATTAATTAGGCATGACGGTTAGTAATGCGTTATGACAGTAGTTCCGACAGGAGCCCAATTGTATATCCATTCCGCATCGGCGTTTTGTAGCCCCACACAACCGTGTGATGTGTTTATGTTCCCAAACACACTAGCAGGTCTCCAGTAGTTACCATGTATGGCGTAGTCGACATAGAAATAATTGATCCATTCCACATTTGGCTGTACATAGCGGGTACCGTCTGCATTTAATCCGCGCATTGTTTGTATGCGAGGTTTTGATTTAATCGTGAATTCCCCTACCACGGTTGGAGTTGCGGGTGCACCCGCACTAATTAAGAATTGATTAACTAATTTACCGTGTTCATATGCATACAGACGTTTATTAGTTAGGTCTACTTGAAGCCACTTTGGGTAATCGCCTGCACTAATAGTTGTCGGCGTACTGTATGCCACTGGTATTTCAATATCAGAATTTTCACCGTTCTGGAGCGCGTTTATTACATTCTTAGCTGTTCCTGCCTTGTCGGTAATACTGACGCCGTTCTCGCCACTTACAAGTTCTTTTGTACCTCCGTCAGCCGTGGCAACCATGACTCTTGCCTTTGGAGGTTTGATGTACGGACTAACCACTCCTTCGATAAAACTCTCAACTTTTACAATGTCAAAAGACACGGCTGTATTATTTGTGACTGCCGGGTCTATTGTTATCCAACTTGCTATTTGGTCCCTCGTTGTCGAGATATTGTTTCCGTTAAGTTTGAGTATTATTTCTGTTTTGATTACATCTTGGATATATTCTTTTAGTGGTTGCAGCTTGGCCGCAGTGATTGCAGGAGGGGTGATGACTCTTTCTTGTTCTAGGGTGAGAGGGACGGCTAATTTCAGTGAATTCGTAATTTGCCCAGACGGATCATGAAACGATATTTCGTCTTGGGGAACCTCTGGCATGATTACGACTTCACCATTTTCTATGACAATAGTTGCGTTTTGGCCAATAACATTTACTTTCGTTTTATAAGCGTCAATAAAATTATCAATTTTTACTTTGTCTAAGGTGTATCTATAGTCGTAGCTTCGTCTTTTCCAAAATTGCAATCGCTCTAAAAGCCCGAATTGCGTTGAAAATACGTCATTGGTAGTTTCTTTGGTTAAAATATGGATATCAAGTTGTGAAATGTCTATTATTTCTGGACGACTCTGTTGGTCGGGGTTCTTTATTTGTAAGGAGTAGCTGCTTGCCTGGTTGTCTACATATTTTTGAATTTTCTGTTTGGACCAGAATGAAATATATTGATTACCAAGGCGAGAGTTAGGTACGGCATGAGAATTGAAAAATAATATTACAAAGGTAGTAAATAATATTATAACGACAGAAATAATTACTAATGTAAGGGGGCTAATCACCTTAAGACGAAAGATACTTCTATGAAATAGGTTTTTGTGACTATTTGATGGTTCTGGCATGGTGTCCATGCTGCCTGATACTGGGACAGTGTTGTCTGGTTGTATTTTCTCTAATGGATGCTGTTGATCGATTAATCTTTTTTGTGATTTTTTCAGTACGTTAGTTGTGGGTTTAATCTTTAGGCTAGCCTTCGCTTCTACCGTTTCTTCTTCTTGCTTAGCTGAGGGCTGTGTTGGTAGTTCATCGTTTTCCGAGACTTCTGTATTGGCCGATTTAGAATCGTTGGTTTGTGTTTCCGAATCTTCATCATCAACAAAGTTGGACGGCAACTTTGAACTACTCATTTGCATCTATAATACTACTAATGGTCGGTATTGTACTAGTTGTTTATTTATCTTATATTGTTGTACGTAGATTGCATCGAAATATCTAGTATTTGTTGCAAGTTTGGGTAAGCAGATTTGTTAACAAGTTGAAAATGAATTTGATTATACACAATTAGTAAAACAAGCATCGACTACATAGAAAGCAATGGCCGTAATCCTAAAGTGACATTAAATTGAGGGCTATTTTGAAAGCAGATTAAGATAGAATCTCTGCATCGATATTAATACGAAACTTAACGGTATAACTGTCACGGCCCAACCAATGCCCAGAAGTTTGCCAACGACTATGGCTGCAATTAAGGTAGGCATAAACCAGATAAAGAATCTTTTGGCACCGATATTTAACCTTAAATATTCGGCTCCTAGGTAGTAGTACGGGAATACTGTGACTACTAGGAATGTGCTAGATAATAATCCGAAAATTAGAACGACCATTAGACCCTCCCAGAACGGACTTGTAAGAGCGAGCGGGATTAGTGAAACAATGGCAGTGACCGATGTGGCAAAGAGTGGCCGGAATCTTTCTCTCAGTGCGGCTATCGCGGAATCAACCACACCATTACCTTCCTTGCGTGCCTGATTTGCGTAGTCGGTCAAAAGTATAGTGTTCTTTATGCTGAGGCCAAGCAGTGCAAAGAAGCCAAGCATTGCAAAGAAGCTAAAGGCATTATTGGTAAGATCAAGACCAAGGGCGATGCCAAACAAGCTAAACGGAATAGCCAAGAATATCAACAGAGGTTGTAAGAAGCTCTTAAACTGTATTAATAACAGAATGTACATAACTAAAAGAAGTATTGGGAATGCCAATGCTAGCGTTGCGAATGACTCTTGGTTTTCGGACTCTTGACCGAGATTTAGATTGATCGCATCAGCCGGGAGACCGTAAGTGGCTAGTTTGTTAGCATCGAATTCTTCCTTCAAATCAGTTTCACCAATTGTTACGAGAGCAGAAACATCATCGCTGTTAAATCCTGCAGAAACGGTTACAATTGGTTTGCCCTCATCTCGAATGTATTGATTTGGACTAGAAACATTCACGTTCACAAATTTTGCAGTTGTGCCATTAGCGCGCACAAGCTCATGGTTTTCCAAATAGACCTTAACGTCTTCAGCTGCTCGCAATGCAGCATCACGGTCTTCTGCAGTTATTTGTACGACAAATGCGGCACTTGGTGGTCCAACATCTATTTGCCCAACAGCAACTTGCGCTTTGCTTGCGAACTCTTTGTTATATGTCTGTTGAAGCTTATTAACGAGTTCCGGTGAGGTAATGTCGCGTTTCGTATAACTCATTATCTCTATTCGTTGGGTGGCATTCTGCTGATTACCCGACCCAAAATATGATCCCTGCTCAAAGTTCTCACCAAGCTCACGTGCGGCAATTCCATCGGCTTCTGCGGCGATTTTTTCAGCCTGTTCGATAGTCAGGTTTGGCGGAAAGGTAATGTTTAGCACGATACCATTAGTGTCTTTTGTCGGTGGAAAGATATTAAACGTAACATTCTTGGCAATGATTAGTCCAGCGAAGATAAATCCAAAACCAATTATCATTGCACCTGATCCAACAGCAAAAAGTTTACGAGTAGAATGTCGAGCCCAAACCATTGGTTTGGTGATGAACTTAGCGATACTTGCCTCGAAGCCTGAGGCTACTTCCGTAACTCCTTTTTTACCCATTTGTTTAGGACCAAGCAGTAAGTATCGAGCAAAAAATGGTATGAAAATTAAGGCGACCAGCAGACTTATAACTAGAGATGAAATTATAGTTATGGGTATGGCTCTAATGAACGTACCTAATACGCCACCGACAAATAGTAATGGGGCGAAGCTAAGTGCTGCAGTGGCGGTTGCTGCAACCATTGCGCGGGAAACGCGCCGTGATGCTTCCCGAACAGTTTTATTACGATCTTTATTATGGTGTCTTGATACATCAATCGCTTCTACCATAATTATGGTATCGTCCACTATCAATGCCAAGGCAAGTATAAGCGAGAATAGCGTAATAACGTTTAGTGTATATCCAATTGAGTATAGCAGCCCTAGGGTAATAGCCACGACTGTTACCATCGAGATCACCGTAATTAATGAGGCTCGAAGAGCGATTACAATTGCGCCTACAACTAACACGGCGATTAAACCTTCAAGCAATGATCGTTGCAGTTCGGAGATGTTTTCTTTAATATTTGGCGCAAAGCTGGCACTTATATCGGCACTATAACCTTCGATTGTTGGGTTATTTGCGGTGGCCTCAAGAGCAGCACGGACATCATTGTCTAGCTTTATTACATCAAATCCAGACTTAGCTGAAATTCCTATAATTACTGAGCTATGGTATTTACTCTCATTATTTTCACGAATACCAAATCTATCAAAACTTTTTTGTACCTCAATAGCTTGACCGTTTGTTGGGTTAACCGTTTGTTCGAAGGGGTTTTTTACATAAATATCTTCAACATCATTAATATTCTTTTCTTTTAGTAATTTGACGTAATCATTAGCTTTCTTTACTATTTCTTCGATTGGTGCGTTACCGCTCTCAGGGTAGAACGAAATTGCTATGTCTAGCTTATCTTCAGATGGACCGGTTGCCCCGAAAAACGGTACTTTATACTGCACTGTTGCTTGTTGGGGTATTTTGCCCGATTCTTTTACTTTTTGTTCGAGTTGCTCAGTCGCGGCTTTGGCGTCAACCCCATTCTCGTACGTGACTTGCGCGCTAAAGAAATTGCCAGCACTCTGGGTTTGGACCGACTTTACGCCGTCCTGTTGTAGTGCGATATCCGAAATAGGCTTAGCGACTTGATCGTCAACCTTTGCTGGATCATTGACGAAGTAGGTACCACCAACTATAGCTAATGGAATATTTACCGAGGGGAAACCTTCTCTAGTTAGGAATGTTGTATAACTTAATGTGCCAAAGAGCGTTACTGCGATCCAAAGAATTGCAGTAAGTAAAGGTTTATTAAAGAAAAACATTGTAACTTTGGACAATGCTCTATCCTTGGGTACAGCAGTATTCGATTTAATGATGGGTTTTCTAGACATAACTCCCTCGCTTTGAATTTAGAATAGCAGATTTGTGGATTGTCAACTAGTCTACTCTGAAAACATGCAAGTTATCTACAAAATATTCTACAACTAGTACGAGTGTTAAGGCCAAGGGGGTTTATATATTTATACCGTTGATTAGTGCAAATATCGGTCAACAATATACTACAAGTAGTCATAATGCGTAGAGTACCTGACAGAGCTTCAGTGCTGATAAGCATTAGTGTTAATAGTAATCGTTTTAACATGAGCGAAGATAATAAGAATATAGTACTGCCAAAATAATAATTAACAAACAAGGCTTGAGGCTGTTTCTTGGTGAGCAGCCTTTATGTTCTTAGCTACCGATAAGCGTTCGTAGGATAGTTTATTTATTTCTATTCTTTTCTTGTATAATAGGACTAAATGAAAGCCCTAAGGTTAGCACTAGCAATTATATTTGTTGGTTTTGGCGTCGCATTAACCTATCATCTATTCGAGAACGCAGTTCACGGCTTTATAGATTTTGTTTGGTACGACACGTTTAATACTGATCAGAATCGTTGGATTATCATTCCGCTGGTCATAACTTTTTCATTCATGTTTTTTGGCTTGCAGCACTGGCTAGACGCGAAATCAGAAAATGCCGAAGAACATGGTCTAGGTGAGATGCCTGATCCGACAATCGCTAATTTTCTTAAAGTTCTCATGATTGGATTTTTCTCACTTGTAGCCGGTGCAACACTTGGACCTGAAGCCATATTAGTGCCGTCTTGTATGATACTTGGGGCTTATGTTGGCAAGAAAATGTTTAGGAAGCAAAAACAAATCGTACAGTTACTGTCGGCTGCGGGTATTATTGCTTTGTTTACAGCATTTTTTAATTCGTTTACAGTAGGTGTTCTGTCATTATTCTTGGTGTTAGCTCAAACGAAGGTAAAATTTAAGCCAATTCTGCTTGTTACGGCTGTTTTGGCTGCCGGGTCTGCAAGTATTGCGCTGAACTTTCTAGATAGTGATGCCTATGTTCAGCTACCTAGCTATAACTGGATGCTTAACCTGAACACCGTAATATTTTGCTTTGTTTTGATCCTTGCCGGATTTTTGTGTGTTCAATTAGTTTGCTACGCACACGACCTGACAGATAAGGTCACGAGTAAACCGCTAAAAAAACACACGTGGATTATGCGCTCAATAGTCGCCAGTGTTGGGCTGATCTTCCTCTATCTAATTGGTGGGCCATTGGTCGAGTTCACAGGAAATAAGTCAATTGCGCCAATGTTCGAACAAGCCTCTAGTTTGGGGTTAGTTGGTCTGGTATGGATTTTGATTGTTAAGATCATTGTTATTGCTTGGTCAAAAGCCATAGGGTATCGTGGCGGAATGATCTTCCCGACAATTTTTTTGGCCACTGTTCTCGTAGCTATTACTCAACTATATGTAAATGATTTAAATGGCATATATGGGGTGATAGCTGTCATTGTCGGCGCGTTCGTCGCAAATCGTAAAACTAGAATATTAGTTTAGGAGTGACGATCCCCCCAAAATTTATCGATTTCGATCTTTTTCATCCGTCTGGGCTTTGCAGAATAATCTGGCTTATTCATGAGATCTGTTATATTCCTGGGTCCAGTCCGTATTTATTTCTACACCAGTCGCATTGTTCCGATTTTGGTACAGGTGATAGATTTCCCAAGAGTAGTTAATCTCTTGCTGACCTCTTCTATTAATTGAAAACGATATCGACTAGTTAAGTCTAAACTCCGACCCAGTATTTATAGCTGTAAATTATTACCGAAAGGTTCAAAGTCTATGATTAGTATTTACTTGTCTGTGGTTTTTAGAAGTCCTCAAGTCCGTCGACTGGATAGAAATTATTGTAATATCCTTTCCGGAAAAACTGATACATAAAAATCAATCAGCCTACGACATTTCCATCGAACCATAAATTTGGCGTAATTTTTTGTATTAGAAAAAATTTCCCTGCACCTAATACTATTCCATATGTTAAATACTCAACTACGGGTTTTACTATGAATTTAATATCTATTCGTCTGTATACGTTTTAACGTGTGGAATTCGAGCGATAATAACAGCATAGATTGCTGCCATAATCGCTATTACATACATCTGGAATCCAATTGCCATTCCAACCGCAGCTGAATACCAGATGCTAGCGGCGGTGGTAACATTTGTGACCTTTTTGCTCTTTTCAGATTTAAGAATTATGCCTGCACCCAGAAAACCGATTCCTGAAACAATTTGAGCAGCTATACGGGTCGGGTCACCTTTGTCAAGTACTCCAGACATAAACGCGAACATCATTGACCCTGTTACAACTAGGATTTGGGTACTTATACCGGCTGGCTTTCTTTTCATTTCTCTTTCGAACCCTATAAATAGCCCGCATATCAGCGAGATGCCTAAACAAAGCGCAAACCTTATTTCATTTGAATTTATAAGATTATCCACAATCTATAGTATAACAGATGACATCTTTTATTCGATTCTGGTAAAAATAACACATACTACTTGTTATTATCTGTTAGATGTTTATTGATAGTATAGTTTATGCAATTTGTTTATTGAAAATTAAGAGTTTAACTACTTACCTTTGTTGCTGTTGACTAATCTTTACTATTTAAGTACTTACCGGCTACGCTTAGGGCAAAGGAAGATAAGATAACAAAAACTGAAGCCATGAAAAGCTTAGTTATTATCATTTCAATTCCAGTACTGTTATTGTCTGGTTCGGTCTCGGTGAGTATTATTAACACGCCCAAAACACCAAATGTTATTGATGAATAAATGAAAACTTTTGTTGCGATTTTTTGCATATACATACTAGGCAATTAAGCAAAATAACTTGTTAGGCGGCTTTGATTGTCCCGCAAGCTAGTCTAGGCCCTCCGCTATGACCGCTACCAGTTTCGCCGGGCGTGTGAGGATCTGGATTGGCGTGTACCATCAATGAGGTTCCGTCGGGCGAAGTCCCCTTGTCTAATATAGATACAGGTCCTGGTGAAAGAGTGATTCTCGTTGAAAAAGCTTCAAGCTCACCATGTCCATCGTCGTTGATTGTGATACTTGGTAGATCACCAGCATGATAACCGTGGTTAGCATCTGGATCGGTATTGCCGTTCGGTCCTGGATCAAAATGTCCGCCAGCACACTTGAATCCATCGCAGTCGCAGGCGGCCTTTTCATGTATATGTACGGCATGTTTGCCCGGTTTTAGTACGGTTGGATCACCGTCCAGTACTAATCTGATATGCACATATTTAGCACCGTCAAAATCATACTCGGTAAATTCCGCGCTACCTCTTACACTTGGTCCTTCGACGGTCGAAGTCGCTTTTGAGGCTACCCTCAGTTTTCCGGCATTTAGCTCTAATTTCATATTTAGTATTATACATTATGTTGGCGTATTAGATAACTGTATATGCTTGGTATTAAAGCTGAAGATTTTTAATATTGTTGCCGATACTTCACTCGCCTAAGTCGAAGTCACAGATTGTTAATAACGACATAAATTTAAGATATTCAGGTGTGATTAAGTCATGATTTGCGCTCAAAATATCGGTGGTAGTGTATTATTATTGTATGAATATTGTAGAAATATCAAAAGGCACAGAACACGCACTGCCTGATGATTTAAGGGCGGCACTTATAAAAAATCCGAAAGCTTTGTCTGTGTGGGAGGATATCACTCCTCTTGCTCGAAATGAGTGGATATGCTGGGCGACTACTGTTAAGCGGAAAAAAACAAGAGATGAACATGTTAGGCGAGCAATGGAAGAGCTAACACGAGGTAAACGCCGTCCCTGTTGCTGGAGTGGCTGTATTCATCGAACAGATAAAGTTACTGCAGCTATTAGGTATACTGCTAACAAAAATTAAACTTAATAACGCAAATGTTATTCTATTTTACCTTCTTCTGCTTCTAATGCTCTCTCTGCGGCATCATCATCAGCTTTGTCCTGGGCGGTTAATTGGTGGTGTTGCTTACGAGTTTTGATTATCCAGTACACTACAAAAGCCCATAAAAAAAGTCCCATTATTCCTAAAAATACTATTCCAAAACCCATAATATCCCCGTTCGATTATTTTATATAACTTTACATTACACTATTATAAGTTCAAATGTTGGAAATAAATAATTTTGAGCGGGGTAAATCAGGGTATACCATTACAGACAACAAGTTTAACGGATACGAGATAATCAAGACTGTACAGATAAAAAGAAGATACTCTTTTTTGTTTTAGAACTCACGACACGATAATTATTATCGACAGTTAAGTTGATCTGGCATTTAAGGTTTTAGGTCGAAGTATCGTTTAGAAAATGATTAATGCTAATTGTATATCGAAACAAAGTGTTAATACGTCTAAGTATACTAAGTAGCAAACGAGCATTTTTTATAAGATATATTATGGTTGGCAAATATTGGTTTGGTCCTCAATAATTAAGTCAGGAATGGTCAGGATTATATATGCATATGCGACTCAATTAATGCGGATGATTAGCTGCCAAAGCTGAGGATTGGTTTGGCGTAATAATACAGAACGTTAAGTATCAAAATACTACCTATTGCGGTAATAGTCACT
Source organism: Saccharimonadales bacterium (SeqCode) (assembly GCA_046350695.1). Lineage (GTDB taxonomy): Bacteria > Patescibacteriota > Saccharimonadia > Saccharimonadales > JACQNP01 > JAGQNP01. The sequence continues at coordinate 14,151 of JAXLZX010000002.1, read as the reverse complement.
ATTAGTGCGATAATTTTGAAAGTCGCACTTACTGATCTATAGTCGTCAAAAATTCGCGGCGAGCAAACTTCACTGTCAATCGCCTATATGTGAACGTTGCGAATGCACTAGATCTGGTAAAGAATCCAAATAACCCATATAAGGGATATACTAGTACTACCCAAAATGGCTCTTTGGATTTACTTTTTAAGAACGAGATTGTCTCTAGTATTAAGTAAGTTATATACATGATTACAAAATACCAAGGGTAGAAAATAAGGATAGGAAGACTCAAGACTCGTAGTATGTCTAGAACCATAACTAGGAAGATATTATAAAATGCATCGAATCTTAAGGCGAAAGGCATTTTGTCCCGGGTCATGATTTTACAATAATTGTAAAAATTGGCATACAATCCCGGAAACCATCCGAATGAGCGTTGCCTGTATAAGGCCAGTAAAGTAGTTGGTGCCTGAGTATATACAGTAGAATCCGAAAGCACAACGCCCTTCGAATTTTGTGCTAGGTGTATAAGCAAGGTACGCTGTAAGTCCTCGCCTGAAAAATCACCACTGTGACGTTTAATTTGAGTCTTTAGTTGCTTTAGTTCAAATAAACCGATGGCGCCAGATATATTTTGAACAGACGCTCTATTATTATGATAACGTTTGCCTAGATCGGTACTTTTATGATACTCATACATTTGGATTTTTGTTATCCAGTTTGAGACTTTTACGAGTACCCTAAATGCAACCCCTTCATATCCTTCCTCTAAGAGTCCGGTCGGCATTACGGCATCTCCAACTAAAGTGTCATCATCGAGCAATAATACGTATGGTGTATTAACATGGCGGAGTGCATAGTTTATGGCCCTTACCTTACCTAATGGTGATTTTATGTCTAAAGTAATTACGCCATATCCACGCGCAATATGACATGTGTCATCCGTTGACCCATTTGATGCTAAAATGATTTGTTGAGGTTTGAACTTCTCTAGCAACGATATTAAGGTTGCGCTAATGACTTCTTCGCCATCCTTACAGGCAATAACTACAGTAATTTTACTTAAATCTTCCTCTGAAGTTTTATAGCTTCTTTTAGCGAATGATTCTAAAAATACTTTGAAACCATCGACTGTCCAGAGAGGTATGATTATGATCAGGTAGGTGAAACTAAATCCGGATAAAATGAACCAATCACTCTGGTAATAGCCAAACGCTAGTACATATAACGTAATAACAAATACAGTCAGGTATCCTGCCCAATTATCGATTATTAGTTTTCGGCTACGAGTCTTTTTAATTGTGTATCTTCTCGGCTTGTATTTTTTCATAGTTTCAAACGAATTGGTTATTATATAACTAAATATATTAGATGTAAATGGTGAATGTCTAATTCGCTTTTATTGCTACCACGCTTGACAAGTGCAGTACATATATGACTAAAGCTGTAGGCTAGCACCTCAGCTCTCTCTTACATCTTTATCTAAGCGATAGCATTTCTAGAAATATATTTGTTATAATTAGAGAATGGAAGAATCGCTAAGATTACCTCTCGGAATAGTTGTTCTACATCTAATTAATCTTTTTTGTTTAATTTTACTTATTCGTAGCGGTATTCAGATATTATTCGATCACCCAAAATTATACTGGACAGATCATACGACTGACGATAACCACTGGCTTCGATTTGGCAAAAAAATTATGCCCAAAGACAAACTTTGGACAGCGCTAGATGAGGCTGAAGATCCTGGTAAAATTGGAATTCCAAGTGGTAGTCATAACCTGGGCTCTGCGCGTAACTGGCACTTTACTATCGCAATTATTTGGGTTGTTAGCGGTTTAGTTTATATCGGGTATCTATTTATGACCAATCAGTGGCAGCGGTTGGTTCCAACTGACGCGAGAATTTTCTCCGAGGCGATTAATACCATGTATCAGTACTTGTCTCTTAACATTCCTCAAGAAGGTCAGACTTATAATGCACTGCAACAGCTTACGTACGCAGGGGTTATTTTCATACTCACCCCCTTGTCAATTATTACGGGGATTGCTTTATCCCCAGCTTTAGTTGCTAGATTTCCAGGGTTCTTAAAAATTTTTGGTGACCGTAGGCAAGTCGCTCGTAGTTTGCACTTCATTGCAATGGTGCTATTTTCGTTGTTTATTTTAGTGCACATTACAATGTCTATCGGACTTCATTTCTATAATAGCGTTAAACGAATTACATTTGGCCATACTGACGTCGATTTTGCTCTAGCTTTAACCGTGTTTCTAATGGCGCTTATACTAATTGTTGCGTTTAATATCTGGGTTACCTACTTCACTCTCAATCACCAAGCAGGAGTACGGAAAGTATTGACTCGATTCTATGTGCCTTTTGTACGATTACTTTTTGGCTGGATGAAGTCAGAGCAACATTATTCTAAAAAGGATATATCTCCTTTTTTTAGAGTTAATGGGTATCCCCCAAAAACAGACGATTATCTTAAGCTTAAAGCTAATAATTTCAAAGATTGGAAATTAAAAGTACATGGATTAGTAGAGCATCCATTGAAAATGTCACTGCAGGATATTAAAGATTTACGTAAACAAACTCAGATAACTAAACACAACTGCATACAGGGTTGGACGGCTGTTGCCGAATGGGGTGGTTTGCCGATGAGTGATATTTTGAAATTGTGTAAACCCAAATCAAATGCCAAGTATGTCGTGTTTTATAGTTATGATCTTGATCCTGAAGGTAACTTTTTTTACTCGAGCTTGCGAGTGAGCGATATGTACGATAAGCAGACCATTCTTGCATACGAGATGAACGGCAAGCCACTACCTATTAACTATGGAGCGCCTATTCGGCTACGTTGTGAGAAAAAATATGGCTATAAAATGGCTAAATATATTAAATCTATTGAGTTTGTAGAAAGCTTTGAACATATCGGCAAGGGTCGTGGTGGGCAGAGAGAGGATAATGTTTTCTTCGATTGGGAAGCCTCGATATAAAAACCCGTACAATGAAAAAAACAAATATAAGTAAAAAGAACGCGAACAAAGCCTTGTTATTAGCAACGCTTGCTCTGGTGGTAAATTTTTGGGCCTGGACACTTATTAGTCCTCTCGGCGCAAAATATGCCGATGATCTTTCATTGAGTCCAACGATGTTATCATTTGTACTAGCCGTGCCAATAATAGTTGGTGCTCTGGGTAGAATTATGCTCGGTATGATTACTGATAAATTTGGAGGTAAAAAAGTATTTTCAGTCGTCTGTTTTCTTACTGCAATTCCTGTTGTTGGGCTGATCTTTGCAGATAATTTTGTGTTGTTAACTTTTGTCGGGTTGTTGCTGGGATTAGGAGGGGCTGTTTTTGCGGTAGGTGTACCTTACGTTAGTAGTTGGTTTGATTCAGAGAGGCGCGGTTTTGTAATCGGTGTGTATAGTTTGGGAAATGTAGGTACTGCAATTTCAGGTTTTATGACACCAAGATTAGTGGGTTATTTCGGACAAAATTATACATTTCTATTGATTGCGGGATTACTGGCTATTATGGGTACGGTTTTTTGGAGATTTGGTGAAGAAAGCCCGAACTGGAAACCACAAAAAGGATCTACCTTAGGCCGTATGACTTCTGCATGTAAACAGAGCGTTACTTGGGATTTGTCAGCAATTTATGTTATTACATTTGGGGCTTTCGTAGCTTTTGGGGTTTACTTACCTGTTCTTCTAAAAGTTGCATACGGATTAACCTTAACTGATGCAGCTTCTCGGGCGGCTGGTTTCGTTTTGTTAGCAACGGTTGCTAGGCCGGTAGGAGGTTGGTTAAGTGACAAAATCGGGGGCATTCGAGTAGTTAAGTCCGGTCTATTATTAATAGCAGCCTTGGCTGCGTTTGTAGCATTTCAGCAATCTTTACGCAGTCATACAACGTTAGCATACCTTACGCTAGCGTTTGTTCTGGGTTGTTGTAATGGCGCGGTGTTTGCTTTAGTAGGCAAGCTTACTAAGTCAGAATCAATGGGTAGTGTCACGGGGATAATTGGTGCTATAGGTGGTTTAGGTGGATTTTTACCCCCCATTATACTAGGATTAACTTACCAAAAAACCAACTCATACGCTATAGCGTTGAGCATGCTAGCCTCCTCTGCTCTGATTGTGTATTTTTATATCAGTAAACAATTCAAGCTTAAAAAAGTATATAAAATTGTATAATATATATTTATGAGCGAGTTTCTAGCAAGACATCTGGTCCTTGTTCGTCACGGACAGAGCGAAGGTGATGTTCGTCGTGCAATGCATAGTCAGCCACTTAGCTATTCTTTGGAAAAGCATCCGCATGATGAAGAACAGACATCAACTGGTGCAAAAGAATGTCAATTGGCCGGTAAATGGATTGCAAAATATGTTCTGCACGAATACGGTTTAGAAACTTTTGATGATTTTAAAGTATCACCGCTAATTCGCACTATTCAATCTGCAGAGTCGTTGGGAATCAATATGGATTGGCAAAAAGAAGATCGCCTAGCAGAAAGAGATAGAGGGAATATTCAAGGCATGACCAGAAAACAGCATCAACAAGAATATCCAGAAAGTTTTAAGACAATGCTTGAGCATCCTTTTCACTGGACACCTCCTGGTGGTGAATCCCTACTCAGAGTGGCGATGCGATTTGGTGAATTAGTAGATGATTTCTTGCAGAGTTCAAATCAGTCTGCGTTATTCGTGACTCATCGTGATGTACTGTGGTCTTCTCGTGTTCCTATAGATAAAGTGCCTTTAGATAAGATTGAGCTTCAAGACACCGATCTCATTCATAATGGACACGTGGTTCACTATACGAATGTCAGTCCATTAAGTAACCGAGCCGAGTCTACCAACCTGATCTGGAAACGCAGCTGTACTCCCTGGATGGATAGTTCAGGTTACGTAGTGTCTGAATGGAATAAACTTACAAATAAATTATGAGTCATTTACTTGTTTCATGCTATTTATAGAGTTATTTGATATAATAACTACATAGATTAATTATGAAAAAATTGAATAAAAATAAACTCACTATTGCGAAAGTACTGCCTTACATAATGATTATTGGCGGCATCATCGGTTGTCTCGCTTCTTTTGTTTTAACATACGATAAGATTCATGTGCTTCAAAACCCTAACTATGATCCGTCATGTAACATTAATCCAATATTGAGTTGTGGTTCTGTAATGAAAACCGAACAAGCAAGTTTGTTAGGGGTACCTAATACTATATTTGGTCTAATTGCATTTAGCATGTTATTTACATTCGGCGTACTACTCGCTAGTGGCGCGAAAGTGAAGAAATGGGTTTGGATTAGCGCCCAAGGTGCAGCATTGGCAGGAGTGATATTTATGCATTATCTATTTTACCAGGGAGTTTATCGAATCAATGCAATATGCCCTTGGTGTTTTGTGGTGTGGATGATAACAATACCAATTTTTTGGTATGTCACACTATACAACCTTCAAACAAGGAATATTAAGTTACCAAACTCTCTAGAGCCGCTATCAAATTTTATACAAAAACATCATGTCGAAGTGCTAGTGGTTTGGTATTTAATTATATTTGGTATTTTAATTGAACGATTTTGGTATTATTGGTCAACTCTAATCTAGATTGACATGCTGTTAATCATTATTTCTAGTTATTAACGAAACCAGTAAGGGTGATTACTCTATATTGGTTCTTTGTCTTCTAGGGTACACTTCGTTAATCATAGCACCAAGTGCTACTGCCGTCGTTGAGATTATGATATTGTTTGGCGGAGCATTGATATTAGTTTCCATTATTTGATCGTATGCTTCAAGTATTGCAAAATTTAAAGCAGCGCCTAACACCATTCCGATAGCACGCGAAATTTGCGAAGGCCTGTCGTCTGACTCATTATGCGCAAACGAATAATTTTCCATTAGGCAATGATAACATAGTCCGATAAAAAAGTCAAGTATATGCGACTCTGTGACTTCGGTTAATATTTTATCGCTAGTTATATTATCGAAGGACACGCATAAGAAACTTACTCGTGTATTTATCCTAGGATGTAGTAAATATTGCTTAACTAACTACTCAAGAGTTTAAATAGTTTTTCTCAACATGCCCCGCATTAATTCCGTTAATTGTATTTGTAAATCCAATGCGTTTTAGTAGTTCGATTGCTACACTTGAACGACTCCCTGTTTTGCAATATACAATTAACTTTGTATCGCGGTCTAAATTATTGAGTGCCTTTGCACCAGACATTAAGGCACTTGGTGGAATATTTATCGCACCATCGACGTGGCCGGATGCGTACTCATTTGGTTCACGCACATCAATGATTACCTGATTTCGATTCATTTATATAGTATATCAAAGTCAATATAGGGTATCTGTTAAGAGTACTATTCTTTGGTGGCCCGTTGTGTATTTAATACTCATATCTATTGAAGGTACCAGGGTTGTTAGTTGCGGGAGAGCTATTGACTGAATTGTTGATAGATGAAATACCGAAAAATGTGTTATTGGCAAATGTTTGACTCTAGATAGTATTGTAAGTCGGAATTTCGATTACCCAATCTCCGTAATCAATAAGTTTCAGTAACCGTAGCCGGTACGAAAAGATAGCTCAAATCGTCCCTGTTTCTAACTCCTTGCCGAATCTGAACTCTCTCCTCAGGCGTGTGTCCTCCCCAAATACAAGTACGCTTGTTACTATCAAGCGCATATGATAAATACTCTTCCCGTACCACGCACTTAGCACATGCTGCTTTCGCAAGAACCGTATTGACAGGATCTTCTCCGTCAAAAATATCTGGATTCATCCCTTCGCAGTTCGCTCTACTATATATGCGGTCTAATTCGGGACTCGTTACGGACAGTCTCATAAGAATAGTTATACTAGCCATCATCGACTTATGCAACCATAAGCAAGTATAAAAAGAACCATTTTCAAAGTGTTTATAGTTACAGCTCCTTCTATAAGTTACGAAATATACAACAGAGTAAATTAGAACATATGATACGCTAAGCGTATATTCAGAAGGGTCTTGCTTTAGGACAATTACTAACATGGCGCACACTCGACGTAATCGATTTGGAATCTCGTAACCAACCCCATGTCCAGTGTCTATATGTTTGTTAAAACAAGTCTTTTGGCTATTATATACTCATGAAATACGTAGTTTTACTTAGAGGTGTTAATGTTGGCGGACAGAATCGCGTTCCTCAGTACGACTTTCGAACAGTCCTTCAGCAGTGCGGTTTTAGCGAAATACAGATATATATCAATTCGGGTAATGCTATTGTTTCGAGTACTGAAGCTCCGGATTTAGTTACGACCCAAACAGCTCTCGAAGAGTACTTTGGTTTTTCAGTACTAATTCTAATCATTCCTCGAGACAAGTTTTTGAAAATTGCTAATTCGATTCCACATGACTGGACAAATGATTCGCCAAAACCCGACAAGTCTGGCCAAAAATCTGATGTATTGTTTTTATTTGACGAAATCAATTCGCCCGATGTCATAGAGAAAATTGGTCACAAGTCAGATATTGAAACAATGATATATATTGACGGTGCGGTAATTACGAATGTATCACGAGCTAATCAAGCTAAAGGTAGTTTACAAAAACTTGTGAATAATAAAGCACTGTACAACAAGATAACAGTAAGGAACATAAATACCGTGAAAAAACTAGTTAACATAATCAGTTCGTAATAGTTATCGCAAGATTATTGCAGTCGATATAAATCAGGCAAAATTTTGACTTCGACACCATCACCTGCCTTTAATTTTTCGGTTTTTCGAATCTCGGACTTGACTGCTATAAACCAACGCTGGTTTCCCATACTCATTGTGGTGCTTGGCCAAGAAGACTTACCGACGGTAACCAAAACCGGAATGCTACCCCTTTTGTCTGCTTGTTTTTGTAGCTCTACGCGGACTTCGTCAGGGATGAGTACATAATGCCAACCACCCTTCGATTCTATTTTTTCAATTTTGGCCTTGAAATTCATGATGGATCAATTCTGTGTAGCTGTCCTTTGTTTTTGATGATATTCTTGTAATCCCACTGTATGTCGTGTGCTTTTTGGAGCCACCTTGCTAGATTATTGTCATTAATTTGTGTGATATGAGTATATTTAATTTGTGCAGCTTTGAACTTTCCTTCATGATGTAGATCTGGTTCGTCAAAACTTTGGCCACTCCAAAATAGAAGAGTTACGCCATGCTTGCGTACCCAGTAGCCGACTACTGGATTGCCATCAATAAACCACACCGGTCCACCATGCCACAACTTGTTAGTAGTGTCTGTAAGTTTGTCGGTAATATATGTTGCCAAATACTCGCAGACTTTACGATTGTTGCTAATCTGCGATTTATTATAGGTTTTAATGTCGTCATTTAACATAAGCGTTAATCCTTGTCTGACCACACTGCCAATTGATTGCCGGCTGGATCTTCAAAATGAAATCTCTTACCACCAGGAAATTCAAATATATCTTTGGTGATCTCGCCACCAGCCGCAACGACTCTATCATAAGTATCTTGCAGGTTTAGTGCGTAAACAACTACCAGTGTAGCCGTCTGCGGGTTTTCGGCATTAATACCGCTATACACTCCGCTATCGGCAGTATCTGCGTAATCTTCGCCATACATGGTGTGTTCCCATCCAAATATTTGGTTATAGAACCTCTGAGTTGCATTAAGTTCCGCGACACTTTTAGCCGGGAACTCAATATAGTCAATTTTATTGTTTTGGTGTTTGCCTTGGTCGCTCATTAGCTTGCACTCTCTAAGGCAGAGATATCGATCTTTTTTAGTTGCATAAAGCAAGTCATTTGTGCAGGAGACTTTAGTAACTCACCGATGCTCTCTGGCATGATCTGCCAGCTCACGCCAAACTTATCCTTGCACCATCCGCACTGTTCACTAGCTGGTATATGTGATAACTTTTCCCAAAAATAATCAATTTCTGCCTGGTCTTCACAGAATACTGTAAACGATACGGCTTCACTCAGCTGAAATGTAGGACCGCCATCTAAACAAATGAACTTTACTCCATCCAGTTCAAATTCCCCGTTGATCACCTTGCCACTCATACCCTTGAAGTGCTCATCCAGCGATTCATCTGGATACCGCTCAATGCTATTTATCTTTGAGTTTTCAAATACCGATACATAGTAGTTCATCGCCTCTTCAGCGTTATCGTTGAACCACAAACAGGGTACGATTTTTTGAATTGTTGCCATTTACTTCTCCTTGCTTTTACCATTTAACTTTAGTGTTGAGCTCGGGTCGCTATGTGTGCCACCTGAATTGACGTGTTTCTCGGAAATTTGTGCACCGTTTTTAATGACATGAACAACAGCCATTGCGTGACCTCGACCTAATTCGTAATCTTCTGCTAACCATGCGATAATTTCACCCGACTTAGTGTCCTTTGTGTAACCTTTTGATGAGGCCTCATCTATGAAGTCCTGCGGTGTTTTGCCGGTTTTGGTCTCGATGTTATCTAAGTATGCTTGAAACGACATGCTCTTCCTCCTCAATCTCTATTTTACTCTTCTAGCGCAACCTTCTCTAGAGCATCAAGTGCTTGTCGCCAGCCGTCTTCCATGCTGCTTTCGACCATTCCCTTTAGATCCTCCTGGCTTTGATAGGTGGATATAGTGCGTATTTCTGTCCTATTGTCGTCTATTTTATGAAATGTCATTTTCTCGAGAGCAACATGCCCTCGTTCTGGCAGACCCAAGAACTCAAATGTCCAGATAATTCTCTCGTTGTCTGCAACATCATGAAACGAACCACAAAAATCATAGTTGTTGCCCTTGGCATCCGTATTGGTTATATGAAAACTACCACCACTTTTTGCGTCAAAAGTGTGCAGCTCTACTTTTGCTCCACCGCCCATCCACTTCGGGAACAGGTTTTTATCGACATACGCGTTAAAAACTTTCTGAAGTGGTGCATTGATCTCGGCGGTGCCAAGAATGTTCTGCGAATTTTCGGGTACTTCTACTTTTAGTGTTGCCATGATACTCCCCTTAACTATCCTTACTTAATAATTCTTCCAGCTTATCAAGGGTCTGAGAATAGCCGTCTTCCATGCCCATTTCAAGTACAGTCTTTAGGTCTTCTTTGGTTTCATAGTATGTATCGACCACGAGTTTCGTCGAGTCATCACCAATTGGTTCTAGTGTTACAACTGTGTGTGAGCTCGGTAATTCCTCATTCACTTTACCTTTATCGTCAGTAAAATAGTCGGTGTACATAAATGAAATTTCGGGGTTAATTTTACTAAATGCCATCTTGCCTGCACTGGTTTTGCCATACCATTCGCCCTGTGATTTGTCTTCGCATTTCATAACGTAAACATACTCACCACCTTCAGAAAAACTATGAGCCTTGACTTCTGTCGACCAACCTTTTGGTGCAAACCAATGCGCTAGCTTGTTAGGATCTGCGTAGGCTTGCCATAGCTTGTGCTGACTTGCCGGAAATGTCCGTTCCATTCGCAAAGTTTTCTTATCTTCTAAAATTGTAAAGTTTGTTTTGTTCATAGCTACTCCTCCTTTAGTAAAGCTTCTAGTCTATCAAACCGGTTACCCCAAATCATTGCATAACGCTCAATATGTTCGCGAGCAATGTCTACTGTGGCCGGCACAATTATCACAACCTGCTCCCTCCCACGTCGTTCTTTAGTAATCAAACCAGCACGTTCCAGTACTTTGATATGCTTGGATATCCCAGCAAATGTCAACTGATAATGTGCGGCAATTTCTCCAATACTCATTTCAATTTGAGCAACATGTTCTAAGATACTGCGCCGAGTACTATCTGACAAAGCAGTAAAAAGTAGGTTCAATTGTTGCGTTTGTTCAACCATATAGTTGAATAATATAGGTGCCGATATGCTCTGTCAAGCCTTTTAGGCGTAAGTATTCTACGCAACAATATCAAAGAACTTTCACAGTATTTGTGCTTAAGGGCGGACAAATCGGTTTGGCTTAAATAATCTTAATTGAAGGTATTCGGTATTTGCCCTTCGTTGATTTTTATGTGAACAGGACAAGGACTTAGTTAATGGAGGTAATGACGTTTAGCACGGTCTCGGAAATCGGTCATAAAAATGTCCGCTAAGCCGCCATAATGCGACACGGTCTAAGTCATTTTGAGGGCCTATTAACAGAGGAAATAAATAGAAAAAAGACGGGTCATAGGAACTCGGTCTTTTAATCATGATTTGCACTTGGCTCCCTCTAGTTGACATACTTCGCAACCTGGACAACCCTATAGAAATACCCGAAGCGCTTACTAGTGATACCCCTTGGCCTATTGCCTATGCTTATTGAGTTCTATTTGATAGCCCGCGCTTTGAAGGCTTTGAAGTACCCGAAGGCATAGTTCTTGTGATTCTGACATTGTTTTGTTTGAGATAGCCACACTTCCAAAAAACAAAGATTTTGGCATCAGTTTTTTATTATCATAAAAGAACAGAATATACTTCTTTTCTGTAGTTTTAATTTTCATTGAACGCATGTCATCGGTAATACTTACTATAGTTGGCCGTCCTATATTAAACAGCACTTTTCCTGCATCATCGTGCATTTGTAAATTGTCATTAGCAACGGTTAGTTGACCGTGGATTTGTTTAAAGGTTGTAAAACCGGGCATGAAGTATGCTTCGAATGTATTGTTCATAGTCTTTATCATAACAGACAGTTCGATAATTGTCCGCTATGGGTACCCAATATGAAAAAACAGAGACTCTCGTCCCTGTTAATTTAGTTCGAAAGATGGCTCACAACGATAGAGGAAGTTATAACTGTAATCAAGCAAGATCAGTTAGGGCAAATTATCGTTCCTTGAGTCTATCTACAAGACTGATCCAGGGGTATTGTTCATCAAACTGGTCTTCTGAAATAATGTCAGCCCCCACTGGGACTCCAATACTTAGTAGATAATTGGCTATACCCTGGCGATCATGATCCGAGCATACTATTAGGTAGCCGCCTGTTCCATCTGTATTCTCTCGTACTACGGATGGCAATTGATCTGGACACAAATTAGAATAATCAGTTGCTTCAATAGTAAGAATTGTACGTGCTGCTTCTAGTACTTGTCTTGCTTTTTCATCAGTAGAACGTCGTGTTTCTAGATATTCATCAATTTCCAGACAAGCTTCTTTAAGAGGGCAGAATTCACAGTATGCCATGAAGCAAAAATATCACAATAGTGGTATTTAGTCAAAATTGGCTCAGCGTACAGGTCACGCACTTTTTAACAGTTTGAAATGAGACAAATTATTTGTATAACTTAACTTAGCGCAATATATTACATACTTTTTAAGGTACATGTCGATCGTTCTAATAGTTCATTAATAGTTTTTGGGTAGCCGTCAACCAGTATATAATTTATAGCTTTATTTGGGTTAGATTGGTAGTATTTCCATAGATCTTCTTCATCAAAGCTACAATCAATTTTTATTTTAAGAATATCTAGTGGACTAGATCCATATGTTTTTTGTATTTCTTCATTCCGTCTCTTTAAAGACAATAATCCACGAATAGCATTCCATTTGACTATACATTTTCCGCATACTTCAGAGTAATTTGACATTACTGCAGGACTTTTACGTGGTGATTGCCAGTTTAAGCAACCGTAAACCCTCATATCCTCTATGTCTGATCCTACAATACAGTACTCAAGACTTAAGTAGTGTATGAATTTTACAAGAGTTTTTGAAAAGGGATCACCACTAATAAAGTAGGACTCTCCAATTCTTCTTGTAAAGTCACCAAAATATATTTGCTGTAAACCGTGATGACTAAGATCATGTATGTCGGCAAGAAATAGCGTATTTGACTGAAATAAACTAAATATTTTTTCAAATTCAAGAAGATGATTATTTCTTGTATCAAATAGTTTAATCTCAAGCTGTGTTTTTGAAAATTGCTGGATTACATCAATTAGGGTATCAGTTGTTAAGCTATCGACACTTAGAAATTGAACAGCTAGTTTATAAATTGAATTAGATATTAATGTCTCTAATTCATTTTGTGTTTGAGAATCGAGATATTGAGCTGATTTTAGTAAGGAACTAATGTTTAATTCAGAACAATTTATGTATGGGTGAGAAAGTCTAATATTATTAGGTGCTACTCTTTCAATTTCAAATTGCGATTCTAAGTAATTATCCGGAATACTTCCTGTCAATTCAGGTTTAATAATTTATTTACTAACCGTACTTTTATTTGATAAATTAAAGTTAGTTACAATATTCTCGTCTGAATCGCATATATTTTTGCATAGTAAACATACTGTGTTATAGTCTTGCATATGACATACTTATATACACATACTATACACAGGTCAAGAGAAATATTATGATTGTAAGATTTTCAGGGTCAGAATCGAATATCCAAGATAAATACCCTGTATATAAAAAATTTTAGATGTTATTAATGAGAAAGATTCACTTTCATTCAATTGGATAGATGAAGCTCTGATGTATTCATTTAAAAAAAATGAACCAGGCTTCATAGACGATCGAGACTGGAGCTTAATTCAGCAAAAAGCGATCGAAGATATACATAAAGCTGATATTTGTATTTTTGAATCTAGTAAAAGTAGTTTTGCAGTTGGTTTTCAAGTTGCGTATGCACTTCAGCTTCAAAAACCATGCTTAGTACTTAAAGATAAGAATGGTATTAAAAGTAACTTTGGTTCAGGTATAGTGTCGAATCTTTTAAAATATGTTACTTACGAAAAAGATGATGATATTGTTTTTACTGTAAGAGATTTTCTAAGTACAAATAGGTTAGCTGCTCAAGATCTCAGATTTAATTTTGTAATTGATCGTGAAATTTATAATTATCTTAAGTGGGCTTCATTCAAAACAAATTCTACTAAGGCCGATATTGTTAGAAAATTAATTAGAGACAATTTCAATAAGGAGAAATAGATCGTGAAAAATTTTGAAGTTGAGAAAAAGTACAAAGTACATGAACTTTCGAAAATAGAATCGTTAATTGATAGATTTGATGTAGTTGATGATGAACACGAAGAAATAGATATTGTATATTTGTATGGCGTTGACGACTTTTCAAGCTTTAATCCAGGCGATGCTGTAATGCGTATTAGAAAAAAGAAACATAAAATAGTTTTAACAATG
>JAXLZX010000001.1:0-153479 GCA_046350695.1 Saccharimonadales bacterium (SeqCode) | reverse complement strand
AACCTTGTCATAATCGTAGACGTGCATTGGCTGTCCAGTCAGCTGAGCATAATAGTTAGTTAAGTCCACGATATTATTGATAGGTTTTACACCTGCCTTAGTTAAACATGACTGAAGCCAAATCGGGCTGGGCTTCACCTCTACATCCCTCATCGCAACAGCCATAAACCTAGGAACCAAATTTTGATCTTCGACTTTTACATCTAATGGCAATTCATTAGATTGTTCACCACCCTCAGCCAAAGATAGTAAGTTTGAATACCAATCAGGACTTTTGAATGCTTGACCCTGAATCCCTGCTAATTCCCTTGCGACACCCAGCACCCCAAAACAATCTGGCCGATGTGTGAACATCTTATTTTCCAAATCCACCACAATATCATCGATATTATATAATTTTTTAAATTCCGTACCTGGCGTAGACAGTTCCTCGCCAACTTCATTTTCGTCGATTTCTAATATACCGTCATGATTGTCGCTTATTGCTAACTCCGCTAGACTAGCAAGCATTCCATTACTTACAACCCCTCTAATATCCTTAGGTGTCAAAATAAAAGGATCCTTGTTGACAGTACTAGGCACCGCAACACCGGGTGGAATCCAGGCCACAGTTACCCCGGCACGTACATTCGACGCACCGCAGACAACGCGAACATTATCATTTTCATCTCTTTCAACACTCTGAGTACGGCCGCCATCGTCAATTTTACACACACTTAACTTGTCTGCGTTGGGGTGTTTTTCACAGGACACAACTTTGGCAACAACTATTCCATCATAGATCTTACCGTATTCTATAACCTCTTCAATCGCGCCAAGCTGAAACCCAATACCACGTACAATTTCAGTTATGCCCACTGACTTCAAATCAACATTACTATAGTACTGAGCCATATTAAGACTTAATTTCATTTCATAATCTCCTCCAACAACTCTGGAAATTCAGAGCTATCCATATCTCTCTTGGTGAAGTGCCCCATATTGGTGAACTCCCTGTATGTAGCCTTCGGAAACACTTTTCTAATTATTTTTACAGATTCCTGAATGCTCTTACTATCATCAACTGAGTTGAAAATAACAATTTCGCCCACACGTTCCTGAACCGCAGGATCAATGATGAAATCAAAAAAAACCTCACCCCAAGTTTTTTCTGGATTAAGTGATGGGGCAACCAAAATGACCTTGCCTACTTTAATCTTCTTATTTTCAGATAAATAACGCACCCAAAACCCCCCTCCGCAACTATGTCCGACTAAGGTTGTTTCGGGATAAATATCAAAACGCTCTATTTCTTTAACCCACAAGCTCCATTCTGGATCAAATGCATAGGGAACTTCTGGTGTATCCGCCTTTATATCATTAACAAGAAGTTGCTTTTGTAGCCAAGGAAACCAATGGTAGTTACTGCAAGACGACAGGCTTGAATTATAATATTCTTCCTTACTTGGCTTACCATGGAGTAATATTGCATTTTTCATTTAAATTGCCTCAGAAAACTTAACTTTGCTGATTCGAAATGTCGGATATCTTCAATACCGTTTTTTAACATCACCATTCGCTCAATACCGAAGCCCCAAGCAAAACCACTGTACTCAATAGGATCTATATCTGCCATTTTGAGCACATTAGGATGGATCATACCGCAACCACCCAGCTCTAACCACTGCTCGGCTTCTGTGCTGTCTTTTCTTAGCACATCTGGGCGCTCGACCGCAAATTCAAAACTTGGTTCTGTGAATGGAAAATAAAATGGCTGAATCCTGACGTTTAATTCTTGACCAAAATACTCACTCATATAGGCCTTCAAAACAGCAATCAAATTACCGACATTTATTTCCCTATCGACATAAACTCCCTCTATTTGATAAAAAGTGTGCTCATGTGTAGCATCTAAATCTTCGTTTCTAAAGACTCTATCTGGAATGACAACAGCAATCGCCTCATCGCTTTCTAGTCGAGGTCTATACTTTTTTAGTACGCGATTTTGCATAGTGCTAGTGTGTGCCGGCGCAATAAAACCATCAGTTGTCATAAAGGTATCGTAATCATCTTTAGCGGGGTGGTCAGCCGGAAAGTTCAACGACTCGAACATATGAAAATCATCATCAATTTGTCGGGACTCTTCAACGTTGAAACCCATCCTAATAAAAATGTCACTTATTTTACGCATTTCGATAGTAAGCGGATGAATAGTTCCATGATCTGCGGTTAGTAGTCTCGGTCGCTTATCAACTGGGGTGTTTATGTCAAAAGGAGCCGTAATATCTATGAATTCACTCTCTGATCGCAGGTCTTGGTGGTTTTCAACGATATTTTCCAGCTCAGCCTTTAGCTTATTGATCTCCTGGCCAAACTTTGCTCTTTGTTCTGGTGCAAGACTTGGGATTTCGGAATATAAAGCCTTAAGCTCCGGGGCACGCAAAAGTTGCTTCTTATCGGCCAACGTTTCAAAATCATCTAAAAGCTTATGCCTAATCTTAGCAATTCGTTCATCTTCGTAAATCATTAATGATTATTATAACCCCTAATAATAACTATTAAAAATATTAACATTGAATGTTTTATAATATTGTTTATAATAAATCAAAATTCTTGGAGTAACTATGGAAAATCCCGAAGTAGTATCAGGCATAGACGTCCTAAGACTATTCAGCGAAGATTTAGCAAATGCAGATCGTATAAGTCTTTTTCGGCAAGCCGCCGAACAGCTAAGAGGTGACATAAAGGAATTGACGACAAGAAAGAATGTTAATCTTATTAATAAAAACTACGCTATACACACTGTATTCAACCGCCATGCCAACAGTATTGACGCCGGCCAATCTATCCGAGAGACTGAAGACCCATTCATTACGTTCGTTGAAGGTGCCGAGGCTACAGACATACATCAAGACGTCCAGTTCAGCCAATCTGTCAGAAACAGTTTTGAGATGCGATTTAACAATGCCGGGCCCGAACTGCCAAGTTTCCAGTTAACACCAGATAATGAATTCGGCTACTGGGAGTATAGAGGGCTACTCGCTAAGAGCAGTATAGTTGCCCCAATTGATATACGATACTATGCAGCAAGAATGCTGGATGCCTTGATAGGTGATAGATATAGCCAAGATTACCTAAGTCAGCGAATTGGGATTCAAGCGTTTGATGAGTTCAGTAGTGAAGAACTTGTGGAGAGAGCACTTAATAAAGGAAAGCTCATTATGCACTCCAATGCCGTGAGAGAGTTAACTAGTGTTAAGCAGATAATGGAAACTCTTCTAGTATTGGAAGATCCTGATGTTCTGGACGATAAGTTTAGTCCTGAGATTTCAAAAAAAATTACCGCAATCAAAGAAGATGCAAAAAAAAGCAATGAAAAGCTGCCGGTATATGTATTTTACGGAACAGAACACCATGGATTTAGTCACGAATTAACAACTAGAAAAATAAACGTAACTCGCTCATTTCCTGGATCAGTAGAATACCCGAGGCAGTATAAGTACACCGGTAATGCTACGTCACCATTTTTCAATGGCCATCACTTTGATCTTTCAGATGAACAGCTTAACAACCATGCTAGAGCCTACGTACTTGAGAGCCTGCTGCTTTTACCAATGATAATGCAATCATATTATGGCCTGGTACTTCCCACAAATAACAGTCAGGAACAGAGAAACACGTGGGCTAAGATTTCGCTCATAGCCAGAAATAAACAACTTCAAGAAGACTTGCCCAACCTAGTAGACTCATTCCGTAACGATAAGAGCGTTCCAGTACAAATATTGGGACAATTTGGCATAAAACTCCACAGTATTGCGGAGTAATTTTGATAGAATGTAGTTAATGGCAAATTTTTCATTCGATATTGTTAGTGAGTACGACAAGGCCGAGATTAATAATGTTTTCGACCAAGTCAAAAGAGAAATCGACAATCGATACGATTTCAAGGGTACGCCAGCCGAGATAGAATGGTTAGACTCTAGCAAACAAGGACTAAAAATAACCGGTGATAGCGATATGCAAATTGACGCCATTCTGGATATAGTTAGGAAAAAGCTTGCTACTCGCAACCAAAGTCAAAAAATTTTGGATGTAACAAAAGAACCCGTCACTTCAAATTTGAGAACCACAAAAGAAGTTCCATTTATCGAGGGATTAGATCAAGACAAAGCAAAAAAGATTACGAAACTAATAAAAGAGAATAACCCGAAAGTTAAAGCCCAAATTCAAGGTGAAGCAGTTCGCGTAATGAGCAGTAGCAAGGATGATCTACAAGCTGTAATGCAATTGATTCGTAGCAAAGATTTTGATTTTGCAACTAGTTTTATCAACTATCGCTAAAAGTTAATTGCTATATACTATTAGCATGAGCGAAAACCAGCCTGATTTATTTCAACAGGCTAAGCATGTTTTAGAAACAAACAATCAAGGTAATTATACGGTACCTGCCGCCGGCATGTATCCGCATCAATGGTTGTGGGATAGCTGCTTTATTGCAATTGGCCAGCGTCACTACGATATCGACCGCGCAAAGCAAGAAATCCTTAGCCTCACCAGAGGCCAGTGGGCTAACGGCATGATGCCTAATATGATACTGAAAAAACAAGGTGGAAGAGTTAAGCATGGTAATATCTGGCGAAGCTGGCTAAATCCTAATGCTCCAGACGGGCTTGTAACAAGTGGCATAACCCAGCCACCAATGCTCGCTGAAGCCGTGGTGAAAATCGGCAAAAAGCTAAATAAAACCGAGAGGTACAATTGGTATAGAACTATGTATCCGGTAATTCTGTCATATCATCAATGGCTATATAATGACCGAGACCCTCATAATGAAGGCCTGGTGCTACAAATCCACCCATGGGAAACTGGCTTAGACAATACGCCGCCCTGGATTAGCCTGCTGCTTGATCACCGACTACCGCTGTGGATAAATGCAGTAGATAAATTGAAGCTCGAACCCCTAATTAATTTATTGCGACGAGATACAAAATTCGTTCACCAAAGCGAACGACTTTCAACTATTGAAGCCTTGACACTCTTCAGCGTTCAGAGACGACTAAGACGAAAGAATTACGACACCACCCGCATACTATCCCACTCACTTTTCGCTATTGAAGATGCTACATTCAACGCAATATTCATTAGAGCAAACGAACACTTATACACAATAGCCAAAACTCTAAGAAAAGTCCTACCTGACGACCTAGAAGAAAAGATTGAAAGATCTAAGACTGCCTATGATCAGCTCTGGGACCAATATTCTAACCAATATTACTCTCGTGAATTTGTTACACATAAGCTAATCAAAATACCCAGCATCGCGACATTAATGCCACTGTATTCAGGCGTAATTTCAAAAGAACGAGCAGAAAAGTTAGTCAAACTAATCTTAGACGAACATCAATTTGGCACAAATTATCCAGTCCCAACCGTGCCTTTAAGCTCAGAATGGTTCAAGGCGCGTACATATTGGCAAGGCCCTACCTGGATCAATACTAACTGGTTAATCATTGATGGACTTGAAAGATACGGATACAGGGAATATGCGGAAGCTATACGCGAATCAACGATTGAAATGGTTGAAAAATCGGGATTCTACGAGTACTTTAGTCCTATTGATGGTTCACCAGCCGGCATAGCTGACTTTTCGTGGTCAGCTGCATTAATTATTGATATGTTAAATAATTAAATTCATTCAATCCAATAAATCTCGACGACTGCTTTTCCAGGCGACTGTCTGTAAATATAGTCATACTCGTTATTACCTATCGGTCTGCAAAGTAATCTATTATCTGAATTTCTTAAAATATTAACCTGCACTAAATAATCGTGCGTTTTTGAAATTAAATAAGTATTGTTTTCTGGATTTTTATCATATTCATTAGGTCTAATTCTGATGCCAAGACCTTCGGAACCATATTTCTCAATAAAATCTTTTGTTGTATAAATATTATTAATTCCTTGACTCTCAAGAGTTTTTATTATTGTTCCTAGTAATTGATTATCGTCATCTATTTCGTATTCAGATACATACCAAGGAACTGTATTGTCCAATGATCTTCCTCCATCTCCTGTAGAACACAATTTTATAGCCTTTGCTTTTGTAAGTGTTGATTCTAAATGTTTGGCAGAATTATTTGCAGAATTAAATGTAAAATAATAGACAGCAAAACTTAATAGAACAAAAGTTACACATAGTACAATAATTACTATTTTGTTTAAGTTTATTTTTGTCATTTATCTTAAAATTATTCTTCTATTATTGGCCTGTCAACCAGCATAGGTTCAACACTCGAATTTGTTTGAGCAATCTTTACGATATCTTTATCTACTTTGGCAAGCTCTTTGTGGGCAGTGTTGTAATGATTTACAGTTGTTGACAGACTGTTACCAAGCTTTTGCATATACGTATCATAAGATTGGATGTGTCTGCCTAAATCCCCCACGCGCTTTTGAATATCTTTAGCCTGTTGTTCAATAGTCAGTGAACGAAGCCCCTGCAAGACTGTCTGCAAGTATGCCAAGAAAGTTGTTGGTGAAACAATTATCACCTTCTTATCACGAAAAGCATACTCAATTAAATCTCGTGCAGAGGTATTAGCGGTCCCGACTTTATTTATTAGTAAATCATAATAAATTGCTTCACTAGGTATGAACATAAAAGCAAAGTCTGTAGTATCTTCACCTGGGCGAATATATTTTGCGGTCTCATCGATTCTCTTTTTAACATCACTTTTAAACAATGACGTGATTTCCTCTTTACGCTTAGGATCCTTTTCCTCTAATAACCTATTGTAATTTTCGAGTGAAAACTTCGAATCAACCGGCAATATTTTTTTATCAAGTTTTATGATGGCATCGACTTTTTCACCATCTTTAAACGCGTACTGAAGCTCAAATACGCCAGGGGGTAAAACATTCTCGAGAACTGTCTGCAGATAAAATTCACCAACACCACCTCTCTGTTTTGGGTTCTGTAAAACATTTTGCAAAGTCTTTAATTCAGAGGCTATGTCACCGACCTGTTTATTAGTTTTGTCTAGTTCCGTTAATTTTTGAGTTACATCTCTAATGATTTTAGCACTAGCCTCATACTGCTTAACCATCTGATCATTACTTTTGTCTAGCCGTTCAGTTAAATGATCCTTGAGGCCACTATTCAAATCGTTTAAGCCTTCTTGGAGCTTCAACATATCTTGCTTAATCAGCAGGCTAGCAGTATCTTCAGATTTCCTGTTACTTTTCTGTAATATAAAAATAACCAGCCCAATATTCACAACAATCAAAACCACCAGAATAACTTCCATAGCTATATTGTATACAGATATTAATGCTTTTGCTAATCTGTATGTAAACTATCGAGACTCCAGATAGGTATGAGCGATGGAAGTTATTAGTCCCACAATAATAACACCAGCCAAAAATAGTAAAGCCTTAATATCGAAAACTTTTCTATTGTTCCTATCGGAATGAATGGCGGGGATTACATCGCTCGTAGCTATGTACAGCAAAAATCCAGCGCTCATACCCAAAATAAAATCCATCGGCAACAAGTCTACATCGCCTATCGCGTACACGGTTATCGCAGTAATCGTTGTAGCGATTGCGCTAACTACATTAACTAGCAAAACCTTCTTACGAGCCATGCCCTTGGATAACAACAATCCAAAATCTCCGATTTCTTGAGGGATTTCATGAATAGCTACTGCTATCGCCGTAATAATACCTGTCGGTATGCTTATCAAAAAGGCAGCCGCAATGGCGACACCATCAAGAGCATTATGCACAGTGTCTCCGAAGATGATTAATGCTTTTCTAGGATCACTGCCCCCTTCATGTTCATGGTGATGATGGAACCAATGTAAAAATCCTTCAGCCAAGAAAAAGATAACAATACCGACCAACGTACCTAACAGAACCTTGTCAGAGTTGCCCACCTCAATACCTTCCCTAAGCAAGTCCAGGAAGACCGCAGATAGCAATGCACCCCCTGCAAAGGGCGTTGCATATAAAGCAAGTTTATAGGTAGTCTTTTTGCTCTGCAATAAATAGGCCCCGCCAATAAGTGAAACGACCCCACCCATGAGTGAAAATATTACAACTATCCATAATTCATTCATGACAGTATTTTATATTCGTATGGTAGATTATTGCAATATTGTTGCAATTTTTGTTATATTTGCGACATGACTAATTTAGACCAATTTTCACAAATACTGGTAGACCATAATCATAGCGTAACAAAAACAAGAAAAGATATATTCATAACACTCGATAGAAGTCATCAGATATCAATGAAGGAACTCTATGCCGGCTTAAGCAATACTAACAGGTCATCAATTTATAGAAATATTGACCTATTTCTTAAGCTGAACATAGTTAATAAAATCCAGATAGGCTGGAAATATAAAATTGAGCTGAGTGATGCATTTAGACAGCATCATCACCACATAATTTGCAATAGATGCGGAAAAGTTAAAGAATTTAAAGAAAATCCGGCAATTACTCAAGTAATTAAAGATATCTCTATAGATAATGAATTCGTTCCCTTATCACACGAGTTTAGCATTTTGGGCTTGTGCAACAGTTGTAAATAAAGATCCCGAACTTTTCGTTCGGGATCACACGGAAGTCTCTATCTTCCACCATTAATTTTATGCTTATTTTATTAGATTTTCAATTCTCATTTTTCTTACCAACGTTTCTTTTGTCCAGCTCGTGAATTCTATCATGGCCTAACCCGAAATGATGAGCAACCTCGTGCCAAAGAGTATGACCGATCTCCCTCTTCAGTTGATGTAAATCACCGGCATACAAACACAGAGGATCCTTAAATATTGTTATCTTGTCTGGCAGTACCATGCTGTAATTATTATTCCTTTTTGTGAGAGGTATGCCTTCATACAAACCAAACAGGGTCTGATCGCCACGTAACTTCAGTTTTTGTCTCTGTTCGTCAGTCGGGGCATGACTCCATACCATAGCAACATTATTCATTCGCTTTGCGTAAGATACGGGTATTAAATCAATGGCTTGTTCCAGAAGTTTTTGGAACACTTTATCAGAAACTTCGATCATAGCCAGCGGAGTTTTTTAAATAGCCACACACAAATGGCTGTCATAGCCATAACAAAAAATAAGATATACCAATATGCAAATGGGTTACGTTGTAACGGTAATGCCAAATTCATACCGTATAACCCAGTTGTAATCATGGGGATTGTCATAAAAATACTTATACTGGTAAGTTTCTTAAATGTCTTATTAAGTGTGTTCGCCATGATCGTCGCGTATGCTTCACGGGTATTGCTTATAGTTTTTAGTCTGGTCATAATAATTTCAATCAGCTCAGAAGTGCCAAGCGATAGGTCCTCTATTAAATCTTTATCTTCATCAAATAATGGGAAATATTTTCTGCCTATTAGACTTCGAAGCATTGCCGACTGGGGCTGAAGCGCGGACATGAATTCGTTTAAGTTTTCTTCAAGATCAATAAATTCAATAAAATCTTCATTTCGTATATCTGTCTTGCTTAGCTGACTCCTGATTGACAATATTAACCTACCGACTTTTTGCATGTACTTTTCGTAAGAACGATTAACCTCAACTAATATCTCTAATAAAGTTTTAGTACGTTGACTAGTAACGATAGTCCTCTTCGGAGAAAACATACCATCAAGAATTCCGCTATTTCTTCTTAGTACCGTTATTAATACTTCGTTTGTATATATTAATAATAGTGGCTCGGTTGCGATATCGGCACCTTCAGGGAAACAATATCTAGTAAACAGATAGACGCTACCATTTTCCTTCTCAACACGAGGCGCTTCATAGATATCCAGCGCATCCTTAATCAGGTCTTTCTCTAGGTTAAACTCGCTCACAATCTGATTTATTTCTTCATCGCTGGGATCCACAACATGAACCCAACAACCTTTTCTAGATTCGGGTATCTGCTTAATACCTTTGTCACGAATATTGCTGTAGTAATAGTTAACCATCCTATATATAGTACATTACATTGATAACGATTAACCATAGTCGTTACATATATTTTACGTATTCCACATAAATAATCCATCCGATGCCCAGACCTTTTTATATTCTATAGCCACGCATTCGTATTCAGCACCGCTTAAGTTGTTTCTTTTTCTCTGTATTCAGGAGTAGATGACTAAATAATTACCAGCCGCCGCCTCCGCCGCCGCCTCCGCCGCCGCCAGAGAAGCCGCCACCCCCAGAAAAACCACTTGAGCTCGAGCTAGCAGGCGGAGTAAAGCTAGTACTGTTTGCTGATGAAAAACCAGAAACAGCATTAGCTAAATATAAACTATTGATGCCTGATGTATTACCTCGCAACCAATCTGGAGGCTGGTCGTAAACACCATCAAATTGTTTAGCCCAATCTTTCTCAAGACCAAAAATCATTGCATATGGCAATAAACTCTCAAATAACTTAACTTTACTGGTTTTTTCTGTCGGATTACCATATTTTTCCGATCCTTCAGGGCTTTGCAAAAATGTTAATCTATCTTTTTCTGCAAGCTTAATATAATCCTTGAGGCCTAGTAGATATTCCTTGGCTTCAACACCCCTTATCGTTTTTGCTGGCATGTATCTTGAAAAAATAAGAACAATTAACCCGCTGACATCTAATCCAAGTACTACGCCACCTACGATGATTTTGTTTTTACCAAATAAGCTAATTGCAACAATTAATGCGATTGAAGCTAGGATAATTAACACACCGACTAGAATATACCTACCTTTTATCGCTTCAGGATTTGAGCGATAGTAGCCATCTTTAGTTAACGTTTTGAAACTAGCTTTCCTTATGTCAGCGACTTTGTTGTAAAGTTTATTATTTAAGCTTTTTATGCTGACTTTTTGACCTATTGTGTGCTCTGCTCCGAAAAACATTTCTAACACCTTAGCCTCTACTTCTGTCATTCTGTCAGGCATTCTTGTTAACTCAAGCTCGTATTCCATTTTCTTACCCTCGCCACTGACGTTGATAGCTAAGGTCTTGTCCACGGCCATTTTAACGATTGTAGCAGACACCGACGAAGACTTAAATCGGTCGTCGAGAAGCACATCAGACAGTACTGGATCCAGATATTTTGGGGGTAAATACTGTGGAACTATTGTCGACCTCGCGCGCTCATCTCGACCAATATTTTGCCATTTGCGAATGAGTACTCCTAGTGTAGTTAGGGGTAGCCCGACCGCAGCAATCAAGGCAATTATTATTCGGAGATTCTCTTTTTTTGCTGCCTCGTAGTCAGGCTTGAAGGTATTCTTTTCAAACCCCATGACAAAACTCAGATTCTCGCCTGGAGACATATCGGCAGCCGATATTGATATGGTTTTATATTGCTGATCTACTCCCTGTATATCACAATTACTTGCTGTTGAACCCTGTGTACCGGTATAGCATCTAATCTCAGACTTTCTAGACTTATATATATCTTCGTCAAATTCGATGTGAGCGGAAACATTATTCATTGGTTGCAGCCATTGAGTACCATTAACATTCCAATACCACTCGTCGTGATTTTCAAAAAATCGAATCACGTTCTTCATCTTATAGTCTATTATGTATATTTGCCTACCGTGCACATATTCATACTGGTTACCGATTTTTAAAACGAGGTTATCATTCTCCTCGCTAGTGGAATATCTAATGTCTTGGCCTTTCTCATTTTTAACTGACAGAATATCTAAACTGAGATCTTGACCCTGGTAAGACATTGGAACTGCCCTAAGTATTCCGTGATTTTGGTTAATACTTGGAAATACGGCGGTGATCTTCTCTTCAACATCTAGGGTGGATACATCTTTATCATCCTTTCCCAGAATGTACTTCGCATCAAACGAATCAATAATAAACGAGTTAACGTTCTGTGCGTTTGTGTTTGGCGCAACTGCGAAAAATAGTAATAACACTATGGCCAAAGTAAGCAGGCATATAAGTTTCTGTAGAGATGGGGCTAGGTGTCTATGTTCCTTATTCAATTACATACTCTCCAGTAATATTGTACCTCTCACAACAAGACCAGCCTGTGGTAATTCAATCTTTTATTTTAATCTTTTGAGCCACAAGCCTTTTATTCGCCAAAACGATGAGTAGGACAACTGTTGAAGTGTAAATTATTCCCGATATACAGGCATTAATTAGCGAAGCGTTAGTACTAACAATTAAATATGTACCGCTGAGCAAAGTTGTTATGGCCATTACCAGACTTACATTAATCTTGACTCTTGTCGGAAGCAACAAAGCATATGTCGCATACAACACACTAACAACGGCTATAAATATGTGGAAAATTAATATCATAAGCACTATTATACACTATTTAAGGAATCCAAAAATCTACTGAAATCAAAAAACTAAAAATTAACAAAACTAGCAATGAATTTCCAAAATTCCTTGCCGCCCACCTCTTTTCCCGCAAGGAATAAAACCTAAGACAATCATAGAGCCAATAAACAACTACACCAGTCATAACAATTAGATATATCAACCCCGTATAATTAAACACAGTTAGCATCGGAACCGTTAGTAATAAGAGCATCAGATACAATACTGATCGCCGTTTAGTGTATTCAACCCCTTTTACGACGGGCAAAATTGGTAATCCTGCAGCCTTGTAATCACTTAACCGTTTAATTCCAATTGAATAAAAGTGAGGCATCTGCCAAAACACCAATATAAGAAATAGTATAGCAGCTGCGAGATCAATTTTCCCGACAACGGCTACATAGCCGACAACTGGAGGTATTGCCCCGGCAAGGCTTCCAACTTCTGTGCTATAAATCGACCTTCGTTTGAAATAACCGTATAAATATACATAGGCGACAAAGCCAACTAGAGCCACCACCATAGCTAGAAGGTTAGCTCTTAGACTCAAGAGTAAACTACCCAAAATAAGTAATACTAAGCCGTACAACCTTGCGGCTTTAGGTTTGATTTCACCTACAACTAACTCTCTTTTTTGGGTTCGTTTCATTATCTTGTCAATTTTTATGTCCATAATATTATTAAATGTACAGCCGGCCGCCACTACAAAAGATATACCAGTGATGGTTGCAATCATCAGACTAAAATTGATTGTACCTTCAGAAGCAAGCATAAATGCACCGAATGCGGTCATTACATTACCCATTACTATACCCGGTTTAGTTAGCCTTATATATTTACCCAGCATCTTATTTAATGATAGTTTTCCTCTTCCAGCAGATAATAGTTTGTTTCATCTGGTGTGCTATTGTCGTGATCATGCCTATAATCAAGATTGTACATAATCCACATGCTACACAATACTAGAATAAGTATAGTCATTATTATGTACAGAAAAATTGCAGTATGAAATTTCGGCTTTTTATCCATGCCGACATGAAGAAATAAAACTGATTGGACAATAAACTGCATAATTGCGAAAATCGAAATTGTTATTAATGCCAGAGTGCCGCTTATAATTTCATTCGTAACTAAAAAATAGGACCCAAATGTTAATGCAACGGTAATAATTGTTCCAAAAATATATGTTTTGATACTAAGTTTATCTTCGTTTCTTACTCTTATCATAGTTTTATTACTCCCGCAAGGTATACGAATGTAAAGATAAAAATCCAAATAACTTCTAAGAAATGCCAGTATATGCCAAGCATTTTGATTCTTTTAGAAACAACCGGCTTAAGGCCTTTAATGTAAACTTGATATATTATGAATAAAATCCATAATAGACCAACCAGCACGTGTAGCCCGTGAGTACCGACTAACACATAATACGCAGATAGAAATCCACTAGTAGTCCAACTGAAGCCCTCACTCAGCAACTGACTAAACTCATTGACTTCCATGAGTAAGAAAACTCCTCCCAGCAACAATGTGACAATCAGCCAGAAATATATTTGGAATAGCTTTTTGCCCTGAAGACTAATGAGCGCTAACCCACATGTGAAGCTACTCATGAGTAATACCAAAGTCTCGACCAAAACGAATTTCAGATCAAATAAACCGTTTGCAGACGGACCACCAAAAGTGTTGTTTCGCATGACAGCATAGACCGCAAACAAAGTACCAAAGATGACAGCATCAGTCATCAAATATGTCCAAAAGCCGAATAATGATGTGTGCTCTGAAAACTCATTAAACTTTATATGACTCATACGCCAGTTGTTGCTCCTATATCAATTTTTTTTACATCACCGGCACTTATTACATATTCTGTTTCATCCTGATCAATCCTATTCAGGAATATTATTATTCCGACAATCAAAGCAATTACCGCTAACCAACCCAACTTCCAAATCACAGCCATCGAAAACACAACAGCAACAATTCCCAAAAGTACACCAGTTGCACTATTTTTCGGCATGACGATGTCTTCATAAGCTATGGTTGGTTTCTTATCAGAAATTTTTTGCTCCCAAAATTCATCTCTGTTCGTTACCGGCGTAATAGTTGCAAAATTATAGATTGGTACGGGAGACCGAGTTGACCACTCCAACGTCCTACCATCCCATGGATCTCCGGTTCTGTCGGCCAATTCTTTTCGTTTTATAATGCTATATACTAACTGCAACATCATAGTTAAGATACCAACCCCAATTATTAGTACTCCAATTCCAGCAACGATAAACAAAGGCTGGTAACCAAGCGCTGAATCAAATTTTTCAAATCTTCTTGTTGCACCCATTAACCCCAGAATATATATCGGGACAAACGCAACTAGAAAGCCGATTATCCAGCACCAGGCAGCAATCTTACCTAGCCTTTCATGTAGTTTGAATCCAAATATCTTCGGGAACCAATATGTAATACCGGCCATGTAGCCAAACACGACGCCACCTATTACCATATTATGAAAATGGGCAACTAAAAATAAACTGTTATGAAGCTGGAAATCTGCGGGCGGTACTGACAATATAACCCCTGTCATACCACCAAGCGTAAACGTAAATAAAAATCCAATAAACCAAACCATTGATTGACTTATATGAACCCTTCCACGATACATAGTGAACAGCCAATTAAATACTTTGACCCCAGTCGGAACAGCAATAATCATGGTCATAATTCCAAAGAAGGCATTAACGTCCGCTCCAGCCCCCATAGTGAAGAAGTGATGTGCCCATACGACCAGAGATAAGAAAACTATTGCCATTATTGCTCCAACCATTGATTTATATCCAAATAATCGTTTTTTAGAAAAAGTAGAAACGACTTCAGAGAAAATTCCGAATGCTGGCAGAATAAGAATATAGACTTCGGGGTGACCCCAAGCCCAAATAAGATTTATGTACATCATTGGATTTCCCCCAAAACTCGAAGTAAAGAAATGGAAGCCGAACGTCCTATCGAGAGTCAGTAGTGCTAATGTAACGGTTAGGACGGGGAAAACAGCTAAAATTAATAGACTACTACCTAATACCGACCAAACAAAAATCGGCATTTTCATTAAAGTCATACCTGGTCGCCGCATTTTTATAATAGTTGTAAAGAAATTTATGCCCGACAGGAGACTACCCAATCCCGATATCTGAACACACCATATCCAATAATCAACACCTGGCCCTGGACTAAATTCTATACCAGATAATGGCGGATAGGCTAACCAACCTGCAATTGAAAATTCTCCACCTATCACTAATGACAGATTAATAAGAACTACCCCTGCAACATAGAGCCAAAAACTTATTGAATTTAATAATGGAAAAGCCACGTCTCTTGAGCCAATTTGTAACGGAATAATCAAATTCATCAAACCAAACATCAACCCCATTGCTACAAAGATAATCATCAATGTCCCATGTGCAGTAAATACTTGCTGGAAATGATTTGCATCCAAGACACCATTTGACCCACCAGAAGCCATCGCTTGCTGCCCTCTCATCATTACCGCATCAATTACTGCCCTAATAAGCATTAAGAATGCTACAACGAGATACATAACACCAATTCGTTTTGGGTCTAAGCTAGTTAACCACTCCTTCCATACCCATTTCCACCGTTTTGTTATAGTGACTAATAAGACAATAAATATTGCCCCAAAAATAATCATCATTTTAGCGCCTATAAGGAATGGGTCTACACCTGTTACATGTCCAAACAGCTCAAAACAATTCATCACTCTTTTTCCTCTTCATGTTGGTGATACTCCTCGCGTTTATTAACACCCTCGTGCTGTGGAGACTGATATCTTGCAAGTACATTTTGATATATATTTTTATCAGCCAACACAAACTGTTGTTGAACACTTTTAACACTTGGCGTAGAAAGCTGATCATATTCTCTAATTCCAAATTCGCCAGAATTGCTAAGTGACCCGTTTATCCATTGTTTATAGTCGTTATTATCAGTTACTGAAGCCACAAACCGCATATCTGAAAACCCTTCGCCGCTAATATTCGCCGACAAACCTTCGTAATCACCTATCTCATTCCCTACTAAATGAAGTTTGCTCGACATGCCGCTCATGGCATAAATTTGGCCAGATAATTGAGGTATCCAAAAAGAATTCATTGGTGCATCCGCAGTAATCGAAAAACTTACGGGGGTATCTTTTGGAATAACTAGTTTATTTACAGACACCACACCTTCTTCAGGATAAATAAATAACCACTTCCAACGCATTGCTATAACTTGGATATTCAATTGATTTTCTGTTTTTGCTATTGGTTTAAATGGATCCAATCTATGTGTACTACGCCATGTAATTACTGCTATTATTCCAATAATCAATATCGGCAATCCCCACCATACCGCCTCCATTTTCAGGTTGTTATCCCAGTTCGGACGATATTTTGCAGACGGATTTCGTTCTCTATATTTGTACGGAAACCAAGCTGCCATTACAAATACTGGGATTACTACTATGAGCATTAGTAATGTCACGACAATCATCAGATCTCTTTCTTGCTTAGCAATAACTCCCTTTGGGTTAAAAAGCATTATGTTTTGATCTCTAAGATAGAGAAATGAACCGATACAAACTATTGCCGTAAACATTAGCACAAGAAAGACTTTAACTTTAGTTCCCATTCACAACTATTATAACAATAAGCACGATGTATTTTCCAGCAATTTCGTCATTGACTTTAGTGGTCGTATTATGTTATAGTTATATACATCAATTATTCATAATCAAGATAGGAAATCAATGGCTAGCACTTTTGAAAAGGGACAAATAATCGAAAATGGCTTGAACACCCATAACACTCTTTCTAAGATAAGAAAACTGATGGCTCCAGTAATCGCTGCGTTAGCTATTGCAGGCTGCACAACTAACCCTGCACCCGGCGGTAATGGTAACACCACTACGACTCAACCGGGAGTTGAAATGCTAAGCCCAGATGACGCCGATAAAGTGTATATAACTGGTTGCGATTCTAATACTACAGGCTCTTATAGTTTATTGAATAATCAACCTTTTTCTTATTCAAACGGATTAGAGAACCGAGGCGCAAGAGAAGTTGTTAAAGCAGCAGTAAATGGTAGCGCCATAAGTACATTCACCCCAACCCTAGCAGAGCAAGCTGTCATTGATGAAATTAATGACGGTGAAGATCCAGAAAATATCAGGGTAATTTCACAATGTGTGACAAATGCCGCTGTAACTTCTTTAACCGCACCTGAGATAACCCAACTAAATACAGCTATGGCTACAAACCTAGAAAATCTTGGAGTAGATGTCGTTTTTCTAGAAACACCACCGATACAACCAGGAACATTACCAGAGCAGACTAATCCAGGAGTTAATGACAAAATTAGTCAAGTCAATGAGATTCTTGAGGCTTCTGCAGAAACCGAGCAATACGACTTCGTAGACTATCCATACGCATATGGTTATGCAGACCCTATTCACATAGGTCCAACAACACAGAATTCAATCGCCGCAAATCTTGTTAGTTTTCTAAATCAACAACCTTAACTTATACGAATTAACTCTTACAATATTACACTTCAGTCTTCGAGCTCTAGTATGTAATTCAAGTTATTTGACGCTACATGTACCAATCCTAGTCAGTGTAATGTCTGAGTTATGCCGTGATAACTATTGTTTCTAAGGTTATAAAGCGTTGCCTTGAATAGCTACCAAAATAAAAACTATTTACTGCCCTGGAGTATCATTCTTCCCGTCAGGTTCTACTCTAGGAGCGATAGTAGAGCCCGGTTGTGCTGATGGGATTCCTTGCACTCTATCTATTGTAGTATTTTCCACAGGTTGAATTTCGTGTGCACCATTCTGTGTTTGATTTCCAGAAGTGATATTGGTAGTGAGTTGACCACCAGAAGGCTGAGCGGTACCAAAACTTAACCTCGGAGTGTACCGCTTTATGATTAAGAATACAGCTACAATTACCGCTAACACAATCGCTGCCCAAGCAAATACTTTCAACGAAAGTATTGCACCAGAAATGCTAGCATTTATTGTGAAAACTTGGGGATCGCTCGCAGGAGTATCGAATGGAACATCGAGTGTTGACAGCGACAATTTGTCGGATACTTCTATTGGCTTAGACACTGTTTTACCCTCATACTCGAATGATACTGTGTGTTTACCAGGTGCGACACTACTAAAGAGAGCCTGACCTTGTGCATCCGTAACTGCTTGTCTTGGGTCTGAATGTAAGGTTACTTGGATATTGGACAATGGGGTGCCGCTGCCGTCAACTATTTTGGCAACAACATCATATCCTTTTGTTATAAAGCTATAGGTTTCACTTACAGTTTGATCTCCGTCACCTGAAGAACTAGTAATTGTAAAATAATAAGTGGTGCCAGGCTTAAGATACTGTTGATTAACTGCGACATTATGGCTGGTTGTTTTGCCGTTTCCTTCTGAAACTTGAGACAGCAACGAGTTGCCATCCTCTCCTATACTCACCAAGCCAGTTGCTTGCTTATCGGTGTCCCATGTTATTGTTGCACTTTCATATCCTAAATCCTTAATCATGACATTGGATATAACAGGCGCTTGATCGCTAGTAGATGTCGGGACAGAGTTTGGATCTTTTCTTAAAGCCGGGGCCGGGGCCTGCGAGGTTGGAGTTGGCGTAGGAGTAGGAGTTGGCGTAGGAGTAGGAGTTGGCGTAGGAGTAGGAGTTGGCGTAGGAGTAGGAGTTGGCGTAGGAGTAGGAGTTGGCGCAATCGTCAAGTTTGCGCCATGTACCTGGCCTAAGACATTTTGATTAGTCACGGAGCTTACGGCAAGCGATTTTTGCATATTAATCGTTACTGGGGTTTCTCCAGCTGACAAAGATTTGAAAGTCACCCTCATAACCTTTACAGAACTTGCCGTAATTGGTCCTATATTTCCTCCAGAATAAACTACTTTTCCATCGCCACCGTTTGATTCAGCCTCGATAGAAAATGGACTCATCGTAGAATCCATAGAAACATATTGTAGCTTGGACTGGTCATATTCAATATTCACAGTAACAACATTAATACTCTCGCCGCCAGTGTTGAGATTAACCTCATATATAACATTGTGATCAACCTGAGATGAACTCGTAGAAGGCGAAAGGTAAATGTTTGTATTCGATGAGGCAAAACTAAGTCTCAAAAAGTATGCCGTCGCAATACTTGCTATCGATGCAACTATAAAAAGAAATATAATTATTCCCTTATTTGATGATTTAATCTTAGTTTTTTTATTTCCTTTTGAATTCTTCATGATTATATAAATTACCCTTTTCCAGAATTGTAACAGAAAACATTGTTCAAACATAATTTTTTTAAAAAAAGAGTGGATAAACGGAGCCAATCCTCACAAATAGTTATAGAACCGTCAAACCACTCCTCAAGTAACTCACGAAACAATCTTGATGATATTGAAAATACTTGATATACACTTGTCCTCTTTCAATCATTTCTTGCTAATGTTTTACACTTCAATCTATCGAAAATTTCATAGGTAAATAATACAGCCAGCGCAACAGTTCCGAAGACAACAATATTAGACATAAAAGAAAAGTATGAATATATTACCTATTGAACAAGTAATTACGACATACGTCTAGTGACATCTAGGCGGTTCTGAATATATCTCAGTACATGACGGCGAAACGAAATACCAATTGTTTGCCATGACGAAAATGGAAATCGAAAGATCTGGCACGACGTATACCTGAAGTACTGAACAGTAGTTTATTAATCTTCATTCATGGCCACTACAATCATATTCGACTAGATATAAATAATGATTTTTGCTACAATTCTCGAGTCGAATTGTTAGGGTGTCGCCAAGTGGTAAGGCACTGGGTTCTGGTCCCAGCATTCGGGGGTTCGAATCCCTCCACCCTAGCCAAAATTGTACTAGATTGGAATTATCCTGGAAACATACAAACGATAAACACTTGCGAAGCTGACCTTATGTATTTTATGGCTTCATTAGCTGATTAAGTCATGACTCTCTGTTTACACCCAATTAGTACACGGACTTACAAATGTATAGACTCGTGTGGTCGTTCATATGCTAGGTCTAGTCGATTTTGTAACTGATATAAATCTAAGACTTAAGGTTTACTATTGTTAAGATTTTTTGACTTTTTTCGTGCTTGCGCCATCCTGTTGCAGTAGCTCGTTAAAAGTCATTGAACTTGCCCAATATTCTTGAGCCTCCTTCATCTGTTGTCCTAGTAATCTTATCTGGGTAATACATGCTGCAATTCCCATAGTCAGCCAAAGAACATATAGTCCTAGATTATCTCGTATTACACGGTACACTATGCCGTTGGAAAAATCACCAAAGCTAGCGATATTCAATACTAAAAGTAATCCGTAAATAATCATTGCAGAACCAAAGAATGAAGTCGCTACGACCAATACCATCATCGGTAAGCTACCTAGAGCCGCAAAAAGCCCAAATGCGATTGCAGCAACAACGCCCAATATTACGACCAGCCAATTCCAGTCTAAATTTAGAAACGTTAATATGGCCGCCATGACCGAAAAACCTAACCCTGCGAAAGCTAGAACTACTGCGAACCAGTAGAATAAATAGGCGAGTAGGGCAAAAAGTATTGCCACAAAAAATCCTACAACCCAACTAAATACTGTGCTTAGAAAACCATCTCCAGTTATACCACTAACCATAGCAGCACCAGCCGAAAATCCAGCTACAAATCCAACTATCGGAAAGATTATTCTCATAAAATTCCCACCCTGAAGTGCAAATAATGCACCAATTAATACGGCAAGTATACCGATTAGTATTTCACCCATCACTCCCCCTTTTTTAATTATTAACTATAACTATAGGCTTAACAATCAAAGTTTGCAATCAATATTCGACTGAAATTCATATGAATTTCATATTGACAAAGGTGAGTTCTAGACGCCATCACTACCTAACCTGTTATACTGGAAATAGTAGACAGAGTTAAGGAATAATCAATCTTGGAATTTAAAACAAAACAAAGAATAGCGGTCTCAGCCCTTATCGTTACTTTAATTTTCTGTAACATAACCTTACCTATTTCAACTGGCTGGAACAGGCTGTGGTTAAACACTTTAGGCTACGCCGGGTTATTTGTGTGTTACAAAATTGCAAATCTAAATCTAAGCGAGATTGGCCTTTCAAGTAATAACATAAAGTCTGGACTAAAATACGGATTGCTCGCCCTATCCATAATAACCGTGTCGTTTACTGCAGCATTTTTGTTGCATAGTCAATTATTTAAAGATCCACGCTATAACAATAGCTTTTATGACACATTTTATACTGTAAGTATTCTACTTCCATTAAAGACGGTTTTATTCGAAGAGTTAGTATTTCGAGGTGTTGGGCTCACTCTGTTATTGAAAATAAATGCGAGTAAATTATTAGCAGTCAGTGTTTCATCAATCGCTTTTGGCATTTGGCATATCAGCTCATCGGTTGGAGTTAATGGCTATTATATTACAGATAACTTTTCGGTAACAAAAAGTTTATTTATTATTGCTTCAGTTCTGGCTACAGCTATAGCTGGATTTGTTCTATGCGGATTAAGATTACGGAGCAAAAGTTTGTTAGCGCCAATCATTACCCACTGGTCAGTAAACGCTATTGCATTACTCCTGGCTGCTACTAGTTGGCATAAGTAGCCACAAAGACTACCCACAGCAAATACGTCTGCGGATTCTGTATTTAGGCGATTATTAAGCTTAATAAATGAGTCCTAGCAACAGTTGCGGTCATCCCCCTTCTAATAGAAAATTCTGTTTCTCACAATAAGTTTACTAAGCTTGATGTCTGTCTCTTTCTTCCAAGCCTTGTAATATATGATAAACACGTGAGTACTTTTTCCTACGTATATCAAACTATACCGAAGTATGCACTATTAATTGGCCAAAATTATCTAATGGCTTCTTAATACTCACTATCAACGGGGCGTATGCTACGGTCTCGGCGCCCAGTTAGTTAGCACAGCACTAAGATCTAGACCGTTCACTAAATTATCATTACCGGCTATGTTACAAATTGATGCCGGTTTAATTCCAGTCGGATCCCAGTCTGTTAATAATTTACTCAAATCTATACCATCAACATAACCATCTTTATTGAAGTCGCCTGTTTTTCCAGTCGTGCCACCAGTAGTAGTCGCCTGTATAGTGGCAGATTGTGGAGATTTATTTCCAGCCGCATCATATGCAATGACATAATATGAGTAGGTAGTACCGGCGGTTAGTCCGGTATTTGTGTAGGTACGAGATGTTGTCGTAGTTATCCTTGCACCATTCCTGTAAACTTCATAGCCCGTAACACCAACGTTATCGGTGCTTGCATTCCAGTTCAGCACCATGCTGGTTTGAGTTATACCTGAAGCGACGAGACCTGTTGGCGTCGTTGGTGCAGATGTTTCCGTGCAGTTATCCCCCATAGCTTGAGGTGTACAGTTAGCATCAGATAATAGTAATGCCTTGTCGACTTTTACACCATTTTCCTTACCAGCAATATAGAGAGTATTAGCCGTACCGCTCGTTAAGCTAGTGCTGACTCTCGAGCCAGTATTGCCGTCCTTATAATTTATCCACGTCCAGGTATTAGCAGGGATTGAAGCGCTGTCACCAAAGTTTATATTGCATAATGAGTTATTCATCTGAACATAAACAGAGTTATTGGATGTATCAGGGACCATAACCCTTAACCAAACATAATATGTGCCTGAGGAAGTAATATTGATGTTGGAGTTAGTGGAAAGTCCTTTGTCTGTGGGTAGTGCCGGACAAGTCTGAGCACCTACCCGTCCGCTAAACGTCACTAATGATAAGACTAAGCTAAATACCGACAATATTGTCAGATTAATCTTTATATTCTTTTTCATTATTATCCCCATATATAACTAATTGGTTAATGCTTAATTCTTATTCTAAACTATATTTTTCTATTAGCAAATTTTTTTACAACTAAAGTTTTTTAATATTTTGTTGTAATATTTTTATTATAATGTACTACCTAACCGAAGATGAAAAAGCAAAACTATATGGTTCGGTTTTTGGTAATTTTGACCGCGCCGGCCAGTTAATGCTGCCTGATGCTGAGATATATCCACAGACTATTGACGAAAAATCTTTAGAAAAGATAGCAAAAAAAATATTTGTCTGGATGGGTTGCAAGCCTAGAAACCTAAACTATTTAATCTCTAACAGATACTCTGGATTTGAAATCATAGAAGGTAAAAAATACATTAACCTTAACTACAACGATACGGGTACTTTTGTAGCAGCGCCGATGATAGCAAGATCTTGTATTACGTATCAAGCAAATATAAAAAAGATAAACCTTGATGCAGAGACGATAGATCATGCACTAATTGATTTGGGCTTTGGACAATTGGTACTAAACTCAATCTCTAGTAGCAGCGATATCAGCTCTAGGCTAAATCGTATAGTCCATTATAGGCTAGGACACTCACCGGCACTGAAAGTCCTAACTACAAAAGATTTTCTAATAAAATACCGTGGCTTTATATATAGAAATGGGTTGAGTAAAAAAACAATACTAGAACATTCCACACCCTGGGGTAAAAATCATCTAAACCTTCACTATACAGAACCGGGTAAACTCAATAATGAGGAGTTTGTAATTTTATCTAGAAAGTCAGTATCGTACGATCAACTTAGATTAATGGGCTATACATTTCTAGGGCTAATAATTCTCATTTTGGTTGGCACACTAATAAGTCTTACTCCTAAAAGACTATCTAGGGAACTTCAAGCTCAAAAAGCAATGATTAGCACGCTGGAAGATGATTACCGTTCTTGTATGACTGAGTATGTAGAAAATAAAAAAAATGCAAATGAGAATGATATCTTCACAAAAAGACAGCTTGAATCCGAACGTAATCACTGTGAAAGCTTCAAAAATCAACATGACTATTACCTGCAAGAATATAATACTAAAGTCGACCAACTTGAGTAGATTAAAAGTGCTGCCGTAAATGTGACATACTGTACTCCCACTTAGCGTCTGTTTTCTTGTGTGGGTTAAAAATGTTGTCCGGGTCAAATATGTTTTTTAATGTCTTAAAATTATTAATCATCTCTGGGCTATACATTTGATGTAGCCAAGGCCCACGGGTCATTCCGTCGTTATGCTCACCACTCAAACTTCCGCCATACTTAATAACCAGTCGGTTAACTTCACGCATACTCGGCGCAAGCTTTATTCTCTCCAGGGTTTCTTCGATCTTCATCAATGGAATAACATGAAAATTGCCATCCCCCATATGACCCGCAACGGTTGCTAAAAGCTTGTATCGATCTAATATCTCTCTAAGTTCCGGTAGAAATTTCGGCAGATGTTCGGGCGGTACAACTAAATCATCAATAAACGGTGCCGTGTGCTTGTCATGTACCTTACTTCTTAATATATTGAAACTTTGGCGCCTCATAATCCAGAATTTTCGAGCCTTAGCCTCTGATTCGTCCTCTTCAAAAAGTGCGTACTTACCATATTTACCAAGTGCCAATCGCATTTTATGCACTTTTTGAGCCACCAGGTCAGGAGAATCACCATTAAACTCAATCAACAGAACCATCTTAGGTATACCTCTAAAGAGCATAAGAGCATCGGGTATCAACTGCATGCCAAGTTTTATCATTCCCCACCAACCTAAGGTCTTACGAAAGTAAAAAAATAGCTTAAAACTTAGCATTAGTGTGTAATTATCAAACCCTTCAAACGTAGCAGGATTGTGTTTCAAAACAGTGTTAATAAGCATACCTAGTTTGTCTATTTTACGAAGAAAAACAACCAAAGTTCCTGAGTGTGTAGGAGCTGGCACAAGTTTGAATGATATTTCTGTTATGATCGCCAACGTACCTTGAGACCCAATTATAGCCTGATTAAGATCAAATATTCCTGTCTCTCTATCCCAAACATTCCACAGGTGATAACCAGTAGAATCTTTGCTAACTTTAGGTTTTGCTGCTTTTATAGAGTCGTAATTACTGTCAACCAGATCGAAAACCTTCTTGTATATTCTACCTTCAAAATCGTTTTGGCTAATCTTTTCCTTAAGTTCTTGCCTATTAAGAGGTTTGACTGTGTATTCCTTTCCGTCTGCGAATACCGCCTTCAGCTCAGTAACAAATTTTTCGGTTTTACCAAATTCAAGCGACTTTTCCCCTCCAGAGTTATTTGCAACCATACCCCCGACCGTACACAGATCCCGGCTGGCCGGGTAACTAGGCATGATTGATCCGTATTTTAAAGTCTCCCTTTCGAAGTCTCTATAATAAACACCCGGCTGGGTAACCGCATGAGTGGAGTTAACTTCAAATATTTTATTAAAATGCTTGGTGAAATCCATAACTATTGATTCACCTATTGCACCACCGGTCATGTCAGTTCCAGCACTCCTTGCAGTTAAAGACAAATTACTGTACTGTTCTTGGTTCTTATTAACCACTCCTACTAATACACTGACATCGTCACTATCCTCTGGAAAAACTACTAGTTCTGGTAGAATTTCGAACATACTAGCATCATGACTGTAGTCGTCTCTTGTCTGTAAACTTTTGGTTATTTTGCCTTTGAACCCAGCTTTTTTAATCTCTGCAATAATTTCATCCATATAGTTTAAGCTTACGACGACTAGCATAAGCTTTTCAAGTTTAATTGCTCATGATAAGATAAGCGTAAATAACTAATAAAAACATTATAAGGAATATCTGATTGAAAAAACATAAGGTAACAATCGTAGGAGGTGGTTTCGGTGGGCTCAAAACTGCCCTGGAGTTGGTTGACGATCCTAGATTTGATGTGACACTAATTAGTGATCTTGCTACTTTCAGATACTACCCAACACTTTACCGCACGGCAACCGGAGGTAAAAAAATAATTGCAAGTATACCGCTAACACAAGTTTTTGCAGGGAAAGCCATAAACATAATTAATGACTCTTTAGTATCAATCGACCGCGACCACAGAATACTAATAACCAAATTAAATCAGAAAATTCCATACGATGGGCTTGTACTAGCACTCGGCGTCAAAACTAATTATTTTAATATAAAAGGACTTGAAGAATTTTCATACGGGATAAAGTCTGTTGAAGACGCAGAAAGATTAAAAGACCACTTGCACAGACAACTTATCGAAGAAAATAAACAAGATGTAAATTATGTGGTGATCGGCGGAGGTCCCACAGGTGTCGAACTCGCTGGAGCCCTACCTAGCTACATAGATAAAATTACCGAGAAACATGGCTTAAAAAAGAAGAGGGTTCACGTTGATCTAGTTGAAGCAGCCCCCCGACTACTTCCTAGAATGCCTAAGGATATCTCCAGAATGATTGCCCGACATTTACGACGCAAGCTTGGAGTTAAAATCTATCTAAAAACAGCAGTGCAAGCTCAAACTGCCGATGAACTCATGATAAATAACAAACATATTCGTAGCCATACTGTAATTTGGACTGCCGGTGTTGCTATTCATCCTTTATTTAAAGAACAGGCATTCCAACTGGCGAGAAATGGCCGAGTACGAGTCGACCAATTCCTGCAAGCTGAGCCAGGAATATATGTTATAGGAGATAATGCAGACACACCTTATGGTGGCATGGCCCAGACCGCACTACATGACGGAAGATATATTGCCGACAACTTTAGGAGACTAGCCGACGGTCAAGACCCTACACCGTATAGAGCAAAAAAGCCAGTATACGTCGTACCAGCTGGGCCAAAATATGCGGCAGTGCTATGGGGTAAATTTAGAGCATATGGATACCTTGGTTGGATTCTCAGACGAGCAGCAGATTTTATAGCCTATAAAGACTATTTCCCGTGGCAGCTAGCCGCCGAGCTCTGGTTAGCTGAGGATGACGAAGAAAATTCCTGCCCAAGATGTGCTGACAACTAAGCTACTAGGACCTCGGCCAAATAACCCTAGCTTTAACAGATTTTATATTAACAAACCCCAGATCCTGTATGCTTTGTTTCTTTTTCCGATTACCACTAGTCAGGTAAACCTGATCATCCTTTATTTTTGTCAATAATTTTATCTTCTCCCTGCCTTCATGATCAACAATTACAATGTCGTCAATTTTTAAAGTATTGAACCATCTCAATCCATATATTGTAGTACCGCTTTTTAAAATTGGCGACATACTCTTACCCCTGATTCGTCTAACTATTATTGGCCACATTTATTTGACTACTTTATTAAACAGCTATATTTGCATAGCGAGTCTAGTGTAAGTATATCAGCCTCGCGCAAATATTGAGTCAATCTCTTCACCTGGCTCCATTGGAAAGCTAAGACCGTACATTAATTCGGGGGAAGACTTATTATAGAGATCGAATAAGGATTCTAGTGTGAACACCTTAGTATCCAACAAAAAACTAAGATTCTGAGCGCGTGACTCTTCTTGTTCTACTAAAATTGGTCTAAACAATTCAGGAATCCTTGATTGCAAATCAATACTGTCGTTCAAGTAATGCAGACTCACTCCGACCGCAAACCTTATGGCATTGATCGTCGGTACTTGATCGTCACCTAGTTGCTCTACGGCCAACCTTAAGCTGGTATTATTATCATCGTCATAACCTGCAGTAGCCTCCCAAAGATATGTTTTATTACAAATCATATCACGATAGTAAATTTTTTCTTTAAAATCTTTATCGATACTGTGTAGAGTTTTCCATGCCAAAACAGCATTTGCAGCACCAGCACCTAGTAAAAGCTTGACTATGTCAGATTTCGATATCAAAACTCCTTCAGGAGCGTAATCTACAGCATTGTCAGCAAAGTCTTCGAGAGCTTTTGTTTCTACTACTAAATCCATTCTCTTATTTTCAAGATTGACCATACCTACTTTTGGTATCGCATTGCCCTTTTCCGACTCACCATCAGCTACAACTCGGACAGTTTCAATAAATTCAGCTGCGTCAGCACCCAAAAACCTTTGTGACAGTTCGTTCAAAGATAAAATTGTTATTTTATTGATATGATCTAAAAAGAACTGCTCTTCTGTCGCTTGCTCTGGATTAATCATCGATCACCTCCTCCTGTGCGCCACCTTTCAATTTCGGCATGGTTACCACTCAATAAAATCTTAGGAACAGTCTTTCCATCATAAACTTCCGGACGAGTATATTGTGGATACTCGACCGTTACATCATCATCTTGGAATGATTCTTTTTCAGCGCTAGTCTCACCACCCAATACTCCAGGCAAAAGTCTAACAACGCTGTCAATCATGGTCATGGCGGGTAGCTCTCCTCCTGTTAATACGTAATTGCCAACACAATATTTCATATCGACATTGTCTACGATTCTTTCATCATAACCTTCGTATCGAGGACAGACAATAATTAGGTCTTCATTTTGCTTAGCCAAGTTTTTGGCGTCTGACTGTTTATAGCTTTCCCCTCTGGGTGTTGGCAGAATAACAACGGCAGTAG
The DNA here is from genome assembly GCA_046350695.1 of Saccharimonadales bacterium (SeqCode). Taxonomy (GTDB): domain Bacteria; phylum Patescibacteriota; class Saccharimonadia; order Saccharimonadales; family JACQNP01; genus JAGQNP01. The sequence goes on along the minus strand of JAXLZX010000001.1, from coordinate 124,600 downwards.
GTGATACACTCTTGGCGTGTTTAATAGCTTCAACAACAGGCTGCACCATTAAAACCATGCCGTCACCTCCTCCGTACGGAGTATCATCCACCTGTTTTCGTAATCCAAGTCCAAAATCTCGCAAGTTAATACAGCTATATTCGACGGCACCAATTTGTTGAGCCTTAAACAGCATACTGGCATTAAGTACACCATCAAACATCTCTGGGAACAAAGTAATAACTTGAATTTTCATAAAAAATATTATATCACAATAAAATAACCCCGTAAATAGGGGCTATTTTATTCACATAAAGCTCTCATTCGTTCTTATTAACGAATGACTCGCATTGAGCTTGTTTGTTTTACTACTACCGAAGTAATAGTCATAACATACTTATACTATATATCGAGATCGTCTAAATCGTCAAGCTCTTTTCTGGTTTTGCTTATTACGTCTGACTCTTGTTCTTCTGAATCATCATTATCGCTGACAGTGACCGTCGTAGAGACCTGACTTGAACTACGCGACTCATCTTCGTTCGGATCTACAATTTTCAAGTTGTATCTCGCATCATTTTTCGTGCCAAGCGCTCTTAGCAAAGTTCGCAAACTCTGGGCTGTCGCCCCACGCTTACCGATAACTCTACCTAAATCTTCCTGATCGACGGTTAATTCGAGTAAAACACCCTTCTCATCAACACTTCGAGTCACATTTACTCCGTCCGGGTTGCCGACAAGTGATTTAACGATAAATTCTACAAATTGCTGGTCAATAGTACTGCTCATTTCAGAAAACTCCTATATTTACTGTTATCGTTTAAAATTATAGCAAACTTTCTACTATAAGGGTATCAGGGTAAGAACGAGCTTTTATTCTTCAGTCTTTTCTAGCTCTTCAGCTTGCTCTTTAGTCGGAGCGATTTCTGGCCCTTCCACTTTTTCCTCCTCAACAGATGATGATTCAGTTTCAGCAGGAGATTCTGGTTCTTCGCTCACTGGCACAGCTGGTTGGTTTTTACGAAGTTTATCCGGATTCTTTGTACTACGCTGTTGCTTAGTAGGCACATTGACCCATTTAGGTAATTTAACTTTTTCTGATTCTAATAGTCGAATCACCCTATCAGATGGTTGTGCACCATTACTTAGATACAACTCCGCCTTTTCTTTATTGAGTGTTGTTTGCTTGGTGTGTGGATTATAGCTACCTAGAACTGCGACAACGCGTCCACTACTAGGGGTCCGGCGTGAATCTTGAACAACTACGCGGAATTGAGCATGGCCTTTACGGCCAGTTCGCTGCATTCGAATTACTAACATGTATTCCCTTTGATTTAATTATTATACAGAGGTTGATTCTACAGACTTTCACCTCTGTTGTCAATAGTGGTTCACATTTATTGAGTTGTTTCTGAAGTAATAAATCCCGAAAGAACCACACCGCCAAGTGTCACAACCGACTCGAATATCTCAGTCGCCCCAATATCCTCAACAATATATTGTTCAATTCCTCTTGAAACCATATATCCACCCAGTCCACCTAACAGGGTTGCACCAACAATCTTAGCAGCTCGACTTAAACTACTTACCGATAACTCATCTTCTGGTCTATTAATTTCGCTGTTCATAAACATAACATAATATTCTTAGATAAAGTTGTCAAATGAAAGCTAGAACGGCTGACTGAACCTACTTATAGTGTTCCAAAGCCGCGGTAGCTGCAGATACTTGTGCCATTTGCTTGCTGGGGCCTTGTCCTTTCCCTTTTAACTTCCCGTCCACGAAAACACCAACTGTAAATAGTTTTTCATGGTCAGGCCCTTCTTCGGCAAGAACCTTATATTGAGGAGTAAACCCAACTTTGCTTTGAACCACTTCTTGAAGGTTTGACTTTGGGTCCTGCCAAGAACCAGATTCTAGTATCCCGTCAAATGTAACCAACAAACTCTCTGATATAAACTTTTTAGTCATATCATACCCTTGATCAAGATATATAGCACCGACAACCGCCTCATATGAGTTTGCCAAAATTTGTGCTCTTGCCCTAGGCGTACCTCTTTTTTCACCCCTACTTAACCTTAGTAAAGGCTCGAACTCATAGCGTTCAGCTGCGGCACCAATACTTTCGGTCCTCACTAAGGCACTACGCCAATTAGTAAGTACGCCCTCTGGCTCAGAGTAGCTGTCGTACAGGAATTGAGTAACAACCAGTTCAAGGACAGCATCACCGAGAAACTCCAATCGTTCGTTATGTTCTTTAGCTGTCTTCTTATGTTCATTAACGTATGACCTATGAGTGAATGCTGTCACTAAAAGCTGAATGTTATTAAAGTTGATTTTTAGTTTTTCGACAGCAAATTGTTTGTAGCTACTATAATCCTGCATCTCTGATTTTCTTCATCCCGATCAATATTATTTTGCCGATATCTTCATACTCTATTTTATCCAAAGCTTCGGAAGTTGGAAACCATTTTATACCGTTCATCCATTCTTCGGGCTTCAAATCATCTGTATCACCCAAACCCTGAACTAAAAATATGTCTGTAGTCATCAAAACAAGGCTAGAGACACGGCGATAACGAAAATTAATTTTACCCAACCACCCCATGACCTTCATTTCCTGTAGGCCTGTTTCTTCTCTTATCTCTCTCTCAGCCGTTTCACGAGCTGTTTCGCCTTCTTCAATATGGCCTTTTGGAATTGTCCATCGGTTTTTAGCGTCTTGAATTAACAATATCTCAAGTTGGTTCTTTTTATTACGACGAAAAATTACACCCCCTGCAGTAGGTTCGCGAACAACTTCACTAATCGTTGGTTTTCGCTTGTTGACTAGTTTCTTAAATCCTTGTATCGGCTTAGGTCTTTTCATCTTCTTTCTTCACTTTCTTGGCATCCTGTTTCTTTGACTTCTCATCCTCTTGATTTCTTAGTAGTGTACCTAGAACCCCATTTATAAACTTACTGGAGTTTTCCCCTCCGAAAGCCTTCGCTAGCTCAACCGCTTCGTTAATAACAACCTTAGGTGGAATATCTCGACGAAAAACTAGTTCGTAGGCACCCATCCGTAAAACAATTCTGTCCATTCTAGCTATACTGATGATTGGCCACTCTGGCGCGATCGGTTGTAATAAATCATCCAAAGCTTGTTGTTGCTGGTTGACACCATTAACTATGTCTTCGATAAAATCACGATCGTCTACCATATCCTTGTAGCGTCGTATATTTCGATTCAATACATCTTGAATATCGAAATTTTTATCCTGACACTCCAGTCTAAAATCTTGCTCGTACAAACTTTGGAGAGCAATTATACGACCAAGGTGACGGTTTGATGCCATGAGTTATCTACTATACCTTTCTTGTCCGCTCAAGGAGAGATCGTGAAAGTACCCACTGAAACTCACAGTAATCTTTCGTAAAGCCTCTTCTTTGTTACGCCAACTGTACAACTTGGTTTGTTCTACTCGAAGAAATTGTAGCGTGCACTTAAGTGCGTATGTCACATGTGCCATATTGTTAATCCTTTAATGCTTACCTCTAAGTATACGTTAGTAAGCAAACTTTATCAGGCTTTTTTGCCAGATTCTTTGGCTGTAGTATATGCCTTGACTGGTGATTTGGCATTTACAGATCGAGCCAATTTAACCACTAGGTGGCTTCGTCTTGCCCCCGTTCTTCTGGGGGTAGTTCGTTTCTTGGGTTTACCCATACTAAATCAGCGCTCCTTTGGACGACTTCCTAATAAACTTGTATCTTATTCTATCTTACTTTCGGGTATATTTCAATCCCTAACCATGTAACAATTCTAGTCTGAGATTTTGCTTAAGTAAATACCGACAAATATTGAGTATTGACAAACTGCTTTAGATTTGTTATAATAGTTTGATGGATATGATGCCTTTAGGTCCTGAAGTTAAGAGGCCTAACCCACCCGAGAAACTTGGTAGATTTTTGACTCGTTCCGCCGTAAGAATAGAATTGCTGTATGACAGATTATTCAATAATAAGACAGTCGGCGATGTCATGGCCGGTAAAATCGAAGAGGAAAGGGTTAATAGTTTAACCCCTCACCAGCTGAGAAGAAGAGGTACGATTGCCGTCAGCAGTGTAATTGGAGCTGGCCTTGTTCTGGGTGTTGGCGTTGCAGTAGAAAGAGTTACTCAAGGCCCTGTAAATGATCTGATTGATCAACAGGCACAGTGCATAGATCGCGTAACTAGTGAACTTAGAGCCGGGGACATAACTCAGTATCAAGCAATTACAGAACAAAATGGTTGCCACCTTATCGGTTCAGAACAATTTGAACACAATTCAACTCCAACCAGCCAACCTTAAACCGTAAATCATAATCAATTATAAATAATAAGACTAAAAGTAGTAGGTATTTCGGGTACAAACACAACGTAAAAAATAGGAATTACTTATGAATGAACACACCGCAAATAGCAAGCCTAATCTGATACGTGCCATGGAAAGAAATGCACTTCCATTTGATTGGGAATATATGGAAGCACTTGACTTTCTACATGAAGTCAACCGGCCTTTCGATTGGGAATATATGGAAAAACTTGATATATACAGACTAGCAATCATACAAGAAAAAGACACCAGAGTAAGCGTAGGACGGATAACTTCCGGGAATTGGATTGGACATTATTTACAAGAGCTGCCGAACTATAGGAGCAACTATTTAGACAACTAAATTAACGAGCCGGCCCTTAACGTATATTGCCTTTTTAATTTCATTATCGCCGATCAACCCTGCTATTTTCTCGTTGGATGTAGCGGCTTCAATAACCAATTTCTCATCTAAATCACTCACCAACTCTAAATTCGCCCTTACCTTGCCATTTATTTGAACTACAATGATCATAGTATCAGAGGCTAAATACTTGTCATCATGTACTGGCCATTCGCTCATATGCACCGAACCCTCATTTCCAAGCTCCTGCCATAATTCCTCAGCAATGTGCGGAGCAAACGGCGCTAAAAGCTGTGATAATACACTAAGTGCCGTACCCCAATCTTTACTCTCAAACCCTTTATCAGATTTTACCTTGTAAAGTTCATTTGTACATTCCATCATTGCCGCAACTGCTGTATTGAAGCTCATACTATGTAAATCCTGGGAAACTTTTTTTATAGTATGGTGCATTGTACGGCAAGTAAGAGGTCCGTTAAGCTTCTTACCAGATTCAATATACTCGTAAGCAAGAGTCCAAACTCGTTGCAAAAACCTAAAGCATCCACCCATACCCTCGACTGACCAACTTGCTTCTTGATCCCATGGGCCAATAAATAATTCCATAATCCTTACTGAATCTGCACCATAACCTTGCTCAATCAGCTCATCCGGCGCAATTACATTACCCCAACTTTTGCTCATTTTACGTCCGTCGGGCGCAAGTATCATTCCTTGGTTGCGCAGTGATTTAAATGGTTCATTAAATTCAATCAGACCCGCGTCATACATAACTTTTGTCCACATCCTGGCATAGAGCAAGTGCATTACGGCATGTTCGGCACCTCCAATGTAGTCGTCAACGGGTAGCCAAAACTTAGCCTTAGCAGAGTCAAAAGGCTCATTGTTATTACTAGGGTCTGTGAATCGTAAGAAATACCAGCTACTGCAGGCAAAACCATCCATTGTATCTGTCTCACGCATAGCAGGACCGTCACACTTTGGACAATCAACATTTACCCAATCTTTAACTGAAGCAAGGATACTCGCGCCCTCCCCAGTCGGCTGATAACTCTCTACCTCAGGCAACACAACTGGTAACTGGTCTTTTGGCACTGGTACAGCACCATCATCTGGACAGTGAATAATAGGTATGGGTGCACCCCAATAACGCTGTCTACTTATTAACCAATCCCGTATTTTATAGTTGTCTTTTTCAGTTCCGACATTCTTCTTTGCTAAATCAGCCACAATTTTTTCGCGCGCATCTGAGGTGGACAGACCATTGAATTGCCCCGAATTAATAAGTATACCTTCTCCGTTGTATATGACTTCATCTTGTAACAATTTATAGCCGAATAAATGCGCCTCATCTGTTATCTCATTTTCAAGTAATTTTTCGTCTTTCCATCTAATTTCAAACTGGTTTTCATTTTCATCCAATTTCTGTTCAACTCTTTCTTCATTCACAAGTTCAAATAGCATTGGCAAAAATCTAGCATGATAGTTCTTATGTTTAACTGTTGAATAAAAATAGTTATTTACGTGGCTGTTGGCCGTTTTTATATGCTTAAAGTTTTTATAGCCAGTTTCTTCAATAATTTCTCTTTTCGCAGACTCGATCGGATTTTCACCTTCCTCGATACCACCACCTATAAATAGGTTGCCACCATAATTTTCTTTCCTTGGCCCCCAGTCCAAAACAATAACCTTTTGGGTTTTTGGATTGCGTACAACAGCAATTATTGCTTCCTTATATATTTCATCGCCCTGAATCTTCCCGAATCGGGGTTCAACTACATTAATAATTGGTAAATTAAACTTTAAAGCAAATTCATAATCCCTACCGTCGTGGGCCGGAACAGCCATAATTGCGCCCGTTCCATACCCATACAATACATAGTCTGAAATCCAAATTGGTATTTTACTATTATTGACCGGATTTATAGCATATACACCGGTAAACACACCGGTCTTTTCCCTGTCAGTTTCTTGACGTTCGATATCGCTTTTAGTTTGGGTTTGTTTTATGTATTCACCAATTGCCTTTTGCTGCTCTTTTGTGGTTATAGCTTCCACTAAAGGATGTTCTGGAGCTAGCACTATAAAGGTGGCGCCGAATAAAGTATCTGGTCTAGTGGTGAATACCTTAAGCAACTCATTGTATCCCTCAATTGCAAAGTCAATCTCCGCACCCTTGCTCTTGCCAATCCAATTCCTCTGCATAGATTTTATGGAATCCGACCAGTCCAAATCATCAAGATCCTTAACCAGACGATCAGCATAATCTGTTATCTTAAAGAACCACTGTTTCAAGGGCTTCTTAGTTACTTCGTTTCCACATCGCCAGCAACGACCCGCTTCTACTTGTTCGTTAGCAAGAACCGTCTTGTCTGTTTCGCACCACCACTGCAAACTTTCCTTTTGATAAGCCAGCCCTCTCTCGAATAACAAGGTAAAGAAATATTGTGTCCACTTGTAGTAACCAGGATCGCTGCTATTTATTTCACGAGACCAATCATAACTAAAACCCATCTGCGTTAATTGCTGTTTAAATTTTGAAGTATTTTGAGCTATTGCTTGTTGCGGACTAATGTTATTCTTTATGGCATAATTCTCTGCTGGCAAACCAAACGCATCCCACCCCATTGGGTGAAGTACATTATTACCGCGCATGCGCGAAAATCGGGCTACGACATCGCCAATTGTATAGTTCCGGACGTGTCCAACATGCATAGCTGCGCCCGAAGGATACGGGAAATACTCCAAAACGTAACGTTTTGGTTTGGTGGTATCTTCGGAGGCGCGATATATACCGTCTACCTCCCAAGTTTTCTGCCACTTTGGTTCAATTTCTTTTGGATTGTAACGCTTCATATAATTCTAGACTATTATATCCTACTTACCTAAACCATTCTAAGTCAGTTTTTCTGACAGCCACCGCAAGTTCAGAAACATTTTCAAATACCCCCCTAAATGTTTCGTCATCCATTCTTGGATACTTTAAATGTCCTACCCAGTTTTGTTGATTGTCTTTTATTCCTTCAGAAACTATTGACATAAAATCCGAGTTCAATGCAATCCTAGCTAGGTATCTCCTGGATACGATTTGTTTATGCTGTTCGATTAACTGACTAACATTCTCATCGAGATTGCCTAGTCTTTTTGGGCCTTGCGGAGTATCAACCAATGGATTAATGCTTCTCATTTTTAGTTCTGGCAGGTAAAAATCTAACAAATTCGGATTCGACTCAAAATCTCCTACACCCTGATCCTCCTCTAATGGGACAATCTCTACATTGCTTGGAGAAAGCGAATGCCTATTAAAATGAGGTCGTCCACCCACTAAAGGATCAGGAAACTCAGTTTCGCTATTATTGCTAATGAAATCCATCAAAAAGGACGCTCTCATCGTTCTAAATATCAATCGTTTTTCTCGCCCTACATTACTAGCAATGTCATGTAGCGCCCACATAAATGGCATTGAAGTATGATGGCTAGCTTCAAAATCATAATCAATACTCATGAGCATATCCCTTGGATGATATGGTCCCCAATTTATCAAAGGACGCATAGAGGAAGGTTCATAATGAATCAGAGAATACTTAACCATTTCTTCAAGTATTCTCAACTGGAGTCTGTGAACCGGTTCGGCCCAATGTTCTGAGGATAAAAGCATGTATGCTTTAGTAAATTGCCTTGCCGACTCCATATCTGTCATTATTAATTGGTCATCTTGATTGACTTCAAATGGCAATCTATTAATATGCGTTTTTAGTGAATAACCACCAATCCATCTCATTGATTCGCGAACGCCATAATCTACTCTGTCAATATTCAAATCAGGACTCGGGCATTCGACCCAATCATTATGATCTGACTTGACCAAAAGTTCTTCTGCCGAATAACCATGACCCTCAAGTAGTTCTGACATTCCTGTTTTGTTAATAAGTTCTAGTTGATGATCGTCATGCGCATCTTCAGCTCCACCAGCACCTTGCAATATCCAATCACCTAGGTGGGAAAACGCCCAATGAGCACTATCGGATAATAAAGTTCTGAGTTCCAGCTTTCTTTTTTCTTCGTCGCTAATATCTAAATTATTTGAAAGTTTTCTAGTCAGAACCACACTACCCCAGACATGCTCCCATCTACTAAAATCTGAAGTTCCAGCAATTGTTGTCATACTCCTAGGAAGAGTAAGCTGCTCAATCGCATGAAGCCGTCTTATTAGTGGATGGTTCACTATATCCAAAAATACTTCATCGCCTGGCTCTGCACCTATACTCATCTTTCCCCACACGGCATCATTGATAGCAATCCGATTGTCCTCAACCCAATAAGCAGATGTATCATAACCTGTGTCTACTGCATATGATATATCCGTACCAGGAAAAACATCTGCAGTGAACCTAATACCTTTTATTGGAAATTCTTCGCCGGTATCTATGTTCTGTAAAACCTCGCTCATTGTAGATTATTTTAAGTTAGATAACTTTTTACGCAACCACAAGCAATTAAAATAAATCCAGTATCTGATTAATTGTTCCTATGAATTTTTTAATATCTTCCTCCAACAAAGTCATTCTAAACCCTTGGACATGACTGTTAAAACCACTAGAAAGTGGCACCGTACAGATACCAGTGGAAGCTAATAGCTCTAGGCAAAACTTTTTATCAATTGGCATATCTGTCTCTTTATCGATCTCACCATCTAATAGTTGTCTGACGACCGGATTATTTATACTAATTCTTGGCGGATTACAAAAAAACTCATCACTCAAGGTTACAGATAAGTAGAAGGCGCCCCCCGGTTCTATAACATTTAAGTATTTATTACTTTCGAACATGTCATTTGCGAGCTTTGCCCGCGAAGCATATTTTTGACGCCTTTTCTCTAAATGCTTATCGTATCTGCCGTCAGATAAAATCTTAGGTAGAACAGCTTGCGGCAAAGTGGTCGAACACACTTCGTTCATTTTGGCCTCTTCTACTGATTTAACATACTTTGCAAAATCTTGATCTTTATCTGTATTATAAAATTCTACCCAGCCACAACGACTCCCCGGCCAAGGCACTTCCTTGGATAGACCACGCATTATCATTGTAGGAACACCGTCAGCCAGCTCTGCCAACGAAATAAATTCTTCCTGATTAAAGGCTAAATTTGCGTATATTTCATCTGCAATTAAAAAAAGACCATACTCTTTGGCTATACCAACTAAATCTTTAAGAACCTCTGGTGGATAGATCATGCCAGTGGGATTATCAGGATTAATAATTAACAATCCCACTATATCAGGATCGAAATGTACCTTATCCCTAACATCCTTCATATCAGGTAACCAATTATTATCTGGATCTAAATTATATGTTCGATGCCTGGAACGAGCATGCGCACCCTCATTCGACGAATGGGTTGGATAAGCTGGGCTTGGACCGAGCACGCGGGCAAATGGGCTTAGCCATGTGTATATTTCATGGATCGCATCACCCAATCCATTAAAAAAGATGATATTTTCGGCTGTGATATCCCCTTTAGTCTGCTTGCTCCGAACTTCAGCTAAATATCGTCTGGCTTCTAGCAGCCCCTTCGTGGGTGAATAAGCAAGCGACAAATCGTTCAATGACTCTTTTGCAATTAATTGTTTTATCCATAATGGAACCTTTTCGCCCTTAGCAATCGGATCACCAATATTTTCCCAAACTATTTCCAATCCTGTGGCCTGTAACTTATTAGCAAACTCTACAATACTCCTGATCTCGTAGTGAAGTTCACCTGCTCCTGGGTGAGTAATTCTAGCGCGCATGGTTAAAACTGCTTCAAATAGTTTGTGTTAAAAGTTGTTGTTCGAGAGAGGACTTCTTTCCAACGATCTTCTGCTAATTCCACTAACTTCTGCACAAGATCAACTTGTGAAATACCAGATGCCCGCCAATTATGAGCGTAAAGATCGCCTGGCAGAGGATTAATCTCATTAAACATAACCCTACCTGTTTTCTCATCTATCAACATATCGATCCTGGCAATACCAGAGCACCCAACTGCCCTATATGACGCAAGAGCGAGCTCTTCCGATACTCGATAAAGTTTGTCAGAAATTTTAGCAGGCAGGTTACTGTAACCGTGAACACCCTTCTTACCTCCACCTTTTTTACCTTTACCGCCCCTCATATACTTAGTGTCAAAGTCAAAAAAGTCTTCAGATGAAACCAAAGGCTGTTCCACTAGAGCGGGTGTCAACTCATCATTCCCAATTATTGGCAATGTAACTTCAATCAGATTATTCACACCTTGTTCAACAATAATCTTGTCATCGTAATGAGCGGCCACCTCCAGCGCATTCATAAGTTGATCTTTATTATCCACTTTGGAAATTCCTATGCTTGAACCCAGGTGCGCCGGCTTTACGAATAATGGATACTCTAGACTGTCGATTTTCCTCAATATTTCAGAATGCCTCCTAGCTAAATCTCGGGAGTAAAACCAAGTCCATGGCGTACTATCAATACCCTCGCTCTGTACCACTTGTTTTGCTAATACTTTGTCCATGGCAATCGCACTAGCTGTCGGCCCGCAACCAACATATGGAACACTAGCCATCTCTAGTAAGCCCATTAACTCACCGTCTTCGCCGTGCGTACCATGCATTGCCGGGAATACTAAGTCAATCTTTTTATATGCTTTTCGCCCAGCAAATTGGCTTGACTTAACAAGAGTCAAACCACCATCAAATGATAGTTGAACCGTCGAACTCTTACGTAAAAAATCTTCTATATCACCGCTCTGAAAAAGCTTAATATCTTTTAGTTTTTTATCCCAAAACCATCTGCCGTCTTTAGAAATATATACAGGCTCAACCTGATATCGTTTAGTAAGCTCTAATGGCCTGATCACGCTCGCAATAGCCGTCATGATCGAAACATCATGCTCGGTAGATCGCCCGCCGAAAATAACCGCAATTGTTTTCATATGTTACTCCTATTATATAATTAAAGTATACAATTACTACATACAATTAACTATATGCATCTGGCAGATCATTTTGCATTAAGATCAGATCTCCAGCTGCGATAAATTGATCTATATTTTTGTAGTATTCTAGAGGATTTGTTTCCATTTTTACCTCTCCAGAAAACTTGAGCTCCCGTAGTACGCCATAAATTAATTCTGTATTTTCGTTTTTCATTAGTACTACTATGTTAGGATTAGCACTATAAATAGCTTTTGCAATTTCATAATGCACCCTCTGTGTTTCTTCACCTTGATCTACTAGTCCAGGAGTCACATAAATCTTGCGTTTAGCATTTAATTCACTCATTAGACGCAACCCTGCTTTAAAGCCCTCCAGATTACCGTTGTAAGTGTCGTCAATTATCCAAGCACCGTTCACATTTCTAGGCTGCATTCGATGTTCAAATGCACTTGTCTTGGAAATAGCATCCTCAATCTCTTCCTTATTCATACCTAGGCTAAAGGCAATAGCCACAGCTAGCCCTAACGGTCCCACATTATGCCGACCAAGAAGTTTTGATTTTACTTTTATGGTATTTGATCCTTTTTTCATCAAAAAGTTAGTACCGTTAATACTAATGAGAATATTGCTGATTTTCCATCCGTCTACACTGTTTTCACCGTAAAGCCTAGGCCTATGATTTAGACCATCAATGAATTCCTTAGCTGAATCGCTGGCATAGACGTCTCTTGCTTCGGTATAGTTTTCTATGTCCAGGAAATCCTTAACTAAATTTTCGTAGGTTTTATAATGATCTAAATGGTTTGGTGCAAGTCCAGTCATGATTACCAAGTTTGGCATACTCAAACTAGCTAACTTACTGATATCGCCGGGTTCGCCCTCGCCATATTCAACAACCAACACTTCCTCATCACCGGTAAGCCCCGAAACTGCCCATCGTGCATGACTTATTGGTACATTTTTATTTCCCGGAGTAAATGCCACCTTAAATTTATCAGATAATACACTAGATAAAATTTCTTTCATACTAGTCTTGCCATAACTACCCATAACTGCAATTTTTGTCGCATTGGTATCTGCGAATATAGTTCTTGCCTTATCCAAAAAGGGCTTACGTTTGGCATCCAAAATAACCTTGCCCAATAGGCTGACAGTAAAGATTGAAAGCCAGGTCAAATCAAAACTAATGAATACTAAGATTAGGCCAATTATATACTGCTGGCTTAATAAGCAATAGACCCCAGATAACACTGCTAATAACCACATTAAATAAGCAACGACAAGAAGTCCTAGCGCTTTTGGCGTAAGAATCAACTTTCCTCTGTTAACTGTATTTTTTAGGTCAGGAAACGATATGACCCACTTAAATAATTTAAACGGGTCATACTCAAGCTGTTGAAGCATGTAAACTTGTTTGTAAGCGGCGTTAGGCAAAAAATACCTCACCCATTTCATGTCAAAAACCTCACTACTAAATCGGCGACATGATCGGCATATTCTTGATGAACAAAATGTCCTGCCCCATCTATTAACTCTAGTTTGCTGTTTTTTATATTTGCACTTAATTTCTGACCGTAGCTTGGAGGTGTAGCGCAATCTTCATTACCATAGATAAGTAGGGTATCAATTTTTAACCTTGAGGCATCTTGTCGCACGTCATCGCTTACTACTTTTTTGAAGGTGTCTTGCAAGTGTTCTGCAACCAGCATGTCAGAGCCGATAGTTTTATAAGCCCTACTTCTAATTTTTTTCTTGGTTGTTTTAGGCAAGGGGTAAGTTACTACTTTTCCTGTTTTTGCTATAAGTCTCATTAGCTTTTTTCTTCCCTTATACTCACCTCTGACACCAGAAGAAGCAATCAAGATTAGCTTTTCTGCTTGTATACAGTTATCTGATAGCGCCCGAATAGCAATCGCACCACCATTTGAATGACCAATTACACAATAGACCTTCAGGTCTAATTTATTAATGAATTCCCCGACAAACTCTGCATAATTACTCAACCCCCACGCCTCACGGGGATTTTCGGTTTTTCCAAATCCAGGCAAATCTGGTACAAAGAACTGACAGCCTTTAATACTCATCCCCCCAAGAAGTTTAGAAAAGGTTTTCGAACTATCGCCCCATCCATGAAGTAATATGATCTTTGTACTACCACTACCAAGTACAGAATATGTTGTCAGTAATTTATTGACTACGACTTGCTTTGTTTCCATCAGCCTTAAGTATACAACACCTACACCTATAGATCGCGAATATCAAATACTCCTAACGTCTGCGATACTGAAGGTACATCACTTGATTGGGTACCTACTCCAAATAATCCAATTAATTCATAGATCGACTTAGCATCTTTTGGCAACGCAACATTTACAGGATCATTGTTATTTTCTATTGTGAAGTTAACACCTACATTGGACTTTGTCCCTTCTTCCTCTATGTCCGCATTAAGAGTGGTTGTTGTTTTATTACTGCCCGTATCAAGAGTAACATTAAGCTTAATGTCACTTTTTGTATGGTTTTCATCGGACATAACTTTAAATTCTAATGGGAATTCTTTACTCTTACCATCATAGTTAAGTGAAACTTCTAAGTATTGGTTTTGACTATCTTTATTAGTGAGTTTTATTTTCCTAATTAATTTCGTTTTCATATCAACCCATACATCTGCTGGAACAGTTAAATCCTGACTCTCTTGTACATTTTTTATTGCAACGTCAAAAGTTTTATCAGAATTTTCAAAACTCTTTATGTTCAACTCTTTTATTCGAGACTTGAGTGTTTCTAAGTATTTGACGAGGTTATCTTTGTTTATACTAACTTTATAGTGATAAACTTTTCTGTCATTTAATGTTTCCTTGCCGACCTCTTCTGTAACAGTCAAGACAGCTTTCTCTGGAACATTACTAATAATATATTCGTTAGTGGCAGATATAAGAGTGTCGGTTAGTTTCTGTGTTTCCTCTGGGGACAACGTACCCAACCCTGATCCAGCCTCGGCAGCCACTTGATCAATTAACGTATGGTCTACCACATACCATTGACCATTGACAGATTCGACGAGTGATTGGATTTCAGGATTACCCTGACCCAATACAGACGCTAAGCTACCCAATCCATCAACCTTAATATAGATATCCGGACTTTTTGCCGACTCTGGTTTATTGGTTAATAATTCAGCATTAATCCTTGCTCCTACAGCACCTATATCTGCCTTTATTTCTGAGTTTCCTTCATATGTTTTGCCCTCGAAACTCCCATCGGCCACTATACTACCAGAGTCAAACTTAAAGTCTCCTTTAAAGTTTGCGCCTTTTACGTCTTTTTGTGATTCTCGATATTCAGCTAGTTTTTCGAGGCTTTTTGCGCTGTTAGAAAGTGCCTTATTCCATAGACTATCAGGATTGTTTGGTAATACCACACCAATATATGCAGCTGCACCGACCGATAACAATATAATAAAAGCAATAATTATAATCGGCACCACTCCTAGTTTCTTCAATCTCCTCTTTTTACCCATCGGCTTAGTGGTATCAGTGGCTTGTTGACCTATCGAATCAGATCCGGCAACAAAACTACCAACCGTACCAACCGGCTTAGACGATGTAGGTTGAGAAGCATTGTTTTGCTGTATATCGATCTTATTTTGAGTATCATTAGGGATGCTATTGTTTAGCGTGTTGTTCCTGGGGCTAATATCGACCGGGTCTTGACGACCAGATTGACTTTGAGTAAAACCAGTGTTATTTGTGACGTCAGGAGTAGTTGTCGACTGACTTTCGAGGTTATTACCGACTGTGTCTGTCGACCCAAAACCACTATTATCATTCGATATATTACTTTCGTCGACATTTTGATCGTTCTTTAAATCCATCGCAAACATCTCCAGATAAGCTTACATTGAATTGTATTATAGATTAATCGATTATTAAGCGCTAGCTTTTTCGGTTAACTTATCTTGAAGTTCCGATGCTGGCATAGCATTCTGTGGTATATCAATATTTTCAATTATTCCATAACCACTATACGTCTGGTCTGTAGAGCCATCGTCTGTTTTCACTGCATCAATCCTCTGCGTTAGAACATCAACTAGGACGCTCATAGCTACTGGTTCTGCACCTTCATATGCATTTGGGTCGATTTCATCAAACTGCGATATGCCAACCATCTTACCGTATTCTTGCATTGAGGTAATGTACTGTTTTAGATCTAATTCAACCTTGTATGAAATTTTAGGTCGTCCTGAAACTTTAAATCCTTTACTGGCAGCATAATCAACACTATAAACTCCATCATCAAATATTTTGTTTACCAATGTCTGTCGAGATTGAGCGTCTAAATCAGCAAAAAGGAAAAAACCACCGATAGTTACATCCTGGTAAAGGCTACTCAGTTTGTTTTCTTCTGGTTTATTCTCTGCCCATAGCCCAGTAACTCCATCGAAGCTTAACCTCTGACCTTTAGAATTTTTCTGATCAGTATCGATACTTACATACCTAATATACTCGGTACTTGGTGTGCCAATACTTTCCGTTACTACAACCGTACCCCTACCTTGTGATATAACTGTTCTCCCATTTGTAACATGTTGTGTACGATTCTGAATTCTCATTATTTGCTGTAATTTTTGTGCGCCGCTCTCCTGCACTGTAGTCCTAGTCACACTCGCGGTTCGCAAATTATTATTTATGACAGACCTGAAGATATTTTCAGGATTATTTCGAATCTGCCGCCACCAAAAAATTACGCTTGAGGTAGTAAACAAAATAACCGCAACTATAATAATTATCTTAATTAACCACCTGTCAGCAAACGATGAACCATTAGTCTTAGAATTTTTCCCAATCATAAAGTCAATTGTAACAGTAATGTATTAATATAGTCACTACTTCGGTATTTGTCACAACATAATTATGATAAGCAAAATTATCTATTGGAGTAACTTTTGTTGTACTGTAGAATTCCACTTATACATTTAAGGGGATATAGCTCAGTTGATTAGAGCGCTACGCTGGCAGCGTAGAGGTCCGGGGTTTGAGTCCCCGTATCTCCACCAGAAACGACTTTTTCTAAATCCACCATCAAATCGTATGGTGGATTTAGCTTTATAACAGACACAACGTTGTCTGCTACTCGTAGGTTCAACACTAGCTCTTGGTAAATAGTATCTTCTTCTATCAAATCTGTCGTGTTTAGTAGTATTGCCGACCTGTTCTATATGGGCAAACACTTTGACGAGGCTATGGCAAAACGAGGTTTTAGCAATACTGATACGCAACCTGCAAGGTAGCTAGCATATGCTGTAGTTAATCAGGTAATATTGCTATAATAAGCGTATGAAATCAGTAGGAGTTATAGGTGGACTTGGTCCTGAGACCACATCAGAGTTTTATTTAAAGGTTATCTTCCAGTGTCAAAAGCAAAACAGCACGCAAAGGCCTTTGATAGTTATTAGTAGTGTGCCTCTTCTGTTTGAAATCGAAAGAGATTTAATCGAGCATAACAAAGGCAAAGAACGTTATATACCGTTCTTAGTTGGTGAGGCAAAACGGCTTGAAAAGAGTGGCGTAGATTTTATCGTAATGCCCTGTAACTCTCTACACGTTTTTATAGAGGATATCAGACAAGCGGTTAATATACCCGTACTCAGTATTGTTGAGGAAACAGTTTCTTACTTGCGTCAAAACAATATGAAAAAAGTTGGTTTAATTTCAACTTCCGCAACAATTGCAAACAATGTTTACGAGACAAAGCTACAAGAGAATAATATTGCGTTCAGTACGCCTAATGAACTGCAAAAGGCCAAGATGGACAAGGTTATACAGAAGCTTGTTGAGGGGCAACACCTAAATAGCGACCGTGAGTTGATTATGGAAGTTGTGGACAACTTAGCAAAGAGCGGTGTCGATGGCGTTGCTCTTGCGTGTACGGACTTGCAATTGCTGCTGCCGAGAAGCGACGGCGTACACATCTTTGATACTATGGACGTTCTAGCAAAGGCAACAGCCAAAAATATCCTCTCGTAGCTTTTTGCCAACAATTTTATACAACAAACTCCACCCTGTTTTGGGGTTTTGTTTGTTGGGCTAAAATCCAAAAACAAATGATTTTATGGTGTCGACGTTTTTATAGGTAGGTAGTGCGTTTACAGACAAGTATAAAAAAGCCCCCCTTGCTATGTAGGGGGCTATTCTTCGTCGGCTCGTATGTACCTTTCGCCACTCGGGTCGGTCGATTCTTTAGAGTCCTCTGTATCACTCATAGCTCTATTATACTCTTAGCCTATGAAACTTATAGCAGCAAAACCGTCGGGCTTTACGAGTACGTCCAAAGCTTGCTGTACCTTGCCTAGCCGTGCCTGTAGGTTAGTGTAGCTCCGCAAGGTACGGTATAATCGCTCTAGTACATCAGGTTCAGTAGCAGTAACCCGATGTCCACCAATAAAAAATTCCGAATTCAATCGGAATTTTTTATTTCGTGCGTGCCCACCCGGCGGCGGGTGTTTGTTTTTAATAAGTTTTTGTTTCAAACAGGCGCCGCAGAAAACGCACGATATACCTTAAGCATAATACTTTTGAGTCTGATGTCAACTATAGCATCTCATGTAATTGTTTTTCGTCAATAACTTGGGTGCCAAAACTTTTGGCCTTCTTTATTTTGTTTGCACCGACATTCTTGCCGGTGACTAGATAGCTAGTATCCTTGCCAACAGTTGACTGGAATGTACCGCCCAGGGCACGAATCTTTTCTGCAACCAAATCCCTACTCATTGACTCTAACGTTCCAGATATTACAAACTTTTTACCTGACAGTTTGCCGCCAGCAGATTTAACATCTTCAGGCCAAACGCTAAGGCGCTTAAATTTAGCTAGTAGTGCTTCGTTTTCTTCATCTGCAAACCATGCCAAAATCGACTCTGCTACTATTTCTCCCACGCCTTCTACATCTCTAAGATCATCATACGTTGCTGCTCCTAAACTATCCAAACGCTTGAATTTATTCGCCAGATCAATTGCAGCCTGAGCACCTACATGTCGTATGCCAAGACCATAAATAAATCTTGGTAAGCTAACATTTCTCTTTGCAGCAATTGCGTTAATGAGATTGTCAGCCGATATTTCAGCAAATCTTTCGAGCTTCAGAAGTTCTTCTTTTTCAAGCTGGTAAATATCGGCAATATCTTTCACGAGCCCATTATCTACGAGTGCCTCAACATTCTTTTCTCCAAGCGTATCAATATCGAGTGCCGTCTTGCTGGCAAAATGTTCTAAGCTTTTTTTCAAAAGAATCGATCCGGTGGCACCCACTACTCTATATACAGCTTCACCAGTTGGTCTGGTGAATTGTAACTCTGGGTATTGGCGAGTTAGTTCGTATTCCATACTAAATCGTTTTGCTCCGCTAGGACGAAGATCTAAAAGTACTCTCTCGACCTGTGGAATAATATCGCCAGCCTTATAGATAATGACTGTATCTCCAACCCTAATATCTTTACGGTCAATCTCGTCAGCATTATGTAATGATGCATGCTGAACTTTCGTACCAGCAACAATAACTGGATCAAAAACCGCGACAGGCGTAGCCGCACCAGTCCTTCCAATACTAATTACAATATCTCTAATTTTAGTGGTAGATTCTTCAGCTGGATATTTATATGCGACCGCTCCACGAGGAGTTTTACCAACAACACCAAGTTCTCTATAGAGTTCGCGATTGTTGATTTTTATGACAAGTCCGTCGGTATTAAATGGTAAGTCCTCACGCTTCGCTTCCCATTCGCCGACATACCCCATCAAACTATTTACAGATGAAAACACCGAGGCATCCGAGTTTGCTGTTATGCCCAGTTCTCTAATGGTGATATAAGCGAATGAATAGCTGGGAACTTCGTCTGGATTATCACGCAAAAGATCGTAAGCCCTGAAATGCAATGGCCGAGCAGCGACTAGCTTAGGGTCCAGCTGACGAATGGTACCAGCTGCTAGATTACGCGGATTCATAAATAATGGCAATCCTTCGGCTTCACGACCTTGATTGAGCTTTTCAAAATCTTGTTTATACATTACTATCTCTCCACGAATCTCGGTGCGACCGTGTAGAAATACCTCCTTGCCCTTAACTGCTCTAAGTGAGAGAGGAACATTTTCAATTGTTCTTACGTTCATTGTGACATCTTCACCGATTCGACCATCACCTCTAGTTATCGCGGTCGTTAGATTGCCATCTTGATAAATAAGAGTACAGGCCAGTCCGTCCATTTTAATATCGCAGAAATACTCGTGTCTGCGCCCAGGTACGAGCTTATTAGCACGAACTACCCACGCCTCAACCTCTTCTCTATTAAATACGTCGTTGAGACTTAGCATACGATAAAGATGTGGAACTTTAACAAACTTGTCCAGAGCTTTCCCGGCAACTCTCTGTGATGGCGAATCGGATGTTAATAACTCTGGAAATTGTTCTTCCAACTGAGTCAGCTCATGCTTTAGACTATCGGCTACTGCCTCGCTCATTATTGACTCGTCTAATACATGATAGTGGTAACGATAATCGTTTATGAGTTTTTTAAGCTTACTTATTCTGTCTTTAGCCTCTGACTTATTCACATCAATTCTCGATAGAGCTTATAAATATAACCGTGTGCCACCACGACACCGATCATCGTTAAGAAAATAAAAACCCACTGTGCAACTGGAGTTACATAGAGCAATATCGGTATCATTATCAAAGCACCAATTAGTACTAAGCTTATGGGTAAGAATAGGACTTTGCGAATTACGGTCCAGCGACGATACCTGACCAATTCTCTGGCAGAACGTAACGCCTGCACAGGAGTGACATCAGGCAAAGTGACTATATATAATGCAAAGACCGATGAACACACCATATATATCGTGAACATTATTAATATTAGGGCTATTATCAGCCACACTGCCTTTTCAACAAAGGTAGTGGCTGCACCCTGAGAAATAGCCCAACTGTATAGAGATGTTCCTACCGTTGCAGGGATAATCTGCAAACCTAAAACAAGCAATACCAAAATAAACGGTATTAATGGTGTCATTGACTTATAAAAACTATCCTTCAGGCTAACTTTTGATTTTGCATAGGTCTGCCTGAACGCCCATATAGTTGCAAGGCTAATAATTATCAACAAAATCGTCTGAAATACCGACCCTGCCTCACTGCTGGCTGCAGTCTCACCACTACTCAAAAGCATTCCGAATAGTGTTATGCCGGTACTTATCTGACCCACAAATCCGGTGAGAGCTTCATTTAACATTTGCTTAATCTCGGTGTAATCAGATGTTCCTGCGATACTATTGACCAGTATTAGGCTAGCTAGATAATAAATAAAAGCTATGCCTATAAATATTTTCTTATGTTTAAAAATATGCTTCAGATTTAGCCTCATAATCTTAAAAGCGCTTGCAACATCTGAACGTGAGGCTTTAATATTCTTCTTGACCTTACGACGCTTAAGACGCGCCACACGTAGTTTGCGAGGCTTGACCTCTTTCTCTGATTTCTTTAACTTCTTGTCTTCGACTGTCATAACTACTTCAATGACCCCATTTTATTTAGCCTGTCAATCCTTTCGCCTATCGGAGGATGCGTACTGAACATACTAGCAACCTTTTTTCCTTTTAGAGGATTAGCAAAAAACAAATGTGCCGTCGATGAGTTTTGCTTGCGCATAGTCCCGCCGGACTCACCTATTTTCTTTAGCGCACTAGCAAGACCTTCGGGGTACCGAGTAGCTAAAGCACCCGTCGCATCAGCCAAGAATTCTCTCTTTCTAGATATTGACAACTGTATAAGCGCCGCAGCTATCGGAGCAAGTATGGCACCTATAAGTCCAATTAAAAAGGCAACTTGGTTTGTGTCATCCTCATCCCTAAACCACGTCATCCTCAGCATAATGTCTGCAATTATGCCCACAACCGCAACAAGAGCGAATGCTATCATTGATACCCGGATGTCATAATTCTTGACATGCCCGAGTTCATGAGCCATAACTCCCTGGAGTTCAGCATCATTCATCACTTCCAGCAAACCCGAAGTAACGGCGACCGAAGAATTCTCGGGGTTACGACCAGTTGCAAATGCATTCAGTGCCATATCATTCATAATATAAACTTTGGGCATCGGTAGCCCCACAGTAATAGCCAAATTTTCTACAATTCGCCATAACCTAGGGTTATCCTTTTTCTCTATCCTTTGAGCGCCATTTATAGCCAGTGCGGTCTTGGAAGACAGTAAGTAGCTAAAGATTACGTATACAGCAGCTGCAATAAGAATATAAACGGTTAATGATTGATCACCGATAAAAAGAGCAAAAAGCCACCCCAGAATTCCAACTAATACTATGAACAATATCATCATAAGTACTGTCTTTCTTTTGTTGGCAGCTATTTCGTTATACATTTTTTGCTCCCCCGATCCATATCAGAGTAAGGATTCAATACTAGAATTGAACGTCTGTTGGCTTGCTTATGGCTGCTTGTTCGGCTTCGTCAACCTCGAAGAATTCTTTTTCCTTGAAACCAAGCATACCTGCAATTAGATTATTTGGAAATGACTTGACTTTAATATTAAGATCTCTAGCAGACCCATTATAAAATCTCCTGGCAGCCTGTATTTTATCTTCAGTGTCTACCAACTCTTCCTGTAGATGTTTAAAGTTATCGCTAGCTTTTAGGTCTGGATAAGCCTCAGCTACAGCAAACAGGCTTTTCATGGCTGACTGGAACATATTTTCAGCTTTTGCGGTTTCTACTGGGCCCTTTTCACTAGCAGACATAACTGCCGCACGAGCATTTGTAACTTCTTCAAAAACCTTGCTTTCATGCTTGGCATAACCTTTGACTGAATTAACTAAATTCGGAATTAAATCAGCACGCCTTTTAAGCTGAACTGTTATGTCGCTCCAAGCTTCATCAACCCTAACATTCAGCTTTACTAAACTGTTATATATGGCAATCAACCAAACAACTATAAACGCTACAAGACCTAATACAATCCAAAGCCCAATCATCTATATTTTCTCCCTCTTATTTGATGTGTTAATTATACCTTGCTGATAGTAGTTAATACAATATAAAAAACCACCCATCGATGATTAATTTTTAATAATTAACTCTGACCCCCACAAAAGGAAAATCCCTCGTTTACGTAAACAGTCACCCTTGCGTACGGGAATTTGGGTTTTTCATATAATAGTGTAGCTTTACAACTCCGCTAGAACCTTTTCTCAGAAATGCCTGAACCAAACCGGTTGTATGCAAGACAAAGGCCTATCCACTCCGTTGGCCTGGATTATTATTCTTTAAGACTTTCCCTCGTCGGATTTCATTTTTTAATTGCAAAGGGTGTTTCTGATCAGGGCGCCTGCCGTAACGACAGAGGCGGCGTGGCTCAGAGCGGCAAAGCCGCTATATGTCGCAAGCGACATATAGACAGAGGAAAATCTGGTATAATTAGCGTATGAAAATTGGAGTTGGACTACTAATTGATGATGATGCACATAATGAGCTGAGGGATTTAGAGCTTATTATCTCAAGCAATACTGGAAATGAATTCGGGCTATTTCAACCACCACACATTACAATTAAAAGACCCTTTAATGCCGACCAAAATACATTTGTAAGTGCAAAGAAAATATTAAAAGAATTCTGTAGCTCTGTAGAGGAATTTGAAGTAAATTTAGGATTATATAGAACTTTTGGGAATGAGGTTTTGTACGCCTATACATATGACAGCAAAATTGTTTCTGCACAAAAAATACTATTGGAAATGCTTGAGAAGATTAACATTATAGCTGATGAGTTCGATGTAGATAAGTATATTGCACATAGCACTATTGCTCTTGATTTATCTCCTGATGAGTTTGAAATTGCTAAATCAGAGTTAGAGAATTACAAAAGTAAGACTATGACTACCCTGATTTCTCGAGTTGGTTTGTTTCTAAATGTTGATGAAAGGCATTGGATTGTTGTTGCTGCTGAAAGATTTAAGACAGTATAATGCAAGCATTGAGTGAAAAATTTGGGTTGAGTTGCCAGAGGGCTACAAATGAAGAGTGTAAAATTTTCCTTACCCTTTAATGGTTCTTGGCTAACTTTCTGGGGTGGCGACACCGCAGAACAAAATCATCATCACAGCGTTGCTTCGCAAAAGTTTGCTTTTGATTTTATTCAGACAGACAAGGACAACAAGTTTTTTCGTACTAACGGCAAAACCAATAATGATTATTTTTCTTTTGGTGCAGATATTCTTGCGCCTGCTGACGGCGTTGTTATAGAAACCGTAAATGGCTTGCGAGATAACAAGCCTAGCGAGCTAAACAGTTTTAATTACATTGGTAACTACATAATGATTAAACACGAGGGGAAACTTTTTTCGGTACTCGGACACTTGAAGCAAAACAGCATAGTTGTTAGTGTTGGCGATACAGTTAAAAGAGGGCAGAAAATAGCCAAGTGTGGCAACTCTGGCTATACAACCGACCCGCATTTACATTTCCACATTCAAAACTCTGACGTATTCGCAAAAGTGAACAAGGACTACAAACGTATTGATATCGCTAAAGGACAAAAAGTTTTCTTTGATAAAATTATAGTATTAAAAGACGACAAAAAGAAAACCAAAAATGATTATTCGCCAGTTAAAGGTGACATAATAGCCAACATCTAGCCGCGATGTCGCGGAGCGACAGCGCCCCGACAGAAACACCCTTTTTCAAATTAAAAAAATCTCGGCGGGGGGTAGCTCCAAAAAAATAATGCAAACGGTTTTTCTGGGCGGGGCGCAGCACAACCTTGCTGTGCTAGGCGGCGAGGCTTGCTCAATTCAGTATTTTTCCTCAAATAGTGGGCAAGGAGGGACTCGCCTTGTCCCTTCAATACAACTTTGTTTGATGCTACAAGTGTCGAAACAAAGCAAGGGTGCCGAGGAGTGCTTCCGGCTGGCACTCCTGTTCTCGTCAACTCCTTAAACAATCCATATAAAAAGACCACTTTTCAGTGATCTCTTTATATGGTGGGCGAGGAGGGACTCGAACCCTCAAGCCTTATTCAGGCAACAGATTTTAAGTCTGTCGCGTATACCAATTCCGCCACTCGCCCAATAACCTTTAGATAAGATATCAGATTATTTTAAAAATTTCATCCTGCATTTGAATTCTAGACTTGCTATCGCTAAGTATTTCTGACATCGCCTGCCAAGGCCTTATATCTTTCTGCGGATTTGGCCAGCATACTGATGTATCTACACCGCTATCTGCAAATATATTAGTAAGTGTATTTCTGATATCAATAACTCTTTCCAAATCGTTTTCTGCAATAGAATCACAAATTGACTTACCTAATTTAATTATTTTAACGAATTGTTCCAAACCAGTGAGTTGCAGGGTTCTAAATTCGACAGCTATTGAATCTATCTCTAAGTCTTCTGGCTTTCTGGTTAGAATACCCGCCGTACCCTTACGAGCCCACGACCTCGTTTGCGTCAGTCTTTCTGGCTGCAAGCCATCACAAATTTCCATTGACATTAATGCAACCCAGCCAAATCTTCTGTCAACACCTCCAAATGTAAAATGTAATGGATACACCTCGTCCTCGATTAGAATTCCACTATTATATAACGCGTCTAAGGACTGAATTATATCTTCTGAGTCATGAACGGGACTAAAAGCAAATTCAGCAAACCCATCGTTCCCACGCCTTACCCCTTCGTTATCAAAAACTTGCCCTACTCTTTCTTTGTATTCCAAATCTAGGGCATCTAGTCCTAATTGAACACGATCCTGTTCTGATTTACTCAAACTCCAAAAACTATGACCATTTCTAAGTATCTCTGCAGATTCAACATCTACTCGACTTAACATAGTCACCCAAGGCAACTCTACTTCTATTCCAACAGACGAACTCATAGTATTTGTGGAGGCACGGACGGGATTCGCACCCGTGTACGTGGTTTTGCAGACCACTGCCTAACTCCTCGGCCACCGCGCCATGCGATTAATACAACTATTATCTTAAATTAGTTGGCCTTGTGTTGGCAAATAAACTTTAGCCCCTAGGCTTCGTTATCAACTCAGTATCATTCTTTTTAACTATCTGTAACGCATCAGGTAACTTAGAAAACATATTCGGTATACCTACTATAAAATGGCCTACTTGATAAACATTTAATTTTGATCGGACAAACGCCTCTCTAGTCCATCCCCTATCAATCTTCATTAGCGCACCAAAAACAATATTCTCAGTTTCAAGATCGGTCAATATAATAACCCCTTCTTCACGAACTCGTCCAACATTACGTTCTGGCTTTTCCACTTCGATTGCAGATTTGTCTGTGCTTTTAAAAATAATCTCATTACTCTTAGACTCAACAGCAACATGGTCAACTCCCCACAAACGCCCACCGAGCGAAACAACCCCACCATTGCTAGACGCTGGTTTTTCTCCATTTGCGAATAAAACACCTGGCGGGCAATTAAGCTCCATCGGGTTTTCTAGTCTAAATTCTAGACTCTCAACGGCAACCACCGAAGGAACATATAGTTTTTCTCCCTGTTTGCCAATATTTAAATCTGTCAACTTAACTCCTTATGTTTAATGAGAACATTTATTATATCAATTAATTCTTGTAAAACACTGTAATTAATTCTACTAATTTTCCTCGTCAACCTTTTCATTACTACTTGATGTTTGATTTCCGAACTTGAATGTATGCTTTTTACAGTTTTTAATACCATCGAAATTAGTCTTAACTTTGTGATTATCAGGCGATGCGTCGATGTAATCGTCTATAACTTTTCCCGTTACAGTGTCAAATTCCTGAACTGTCCGACCATAAGCTGCGTCCTGCTGATCATCTAAACCAGGGAAATTAACTTTGATCTTATCGTTAGGTACATTTTCTGGTATATCACCGTGATTCTTGGCGTCTTCTTTTATGCCGTCAATAATAACCTCTTCACCTTCTTTGCTATCGATTGCACAAGCCGTAGCAAGCTGTCCAGCCTGCTGTGTTGTAACTACTGCTAAATTCATAGCAGAGTTTACTTCATTCATATCGAAGCAAGTATCTAGACCTTTGAGTTCCTGATCAAATAATATTGGCGTTTTGGTCCAGTCGACAGAGGAGGGTGTCATTTCCATATCGCCTTCGACATCAATTTCATATTTATAAATTCCGTCTTCTGTAACAGGGTTTACATCAACAACATCGAAAATCACACCAGTATTAGTAACAGTAGTAACCTCATGGTCTTTTTTGTTCATAGAGATATTCATATCGCAGTTAGAGGGCCCGAAACGATTCAAGGAAGTTTTCACCTCTAATGGGAAGGTGGAGCTGACTTCAGCTAGATTAACATAAACATTCTCTCGAATACTGTTATCTGCAGCGTCAACAGTAATTTCAGCCTTTTGTTCAGCATCAAAGTCAAATCCAAAGTCATGTATCTCACGTGCCACAAGTAACGCCCCTGCAGTAAGACCAACAACTTTTGTAAACCTCCAGACAGATCTTGCTCTTTCTCTAATTGACGACCTTTCGTTATTTGGAACCCTCGTCTCCCTGCTGGCTCTTCTAATGCCTGGCTCGAGTTCAGCTGACTGTCCAGAAAACCCAGAAACTTCCACGGCTAACTCTCGTGGCCCATCCAAGTCTGGTGCAACGCCAGCCTCGTGACCTACTTCTAGTTCCTGACCTTGTAGTGACCCATCAACTGGTTCATACCTTCCAAAACCTTCCTCTGTTATTTCTCCAACTGGTCTTATTTGCATATTATTCCTCCCTATTTCCTGTCAGGCAATTTATCGTAACGAATCTCGTAAAGCTCTAGACCATCTTGAATTGTTACAGGCTTAAGATTATTCATCCACTCATCTAAGGCCTCTGTGTCTACCGTCTTGATAACCCTACCATCCACTTCGACTTTTTCTTCGAACCATATAGAATAAATCCCTCTGGCTTCTTCTTTACTAAACCTACCTATAGATTGATCAAGTGTTTTGTCTTCTTTAACTGTCTCACTGGTTACTTCTGCTGTTGAAGAATCTGCTTCTGGACTAGTTTGTTCGGTAGCCAAAGTTGTTGGCGCAGCTTCTGGAACAGTTACTTTTGGTGGATTTATGTCCATACTATTTACTTCAGCAATAATCCTTCTGGCCATTTCTTTATAACCGTCTCTACCAGGATGGATTTTCGCTTTATCGGTAAGCTCTATACCTTCACCAGGATTAATTACCTTTGCCCCAGTTTCCTCGGCAACTCGTTTAATTATTCCATTACGAGAATCCTTATGTTTAACATTAGAGAACAATAGAGGCAATAAAACTCTTGCATTTGATACTTCAGATATTCTATTAATCGATTCTCTTAATTCATTCTCAAACACTTCATCCGACTCTAAATGATTAGTACCGAAGGCGAAATAAACAAATTCAGCATCTTGAATCTTTCCTTCGGCAATCATTTTATCAAGTACCATAACACCATTATCTGGTATCTCTTTCGAAGGGCCACCCGCCAAAGATCTACCAACCAGTCCGTTAATATCAACAACATTAATACCACCGCCATCCATGTCTTCCATGCCTACTTTTTCAAGTCCAAAGGTCAACGAGTCCCCTATACCAACAAGATCCTTAACACTACTGGTAATTTCTGGCTGATGAGCTACGGGCGCCAACTCCGAGTCAGGAGATAAACTAGTACCATTCTTTTGATAGGTATCTCTAAGATGAACCAAAATCATCGTTAATCTATCTATTGTCTCTTGTCCGCCTTTTGATTTATTTCCTGCACTGTCATCATAATAATAACTAGAGCCAAGCGGTCGACCTTTTTGGACATTATAACTATGGGGAGCCGGGAATGAAGCCCACTCTTGAGCTAACGCAAGCAGAGCTGCGTCTAAACTATTGGACTCACCTTTAATATAATTAGCAAGGTCTGGCCTTTTTTGCATTATTAGGTAGTTTATAGCCAGTTCATTCTGGGCCGATTCGTCAAACTTGCGATTAACATCAATACCAGTAGCTTGAACTGCAGACTCAAAAGTACCTGGCACCCACCTATCATTCTTTATTTTCCCGGCAATCATCTGATAACGTCCAACCGCAAAAACCTTCCCTGCACGCTGTAAATCGATTAATTCTTTTATTGACAGTTCGGACAATTTACGCCCATCAAATATTTCATTGTACTTAGCGCTGCCAATTTTAGTATCTCCAGAATGGCCCATATTAACACTATCCCAAACTCCTTCACCTGACGCTATTTCATCTAACAATAATTGCATGGCTTGATTATATTTTTCTTGAGGATTCAACGATTCAGACGCATTAGACCCTCCTGGAATCTTTGATATTCCTTCGACACCATTGCCGTCATTGTAGTTTTCATATATTTCCATCATTAGCTTGTTAAGGTCTTTTTCGGGTCGTTCTCCGCCATTAGCGAAATGCTTTAATTCCAAGTCTTTATAGGCCGGTTTACCGTTTGCATGTATATGATGACTATGGTTCTTGAATGGCTGAACACCACCAGGAGAGTTTGGCTTACTGTATAGGATATTCCTGACAACAGTGTCTCCATCAATATTGAGTGATACGATAAATTCAAGCAAAGAATTATCCAAATCTTCATTGTGAGCGGGGTTAGTAATATTCTGGTCAATCCCTCCCTCGGTATGATTAATCCAAAAAACAGGACCATCAGCCAATTTGTGGCCATCAAAAACATCACATTTCATAACAGAGGTTATATCGACCTGAGCACCAAAGTGAGACTTATGACCTTCATCTGCCGAAAAATCACCCATTCTAATACAAGAGTCTGGATATTTAGCCGACAGTTCGGGATTTTCCAAAATCTTTTTCCTAAACTTATACGCTGTTGCCATTGCCATAGATATAACGGTAGGAACTGCGTTACGCTCTTTATCCGGCGTGCCCATTGAAAATTCATAATCCAAATCTTGAATACCTAATAAATTTGCGGGAGGCATTGTACGAACTTTTCCGTTTTCCAAATCACCCGGCAAATCATACCTTGGCTGGAATATAGGAGAATTAGCTACGATATTATTTAACGGGCCGAGGTCGTTAGTTTCGATAGCGTGATCGAGAGCATTCTTAATTGCTACTTTTTCTGCAGCAAACTTTTCTTCTGGTATCGTGGGAAACTTTGACTTTTCTTCTTTGGTCACTGTAGTCTCTGCTGCACCTTTAGCTTGTGTATCGGGTCGCTGAGCCTCCAATGTGCCAGCTATTAACTTGTTGTCGGACAACTCTGTACTATTACCTGAAAACACTATTTTATTACCATCGATAACGACGTCATTGTCTGTAACGCCCAACAATTCTTCTGCTGCTTTTTCTGAAGCTTTAATATCTTGATTACTAGAATCGAATGCTACTATTGCCCTACCTGCTTCAGTCTTTCTATCAACAACCAGCGCTGCGTCTATTGTGCCTTCACCCATGGCATGTTCAGTGCCATTTCCTGTCTTTGCCATAACTCCACTTGCTAATACTCCAAATGCAGTTATCGTTGCAGCGGTTTTAAGGAGTGGGGCAGGATTTTCTTTAGATTGTTGCAAGATACTTAGTCCTGCTTGTCGCACCAAATATACAACCCTTAGCATATCTAGTTTAGTGTTATATGGTACAGCTTTAAAAAATTCTTTTGTATCTTCACCGTCAGGAATACAAAACAGAAAACGCAGATGCTCGTCTAGTGTCTTTTTTGGCACACAAGCCAACTCTCTATCAGGATTAATTGCATCTTGCACCTCATCTTCACCAACATACAGTTCTGCCAAAGGTCTGCCAGTGGAACCATCCTCCCATCGCAGCTCAACATTAGTAAAACTAAAATCGTCCATCCGATCTAAAGCGGTATTAATATGAGTATCGATCTGCTTTCTCAATTCTTCCAGCTCAGGTAAAGCATCGTTGCCGTACAAATAATCACTAAAAGCCGTATTTATTTCATCGTGTCTACCCCACCCTAAATCCTCTGCTTGCAAATCAAAACGACGCAAAACAAGATCTGAAATACGATCGTATTCATCTCCACTATGAAACTCAAAACGACTATCCATAGACTAATACCTTTCCACTCGTAATCTTACCTACGCCAGCTCCTAGCGCATTTAAAGTACTCATTTTACTCTATATTTGCTATTTTGTCAATTGTATAGCAATAAGTATTCATCGACAGTAGCTTCTGCTGTCTATCCCAATAACAAATGACCCTTGTTCTTGATGGGCTGAACTAAGATATCCTCTAAGGTTCTCGTATTCTAGTTCCTGAATAAATCCAACCAACACCGCCGTCGCTTTCCGAATTAGTATTGGTATCTTCTCTTCAAAGGACACTGAAGGTTACATTTTGATAAGATCTTCGGATTCACCTATATAGATTTCTAAAGTAACTTCAGCTAATTGATGCCATATAATCTTATACCTGATTACTTTTACAGTATTTTCTGGCCCATTTTTTTAATTCAAGAATTGCCACCTTAAGTTCGTGGGCCTTTTTTGTAAGTTCATATTCAGTACGTGGTGGAAATTCTTTATATTTTTTCCGAATTATCAGCCCTGCTTTTTCTAACATTCTAAGGCGTTGAGTCAAAGTTCGCGGACTAAGACCTGGGCATTCAAGTTCAATCTCAGTAAAGCGTAGTGGGTTACTCGACTGAAATAATGCCAACAGTATTAATGCCGACCATTTGTCGCCAACAATCTTCAGTGCCGTTCTAAACTCATTATATGACGCTAAGTCTAGGTGTAGTTTATTATTATCCATAAATTATGCTTACATACTTTACAAAATATAGTAGTGTATATATGATTAATATCATATTACTATACAATATATAGTATAGCATTAAAATTTACTAAAAGGGGAAGCCGTATATGGAATTCGTGCGAAGAAAATTAAAAATGGTCAAAAGAAAAGATTATATTCCTGAGAAAGTTTACGAACGCCGATGGTATACACTGGCTGTTCTCTGCCTGTCGCTTATGGTAGTAATGGTTGGCAACACGGCATTAAACGTTGCCTTACCCGTTCTTGCGCGTGACCTTAACGCTACTAACTCTCAACTACAGTGGATGGTTGACTCCTATTCCCTCGTTTTCGCCGGTTTACTCTTCACTGCGGGTGCGGTTGGTGACCGTTTTGGCAGAAAGGGAATTCTGCAAGCTGGGCTTATACTTTTTGGCCTTGCTTCACTATATGCTGGGACAATTGCTGAAAGCGCGAACGCACTTATTTGGGCGCGAGCCGTTATGGGAATGGCTGGAGCAATGATCATGCCTGCCACGTTATCTATCCTAACAAACATCTTCCCTACAAAAGAACGAGCACGCGCTGTTGGAATCTGGGCAGGCGTTAGTGGTGCGGGCGTTGCCTTCGGCCCTCTACTAACTGGATTTGTGCTAGAACATTTCAGCTGGCATTCTGTTTTCTTGATAAATATACCGCTCATAGTTATCACCCTTATTGCCGGTGCGATTCTTGTTCCAAGAACGGCCGATCCAGACCATACACATCTAGATCCACTAGGTGCAGTATTTTCTATTGTTGGCTTGGTTGCACTTGTATACTCACTTATCGAAGCACCTATTCATGGATGGACATCTCCTGAAACACTTATGATTGGTTTCTTTGGTCTAGCCATATTGGGAATTTTTGTATGGTGGGAACTACGAGTCAAGCACCCTATGCTCGATGTCAGACTATTCAAAAACCCAGCCTTTGGTATAAGCGCACTGAGCTTAACGATGGTATTCTTCGCCTTGATGGGAGTGTTCTTTAATATGAGTCAGCTCCTACAACTTGTATTCAGTTACAGTCCCCTAGAATCTGCTGTCAGGATGTTGCCAGTTGCCTTTACTCTAATGATTTCAGCACCGCTTTCACCAAGATTGGTTGAGAAGTTTGGTAAGCGTAAACCAGTCGCTAGCGGTATGTTAATCGTCGCATTAGGGATATTTTTGTTATCTAGAATTGGGATTGACTCTTCATACTTTGCGCTTGCAGTTTCTATGGTAATTGTTGCTCTAGGCATGGGTATAGCTATGTCCCCGACAACCGATCTGCTTATGTCAGCGGTGCCAAAAAACCGTGCAGGGATGGGTTCCGCCATGAACGATACGACAAGAGAGCTTGGCGCATCATTAGGTATCGCTATTTTAGGCAGCTTACTTGCATCACAATATAGCCAGAAAATCTCTCCTATTGCTGAAAAAATTCCTGAAACTGCCAGACCATACGTCGAACAATCTCTTGCGGGCGCCCTTACTGTGGCAAGACAGGCAGGCCAACAGGGTGAACTATTAGCCACAGCCGCTAAAGAAGCCTGGATGAGTGGTTACCAGTATTCGTTAGTTATAGGCGCAATTATAATCGCAGTTGCTGCTTTTATAGCATTTAAAGGTCTCCCCGAAGCTTCACACGATACTATTCCAGAAGAAGGTAATTTCGAAGCATAGTCAGACGATAACATTTTAAACTTATTCATATTCTAGGATGCTCTCTCTTGATTATTGTTTGTCGTGTAGTACTCGTAAGTTAGAATAAGCATAATCATGTTGTATATAATAGCCTTTTTACTATTCGCAATCGCGGTTTACCTGTTTATTCTTTTTATTGTTAAAAAAGATCATGGAAACAAAGAACCGATTGGCGCACTATTTATGGCAATGGGATTTGGATTTTTGGCAGTAGTAATTGCCGGAATCACTAATGAAATATTTCTTCCTCAAGCATTAATTGACTCTGTGAGTAACACCAATGCTACATATCAATCAACAATTTCCACCGCAACCTTGTTGAAGGCTTCTTTGTTTATTGGTTTTAACGAAGAACTACTCAAAGCTCTACCCCTGGCGGTATTCATCTACCGTAAGAATTATTTTAATGAATTCACTGATGGAGTAATCTATTTTGGTCTCAGCGCTCTTACCTTTGGAATAATAGAGGACGTGGTATATTCTCTCAGTTCAGGTGGTGGCGTTGGTATCACTCGTATTCTATTTTCCCCATACCTACATGTAGGATTTACAGTTTTTTTCGGTCTCAGTTTGGCATACAAAAAGGTACTAAAAAAACCTTGGTGGCTACCTGTAATCGGGATGCTCTGCGCAATACTTCTGCATGCAATTTATGATTTTGTTCTATTTAGCCATAGTCCACTTGGCGCACTAATCGCATTTTTACTGACTATAGGGTTAAATGTTATGGTATTCGTCTTCTTCAGAAAAGCACAGAGAGATGATGAAGTAAGGGGCCAGAGTACTGTAGGTATAAATAAGTACTGTCGCCACTGTGGCAAGCCAAATCCAGAACAGCTACTGTACTGTTCTTTTTGTGGCAAGCTAAGCTAGGATTATATAAATTAAGCTTAATCGTGTTGACCAAACTATATATAACGTGAGAGCATTAATCCATGCAATGTTCGAATTGTGGTCACGCACTAATTACAGGATCAGAATTTTGTGGTAACTGCGGAGCCAAATTACTACCAGCACCAATCACAAATCCGGTTAATGGCTCGTCACAGTCTATTAATTCCTCTAAGTCTACAAATCATTCACAAAGCCAGCCCCTGCCGACTAGTACGCCAACAACACCCCCTTCACCGACAACAGCAAATAACGCACACGCCGTCGCAAAACAGCAAAGTAACGGTCCATCAATAGCCGCTTTAGTTCTAGGCATACTTACACTTACTTTATTCTGGATATGGTTTATCGCAGTCCCGCTTGGTATAGCTGCCATAATAACAGGGTTAATTGGTCTATCTAAGGGAGGAAAGGGTATGGCAATCTCTGGTTTGATTACCGGAATAATCGGTCTCGTGCTTGCGATTCTGCTAGTTATTACCTTCTTTATGGTATTGTCTGGATACGAAAAATCGTATACGCACTCTGCTCAAGTAATTCCGGGTAATCCACTCCATATTCCAAAATTTCACATTTATATTGATCAGTGAGATTCATCAATTAAAACGAATTGGCGGCACTCAAAAGGCATATTTCTATCATTCGATTCGTGTTATTCAGCCCATATTCATTATTATCAATGTGATAATTGAGCTATCATATCGATATTTTCTAGTGCAGTTAACCAAACCTATTGCCGACCATTCACTTTATGGCGTTCATTTCATATAAAATAAGTAGTAAATTTCTTGCTTTAATTGAATTTAATTCGTTTGGATGCGGATATGCCTAATTTGTAATATTCGATACTGAGTTATACCGCATTGATAAATTATATGCAGGGACCGATTATGAAACGCAATAACAATCACCATAAAAGACTCTGCATTAATGTAATCCTTCTCAATGACTCTAAAGTTAGGCCCAGATTAATCGAAGGTTAGCATCTTCCTGCCTTATTGATAGTTTATAATCATAAAGACATGGGCCACACTCATCAAGATCAAGAGAATGACGATAGCATTATTTTAGGACTAGCATTAAACACTAGTTACACAATAATTGAGTTTATATTTGGCATCCTAACAGGTAGTCTTGCTCTTATAGCCGATGCTGCTCATAATCTTACGGATACTTTTACGCTTGCCGTATCGTTTATTGCGAACAGGATGGCGCGACGTGATGCTAATAACAATAAGACGTTCGGCTATGGCAGAGCTACAATCTTAGCAGCCCTACTTAATGCGAGTATCATGTTAGCGGTATCCGCGTTTATCATAATTGAGGCCATCCAGAGATTAACACATCCACAACAAATAGAAGGTGGTATTGTAGCGGTTATTGCTTCAATTGGCATAGTTGTGAATGGTTCTATTGCACTAGTGTTATCCAAACGTCGAAATGACCTGAATATGCGTAGTGCATTTATAGATATGGCATTTGATGCACTTTCATCGCTTGGTGCAATGGTAGCCGGTATTGCTATTACATTAACTGGTATCAACGGCATAGACAGTGTTGTTGGTTTGTTGGTTGCCGGATTACTTGTGTATCACACCTTAAGGATTCTCTCCGAGGCGGTCCAAATATTACTAGAAGGCACACCAAAAGACGTTAATATATCAGAAATAGCCCGAACTATAGAAGACATGAAACATGTAATAAAAGTAGATGATTTACACATTTGGTCTATACGGTCTGGCTATAATGCTCTTAGCTGTCATATAGTAATAGACGAAAATAATCTATCTACTAGTCGTAAAATTGTTGAATCAGTAAAATCTAAGCTACTTAATGAATGTAATATCCATC
This sequence comes from Saccharimonadales bacterium (SeqCode), assembly GCA_046350695.1. Lineage (GTDB taxonomy): Bacteria > Patescibacteriota > Saccharimonadia > Saccharimonadales > JACQNP01 > JAGQNP01. The sequence continues at coordinate 88,679 of JAXLZX010000001.1, read as the reverse complement.
ATGCAACAATTGAAATTGAACTACTAGACTGTACAGTACACGCTACGCATGAAAAACATTAAATAAAGTCTAATTAATATCCTAGCTTAAGTCTAAGTACTCTTTTAACACCAAAGCATGATTCACTTCAGGATTTTTTGCCCCATAGATAAGCGTAAGGACTGTATTGTCTAATTCAAGCTGCTTTAAGTGTTCAACTTCTTGATTTCTAGATAACTCTTCTAGATATCTAATCCTAAATTCTGCAAACTTTTCTGTCCGGTGGTCAAACCAAGTTCGTAATTCTGGTGATGGGGCTGACTCCTTCGACCAGAGATCGATTGCAGCCCTCTGCCGACTAACGCCTCTCGGCCACAAACGATCCACTAACACACGCACTCCATCGTCTAGTGAAGGTTCTTCGTATACCCGTTTTATCCGTATCATTTTTTCATTATAAATCGTCATGCTAGGTATTGCCACGTCAAGATTTCATAATTAATTCCTCAAAGTAGCTATCCTACACACCGACTATCCAACTTTCGGGCGAATTATTCGCTATTATATTAATTTTCCTCGTTTTTATTGTCTATGTCCGGGATAGTAGTGGTTACGACGACGTAATAATTGAGCATTAAGAGCTACTACAACCGTTGAAAGCGACATTAGAATTGCGCCCACCGCCGGCGATAGTAGTATGCCAGAGCTATATAGCACACCTGACGCAAGTGGAATAGCAACAACATTGTAGCCAGTTGCCCATATCAAATTCTGTACCATCTTACGATAAGTTACTTTTGATAAGTGGATAACTTTCATCACATCTCGTGGGTCACTCCTCACTAGAATAATATCAGCCGACTTGATGGCTACATCGGTACCCGTACCTATTGCCATACCAATGTTAGCTTGCGTTAAGGCTGGCGCGTCGTTTATACCATCGCCGACGAAGGCTACCTTATTACCACTTTTTTGTAGTGCCTTAACCTTACTCGTTTTATCCTCCGGTCGTACCTCGGCAAAATATTGATCTAGCCCAAGCTGGCTGGCTACATAAGCGGCTACATCTCGGCTGTCGCCAGTCACCATAGCCGTCTTTACGCCCTTAGCTTTTAGTCCAGCTATGGTTTGTTTTGATTGTTCGCGAATTACATCTGCCAACGCTATCGCACCAACAATCTGCTTTCCATCCCTGATCAGATAAACCTCGGTTTTTCCATCTTTAGCTGCCTGCTTAGAATATTGCTCAATATCAGCAGGTACTTTTAGCCTATTCTCTTTGACATAACGATAGCTTGCTGCAATAAAGTTATCTTTTCCGTGTAGCTTACCTTTAACGCCAAGCCCAGGCAGGGCAATAAAACCCTCAACTTTATCCAAATGTATGTGCCGTTTATGTGCCTCATTCACGATACCTTTGCCGATGATGTGCTCGCTGTTCTGCTCAAGACTGGCAGCCAAATGCAATATGTCTTCCTCGGTATAGTCTTTTGTTGCCCAAATATCTGTTACGCCGTGCTCTCCTTTAGTGAGTGTTCCTGTTTTATCAAACAGTACCCAATCTATTTTGCGAGCCGCTTCAAGTGCTAAACGTTTACGTACAAGCAAACCGTTCTTTGCGGATAGTGCGGTAGATATAGAAACTACCAGCGGTATTGCCAATCCTAGAGCATGAGGGCAAGCGATTATCAATACAGTGACTGAGCGCTCAAGTGCAAACGACGCATCTTTAGTAATTAGCCAATACACAAAAGTTAGTATGCTTGCAACTATAGCAATAATAGTTAACGCAAAGGCCGCCTTATCGGCTAAAACCTGTACATTAGACTTTGAAGTTTGCGCCTCGGCAACCAATCTCATAATGCCCGCTAGTGCTGTATCTTCGCCGAGTTTCGTAACCTTTACTGTTAATGAGCCGTCTTGGTTCATAGTACCTGCAACCACCTCATCACCTGCCTGTTTACTGATCGGTTTGCTTTCACCTGTAATTACAGATTCATTCACTGATGAGCTACCCTCAGTAATTACACCATCAACAGGAATACTAGAACCAGGTCGTATCAATACCAAGTCACCGACTTTCAGTTCTGATACTAACACTTGTTTTGGTTTGCCGTTGACTAGCTTTTCCGCTTTATCAGGTAGTAGTTTAGATATCGCATCGAGGGCATTTTCGGCTTTGGCAATTGATGCCATTTCCAGCCAGTGCCCGAGTAGCATAATTGTGACCAGCGTTGCCAGTTCCCAAAAGAAACCCTCACCATTAAGCCAGAACTGAGTTAATACGCTATAAACATAAGCAGTGATAATCGCCAGGCTGATGAGTGTCATCATACCAGGCAATCTGGCTTTTAATTCGCCCCACGCACCTTTTATGAATACCAGCCCGCCATAAAAGAAAATAAAGGTACTAAATATAAACGGCACGTATTGTGAACCCGGAAATGATGGAGGTGTAAAGCCAAGCCAGCGTTGTATCATTTCCGAGTAGGCAAGAACAGGTATGGTTAGTATAAAACTAAGCCAGAACTTGTCCCTGAACATTGCAACCGAATGCCCAGCGTGTTTGTCATGTTCCTGATGTTCAGAATGATGATGTTCGTGGTGTTCAGATTGCTTATGATTTATATCTGTTTGTGTAGTGGCTTCGTGCGGATGGGAGTGATTGTGATGTTCATGATGATTCATATAAAAAGCTCACTTTGCTCGAATATTATTAAGTTCATACAGCTTCATTAGTTCCTCTAGGGCTGTTTCGTGATCAGCTGGATTATCCGATGACATCATATGGGTGATATGGGTAGTAATGTGATTTTCTAGAATAAGTTTGTTGAGTGATGATATTGATTTTTGTATTGCTAAACTTTGCGTAAGTATCTCCATGCAATACTCATCATTCTCAATCATCTTTTGTAAACCTTTAATCTGCCCTTCAATTATCTTTGACCGATGTGTTGCGCGTTGTTTTATATCTTTAACCATAACACTATCATATACCCCCGGGGGGTATTATGCAAACATAAAAATGTTTCCTTGATTAGAGGATATAACGTACACCCTTGTTCACACTGAAAAATTAAATGTTCAAAAAAATAGAACCTGAAATCATTGTATGTGAACTTTGTAGTTATAGGATGAGAATATCGCTACTTGATACGTCAAGGATAGATTTCTACACAAATCATTATTCTTGTCTTCATCGAAGTGGTATTGGTTGTTGTTTGTGTTCAAAACACTGTTAATAGTGTGATGAGAATAGCATCTGTCGAAGCGGCATAGGGGTGGCTTACTGTTTCACCAGTTCTTTGAGTACGGTTGTTTTACCCGCGCGGCGCGCCTCCTATGAAGTGTGCTTTTCCATAATTTAATATTCGCCTTCGGGGGTGGCGCCGAGATTTAGTTTTACGTTCTGAAACAGTAAATATCCATCATTGTATGGCTCACCTGACACCTCAAACCCAAGCTTTGCTAGTAAGTGTTCTGAACCCTCATTACTAGTAACATAGCGTGAATATACGGTTTTTTCACCGCCACTCTTTAGATACTCCAGAACTGAACTTACTGAAGCCAAACCTACACCTTTTCCACGCATGTTCGGATCGCCAATCATTACATGAACGGAAGGGCTTGCCAGAAAATCACTGGCTTCTAAATCTACCCAAACTGAGCCAACAACTTCACCTTGATACTCGATCATCCAATTTAGTTGGTCCTGCCTTGTTAAGAAGTCATTTACTCGCTCCTCTTCGGCTTTGAGTGTTGTGGGTTTGTTATGCTCATCAGCTACGCCCATCAGCAGCAATGTAGCACGACCCATGTCACCTTCCAGCCACTTAACACCATTTACAGCATCGCGTTCAATATCCGGTTCAATAAGTTTCAAATCGGGGTTGTTTGTTCTCAGCACGGACGCTTTCATAACGGTTATTATAACAGACCTCATATGTTCACATATCGCTTGCGACACATGTTGGCTGTGTCGACTGAGCCACGCCGCCATTTTCGGCTTCAGTCGAAAAGCAAAGCGCCAATTGCAACAAAAAAACCAGAAAAAGCGCAACAAACAACCGTCCAAACTCTTCCGCCACAAGAACACATGGGTTTAGCTCCGCAAAAACCAAAGAAAAAGCCGCCCAAATGGGCGACCATTTCTCCGAAAGTCTATTTTTGGCGCGAGACAGGGGACTCAACCTACCTTCGGCAGGCCCGAAACTTCACTTTTAAAAACGAGTTTTCAAAGGAAGCTTTCCTTGCGAAATGCCACTGGCATTTCTCACCCTGGCCTTTAGGCAGAGATTTGAGATCGCCCAGACCAATGAAAAACCCGGCATTATAGCCGGGACTTTCATTGGTGCGAGACAGGGGACTCAAACCCCTGGCCTCTTCCTTGGCAAGGAAGCGCTCTATCAACTGAGCTAGTCTCGCATAACAGTTCATAATTATAAATTATACTATGACATATCTCAACCCACGACTATCACTTATTATAATAATCATTAGATATGATTATTAGCTGTTAGGTTAAATTAGTCAGTGTGTCATAATACAAAGCATAATAAACCATATCATGATAAAAATATTTAATGGGCATCCAAGCAAAAAACGAATACTTTTACATAGAAATAGGTTATTGGTGACATTAGTTGTAGCAATAATTGGATTACTGTCTGTGCTATTGGTTAAGGGTATGAGTAATTCGGTCGTCATAGAGCCCGAGAATGGTGTCGTATCCGGCAGTGCAATCGTTGCAGATCTCAATGACTCTAGCGGGAAATATATACAATTCGGTAGCACACAAGACAACCAATGTGCCAAAGGCAGCACGTATCTATGGAGTCACTTAGAAAGTTGTGGCTGGCCAGGACCAAACAACACAGGACCCAATACAAGTCAATGTCCTGGAGGGGTACTCACAAACAATACAGGTAGTCTTTCAAGAACGATTACAATCAGTGCAAATAATACCGCAATGAGCTGTCAAAATATTACAGGCTGTATCCGCATTACCGGTAATGGTATTATTTTGAATAACATAAAAATAACTTGCAATACAGGCCTGAAAGGAACAGCAGCGAACGGTAAAGGCTCTATATATATCGAAAATGGAGCAAGCGCAACAATCTCAAACACGGAAATTAACGGCGACAAGGGTGTTCATGCCTGTATCTGGCATCAAGGGAAAAGCATGACAGTAGATGCAGTAGATTGCTATCAGGCTGATGATGGAATATTCAGTTGGGCAGATACAAGCTACTCACAAACAACCGGCGATAATTTCACAATAAGAAATAGTTATTTTCATGACTTCACTAATACAACGTCAAATGGACACATCGATGGTTATCAAACCGAAGGTGCCGGTAACGGCTTAATTGATCATAATACTTTCTATATGACTTCAGACGACAGTAACTATACGGACTCGGCTATAGCCATATGGAATAGCCTCAGATCAAGCCACGATATTGTAGTACAAAACAACCTGCTGTCTGGTGGCGGTGCTACAGTTTATGCTGAAGATTATAGTCCTTCAGAATCAAATAATATTGGCGGGTTTACTACTACAAAAATATCATTTAAAAACAATCTGTTCAGTACTATTTTCAATCAATGTGTTGGCTTCGGTCCTGGTTGGGATGGATCAATTTGGTTCCGGGTGGGGCCTACCGACGGCTGGAACAGAACAGGAAATAAAGTTATTGAAACTAACGAAAGTGTAGATAATAATAATCCGCATACAACAAAAGGCGTACTATGCAACTAACCAAAATAACCTCGTTGAACTAGCTTGTAAAATAATAAACTGTTAGCTATTTCGTATACGTTACAACGACCCAAACCATCGATGAAATCTTTCTATATCGTTATCGTATGGATCTTTCATCGCAAAAATTTCAGCCTCATCATTACGCATAAATACTTTAACATTATCCCAGTTTATTAACGCACTTTTGCCTACTAAGGATAATGTTCTTACTGCTTCGCCGCGCACAGATGCACGTGTATTCCTAGGGGCATTTATTCGTACATCGGCGAGTTGCTGTCGTGTAGGAGAAAATCTTGTCTGATTACCTGTCCGTAATTTTGCGCCAAAACCCATACGAGGAAATATCATTGCATACCCTAAATCACGCTTATGGCGCAGGTATCTATCGCTTGATTTACTAATAGAATACATGTTCTGTAGCCAATCTATTCTATCTAAACATTCATCAGGATTTATCCTTAGATCCTGTAAAACTTCCCCCCATTGATCGATAACTGCATATTCTTCTTCGGGGAGTTCTAGCTTTTCGCCCAACTTAACACTTTGTTCGTATAGCCTATCTTGAATATCTAATGCGGTAACAAAATCTCCTTGCTGAGTTAAAACTATCGTATCTAAAGACGCGGTTGAGCCGATTGCATTCGCGATCGACACAATATCTTTTACGGACAACAGAGCTTCGCTAGGGAAACAACCTTTTTCGATTAATCTTAACGTCAAACTAGTAGTTCCAAGCTTCATCCAAGTAGCCCAAGCTGAAATGTTTGGATCACCAGAAATAACATGAATCCTACTTCCAGTCGCAGACAATGGCTCATCACGCGTATTTACAATTGGTTTCTCGCCGGTTGTCATTTGTGACACACCACGAGTCAAGTTACGTAATTTCTGGGTTTTATGAAACACACCTTCATAATCAGTAGAGCCTGCACCTGTGAATATTGATCTTGTGATCAAATGACTTGCTAATTCACACGCCGTCTTACCAGACACAAAATCTCTACTTATACTTAGCTCTTCAGAAAAATAATTTTCATGATAACCCAAGGTATTCTCTTGCTGACCATGGTCAGAAGCACGCTTAAATACTACTGCTTCCTTCATTACACTCCCGACATCATCAGAACCCATATGGCTAGCAATGTATTCCTCGCCCGCTATCTCGTAATTAACAACATCAATGAATGATAAACATTCAGGAGTAGCATACTCTAAAATTCCATTAACATCTGTATAATAGCGTGCACCATTTTCTAGAAACCGATCTATCGTCCTGCTAACCCTACGAGGCCGATGCCCGATGACATCATCTGGTAATCCGTCAATCAAAGCTTGACTTACGGAACTACTGAGTACATCTACAAGGTTTTTATGTGACTTAAATCTGTAAGCGAATTCTGTTTCACTGCCAACTATTCTAGGGGGTAATTTTTCCATAATAAAAAGGGCTCCCGCCCTTAACTAAACATTTTTGGTGGCTCCTCCCAGACTCGAACTGGGGACACAAGGCTCTTCAGGCCTCTGCTCTACCAACTGAGCTAAAGAGCCGTAAATTATTCGTTGGTCTAAACATTACTGCTGGATACAATATTATTGCAACACTAATATCCTAAAGGATACATTATAGAGGTATTTTTTTCAACTTGGGAAATGAGACGTAAAAATGTCTAAGTTCTTTATTTTTGCAATCTTATTATCCTTCTCCTTTCACGCTCAGAAGTGCCACCCCAAATACCATGATCAACATTGTTGTCTATTGCATAATTCAGACAATCCTCTCGTACGACACACTCTGTACATATTGTTTTCGCTATTTTAACCCCCGCCCCTCCTGTAGGGAAGAATGTTTCGGGAGATGAATCTGAGCATGCTGCTTGTTCCATCCAGCTAGTTTCACCTTCAATTCCTTTACTCATCAATCTATTTATACTCCGTTAGTTATGATACATAGGTTATTATACAATAATATTGTATTTTTGAATACTAATACTACTCTGAGCAAGCGATCAGTATCTTAATATTGCAAATATTATTTGTGATTTCCGCCAATATTCCTGAGTACGTCTATCATTTCTACTGGGAATAAGAACATTGTCTTTTGAGACGGCTCAGTCGATATTCTCTCAAGAGTATTCAGGGTACGCAAGTTTATTGCGCCGGGCGCCGAAGAAAGCATCTTGGCAGCATCCGCCAGTGTCTGAGCTGCTAGCTTCTCTCCGTCGGCATTAATGATATTCGCTCTTCTTTCTCGCTCCGCTTCTGCTTGTTTCGCCATAGCTCTCTTCATATCTTGAGGTAATTCTATATTCTGTAACTTGACATTCTCGACATCTATCCCCCATTTATCGGTTTCTGAATCTACAATTTGTTTTATCTGCAAACTTATATCATCTCGTTTACTTAGTAAATCATCTAACTCGACATTACCAACAACATCCCTCAAAGCAGCTTGCGCGAATTGAGCAGTAGCATAACTATAATTTGTAGTTTCTAGAATTGCCTTTGCAGGGTCAACGGCCCTAAAATATACTACTGCGTCGACACCAACCGTGACATTATCCTTAGTTATTACTTCTTGCTTAGGCACATCGACCGGGGTAGAACGAACATCTACTTTTCTCATAGTCTGAATTAAAGGGATTATTATATTTAAGCCAGGCTTTCTGGTGCTAGTATATTTTCCAAGAGTTAATACAATACCTCTTTCATACTGATTAATAATTCTGATACCAGTAATGAGTATTAGGATACCGAAAATAATAATAAAAATTGCCAGACCTTCCATGCACAACCTCCTGTTATTTGTACTATTATAGCAAACAAAAAAACCACCATTGAGTGGTTTTTTAACTGGTGGGTGATGAGGGGCTCGAACCCCCGACCTCCTCGGTGTAAACGAGGCGCTCTAGCCAACTGAGCTAATCACCCAAGAAATACAGTGTGTGATTATACTTTATTTATTGCTGAAATTCAACGTCAGTAAAAGTATTTGGATTAATTATCCCATAAATCACCCAGCCGATCTGGTTCTCAATCGCCTTAAAATCGTATGTCATGCCCGTGCTATGCACGGCACTCTCGAGCTCATGCTCAAAATGATCTCTATCGCCATATCTACCAACAATCAACTTACAATCAGGCTCAAACCGTTGAAAATACTCCGAAACACTTAACATACCTAGAATAGCCTTCATGCGCTTTTTAATCGCTAGACTATATTCACGCGTTGCAAAGGTGGATATCTGATCTATCCTAACACTATCTAGCTTGGTTCTTTCTAGATACTTAAGTCCTGCTTGTGTGAGCAAAAAATCATTTTTATCATTTTGGAGCTTGTGCAACCAACTTACGCCATAAAGTCTACCATTATTTCTATCGAATGCCGTAAATAAAAACCTACCACCTTGATCAACCAAAAATCTATCTTGGATTTCCGCTAAGTCCTTGAACCTATAACGATCGCCTTCGCTCTCGGCTCCGATAATATTCTCTGTAAACGTTCGATATCTTAACCATTCAGCAACAGATAAGGGCAGTTCGTCCTCTGGCGTAAATACGCAAACATCGTACTCATTACCAGTTGCATCGGTGATAACACCGGCAATGTTTTGACTGAAATTACCTATTTCAATAGCTTCGGGAATAACTATCCCGGGACCCTCGACCAAGATTTCAGATCGTTGTTCATCCAAACTCATTAAGATTATTATATAACAAAATGAGATTACAATGGTGCTACTTCACCCAAAGCCGTAATCCAACAATCCAACGCGTAATTATATGACCCTTTCATCCTAAATTGGTAAAGTTTAGTAAAGTCGCTAAAACTTATTTAGAGGAAAATTACTAAAATTATACAAGCACCACCGACTAACACAGTAAAGTTGTGCTGCACCCCACCAAGAACCCTTTGCATTATTTATTCTGGACCTGCCCTAGCCTAATTTCTTTTTGAATTTGAAATAAGTCTGGTCGGGCGGTTCGCTAGAAAAAACGTTAAAAAGTGTGTTTTCAAAAACAGCAATCATCTAATCTCGTAAGCCCTGTCCATATTCGGACATCAAAGGTTCTAGTTCTGGCTTGCCAAACTTTTCAGTTAAATCAGCAAAACTCATTTCTGCCTCAGCGCCGAAACGAGCAACGTATTCCGCATAGAATTTGTGCGAATTAAAAACAGGTGGCTCTACTTTTGAGTGAAATTTGTCAGCATACATTACCAGTTCTTCTTCTGACGTTTCGGCAAGATAATCATTTGCTGGCAATGGCAAGTTGTTTTCCTCAATTTGTTTTTTGAATATTCCTGCGCCTGTATGGTGTGAGGCAAATCGGCAGAGTTCCTCTGCAAAACCTTCGTTTTGCAAAATTTCCTCTCCACGAACACCGTGCGTAATATATTTGCTTGTGTCTGTTTCAACGCCATTTTGATCAAATAATGGGTAGACTCCGATATCGTGGAGCAAACAGCCCACTTTTACGAGTTCAATGTCTACGTTTGCGCCCGATTTTTCCGCTAATTGCACAGCGATATCGCTGACAATTTTGCAATGCGCAAAAACCAATTCAAAAACACTTTCAGCCGGCGCATATTTTCTGTGCAACGCTTCAATTTGATCAAGCGTTGGCAAATTAGGCATTGCTTTCGGTTCTCTTTGCAACTATCTGCAACCAAGTAGCGTTTGCTGTTGCTTTGTCGCCACTAATCTCAACATTACCAAAACCAGTGCTTTCTAACACTTCACGAATTTGTAGCTCAGTCCAGTAGCAGAAAAAGCGTGGTGCGCCCAGTTTTTCCTCTGACCAACCCTAGCCCTCGCCTTGTTTTAGCGTAAACGCAAATTTACCATTTGCGTTTAGTGCGCCATAAACCTTTTCAATAACTTGCGAGGCTTCATCACGAGTAAAGTGCAATAAAACGGCGTTTGCTAACACATAGTCAAGTCCTTGCGGCAGTTCGTCAGTAATGGCATTGAGTACTTTTGCGTCAAAGCCTTTTTGTTGCAACAAATCAACAAATGCTGGCGTTGCATCTGTACACTCAACGGTGTAGCCAAGTCCTGCAAGATATTCAGCATCACGTCCAAAAGCACTTCCAAACTCTAAAATTCGTGCGTCCTTTGGCACATCTGCAAGAGAGTCATCTAGCCAGTCCTTAACAACTCCCGAGACCTCGTGGGGCGTACCGTCAATATATTCTTGTATGTGTGTGTTGTAACTTTCAACAGTTCTATTATTCGATTCACTCATAGGTGTAATTATATCACGCTAACAGGGTGAGCGAACCGCTTGACCAGACTTTTTTCCAAATTCAAAAAAATCTCGATGGGAAAATCTTAAAAAAGACAAAAGGGACGGTTTTCCACAGTTCTACTATTCTGGTGTGCGAGAGAGGACTTGAACCTCTAGAGAGTATATCTGACTGGTTACTTAGTAGTCCAGATATAGACTGGATTTTACAGCTTAGAAACGCTTCGTTGTCGGGTTTTGTGCCACAGTACCAACTCTGATAAGAGCATGTTATTACTATCGCTAGAAGGCGTTTGAACCTACTGAGGTAGTTCGTCTACAATAAGTCGTCCTGAAAACCCACCACGTTCTTCGCTTTTACTCTTTCGCACAGCCTCAACGTCTGCTTCGGATACGCCTAATGCTTCCTGTAATGAAATCAGGACTTCTTTAACGTCAGCGATTTCTTCCATTCTATGGTCATGAGTAGCTGCTTCGGTTAGTTCAGTGGCTTCTTCTAATAATTTAGTAAAGAGATAACCAAGATATTTAGCATTATCTTCTTCTCGATGATAGATTGCAGTCTTGCCGTCACGTTCTATCATTTCAGGTATCCTATCTCGTACCAATTTTGGGTACTGCTTCTCGATAAGCAAATCGGTTTCTGTATGGGTGTGTTTCATTCTCTTATTTTACCAGAGCAAAAGCGTCGCACAATAGGTATTGTGAGTCAGTGCCTAACGGGGGTAGCGGTCATTTTTTAACGGCTATGTGCTTTGTCAAGGGCAACCCTCTTTATAACTCACCCCTGTTAAAAAACTTATTATAAAATAATAGATTTAGACCATTAAGTCGGCTAAGCGATAACCTGCAGCCGTTTGCCTCACAAGCGGGTGTGATTTTTGTAATCCCGTTACTGCAACTATAGCTGCGTCTACGCCGTGTGCTGCAATGTTTCGGTGGACTTCAAGTGCCTGTGGGTCATCTGGACTATCAAAACGGAAACCACCAACCATTGCCATATTGAGATTCGCTGGTGTGTCGCCATCACCTATTGCAAGTATGGCAGGACGAAGCAACCTATCTCTTGCGCTAAGTTTGCGCTGTGGGTCTCGTCCAACCCGTTTTGGCTCATCTTTTAGGTAGGGGTTCATAAAGCGTCTAAGTGTCTTATCGGCAAATGCACGTTGCTGTTGTTCACTAATTGACGGGTAGTGGCGTACTACGACTACACTAACTTCGTCCATCAGACCTTGTACAAGCTCTAGAATGCTTGGGTCTCTCATTGCTTCATCTATCGTTTCGCAGCCTTTTAGATAGCCCCAATAGGCAGCCGCAGCGTGTGCGCCGTTTAATGTGAACAACTTTTGTGCGAGAGTTGCTTCAAGGTCGTCTACTAACTCAACACCTGGTATATACGGCATATCGGCTTTTAGTGCCGTTCTGTCTACAGCTAACTGATAATAATCTTCGGTAATAACCGCTAATGGGTGGTCTATGTCGCTTCTGGTATTGGGCACAATACGGTCGACTGCGCAATTCGGGAAGCTTACTACTTCTAAAACCTTAGCTCGCCATTCGTCATCAGGTAAGGCTTCTAAGATATGGTCTCTCAGTGTTTCTGTATTGCGTTCCATATTTTCACAAGCCACAACTACAACGTGCATTTCGTCAGTTGGGCGTTGCTTTAGCCGTTCCATCAAACCTTTTGCAAGCGTTGGAGCAACCCTCGGCAATATACCTGCTCCGACTGCTGTAGTTACAATATCAGCTCTAACAATCTTGTCTATCATTGTAGCTTCATCTAATGAGGAAACGGCTTCAACATCATTGACTAAGTCTTCTCTTGAGCCCTCGAGCGACACTATTTGTACTGGATAGCAGCGTTCAGTATTGAAATCAGCAATGAGCTGCTCATTCACATCAGCAAAAGTAACGTGCAATCCTGCTTCGTGCATAACTTCGCCAACTAATGCACGACCTATGTTTCCGCCGCCAATCTGTAATGCTTCGCCTGTTTTCATTACTTAATAATACCAGCTTAGTGCAGGCTCTCAAACATAGCTTCAACTACTGGACGAGTTGGTCATTTTACGTGAGTGAAGTCTAGTAGTTTTATCATAAATTTTGGATACGCTAGCCTCTTCTCCATCCACTTATATCAAACCTTACTACCCCCGTTCTCAGAGTTGAATTGATACAATTAGAGTATGGGTAATAACAGTGGATTAACGGTGGGAAATAACAACCTGAAGCCTTGGCAACCTGGTCAAAGCGGTAATCCTAATGGTCGCCCAAAAGGTTCTAAAAACCTTAAGTCAATCATCAGTAATATTTTAGATGACACCTCAAGTTATGATAATTTGACAGATTGGGAGCAACAGGACAGGTCGAAAACACCAGCTCAGGCAATCGTACTCTCATTAGCCTCTAAAGCTCTTAATGGTGATATAAGAGCAGCAGACCTGTTATTTAGATTTGGATATGATACTTCTGCTCCTGATAATGATGATAGACCGACTAGTATTACTGTTCGGTTTGTGGGGGAAGATGACGAAGAAGACGATGACGGTAACCCCTTTAATTAGTACAAATGATAAAATATAAATAGACCCCGATATAGGGAGAGGAGTCAGGGAGCACCCAGTCTTTAGCTACATAGCTAATAACTATTCTGGATCTCCCTTTTGTTTACTAGAAAATCTACTACCGATATACCTGACGAAAATGCGCAAACGTCAGCCGATGTTGATGACAACCTAATTGATCTTATGGAAGTGCTGGAAGCAATTGACGAGAATAAGACAGCAGCAAAGCTCAACAAAAAATCCATTATTGATAACAAGGGTGGTCGTATCTACTTTTAGTCAGGTAGTATTAGACTATGCAAACTGACGAAGAAATTGACAGAAAAAAACTACGATACGTACTGTATGCCCGAAAGTCTTCAACCGATGAGGGTAGTCAGGTGCGCTCATTACCCGACCAAATAAAAGTATGCAAAAAAATATGCCCTTTTACACGAATTAAACATAGTCAAGACCTTTAAAGAAGCAAAATCAGCTAAAACACCTGGCCAACGTAAAATTTTTGATAAGGTTATCGAGGGCATAAATAACGGTAAGTACGACGCCATACTTTCGTACGCTCCTGATAGAATTTCCCGCAATATGCTTGAGGGTGGTTACATTATTAATTTGCTCGATGACGGAAAACTAAAAGATTTACAATTTCCTACTCACCACTTCACAAACGACCCAACTGGCAAGCTAACTTTAGGAATAATGTTTTCAATTTCCAAGCATTTTTCTGATGACCTTTCTCGTAAAGTTAGGCGAGGTGTGTCTGGCAACTTTGACGATGGGAAGTCATCTGGTTCTCCTAAATGGGGGTACGACCGTAATGAGCAGGATGGATTATACCGACCGAACGAGTGGTTTAACTTAATCCAAGAAGCGTGGTTTATGAGAGTAAAAGGCGTTACAAATAAAGTAATTCAGGAATACTTAATTGAACAAGGTTATTATCGTCTAACTAAAATCACTAAGAAGAATAAACGGAAACGTAAAATTTTTCCCACTGAAAAAAGTGTAGGCAGTATGTTCGGCGACCCATTTTATTTCGGAATACTAGAACAGGCTAATCAAACAATTGACCTGCGAACTATTTATGATTTTGAGCCTATGATTGAGGAAGATATTTATAATCAAGTGCAGTCGCTGGCGTACACTCGTAAACGAGATATCAATCCAAAGAAGATGTTGGAGTTCAAGCCATTAACAAGAATGGTCTACTGTGGTGTCTGTAAGAGTGATAAGTGGATGTTAGCAGGTAAAAATAAGCCTGGCGGGAGCAAACACCATGTACTTTCGTATCGTTGCGACAATAAATCGTGTACTCGCACCGTTAAATCGGTTAGAGCTAAATTCGTGTTCAATGCCATTTATGAACTATTAGATAAGCTTGAGTTGTCTGATGAAGCCTACGAGCGTTACAGTAAGCGTATAGATAGCTTTACTGATGCAAAGATTGAAAAGATAAAGCATGATATTGCAAGCAAGAGGGGTGCCTACTCACATAAGAAGAAAGAGCTTGATGAACTTTCACTTGGGCTAGGTAAAATTAGTAAATCATCACCAGCTTATGCCATAAACGAAAACAAAATCGAGCAACTTGCTATAGAAACTCAAGAGCTAAATGACCAAGTAGCGAAATTAGGCGATAAAATTAAGAATCCTAATAAAATCAAACTGACCAAAGAGCAGTTCTTGAACCTCGTAAAATTAGCTCCTGACAAGATGAGAGCAGGTTCAGCAGTCGAAAAAGACCGTGTCGCACGGATTTTGTTCTTGAACCTATCGATTGACAACGAAAAAAGGCTCTCCGTCATCTGAAGAGAGCCTTTCGCAAGTCTTGTTAAGGCGATTGAACTGTCGCCTGGTGTGCGAGAGAGGACTTGAACCTCCACAGGATTGCTCCCACTAGCCCCTCAAGCTAGCGCGTCTACCGATTCCGCCACTCGCACATACATCAATAAGTATACAGACTATCAATCATTCAATAAATAACCAAGTAATTTAAGTTATTAATTCATAATGATCAGATTCACTTTACCGTCTTTTTCTAACTTTTTTGCGCTTCTGATGTCGATCAATAATATGGTAAATCGTGAACATAGCCACAATACCCCAAACCAAATTCAATACAATATTTGTGTATGCTAGTTTTTTTATAGAATAGTAGAGTAACAAGATTGACCCTAAAAAGTTTACTATCTCATACCAAAATGAACGTCCATTCCAACGTCCTGAACTAACTAAGACAAATCCAGTTAAAAACATCGTGCCACCTAAAATACCAATCAACTCGGTTGTCACCTGTCTATGACCTCGGAAGATGGTCGTAAAAATGATTAAGGCCGAATTCTTGACGCATCAAAGCCTTGATTTCTTCAGTAGTTACGCCGACTTTAACACCCGGATTAAGTGTTCCATACGGGTCGAAAATCTGTTTAACCTTTTCAAATAAAGAATAAACTGCTGGACCATAAACTAGAGGTAAATATGGAGCACGAAGTCTACCATCGTTATTACCGGCTGTAGTACTTCCTCCCATCGAAATAACCAAAGAATAATAATCGTCCATCAACTTAGAAGCTCTTTGCCTGTCACCAACCTGACTAAGATCAAGCAATGGTCTTGTTTGTACTACGCCCATTCCGACACTCCCCCAGACAACTTGTGGTAAATTGTTGCGTGATAATAAAGCGTATAGCTCTTTAATAAATTCGCCAATTTTTTCAGTTGGAACAATTCCATCTTCAATAATTGGAACTGCTCGAATATTTTTATCAGCAAACGCAATAAACGATGCCGCACACTCTCTAATTCGCCACATATTTTCAATCTTCGATTGGTCCATCTCGATTTTATGATCGATATGTCGAGATTTCAGCATTTTGGAAACCTTTTTGGCTAATTTCTTCTGAGTACGATCGGCAGGATTATCGAATTCTATTAGAAGTAGTATTTTTGGATAAGGTGTCTGTACTGTACCTTTTAACTGATTAGGATTATTCTTATGTATAAAGTCCAGTAGGTGCTCGTTAACCATTTCAATAGCACTTGGTTTTTCTTTCATTGTCCTGAGCTCTTTAACTACATCTGCAACAACATCAAGTTCGTGGATATGCGCTTCGATCAGTGTAGAATTAGGATTATGAGGCTCCGTTTGTAGACTAACTTCTGTAATTATTCCGAGAGTGCCTTGTCCGCCAACAAATAACGGTGTCAAATCAAACGACCCATCCTTCTTTTTAACCTCTGCTAGTCCGTATCCCGCAGAAGTAGGGACTGTTGAAATACTCTTTATTAACTGAAAATTTTCTTCGATTAGGGCATCCAAATTACGATAAATTTCACCCTCGAAAGTTGCTAAACCTAGCTTTTTGTTAACTTCTCTCTTGCTGATTCGCCCCGTCTGCAGCACTTCTCCATTTGCAAGAACCACACGAAGGCCATTTACATAATCTTTTATCTGACCATATTTTATAGATTTTGGCCCGTTGGAATTATTCGCAACTGCACCACCAATCGTACTATATTCAAACGATGCAGGATAAGCGGGAACGAACCGATTATGAGTAAACAACGTTTGCTGCATTTTTCCGAAGTTACTTCCTGGCTCGATAATAATATCTCCGGACTTTCCATCCAGCTCTAATATTCTGTTCATGTGAGCGGGGAATACTAATAACAAACCTTCACCGATTGCCGCTCCACCCTGATCGGTCCCTGAACCCCGGGCAGTAACCGGTATTACTTTGCCTCGCTCAGCTAACTGCCATGTAAATCTAGATGCCTTTCGCACATCATTTTCATTTCTTGGGTACACAACAATCGCTGGAGGCACCGTCAAAACACTACCGTCAGTAGAAAAATAACTTCTGGCATCACTACCAGTCATAACTTCACCTATTAAGTGCTCTTGAAGATAATGAGCAACTTTATTCATTGTCTAACCCTATAAATCCCTGTTACATTAACCTTTAGCATCTTGCAATTATAATATCATAAAATTCTCGCTTAGTGCGTCGATACGTTTACCTAACTATGTAATTATTTATTTGTCTTAGCCTGTAGAATTTGCCAATTGACCACGTTAGCATATCTATTACTTGCTATATTCATTTCCCGGATATCAAAATTGTTTACTTTACCCCGAGTAACATATAAGTACCTCGGCTGATAAATAGCCAACGCAGGAGAATCATCTCTCCATGCCTCTAGAAATGGCTTATACTTAACCGCTCTAATTTCTGGGTCACTTCTAGTTCGGCCGGCTTCTAGTGCCTTATCTGCAATAGCAGATTTATATTCTGAAAAATTTGATCTATTCTTAGCTCTAATATCGGCTTGTGAACTATGCCAGTATGGGAATACATCCGGATCTAAGCCGAGTGAGATACCATAAAGTAGAGCATCGTATTCATGTCTGGTGATTGTCGCCTCTAGCTCGTCGTTTGTCTGTAGGAATGTTTTAACGTCAACACCTAAGGCTCGCCATTGTTCCTGGAGTTTCTGAGCAACAGCCGTATATTCGCCCGTATTTCGGGAAAATAATCTAAATGATAGATTAGCTCCATCTTTCGCTCTTATACCATTTGCTCCTTTAACCCACCCCGCTTCATCTAACAACTTGTTCGCAACTTCTATATTATATTTGAGCTGCGTAATCTCCTTGTTGTAGCCTAGGTGGTTTTTAAGCAGTGGGCTGTCCGACATTACCACAGGGTATCCTAGGCTCCGAATTATATCATTTACCTTGGATGACTGGATTAGGGCTTGCCGAATTTTTTTATCTGCCAATACCCCTTCACTATTGTTAAAAAATACATCGACTTGACTTGTCAAAGATATGCTATTTTCCACGACATCTCCAAGGTTTTGAATTGTGTCGGGCACATTATCAAGACCACTCATAGCATTTAGCTCTTCATTATTAAAACTTTTTATTAACGCTTCCTCGTTACGAAAAGACTTAATAATAAATCTCTGTAATTTTGGCACCCCCCCAAAATAGGTTTTGTTAGGAATTAATCCAATTTGCTCAATACGATCTTCGGCTTTATCACCACTCACCTCAATAACGTCAAATTTGAATGGCCCAGATCCTATGGGTTCTACCGTATTAAATCTTGCAGATCGTAACTGAGCAGCTGGAATCATTTCGAGTTTACTCTTAGGAATAATTCCATTTGTCAAATAGTACTGAAATGAACTCAAAACGTTAGGTAGTATAAATTCGACTGTCAAATCATCTTTGGCTTCTACCTTTATGCTTTGCCAACTTGCCTGCAACGGCGATTTAGCATCAGGGTTCTGTATAGTCCGATAAGTAAAAACAACATCGTCCGCCTGTAATGGCTCGCCATCATGCCACTTAAGGTTTGGTCTCAATTTTACAGTATATATATTACCCTCTTCGTTTACACTCCAAGATTCAGCCAAATCCCCAACTAAATTATTACTTTTATCGTATTTTAAAAGACCTGAGAAAATTAACCTGGCAACACTATTATCAACTGCACCGGAAGCATAAATTGGGTTAGCATTGGTAAATGCGCCTATAACCCCTTCTGTATAAACTCCACCGTCAACGTATGTGGTTGTTTGAAAGTCTGTATTCAGTTGTCGCATCTGTAGAGCGACGCCACCAATTGAAAACATTATCAAACACACCCAACCGATGACAAACCGACGAACATCAGTTAACCTACCTACGCGACGAACGAAATGTTTTTCAAATCGCTCTTCTGCCTGAATACCAATATCTTCGACCTGTAATTTTTTGCGCCGAAATTTTCTCCGCCACCTAAGTTTTGTGTCTCGTTTTATCATTGTTGAGTTTAGACAACACTGACTATAATAGAAGCCGCGAAGACAATTGCAATAATAATTGTAAGTTGGTGCAATGTCTTGTCTGACCCCCTTCGCACAGTATTAACTTCACCCCCACCACCTCCTAGACCCGCGCCCAGAGAAGCACCTCTTGTTTGAATTAAAATTAAGATCGTTAAAATTACCGCGGAGACAATTGTTATGTAGTTATATATACTCATTTTACCTTTCCATAATCACAAATCCGACACGATGAGATTATTTTCTATCCTCCAAAATTGCTGACACTAGATAGTTTACCAAGCCTATGACCATACCGGCAAGCATTGCTGAACCAAAATTATCAACTTCCAGGGGTGGATATAGCCAGCTTACAAACAATACCATAAGACCATTTATAACAATCATAAATAACCCAAGGCTAAATAGAATCGCTGGTAGCGATAAAATAACAACAAGTGGTTTTATTACAGCGTTAACAATTGCCAAAAATAAACCCGAGATTATAATTACGCCCATTCGACTATCGTAAGTAATGCGCTGACCTAAGAAACCAGCTGCGATCCAAAGTCCTAAACTACAAACAAACCATCTAATAGCAAACCTGCCGAGCAGTCCTATATTCATAACAAGTATTCTATTCTACTACAGTTCACTGGGCAAGTTTTTGCTTAGCACTTCAGGTCTAGAATTTTTAGTAATTCTGACGTTGTCTTCCAGTCTTATGCCGATCTTCTCTTCCGCTATATATATACCTGGCTCCACCGTTATTACCATATTTTCACTCATTTCAACGCTGTAGTCTGCCGCATCATGAACATCCAGTCCTAAATGGTGTGAAGTTGAGTGTGGGTAGTATTTTCTGACATGTTCTGATGTATTAGTTTTTATCAGCCCGAGCTCAATTAGCTTTTCACCCATGAACTGCTCTATCTTTTTTTCATATTCCCTAATCGTTACGCCAGACCTTGCCCGCTCTAAAGCAAAATCCTGAACCTCTTTAACGGCATTGAAGACCTCGATCTGCCTCTTACTTGGTTTTGATCTGCTGAATGTCCTAGTAATATCGCTTGCGTAGTTTTCAAATTCTGCACCAGCATCTATCAGCACTAACTGACCCTCTTTTATATCACAATTGTTGTCTAAATAATGTAGTACACACGCATTTGAACCTGAACCAACAATTGGCTCGTAGGCATTGACAACTTTGTTTCTGGCGAATTCCATTCTAATTATTGAGTCGATGTCGCTTTCATTTTTGCATTTGTTAATTCTATCTCTAACCACTTCAAAAGTTTGAGATGTTATTTTGATTGCCTCTTTAATTGCCGTGATTTCTTCTGCCGACTTAATCATCCTGAGCCCAATAATCTCTTTAGATACATCAACTACTTCTAAGTCTGTATGTTGAGTGAGCTTGTCGTATAAATAACTCCTTGCAGGATTCAAATATATACCATGGTTTACATCATATAAATCTCTTGGTTTTATTACACCTACTTTGTTTCTCAGACTTTTCTTTAACTTGGCCCACCCTTCATCTTCGGAATAGATGCTATCAACTGAAGATATTTTCTGAATAGACCTGAAATCAACAGACCCGTCAAAGGTTGAACGAATTTCACTACGGCTTGTGGTGATTATATAGTCTTCGTTTTCAGATATTACTAGTAACAAGTCTGGCAGTACAACTCCAGTAAAATACCAAAAACTACTGTCCTGCCTGAAAGGAAATGATGTGTCAGAGTTTCGCTGCAATAATCCGTTTGAGCTGATAACAATAGGCATGACTTCAGCCCCTATATTCCTGAGTTTTTGCCTATTATTCTTGAAAAAGTTTGAATTAAACATAGTGCCTATCTTTTAAAGTATTGTACTAGAACTTTAGATTTTTGATCACCAACAACCTTTGCTAATTCTGACCGTTTTGCAGCTTTTATGCCAGCTAAACTACCGAATATCTTCAAAAGCTTCTTTTTTGTTACAGGTCCGACGCCAGGTATTTCATCAAGCTCACTACTAGTCATCCTGCCTCGTTTAAGCGTTGAATGGTAACTAACTGCAAACCTATGTGATTCATCTCGTATACGCTGTAATAGCTTAATTACATTAGTACTTTTTGGGAGATCGATAATAGTAAAATTTTCAGATTCAGTCAAAAATCCACCCAACTTATTAATTTCCGCTTGGCTTACATTTACTAACGATCTACTATTGTCTACAATTATTTGTTCTTCACGTTTGGCAAGACCAATAAACGGCACGACTTGCCCAGCCTCATCACGAGCTTTTATTGCTGCGTCAACCTGCCCCTTACCGCCGTCGATAAGGACTAAGTCAGGCTTTCGCCAACTATCAACATGTCTCTTACTTAGACGGCGTTTGATAGTCTCATTCATATTATAAAAGTCATTATTTTGATCTTTCTTGGTTTTAAATTTCCTGTACTCGGCCTTGCTGCTCACTCCATTAGTAAATACAACCATACTTGCAACCACATCAGTCCCCTGCATATGACTAACATCGTATCCTTCAATCCTAATAGGAAACTTTGTCAGTCCAAGTATTCTCACCAATTCGTCAAGGGCATGATCTTTTGAAATATCCTGAAATTCTTTATCGCTAAAAATTACTTTTTGCCTAAGACTCCTTAAGCTCATTAACTGATTGCGTTTCTTTGCAGCTTGTTCAAAATTATGAGCTGCAGCCACTTGTTTCATTTCACCTTCCAGCTCCTTCTCAACTTTCCCAATATTACCTTCAATGACCGACATTAAACGACGGAGGTTTTTACGATAGTCCTCCAAACTCGTTCTGGATTCTTCAAGCCCGGGATCTAACCCAATATGATAGTATAGACTCGCTCGCTTCCGACCAGGGCTCTTACTTGTTGCAAAAGGAAATATTTTACGCAGATACTTTAACGCCTGACGAACCGACGTAGAACTCAAATACGGACCAAAGTATCTAGCCCCGTCATCAAGAGGTCTTCTCGTTGTTGTGACAGTGGGATAGTCACTATTATAATCAATTCGAATATAAAGATCTGACTTGTCATCACGAAGCAAAATATTGTATTTTGGCATATACCGTCTGATCATCTCTGCCTCAAGAAACAAGGCTTCAATCTCACTATCAACTACCATCCAATCGGTATCGTAAATTTCCTCGACTAGGGCCGTGGTTTTAGGATCACGAGACCTGCTTTTTTGGAAATACTGTCGCACGCGATTCCTTAGGATTGCTGCCTTACCAACATAAATAATTTCACCCTTTTTATCTTTGTGAAAATATACTCCAGGATCTTTGGGCAGATCTTTAAGTTTATTGTGCAGTTGCTCATTCATGACTAATTTCGTTTGACGTGATGTCTAGTTATTCGTCTCTCAAAGCGTCTTGTTTGCAGAACCCAGTCAATGATACTGTCCCTGCCTTTTTTATTAACCCAGACTGTTTTTAGCCCTGACTTGTTAGCGCCATATATATCTGCAATTAACTTATCGCCGATCATAGCTATTTTTTCCGGGCGTGCAGAAAATAGCGTAACAACCCTATCAAAAAACCTAACCGAAGGCTTCCTGGTTTTAAAAGTTGCTCGAATAACTTCTGCGTTGAGCGCTTCTGCAATCATATGTAAATCATTAGTCACTCGGTTGCTAGCAATGCAGACTCCCGCAAACCTCTTTAATTCTTTATTTAAATACTGTTCTGTTTTATCGTCTAATGATTTCTGACGAAAACCAACCAGAGTACTATCAGCGTCAAAGGCAACATAATCAATACCGTCTTTTTTCAACATCTTAAAATCAATCGCCATAACAGAATCTGCGAAGTAGTTTGGGACAAATAATGGTGAACTTTCGGTAACATTGATGGCTCTCATGGTCATAATTATATGTTGTAGCTAGCCTATTTACTAATCTCGTGAATCGATTTTATACACTCTTCGCAGTACTCTTCATCTGCACAATCTTCACAAACTAGGATTAGTTTATTACATTGCTTGTTTGAACAATTTACAAAGTTGCTGGTTTTGGCATGACAATGAATACACTCACCTATATCCTTTGCCTTATCGCTAAATGAGGTGACCATCCTATTATCAAAAATATAAAGCTTGCCTTCCCACTCGCCTTCATCTTGATACTTTTCGCCATATTTAACAATCCCGCCATCAATTTGGTAAACTTCCTTAAAGCCGCGGTTCACCATAAGCGAACTGAGAATTTCACATCTCACCCCACCAGTACAATAAGTTACAATCGGCTTGTCTTTGATGTCATTATATTTTGGATCCTCAATTTCTTTGACGAAATCACGGGTAGTCTTCGTATCAGGAATAATTGCATTTTTAAACTTACCGATCTTCGCCTCATATGCATTACGACCATCAAAAAACACAACTTCATCACCACGCTCCTCGAGCAATGCATGTAGTTTTTCTGGCTTTAGATGTCTACCGCCGCCAACAATTCCTTTTTCGTCAACCTTCACCTCATCAGGTACACCGAATGCCACTATTTCTGGTCTTACTTTTATACTCAACCTAGGGAAGTCTTCGGCGCTACCTTCGCTCCATTTATAATTAATGCCCTTGAGAGTTGTGGTCTTATTCATCGATCTTTTATATTCAAGCAAAGAGTCTAACTTACCTCCAAGTGTACCGTTGATACCATGCTTACTAACAATTATCCTGCCCTTAAGTCCGAGTTTTTCACATAGTTCTTTTTGCCACAACTTAGTAGTTTCCGGGTCAACTATCGGAACAAATTTATAATAAAGTATTATTTTCTCCATCACGACTATTCTACACCAGTTAACACCTAGAAAACAAAAATGATTATTACTACCGCCACAATTACCGCAACAGCCACAATTGTATAGAGCTGTTTATTATTTACGAGTAGTTCGTCTGGTTGGTTGGCCCTCCTGTCGGCTCCAGCGTCCGAGTAGTCTGTATTCAATCCAGTGCCATTATTATTCACAGAATCTTCTTTAGCTATGTGTGCATCGTGTCGCTCTTCTGGCCCGGCATCGTTAACGTTAGATGTATATCTAGACTCCGAATTCATGTCTATATTTTCGACTGTTTTACGCAATTTAATCTCTGGTTCGCTGACAGGCATTTCGATATTCTCACCGGCTAAGTGGTGCTTAATTATATCCCTTAACTCGGATTGATTTATTCGTCCGCTTTCAAATATAGATTTAAGCGATATATTATCAATTTTTATACTGTTTGCAATTTCCATAAGCAGCGGAAGTGACATTGTCTCGATTGCTTTTGGCGTGGGCGTTTTTTCCGGAACAGGCAGTGATTCGCTAGACTTTTCTACCGTTTCAGCCCCTTCAGGCGACCTATCAGCTTGTGACCCATTGTTAGATTCAGTCGATTTACTTAATCGCGCAGGGGCCTTCTCTATAACAACCGACCTAGAATGTTTAAGCTCAAAGTTCTCGGCAGCGACTGCACGTACGCGCTGTTCTTGTTCGATTATTTTATTCTGTAAACCCACCACTTCTTTCTCGAGTTTAGTTTGTACTGGTAATAATTCCCGCTCTGACTTTATTCGACCTCGGCGGCGCCCAATTAAATAGCCGACAATTCCACCGAGCAGCACATCACCTGATCGGCGACGATTAATAGCAAAGCTTAACTCGCTATCGTCGCTAGAACCGGTTACTGAATTTACACTTGCCGGGTTTGGTAGGTTTGACTGATATATAGGTGGTGTTGGCCTCCCTACCGATCCTGCATGGTTGACAGGCGGTACTGGTGGGCCGGGTATGGTCACACCTCCGCTCGTGGCGTTAGCTTCGGTGTTGTATTCTTCCTCAGCACCATGCCCTACTGTATCTTCAATAAACTCAACACCGTGCGTATCCACCTCATTCTCGCTCGGCTCGTCTTTATCTTCAACTTCGCTAGACTCTCCAATAACATCACTGGCTACTTTCTCAATAACCCGTTCATTAACTGGCTCATCATTTTCGATCTTCGATTTTAAGTTTTCGTAAAATGTAATGCTAGCCTCTGCTTCAGCATGACCAACACTTTCAACCGGCGTCTTACCCTTATCGATATGTGCTTCCGTCACCATATTTTCTACATAATCTTTAACGACCTCAGTTCTTTCATCTTCGGTCAACTCGCCAGAAGCTTCCAATACTTCTTTTTTATTCTCATGTTCGTGACCAGCACTAGCTTGTTCAATTTCTATCCCAGAGTCGTTATCTTCACCTGTCTGTGTTTCAGTTTTTTCCTGGTTAAAACTATTGAGCAACTCAACTACTCTGAATTTCTTGGCGCCACCTTTAGCTTCAGCTACATCTTTTTTACTTTCGTCAGAAAACAGTTTTTCAAGAGATAGACTCTTTCTATTGGGAGTTTCTTTAGAACTTTCATCTTTCTTCACTTCTTTTTTATCATCGTCAGATGAAGATTCAAAAGAATTTTTCATCTTCTTGTCTTTGTCAGAAGAATCATCACCAATACCTTGTTCCATGCTTGTATTTTACATTTAATGTTGTAAATAATAAAATTTTATTTTATAAAATTAATAAACTAGTTGTGTTTCTCCTGACTATAGCCTATAATGCAACGAATTGTTAATGTAATCTACCCTTAGTTGATGAGCGCCAACTAAGTAAAAATAAAGAACTCAGACTTACATAAATTTATATACAGGAGCCTGTTTTGAAGAAGGCAAAAAAATCCATCAATAGGCGGACTATATCGCTATTCTGGAAGTTTACTAAAAAGAACGAGAAATACTTTTGGCTAGGTACGTTTGGTGCTGGTTTTGGTGTTTTTATCCAGGATATTATTCCGCCAATCATTATCGCAAATGCTTTTAATATTCTACAAAGTACACCAACTAGTGAACTAAGTTTTTCTGACTTTAAATTTCATGTATTTATATATGGCTTACTTATGCTTATCTCCGTCGGGCTTTGGCGAACCCAAGTTTGGTTTATGTGGCAATATGAAGTTAAAGCACTGGAAGATATATCTCGCTATATATTTAATCACCTTCAAAGGATGGGTGCTTCCTTTCATGCTAATCGTTTTGGCGGATCGCTCGTGTCACAAACCAACAAATTCCTAGGCGGTTATGAAAGAGTAATGGATGAATTCACATGGAGTGTAGTAACTGGGGTCGTATCATATATAACCTCTATGATAATTTTGGCTTTCGTTGCACCGTTTTATGCACTGGTGTTTGTTTGTGTGAGCTCAGTATATTTCTCTATTATGTCGAGAAGAACAATACGAACAATGAAATACGACCGAGCACTTTCAAACAGTGAAAGCGATAGGACCGCTAAACTTGCAGACATGATCACTAACGTATCGGCAGTAACAACATATGCCGGCGAAGATTATGAGAATGAATTATTCAAAAAACAAACGAAAATAACAACAAAGAAATATATGGAACTGTTGAACAAAGTCATGATTAACGACATAGTGAGCCACACCATGACTAACTCTATTGCATTTCTATCGTTCTTCTCTGGAGTTTTAGCAATAACTTTACTTAACGCACCGGCAGGGGTTCTGTATTTGGCAGTAAACTACTCACTTCAACTCACAAGACGGCTATGGGAATCAAATCGTGTACTTCGGAACTTCAACAGAGCTTTTGGCGATGCGTCCGACATGACAGAAATCTTGTCCATACAACCAGATATACGAGATAAAGAGGATGCCGTGCCGCTCAATAAAGGACGAGGTGACATTAAACTAAACAGCGTCGATTTTTACTATCCAGAGCAACAAGACGAGGTGCTATTTTCTGGATTAAATATACATATTAAGCCAGGTGAAAAAATTGGATTAGTCGGGAAATCAGGGAGTGGAAAAACTACATTAACCAAACTACTACTTCGTTTGAATGATATTTCTAGCGGAGAAATTCTGATAGATGGTCAAAACGTTATGGACGTTACCCAAAGATCACTTCGTGAATCCATCTCATACGTGCCACAAGAACCATTGATGTTTCACCGGAGCATTGCTGAAAACATTCGCTACGGCAACCCGCGCGCTTCCAACAAAGCAATAGAAGCGGCCGCAAAAATGGCCAACGCCTATGAATTCATCGTCAAACTAGCCGATGGTTTTGAAACGCTTGTTGGAGAACGCGGGGTCAAACTTTCTGGTGGACAACGACAAAGAATAGCCATAGCACGAGCTATGCTAAAAAACGCACCAATACTCTTACTAGATGAGGCGACAAGCGCACTCGATAGTGAAAGCGAATTACTCATCCAAGAAGCACTATGGAAATTAATGGAGGGTAGAACGGCAATAGTTATCGCACACAGACTGAGCACCATTCAAAAAATGGACAGGATTATAGTAATGGACAACGGAAAAATTATTGAACAAGGAACCCATAAAGAACTGTCACGATCCGATGGAATATATGCCGAACTATGGAACCATCAGAGCGGCGGATTTATTAATAGCTAGCTTTCGTTGGGCTTGTTATCCTCTTTACTTGACTCACTTGCCTCTGTAGCGTCATCGCCCTCTGCTGCGTCTGCTTCCTCAGACTCCTCGCTAATTTGAGCCTTTGTTTCCTCGACTGTAGCTATAATACTTTCAGGTTCGGTCAAAACTACGACATTGTTGGTCTGTTTAATGTCAGAGACATGTATTTTGTCTCCTATTTCAGATAATTTCGTAGCATCAACTACGACTTTATCTGGTAGATTATTTGGTAAAGCTTCGACCTCAACTGTGTCTAGATTCCTAATCACCATTAAACCAACTAATTCTGCCGGTATATCTCCTTCAAGCTCTATTGGGACTTCGGTCTGGATTTTTTCGTTCTGTTTGATTGCCTGAAAAACAATGTGGCGAATCTGATGTTTTTTTGGATCAAAATCAACTTGTTTGATTATTGCTAGTTGGTCTTTGCTATCTAGCTTAAGATGGACGGCATGGTGTTTGCCGGCCTTTGAATAAACATTTACAAAATCTTGGAATTGACCCATAACATTAATAGAGTCTCTGCCGTGATCATGAATCACAGCCGGTACTGAACCTTCCCGGCGCAACTTATTAAGTCCCTTACCAATTATTTCACGTTTTTTAAGTTCCACCACTATATCTTGTGACATTTTCCCTCCTAAGTAAGTCATTCTACAAATACTTATCTATTATAACAGAATCTACGCTGGTAAATTAACCAATAAATAGGTAGTCTATTAATAGTGTTTGATATTAACAGTCTTATTCAAAGTGGTGGGATTCTGATAGTGTCTTTCATAGTGTTCGCCGAATCTGGTCTATTGGTAGGATTTTGGCTACCAGGAGATACTTTACTTTTAGGTGCAGGGATAATTGCCGCACAGGGTGAAATAAACTTATTCTTACTAATCTTTGCTGTAGTTTTAGCCGCGGTTATCGGTGATAATCTTGGGTATAGTATCGGCAAACGAACTGGGCATAAAATTTTCAACAAAGAAGATGGTATTTTATTTCAAAAAGATCATGTACAGCGTGCTGAAAGATTCTACGAAAAGCACGGTGGTAAAACAATTATTTTAGCTCGATTTATTCCGGTTGTAAGAACTTTTGCACCACTCGTAGCGGGTGTCGGAAAAATGGATCGTAAAAATTTTCTAATGTATAACATCATCGGAGCTCTACTATGGGGTGCAGGCGTAGTATTACTAGGATATTGGTTTGGCAGTAAGATACCTCACCTGGAGCAATACATACAATATGTTTTATTAGCAATCATTGTACTCAGCTTTGGTAGTTCACTAGTTCACATCTTACGCGAAGAGAAGATCAGAAAGAGACTTGTCAAAAAGATTCAGAATAAATTACCATTTTTTCGTTCAAAACAATAGTCTACAAAATTTTGGCTAAGAACGTACCGGTATACGAGCGTCTTACCTTTGCTACAGCCTCTGGTGTACCCTCAGCCACCACTTGGCCACCACCATTGCCACCTTCTGGCCCCATATCAATAACCCAGTCTGCGTTTTTTATTACATCGAGATTATGTTCGATAACAATCATACTATTACCTGTGTCTACCAGTGCATGAAGTACGCCGAGTAGCTTATTAACATCCTCCATATGCAGCCCAGTAGTCGGCTCATCCAACACATACAAAGTTCTGCCTGTTGGTCGACGAGATAGCTCAGTTGCCAATTTTACTCTTTGTGCTTCACCACCAGAAAGAGTTGTTGCAGCTTGACCAAGCGTAATATAGCCCAATCCTACATCGACCAACGTCTGTAGTTTCTTGGCGATACCTGGAATGTTTGCAAAAAACTCTAGAGCAGTCTCGCAGGTCATATTCAAAATATCGCTAATCGTTTTGCCTTTGTAGTGTATTTCAAGAGCCTCACGATTATAACGTTTACCCTTACACTCCTCACAAGGCACATAAACATCGGGCA
This sequence comes from Saccharimonadales bacterium (SeqCode), assembly GCA_046350695.1. Lineage (GTDB taxonomy): Bacteria > Patescibacteriota > Saccharimonadia > Saccharimonadales > JACQNP01 > JAGQNP01. Next base: position 58,883 of record JAXLZX010000001.1, on the reverse strand, counting down.
AAAAATGCATTTCGATTTTGATAATCCCGTCTCCGGCACAATTTTCACAACGTCCCCCACGAACATTAAAGCTAAACCTGCCAGGCCCATAGCCACGCAATTTTGCTTCAGGAACATTGGAGTATAGCTCACGAATCGGCGTAAATAAACCTGTATATGTTGCAGGGTTTGACCTTGGCGTCCGACCAATCGGCGACTGATCGATAACAATCACTTTGTCTAGATTCTCAATTCCTAAAATTTCGTCATGTCGACCTGGCACCTCGTTAGCCCTCATTAGCCTTGCCGAAAGCTCTTTGGATAAAATATCATTTATTAAGCTCGACTTACCCGACCCAGACACTCCACTAACTACGACCATTTCACCGAGAGGAATTGACACATTAATATCTCTTAAATTATTCTCCTTAGCACCCTTAATAATAAGTTGTTTACCATTACCTTTTCGCCTTTTAGCTGGTGTTTTTATTGATTTTTTACCAGTCAAATATTGACCAGTTATACTTTTTGTACTGTTTTGTACTTCTTTAGGACTACCTATAGCAACGACATGTCCACCATGTACGCCAGCACCGGGACCAATATCAACCAAAAAGTCTGCGGTCCTAATAGTTTCCTCGTCATGCTCAACCACAATGACGGTATTTCCTAAATTCTTAAGGTTGATCAAAGTGTCTATGAGTCGTTGATTATCACGCTGGTGAAGCCCAATACTAGGCTCATCTAGAACATACAGTACTCCCTGTAACCCTGAACCAATTTGCGTAGCTAGTCTGATTCTTTGTGCTTCACCACCAGAAAGGGTCACTGCACTTCTAGCTAAATTGAGGTAGTTTAGCCCAACATCACGCATAAAACCAAGCCTTGCTAAAACTTCTTTAAATATCTGGCTAGCAATGGTTTGCTCATTATTACTCAGGCGTACAGACTCAAAAAACTCTAGTGCGTCATCTATCGACATTTCGCAAATATCCATAATTGATTTTTTGTGAAAAGTGACAGCCAGTACTTCAGAACGCAATCGCCGACCATTACACATATGGCACGGTTTTTCACGCATAAACCTTTCAATATCACGACGCATGAAATCACTATCAGTCTCTTTGTGTCTGCGTTCCAGATTAGGAATCACTCCCTCATATGTCGTGGTAAAACTACGACCAGAACCAAGTTGTACATTATATTTTTCACTTCCGGTCCCGTATAAGATCTTATCAAGCTGTTCCATTTTTAGTTCGCCTGTTGGAACATGTAGAGAAAAACTAAATCTTTCGGCTACAGCCTGCATTTTCTTGGCATACCAAGCATCTGCATTTATACGGTTAAATGGCCTGATTGCACCCTCTGCAATCGTAAGTCTTCCATTTGGGATGACTAATTCTGGGTCAACCTCAAGCCTAGACCCCAAACCAGTACACACCGGGCATGCGCCATGAGGGCTGTTAAAACTAAATGTCCTGGGCTCAAGCTCAGGGATTGTTACTTCGGGATGATCTATGCATGCATATTTTAAGCTGAAAGACGAATCTTCATCGTCGTCCGCATTATGAATAATTACTTTCGCGTCAGCTATATCAAACGCTTGTTCGACCGACTGAGTCAGGCGACCGCTGCTTTCGGCATTATTAATTAAGCGATCTACTACGATCTCTATTTTATGTTTGTAATTTTTATCCAGTGAGGGGAATTCGTCTAATGCGTATATTACATCGTCAACTCTAGCCCTGGCAAACCCTGCCCTCATATATTGTTCTGGAATATGTTCAAACGCACCTTTTTTATCGACTACTATAGGAGCTAAGATAATTATCTTAGCGTTTTTGTTTAATTCGTTAATCTGATCAATTACTGCCGTCGGAGTCTGGCGTTGAACCACTTTATTACATAAAGGACAATGAGGTATGCCAATGCGTGCATACAATAAACGCATGTAGTCATAAATCTCCGTAACAGTAGCTACCGTTGAACGTGGATTTCTGCTGGTAGATTTTTGATCAATACTAATTGCTGGGCTAAGGCCATCTATCTGGTCGACGTCAGGCTTTTCCATTAAACCCAAGAATTGACGTGCATAGCTACTGAGAGATTCTACGTAACGTCTTTGCCCTTCGGCATAAATAGTGTCGAATGCCAACGACGACTTACCGGATCCAGAAAGACCAGTGATAACTACCAGCTGATTTCTAGGTAATTTAACACTGATGTCTTTAAGATTGTGCTCTCTGGCACCCTTAACCTCAATAAAATCACTCATAAAGTCGATGTATTATAACTAAAAACCAACACTTTTTCCAGACCACTGACTAAAAACCAGTGAGCTTGTACTGCAGTTCAAATAGACCGTAAAGTCTACTACGGCCACTACCATTCTTGTACATAAAAAGGACTTCACGCCCATCACCTAAGTATATAGGTTCATTAAGTCGCATTATTTTTTCTCTATTGAAACTGCTTACTATGGGTTTACCATTACGATACGTAACCTTTAATGACATGTCTTCAACCTCAATTATGGGAGGCGCATTTGCAATAATCTCCCGTCTTATTTCTTTGCTAATAAAGTCGTCTAATGACAAACCAAAATTTGGGTCACTTAACATCATCTGTAAGTTATCTTCAATGGTTGATGGAGTAGTTATATCATCAGGAGCCGCGGACTCAACAAGCTGTATTATCCTGTCGTGAGTAAGCACGGGAACGGGGCTCCTAGAAAGATGGGCAAGCCTTTCTAGTTCCCTTTTAATTGCTCTGAGCTCCTTTTGGGCGAAACCGGGCTTTTCTAGCGCATACTCAATGATCGTCTGTCTCAATTTAAGTGAAGGCACCGCTGGTACCTCCTGTACCATACCTAGATCAATTGAACCAAGCAAAACTTGCCGCTCTCGCTGTTTTACCTTCCCCTCTCGAAACTGGAAACCATCAAGTTGCCATTGAACTTGCCTGGATGTCGCAACACCTCCAAGTAATTGCGCAGTAACGATAGTGGCATTTTCGATGCAATGCCGCACGATAACCTCTTCACCATCACGTAGTTCAACGTTATATGGATCGCCAACTACCATACTAAGACTATTACCTGAAACTAGACTTCTATTGCTAAGTTCTCTTTTATTAAATAAAGGATTGAGTCCATGATAGAACACATCCCCATCGCGCAAATATATTGAGTGCATATAGCCTGCTGCTATACAGCGACGGATATCCTCGCGCTCATCCGCATTTGGTGATTTTAGCCAACCACTTGATGTTTTAGCTACTTTAGCAATCTTGGCAAACTGTTCGTGTGCTCGTGCTACATTATTGATATCAAGATCGTGTTCTATTATATCGTCAGCCGACATACTCTGTGTCTCTATAAAAATATCAAGTTGGGCCAATAGGTCTGAGGTTTCTTCGTCGGTTAGATCAAGCCACCTTTTGCCAACATTGTGCGCAAAATACTGAAGACCATTCACTTCTTTAATAGCCGTTATGGCGGCCAGGTAGGCACGAGTAGATTCACTGTAACGTTCTGCTTCAATCATGATTCTCGCAGAGGATGCGCTAAGTGGATACTCGTTCATGCGCAAACCAAGCTCTGTAATTTGTCCGGCATCATCAACTGCACCTAGTATTTTTAGATTGCGTTTAGCAATATCAATAGAATGTATGGACACCTTGTGATACATATCAAACTCAGCAATATCCAAACCTAATGCCAAAAGTCGTAACGTGTTACGCGCAATATCTGTTCTCAGTATTTCGGGCACAGGGTATTGGTCACGCTCGTCAGCGTTTGCATGAGGTGTCGTATCATTTAACCGAGTAATTACATATCGGCCATCACCAACCCTGCCGGTCCTTCCAGCTCTTTGGTGACTATCTGCTATTGATATAGGCCTAAGCATTAGTCCTTTTGAGCCTTCGTTATCAACTTCCAGTCGTCGCTGATATCCAGAATCAATCACATGAGTTATATCTGGTATCGTTAAGCTCGTTTGGGCAACGTCAGTAGCGAAAACAACCTTAATTGTTCCAGGATATTCAGTCAGTGCAGCTTGTTGGTCAGTAGGAGATAGCTTCGCATGTAATGGAAATATTTTAACTTTGTGTTGCAAATCTGCTGGTATGTGGTTTCTAACTACATCAATAGCATCATATATTTCGCGCTTACCCGGTAAAAACGCCAGTATACCGTGGGCACCCTCGGGTAACTCCCCATCCTCATCGGGCATCCCGATAATAGTGTCGAGCACTTCACCAGCAACAGTTGAATATGGCTTTTCCTCTCTTTCAACTTTGTACATACGCCCTGGAACATTAATCACAGGAGGGGGGATAGGGCATACATCCTTGTAATAGTTTGCCAAGTGCTCGGAATCCATAGTAGCGCTCATAATTACAACCTTCAGCCTTGGGTTATCTGCTAGAGCCTTTTTTGTCCAGGCGACCAAAACCTCTACATTTGAGTTCCATTCGTGGGCTTCATCAATAATGAGTACTTCGTTCTCGGACAGTCCTCTGTCATGCAATTCACAAACCAATTGCAGTCCATCGGTAACCACTTTAATGGGAGCGTCTTCTTTCCCCTGACGCTCAGCTGCCGTTTGGTAGCTTACTAGATCATCTCCAGCAAATTTACCACGAACCTCACTAATTTCATCACGCATCCGAACAAAAACGTTTCTCGCAGCTGGTCGACGCGGTTGTGTAATATAAACCTTTGGATAGCCCTCTTCTAGTAAATATTGCGGGACCTGAGTGCTCTTCCCGGCACCAGTTTCGGCAACAATGATTGTTACGGGGTTATCACGAACTGTTTCGGTAATTACTTCTCGGTAATTATGAATCGGTAAATCGGGGTTTCCTAAGTTGGTACCCGCAAAGCTTTTACGAGTCTCGTCATCAATTGGTTCATCGAATATTTCACTCGGAAGGTCGATAAATATGCCCGTCCTTCTGCTTTCACCGCGTTCCATACCATGCTCATCTAACATCCGTTGCAATTCAAAGTCAGACACAGATCTAGGCATATACAAAAGGTCCTCTTAGTAATTGTATATATATTAGCATAACAAACTGTAGTGAATAAGATGATACCTATCAATATGGCAGTAATTATGGGGCAATATTTTATGTATTAGAAGTTAATGGGTAGTATTTATTACTACTCATTTGCTCTTCGATCAACTCATTACCAGCCATGCACTACTCGGGTCGTATACTACATATATATAATATGTGCTAATCTTTGTAGGTGAAAATATCCATACAAGGACAAGTCGCGTCTTTTCATCATATAGCAGCCCAAAGCTATTTTAATAACCCGGATATATTAGGTTGTAAAAGTTTTGAACAGACGCTAACTGCACTTACGAACGAAATAACAGACTTTGCAATTGTCGCAATAGAGAACTCACTTTATGGCACTATAAATGAAGTTTACGATTTAATCCTGAGTCAAGAAGTAAAAATTTGTGGCGAAATCTATCTGCGCATAAAGCAAAATTTGATTGGCCTACCAGAGGCTAGTTTTGATAAAATTACTGAGGTGTATTCTCACCCCGTCGCACTTGCACAATGCGAAGACTTTTTGGACAAACAACTCCAAAATGTAAGTAGATTTGAACATCACGACACGGCTGGTAGTGTTTTTGATATAAAAAAGTGGAATGATAAATCCAAGGCAGCGATAGCCAGCGAAAATGCAGCCAAGTTACATAATATGAAAGTTCTGGCCAGATCAATTGAAACAAATAAGCAAAACTATACTAGATTTGTTGTTCTGTGTCGTGAAAGCGATTTTACCCCAAACACCAACTCAAATAAGACATCAATTGTGTTACAAACACAAACTGACAACAAGCCCGGATCTTTAGTAAGCGCATTGAATATATTTGCTAAAAATAATATCAATATAACAGCCCTACACTCAAGACCAGTCATCGACAGAGCCTGGCATTATATGTTCTATATTGACTTAGAAATTACCAAAAGTAGCGAAGTGTATGACCAAATTTTTACAAAACTTGAAAAACTAAGCTATAAAACTACAATACTTGGAGACTATACTAAGGCCAGCATCTAATTTAAAATATGAAACATGAAGAGTGTTCGTGAAAAGGCCAAAACAATACTTATCGATATCGCTGGAGTATTTCTTATTATACTATCCGGATTAACTGGCTGGCTTCCTGGCCCTGGAGGAATACCCCTGTTGATTGCTGGCCTTGGCCTGTTGTCGATTAATCATGATTGGGCACAACGGTGGTTAGAGTTTATAAAAGAACATGGCCTTAAAGTGACAGATAAGCTGTTTAACGGTTCGCGCAAAACGGCCATCTTCGTCGATGTAATAGGGATAGTTGTTTTGTCAATTGCGGTGATTATTGTGTTTATTTTCACTCAAAATATTGCAAAATCTGCGGCAATATGGCTAGTTATTGTTGCCACTGTTTTACTCCTAGGCAATCGAGGACGCTTCAAAAAGATTACAAGAAAACGTTAATGTTTAACAACCTTATTGACTTTTTGTAAATTTGGTGTAATATTCAATCAGTTAATTTGTGGGATTTTATCATGATTGAATTGATTGTACTGGGAAGGTTACCCGGAACAGAAGTGTATCTTAGTTTTAATAGTGTGGTCCTGATTTGTATCAGCCTTCTTTTTGCCTATGATCTTCATCGTATGCTATCCCGCAAGAATCCGAATAAGAAAACTGCCAAAAATTAGTATAACGGTAATATGCTTTCGCCGTAAAGCTTAAGCTCTTCAATCAAATATTGATTTTTTGCCGTAAGACTACTGCCAAAGAGCAGCTCATCTAGTCGTTTGAAATACCTTACGGCTTTACTGTCAGCACCACCACCCATTAATCGCCTTTCCTTAAACTGCTCCCAAAGCTTTAGGTCATTATCGTTCAGTGACTTTGGAAAATTTCTAGCCTTATAAAGTGGCAGCAGAGCCTGAAGCCTACCGTCGTTAAAAACAACATCAAGATTTGTTAGTTCGTTCGGGTCGGTAGCTCTAACTAAACTCATCTTGGTCCTGTCGGAATCATTAAAAAATCCTTCATACAAGCGACTATCGGCGTCCAGATTATCCTCTATAAATTTAGCTTGCTGATATTTGTCAAGCATTTCTAGTGCTTCATTTAACTTACTCGCTAATTTATCGCGATTAGTAATTAGTGTTTTGAAATTCTTTTCAATTAGCTCCATCTTCAAATTCAACCTCGTTTTTGATTTTTCATCTAAAACGACGATTGGCGCAACTGCAGGACATCGGTTATACTTTAGAGTTTTTACAGGTAATCTTGGCCCCTCTTCGTCACTCCTCCTTTTCATCGCGTCGGCAAGCTCTTTAGGGCTAAGGTCAACAAAAGCCGCCGGATCATAACGAAGATCAAATACCACGGCAGCGTCGCCAAGACTAGGATGCTTTGCAAGCAGCCCAACTACCGTCGTTTTTTCAAAATCACCATTATATTTTCCGGATGTATAAACAAAAGGCTTGTCGGTATTTACTATCTTCTCAACATTTTTTTTCTTCCGCATTTCCAGTAAGTATTCAAATAACTTTGGCTGCTTATTATGGATCATCCTAGCTACCGCAATGGTAGCTTCAACATCAGATAAAGCATCATGAGCGTTACTATGAGAAAGTTTGTTTACAGAAGTTAGAAACTCAAGCCTATTGCTTGCCTTGCCTGAACTATCGAACGGCCAAGTTATACCGTCAGGTCTAAGTGCTCTTGTCATTCTGACGACATCGAGTATGTCCCAACGGCTTCTATTCTCCCGCCATTCCCACTCATACGGATCGTAGAAGTTACGATAATGTAAAAACCGCATGAACTCGTCATCAAAGCGCACAGTATTAAACCCTACAAATATAGTATCGGGCTCAACTATTTCGTTATGAAAATACTTCAGAAATTCAGCCTCGGTTACGCCATCTTGTAATGTTTGCTGTGGTGTTATCCCTGTTACCAAAATAGCATCAGGCTCCGGTAATGTATCTTCGGTAAGTTTGATTATTATGTTATCCGGGTCACCAATAGGCTTCATCTTCAAGTCTGTGCGTCTGCCAGCAAACTGCATGATTCTTGCTTCCCTAGGATTAAATCCGCTTGTTTCGAGATCGTAGAAATAAAATGTAGCTCCCATAATCTACAGTGTATCACCGAAGTCTTGAGTCACCATAAGTTTGAACTAAATTCTAATATTCGATCTGCCCGAATTTTCCAATAGAAATTACCTCGTTGGGCTTAATGCCTTTTCGTTCTAGTTCGTGCAAGATACCCATTTTACGCATAATATCACGTAGCCGAGCCTGCCCATGACTGTTTTCGAAATCGGTGCGTGCCGCAAACTTCTCGATCTTGTGTCCTGTGACACTATAGCCACCTTTTGTTTTTTTGACTGTCCATTTTTGGTCTTGATTTTTTAATGTCAAAACTGGCACTGAGCTTTTTTCTGCCTTAGCTTCTGCTGTTACTCGTTTTTCGATAAGCTCGACTGTCTGTTCTAATGCTTCTTTGATATTTTCACCAGACACTGATGATATTGCCATTGTTTTTGTTCTTGATGGAACTACTTTATTAAGGTTTGAGATTTTATCAGCTACTATCTCCTTATCAAGACCGTCAATCTTTGTAAGCACAACTAACTGTGGCTTGGTGGCAACCCGTTTAGAATAGGCTTTTAACTCTTTGTTTATTACCTTATAGCTAAGGGCGACATCATCAGAATACGCATCTATCAAATGAACTAGTACGGCAGTCCTCTCGATGTGACGCAAAAATTCATCACCCAAACCCTTTCCTTGGCTTGCGCCTTCTATCAGTCCAGGAATATCGGCGATTAGTATCGATTTCTTGCCAAAATCCACTACACCTAAATTGGGGGTTAGAGTTGTGAAAGGATAGTTTGCTATTTCTGGCCTTGCGTTACTAACGGATGCTAAGAATGTAGACTTCCCGGCATTAGGCAGCCCGATCAGACCAACATCAGCAATCATTTTGAGCTCTAGTTGCGCAACCAAAATCTCACCTGGCTCACCTCTCTCAGCGATTCTTGGAACTTGCCTTACAGAAGAAGTAAAATGAGCATTGCCAAAGCCACCACGGCCACCCCTAGCAATAATCACTTTTTGTGTTTCAATAATCAAATCTGCCACAACATCACCGTTTTGATCACTGACAACTGTACCGACAGGGACTTTGACAATCAAGTCTTTACCATTTTTTCCATGCCGTTTACGCTTTGAACCGGATTGACCGGATTCGGCTTCTAGCTTTTTAGAATATCGAAATTCAGCCAATGTATTCGTATTACTGCTAGCGATAAAAACTACGTCTCCACCCTTGCCGCCATCACCTCCGTCTGGACCACCTTTATCTACGTATTTTTCGTGACGAAAACTAACTACGCCGCGTCCGCCATCACCTGCAACTATTTCTACTTTAACTTTATCTACAAACATTCACTATATTGTATAATCTTTATTTATGTTTGTAAATACAGTTACCTAGTAAATATATCCGTAACTAGCAGCTTGCTCGGCAGTCAAGATCTTAGTACTAACTCTCCCCCAGCCCACGGTATTCATTTCAGAGACATTAACGGAGCCATCGGGGTTAACCGAATCTACATATCCTACATGACCATAATAGTCTCTTGGCGGTGTCCATATTACAGCACCAGCCTGTGGAACGTTTCCTGTTGGAATTCCAGCTCGCTGGGCAAGTAGCTTCCACGTACTTGCATTACCTAAGTTGCTGGGTATCGGATGGCCGCTTTGCGCACGCCTCATAGCAGCATACCAAGTACAATAACCATAATCATAACCACCACCGCCATAAACGGCTACACCGCCACCCCAGGCAAACCCGGAATTAGAACTTGCTATGTATCTATTAACGGTCGGTGTTGGAGGTCGACCATCGGGAATAATAATTCTCTCACCAACCTTGAGTCCGGCTATTTCTGCGTCGTTGTATGCAATAATCAAATTCTTGTCGGCACCGTACCGTTCGGCAAGTGTTTGTGGGGTATCGCCGTCTTTAACTGTATAGACAAGGCCAGTTACTCCAGCTGGCGGAACAATAACGTCCGAACCAGCGGCAATGGTGCCGTTTGTTAAATTATTGCTCCACTTGAGACTATCGGAAGATACTCCAAATTGTGCTGCAATTGAAGCGACTGAGTCACCTTCTTTTGCCGTATAAACCTTGATGTCTTCCTTTGACTTACGGTCAGTAGCAACAACCTGTGGTCGAGCAACAACTTTGTCATCGGCTGGAGTAATAGATAATAATGCATTCTCCGAATCTGCCTGATTACGCACTGCTGTAGCCTCCTCTAGATCAATAACTGATGCAACATTAACTGCAATATCTGCTGACGATAACTGATCAAGTGGACTGGCTTCGGCATTTTCAGCTGGAACACCAATAATTGAATTTTGTTCGACGCTCTGACCCGAACTTGGACTACCGGTTACAATAAATATAACTCCAGCTAAAATAATAAAATTACCAAAAAGTAACCCATAGCGAATTATCTTCTTGCGCGAACGCAAAAACTTCTTCCGTAAAATTCGTTTATAGGTTTTGGTTGTTTGTTCCACTCCAAGCCTTTGGCTTAGAGTATTTGAATTGATACGAATACAAATCTCCATGACCCCGTAGGGTACTATCCTTGAGCTGGTTCTTATTCTACGTTCAAGAGAGATCGACCAATCTTGATTAATCTAATATTATCAGCCCTAAGGGTAGTTTTTTAGTTATTATCGACTAATGAAAATAGCTATAAAACTACCACCTTATTTTACTAAAGATTTCCCCAAAATCAAGTACTTTTTAGATATATCACCTCTGTTAACTACTGTTGGCAAAGCTTTTTACAGTGGTTTTTGGTTAATTCTTCGTGTTCCTCTATTGTTCGAGAGAAATATGTCTTTCCGTCATCGCCAGCCACAAAGAATAAATAATCACTGTGGGCCGGGTTTGCAACCGCTTCAAGTGATGAACTTGAGACATTACTAATAGGGGTTGGCGGCAATCCAGCATGCTCGTATGTATTATATCGAGATGAGTAAAATATAGACGGCTCTTCTCCTGCAAGTACCGCACCATAAATCGCAGTTGCATCAGACTCTAGGTGCCGACCTTCTTTGAGGCGTTTAAGAAATACTTGAGCAACTGTTTTTTTATCTTCTGAGTTACCTACCTCTTGCTCAATGATCGAAGCTAAAATAATGCCATCATGAACATTCAGCCCTTGTTTCACAATTCCAGCACGTAGTTCTGGCGTAAGTTGCTTCTGCATTTCATCAAGCGAAGACCTTACAATGCTTTCTGCAGTAGTATCAGAGGTCTTTTGAAAAGATTCTGGATAAATATACCCTTCTAAGTTAGCATCCTCAGGCTTATCAACCAGCGCTGGATGATTGTTGTAATTATTTGCGTCTAGAGCTTTATCAACTGATGTCTCGTCAAAACCATTATGGATTAATGCTTTTTTGATCTGATCAATCCTTTGGCCCGGTAAAATAGTAACTAAATCTGTGGCTACCTTACCCTGGGTTATAACATTAGTTATCTCTTTTACATCTTGATTGGGTCGCAAATAATAAGTACCGGCCTGAATATCGTCTCTGAGATTATTATTACGAATATACCATTCGAATGCCCAACTAGCCCTTATAACACCAGCATCCTGCAATATTCTACCTATTTCTTTTACGGTCGAACCCTTCGGGATATTTACTAATTGATTATTCTGAGAAGCACTGACTGGTGTGAGATTATCATTATAAGATCTCCTAATCATTACGACTGCTAGCAACACTGTTACAAGCAGGACAATACCAATAGTAATCACTATTTTTGCTGTGATAGAATTTTTGCCATACTTCATGTATTTTTTAGCCATTTATGCTGCCCGCCTCCTGGCTAAGTAGTCCTCAAGAATGTAAGTTGCAGCCAACGCATCTATGCCATATTGTCGAGACTTCTTAGACTTAATTAGCTCCTGCTCGGCTTTTTTTGACGTCATTGCCTCATCCTGAAAATGTACTGGTAGTTCCGTAGACTTAGCGATCTTTTCGGAAAGTTGTCTAGTGTATTTAGTCTGCTCTGTTTCATTACCACTAAGACTTATAGGCAAACCAACTACAATTTCTGATACAGACTCTTTTTCAATTAATTCCTCGAGCGAACGAATAAAATTCTCATTGTTTTCCAGGGTCATCAAAGGCGAAGGAAAACCGTTAAGGGAATTTGCGAGTGCGACTCCTATACGTCTCCTGCCTATATCCAGGGCTATTATGTTAGTTTCCTTCATTTTGAATAACAACAGTGATCTTATCCTTATTACTCGGGGTCTTGGTTACCCAGAAAGGACTATAAGCTACTTCAACGTCAGTAACTCCTTGGATTGACTTAATTTGATCCTGAACTTCGCCACGCCTCTTACCTGCAGCCTCTTCTTTAATTTTCTCAGTATCTAGTTGAGTGCCCGCGGTGATAGTGGTATTAATTTTTACATCAGCTGATCCGTCAGGCTTTGTTGCCGATACATGATACACGGCATTATCGAGACCGTAGTCAGATATAGACTGATTGTTAGTGTCGATCTTCTGTTTGGCCTCTTCATCAATTATTTTCTTTACTCCATCCTGCTTAGCGCCAGTCATATGATATTTAGTAACAACAGTAACGGTGACTTCGTTTGATTCTGCACCCACACTTGGTGCAGACGTAACAACCGGCTCAGAATTACCGAAAGTCTCTAGCAGCGGAATATAGCCCTCGTCCTCTAGGCTTTTACTCATCTCGGCTTTAACCTCATCTAGATTACTCTCTAAGGCCTTAGCTTTAGCGCTATCAATATCCGACTGACTGACTGTTTTTATTATCTTATCGGTTCCGCCAGTCATGTTCGAACCGTTCCCGACTACTGCATTAAACCCAGAAACGGTATAGGTACGAGCGCTAAGGTTATACTTTCCGCCGCCTTCGGTAGCTATTACTGGTGCAGAATTGGTAGAAAATATACATTTACCATTTTGAAAATCGGGGTTTGATATATCAAACACTGCCTCTTTTTGAGTTACGAAATTGAATCCGCTGGAGCTTATTGTCGTACCTGACGGTACACTTGATGGAAGAGTTACACAATTAGTTGTTATTTGCATTTTTACCGTTCCGGTTGCCTTTTCACCCATATTTTTCTCGCCTGTAGTTGGCGCCTTTTCGACCTTCGTTTTCTCGGTATCTTGGACTTTAGCAGGAACTACTTTGTTCTGAACGTCAACATCATCAACTCCTACGTCGGCTGCAAAGGTTATATCGATTGGCGCCGTTGTTGCGTTAGTCTTCACGGTAATAGTTGCTTTTGGCATAACTTTAAACAAAATTATCCAGGCCACAACCACAATTAAAAATACGCCTATACCTACTAGCAACTTAGTTCTAAAAGAGTCGAAGTTAGGTACTTTCAGTTTCTTATTCTTCTTTTCTGAGCCAGCGGTTTTTGAAGGTTTTTTGTCTTTAGATGGTTCGGCAGTTTCGTTATCAACTTCTATAGCCTCATCATCATCGGAGATAATAGCTGCTGCACCAGCGATACCAGCCAACTTCTTCTTGTCGCCATATGATTCATGTACTTCTTCGACTGCTTCATCACTCTGAAAATCTTCTTGATTAATATCTGGTAAATAAGGTTTACTCTGAAGTGTTTTTGCAATATATACACCTGCGACGCCCGCAAGAGGCAATACACTTGCGTCGGAAGTAATTAAAACTATGTTCTTTCCAGCATCATCACTTGCCCGTTTCAGAAGGCGCATATTAACAATGCTCTGCATTACAGTAGCCCGTTTTGGCAATACTAGTGCCACAATTTTCTTTTTAGAAGTGGTTACTTTATCAATGATACCGGTAATTTCGTCATCAATATCAATATAGATCGTTTCTTTTTGTTCACTCATACCTGTAACATCCTATCAATTTTTTGCTTGATAGAGCTAGTAGAGATACTATCTTGTTGCTGCATAGTATCAACGCCCACCCTGAGTAACCCCATAGCCGTTATAAATGTATGGTCTTTCACTTTGTTAGTTTTATCTACTGCACCGACAACCTGGCTAGGATTTATATGCTCAATTATAGGTTTCTTGGTGAATGGTAGGTTTTTGTACCAATTTGATTTATTCAATTCATCGAAGAGAATATCAAGACTAGATCCACCGCCACACAAGTAAATCTTATTAGGTAAATTGTCCAACTGCTTAAATTCATCCAGAGCCAATTCGACTCCACTTGACCAAGTACTAGCTGTTTTCATTAATGCCGATTCAACTTTTACTCGCTTATCCTTACGAACTTCATTTGTACTTAGTTGCAGCTTGAGTTCTTCAGCATCTTCAAACGAAATATCCATAGCTCGTTCTACGGCACGTGTATAAGCCCTTCCACCAATACCGAACATCTTCGTACCCTGCACTCCACCGTCATTAATAACAGCAATATCGGTAGTACCGCCACCAACATCCATTAATATAGCGCTCATTGTAGCATTTGGGTCATCGCCGAGCACAGAACGCGAAACAGCAAATGGTTCCGCGGCAACCGCTAACAGATCTAAGTCCAACTCTCCGGCAGTTCTTTCGATTGCCCCTATATGTACGAGTGGCGCAAAGGCAGTGTATAGCTGAACAACTACCTCTTTGCCCTGAAAACCAACTGGATTTGTAACCGGATAGCCGTCGATAGAAATTCCAACGAGTGCGCTGTTAATAAGCCTAATTTCGATTTCTTTACCACCGAGCTCCAGCAAAATCTGTTTCTTAGCCTTGGCTTCAGCGCGCTCTTGTACTAATCGAATAATTCGCTCTATTTCTGCTAGATCAAGTTCTTTATTTGGGTTTTTTCGATGTGCTCTGACAGTAATGGTTGCTCCTTTGACTAGTTCGCCCGCTATACCAATTACAGCTGTTCGAACACTTATCCCAGCCTGTTCTTCTGCCTCGCTCAGGGCCTTATCGCAATTCGCAACAACTGCTCCGATATCCGAAATTGCACCTGCCTGCATATCGTTATACGCCTGATGTGCTCGTCCAACACCGATAATTTCAATTTGATTATCTTTAACTTCAGATATTAGTGCTTTGATATATTCAGTACCAATATCCAAGCCGACAAGATAGTTGCCTTCAGCCTTTGTTGATTTTGTCCTCAAACCCTTAATCTTACTAATCATAATCCTAGTGATTATAGCAGATTATTAACATTTTGTATCTGTTTATACATCAATGTAAATATTATTTCAGCATTCTTTTATTTTACAAATCTAGTATTAGGATTAAGTTACTGAAGTGGTTATTCCTGTCTCAGGGAAAACCAACAAAGCTACTTTTCCAAGAAACTCTGGCTCGCCGTGAGTAAATCTGTCCGATACTAATGGCTCGCCGTCAATATCTAGAGCAAACCTGACCCGAAGCTGACGATTAGGGTTTAAGACACGTATTTCACTATCGTCTGCTATCACAAACCAACCAGCACCAAAGCCAAATGGATTTTCTATTTGTCTTTCATTTTCCATAGTATCAGGCGTACCCATGGATAGCTTACCTCGTACATTGTTAGTTTTATATTATTTCATTTCATTGTAACATCAAGTTACATAACTCTGATGCTAAAAATCAAATATTTGTCTTTATACCACAAAGTTTGATTAGAGTCTAGTATAGTTTCGTCCTAGATAAGCCGCCCCACTCAATAAGCGTGAAGCCTTTTCTCTCTAAAGTGCTTAACTTTTGAGTAGGAATTGAAATTGGCTTATCAAGTCCATCCATGTCTAGAAATACACGAATTATCGTGTCAGGCTTTGGCGAAACTTGCAGAGGGGCAAGTCGATCGACCTGTGATGTATTGAACCAAGTAAGTCTAACATATGGCTTATTTGGTATTTTAGAAACCCAGTAATTTAAAAAGTCTTGCGCTTCACTACTATTTAGTCCTTGTTCGAACAACTGACTCCTTATGGTTTTCTCAGCTTGCGCACTTGGCACTACAGTTCCAGCTGCAATTGCGGGGTACTTTCCGTAGCCTGGACCTTCCCAGAATAATGAACCATAACTTAAACCATTTACGTTTAATTGGCCATTCGGTAGCGCAAAAACCTTCCAGCCACTCTTAGGATCGTAATGTGGATCAGAAACTTTTACATCAGCTCCGACCTTAACAGATACTTCGGTAGGGGTGGTTGGGTAGAGATATACTACCGGCTTAGCGCAGCCGCCCTGTGGTGCGTATTTATTCGACGTATATATGAACCATTCGCCGGGTCTGGATTTATATGCAAATATGGCGTGTTCACTCATAAACTGATCAATAGTTACATTCTTCAAACTTGGATCCGCTGATTCATAATCAAAATTCTGCTTGGTTTCCTCATATGCCTTTTGTACCATCGCATGATTTTTATCTTTAAAGTCAAATAGGACTTGACCATCGATAGTTTTACCTGCAGCAACAAAATCTGCATCGGTAACATTATCTCCAATACTTACACCACCGCTAGATGAACTGCATCCACGAACGATACCAGCAAATTCATCCTGACTAGCGAACCCATTTTCCCAAGTTGTATCTTTAAATGATGTACCAATTGGTCTATATGTCATGTCGACTAATGTCTTAATTGGTAAGTTAATTCCATAAGCTTTAGATGTCAGCCCAGTATCAACATACGCCCTACGCTCCTCGATAACCTTACTTGGACCCAATTGCAGCACACTTGCAGTTGTCAATCCTTCACTATCACCACTATAAGTTCCTGGATTATCGCCGAAAGGCGATCCCAGATTGTTACCGCTCTCATTTTCGATAATTTCACCATTTTCGAGCTTAATTTGATTTGGTATGCTTAACGAATCGTAGTATGTAAGTGTATCTACCTTTACGTTTGGATTATCATAAGTTGGATATACATAATTCTCGTCTAACGCTACGTTGCCGTTAGGTCGTATGATTGCAGTGAACGTACCGTCTGGAGATTTTTCAAATATATCACTAATAGTACCTATGTCCATGGTCTGTCGAATTATGATAACATTGTCACCTCGTTTACCAACTTCATAGTATTTTGTGTATTCGTCTTGTTCGTCGTTATAAATATTCTGCAGAGGTAACGCATTATAAGAGTTGTACCAAATTTCACCAGTAGTTGGATTTTTGAATTTTTCAAGTTGAGCATCTGCTAACTTGGAATCATATGATCCATAACTTGAATTAGATTTTTGGCTTTGGTTAACGTAATCGTGACTTTTGCTGACGACAATATAAATAAGAAATCCGACCACCAATACAGTTAAAAATAAAACTATAGAGATTATCATAATGGGTTTAATATTAGATTTTTTTGATGACTTTAACGGAGTTATGTCTGATTTAACCGGCTGATCTGTTATTTGAGGCTGTTGGGATTGCGAAGCTTGTGCTTGTTCCGCAGATCTTGGCGCTGCAGCATTCGATATAACCTGAGCTTGCTGGACTGGATTCTGTCCATAATCACTCGAGTTAATACTACCCTCCGACCCAGATTGGACTTCATTGTTTTTATTATCTTCCATATAACACCCCTATATTGATTATGCTTGAGGTAAGCATACAACACTAGAGTGTGCCTGTCTATATCAAGCAATCACCCCGCCACCGACACATCTCTCACCATCATAGATAACAGCAGACTGGCCAGGAGTCACAGCCCGAACCTCATCTTTTAGTTTTACAACTCCAGATTTCATATCAAGTTCGCAATCTATCAACGAAGCTCTGTATCTAGTTCTTATACTTAACTTGTTTAGTATTAATTTTGGATTTATTATGTGTATGCTCGTGAGCTTTAGTTCACTCCTCCATAACTTCTCATCACCAAGATCGGTTGTTACGTATACTTCGTTCTTTTTCATATTTTTGCCCGTCACATAATAAGGCAATCCACCACCAACATTTAATCCATGCCTTTGGCCGATGGTATAAAATATCGCGCCGTCGTGACTCCCGACAACTTTGCCTTTATCATCTACTATCTCACCTTCAGCCGATTCAACGTACTGCTGCAAAAACTCTCTAATGCCGACCTTGCCAACGAAACAGATTCCCTGACTATCTTTTTTACTAGCTGTAACTAGACCGAGATCCTTGGCTTTTGCCCGAACCTCGTCTTTCGACTTAAAATCCCCCAGAGGCATTAAACTTCTGGATAGAGCCTCTTCACTTACCCGATACAAAAAATACGTCTGATCCTTATCTTTGTTATCAGCCATAAAAAGCTGGCAATTAATAATCTTGGCATAATGGCCTGTCGCAATCATGTCCGCACCATCCGACAAAGCCGTCTCCAAAAATAACTTAAACTTCACTTCTTGGTTACACATAATATCTGGGTTTGGAGTATTGCCGGCCATGTACTCGGCAATCATATAATCAACAACTTTTTCGCGATACTCGGTCTCAAAGTCATACATCTTGAAAGGAATACCGAGCTGTACAGCAACCCGCTTAGCATCCTGATAGTCTTGTTTCCAGGGACATTCAAAACCAGGTAAGTCTTGAGACCAGTTTTTCATGAATACTCCTGTCACATCGTAACCTTGTTCAATCAACAAAGCAGCGGTTACGCTAGAATCTACACCTCCAGAAAGGCCAACAAACACTTTTTTCGACATATTGTTAATATTATAACAAATTTACCCCTGTTTTTCTACCAGCGCTATGTTGACTATATATAAGCTTTCGGTCTTAGGAAATAAAAGTCTGCATACACGACTCATGTTGGGCTCATATAACGTTAATTCTAGAAGGGACGTTCACCGCGCTCGATTTTCTTACGTATAGTTCTAAGCTCATACTTTTTACCAAGCCAAAAAGTAGACGCAATGAATGGTATAGTTACTGCCGCTGGCTGCCAAAGAATTTTAGTTTCGGTTGGAGTTGATTTTTTGCTACCATCATCTTTACCGTCAACATTTTCACTTCCGGTAGATCCGTTATCTTGGGTTAGTGGGCCATTTGCCACAGCAACAATCTGCAAATATGCCGTATTACCATTCTTGTCTGTTGCTTTTACAATCACGTTATATATACCAGGACTATCATATTTATGTTTAATATTAATTGTGCCCGGAAACTCCACACTCATAAGATCGGGCGCCGAACCATCACCCCAGTCTACACTCATTGCATATGGCCCAATTCCTCCAGATAGTACTATCGGCCAACTCAACTCTTGGCCCGGAAAAGCTCCTCTCTTAGCATAGTTACTAGTGAGAGTAACTCTAGAGGCTGCACCCTGCCGGTTGTCAGCAAAATTCACTGTTACTGTATTCGAGTCCGGACCTGGCTGATCTAGAGCATCATAAACTCTTGCAACCAGTTCGTTTGTACCTGGAAAAAGGTCGATAACTATAGAGAAACTTCCGTTATTGCACTGCACAGCTCCGGCAAAAACATTATTCTTAAAAACTTTTACTAACAAGCCATTTGGACACATTCCAGATACAGTTACAGGTATATTAGTGAAACTCTGTCCGTTCGTTGGGAGACTAATTGTCGCCCCTTGAGTAGGTGGTGGCGAAGAAATCGTACCCTCAACACCGATAGAGCCAGACTCGGCAGTCTGAGCATGAGCCTTAACTGAGTTAACAACAAAAAAAACACACAGAATAGCCAACGAAATAAACAATATTTTAGTAAAACTAGATAAGTTTTTATTAACAGAGGTATACATGCTTATGTTATATTAACACACCCGACTAATGTTTAACCAGTCGGGTGTTGTTTATTTATTACTGTGTCTATCGACGTGATTTTCGTTTTTTGCCCAGTTTCATAAAGATGAATACTGCAAGTCCAATTAGGCCAATGAGCACAGCCGCTAT
This sequence comes from Saccharimonadales bacterium (SeqCode), assembly GCA_046350695.1. Lineage (GTDB taxonomy): Bacteria > Patescibacteriota > Saccharimonadia > Saccharimonadales > JACQNP01 > JAGQNP01. The sequence goes on along the minus strand of JAXLZX010000001.1, from coordinate 38,948 downwards.
GGCGATAAGAGCCCAGATTGGAATGTACCAGAAACTAGCGGTTTTGGTGATTACTTCACCGCCTTGACCATGTGATACATTGGCGGTTATCGTGTATTTACCAAACTTATTAACATTCTCGATTTTGTCTGTAAAGATTCTACTTGAGTTTGGAAGCACAACACCTCTAGGTTCTTTATTGTTCAACTCGTATGCATAAACTTCTTTGCCGCCCTTGGTCACAGTAACACGACCAAATGGCCTGGAGAAACTATTCCCTTTATTAAGTATTTTTATACTGGTCGCATTAGGTCCGTTACCAAAGAATAAGGCACTAGATTTCTCACACTGAACATCAGTTTTCTTCAGATCGTCTTCGGTCTTCACACAAGAATTTATGTAGTCGACTTGGATTTGCTCTGTAATTTCACCTGAAGCTTCGACTAAAAGTAGAGATGCGACACTTGCGTTTAGCGATACCTGAGTTTCACCGTCGGTCTTTGTGCCTTCAGGATAGGCTGCAAACCTCACTACACCGTAGTAACCACCAGGACTTGCGTCAGATGGTAAATCTACGGTTACTTTTACATTCTTACTCTCGCCTTTTGCAAGTTTAAAATCTTCTAAGCCTTTCACATAGCGCTTCATACTATTCCCGATTTCTCGGTTAGGATCAACTACGATTTGAGGTTCACCGGTAATGCCATCTGATTCAAAGTCATTGAAAAAAGATTTTACATCTACAGTACCTTGGGTGACGTTTTTAACTGTAATCTCAAAGTCTTTCTGTTCACCTGGTAACAATGACATTTCTGTCCTTGTAGGTGTTATTTGTAAACCACTGCCGCCCTGCTGCTCCTGGGCTAAACTCACACCAAACGACGACAATACAACCAAAGCCGTCAAAACCAATCCAGAAACTAATCTTTTTATATTTAACATTAAAATAGTACCCTCCTTAGTTCTCTAAATTAATATCAAGTATAAGCAATATGTCGTGTTGTGTAAATGTTAAAATGACACTGTTGTAATATACGTTAAGGTTGAAATATAAACGCCTGGAGCTTGATTCGACGGCACATTGGCAATATACGAAACCGTATAGACATTAAAATCAGTAGATAATGGTGAACTCGCAATTGTTCCGTTTTTTAGAACAAAATTATTTGAAGTGTTGAAATCGACATTTGGTATACCCGAACCAATACCACTAGTATTCGAACCAACTAGTGGCGACGAGTTTGCTCGTAGATTGATACCAAATTGAGGAGATCCAGCAATGCTAATACTTGGTGAAGTTAGAGCACTAATGATGTTGTTTCCAGAAGTTAGAGTAAGACCATTCACTGTCGTGATGTATCCTGTAGCATCATTTGTAGACGCCGCAAATTGGGACGTGGCCGTCTTGGTAGTAGAGCTAGATAACTCACCAAAATCAAGATAACTTCCAACAGCACTAGAACAATCAGGTGCAACTGTGTTGCCTACGCAAAAAATCAAATACGGAGGAACAAATCCGTTTACAGTGAGCTGTCTGGCCGTACTGAACATAACCGTACCTCGATCACCCCTTGGTCCAGCTAAATCCTGAAGTGGAAAAGTACTTATTCTTACAAAAACACTCTGGTTTGGCGTATCTGGGTTTCTCACATTATTTGCCGTTACTGACACGGCTAAAGGTGGCGAAACACCGGAGGGAGTTCTATTTAATATAAACTTATTTACCGTTGAACCAGGAGCTATACTAAATCCAGTTAGGCCATTTTGAGCACCCAGTATTGAAGATGACAGACTTAGACCTACCGGAGCTGTGCACGGTGTACCCACAAAAGGCGAGTTAGTGCAATACTCAACTTCCAACGAACCTACCGCAATAGATGTATCAATTCTAAAATTATATCTGTGTGAAGTGTAAGCGCTCGCTTCACTGTCAGCTACCACAACCGAGCGATTAGTTAGATCAGCTGCGTGAACAACAACTGGATTCATCAAATAAGTAAGTGACGCCACTAGTGAAAGTAGCGTCACAATTGCATATCTTAATCTATTTAGTTTTTGAGCCTTAAGCATATGCTGTTTATTGTACTAGGTTCTTGGCTTGTTATCCACGTCTTTGCTTAGAATGTAGGAGTAGCGATGTAAGTACTAGTTACTGTGTATGAACCAGTTGGAGTGGTTGGTGCGGCGATTGCTGCAAACCTTAGTTTGACTAATTCATCATCAACAACATTAGATGAACTTGCTAATGTAGTAGCGGTTTCTGAGTTTGCCCAAGCGAACTCTGTCTCACCTTCGTTTTCACAGTCTGCTGCCATAGCGATGCTATCGTCATCTCCGTCGTAAGCGTCTACACTTGTTGTGATGTTAGTTGTTGTCCCTTGAGTATTGTCAACACAAGCAACCGTTAAGCCGAAGGCCTCGTCACCTGCATCGAATTCACTTGCTGCACCTGTTCCGTTAACAAAACATTGGTCTGTTTTAACGGATGGAGTAGCACTACATGTTGCACCTGTAACACGGAAAGCCCACAATTGGTCTGTACCAGAAGCTGCGTTTTCTGGGAAGTAGCTCAATACTACACCGCTTGCAGCGTTCGTGTTTATCTGAGCTAGTCCAAAGTCGTCGTTTGCGCCGTCGTTGTTTACTTCGTTTTGAGGAGCTATTTGGGGAGTGGTACTAGCGATCACACCAAGATCGACTGTAGTGTTAGAGCCCATCGATCCACAGTCTGCAGGTAGAGCGGCAGCGTCATCTTGAGCTGATACGCAGAATACTAAACGTTCCTGAACTCGACCATTTACGGTAAGTTGTCTAGCTGTTGCAGCGGCTACGACACCATCGTCTACTGCTGTTGCAAAGGCTGTATCACTATATGTGGCTATGCGTACATATATGCTTGTCTGAGAGTTAGGGTTAGTTACACCTGTTAGAGTGAATTGCTTACCACCTGCAGACTCTGAAGTGGCAAGAGCTCGTTCAAGACAATACTCTCGCGTAGTGTTGGTAGCTTCTGTACAAGCACCCTCATCTAGACTACCGTTATCTGCAAAGTCACCAGCGTTAGTCCATGTTTGAGTAGCCGCCTGGACAGCTGCTGTGCTTACGTCTAGGCCGGTTGGTACGGTACACGTACCTAGTGGTTGTGTACAGAATTGTAGCCTTACGCCTTGAATAGCGGAGGCTGTAGCAGTAGTGAAGTTAAATGTATAACTTACTCCAGTTGCGCTAATTTCTGAGTCACTGATAGTGACTTTACGACTAGTTAGCTGTGCAGCCTCAGCAGTTTTTGATTGTAGTACTGTGGCTATGCTAGCCAACGAAAGAACAACAGCGGCTGCTATCAACATTGTTCTTTTGGATAAGACCACAATACCTAATGAATTGTGCTTTATCATTGCTTCTCCTTTTTGGATTTTTATTTTTTTAATTTACCCCTGTAATTTACCATAAGCATGCACTCAACGCAATAAGAAAATACATATAGTTTTCCACAGTTTATATTTATTTGTAAAAATAATAACCGCCCCGTTTTACGGGGGCGATTATCGTTTGCAGTAACTACCAACTTAATTAAGTTAAGTAATACGCAATATCAACCAAAACTTGCTAACCTATTTCGTAATTAGAATGTAGGAGTAGCGATGTAAGTACTAGTTACTGTGTATGAACCTGTAGGTGTGGTTGCAGCAGCTCGCGCGCCAAACCTTAGTTTTACAATTTCGTCATCAACAACACTCGAAGAACTTGCTAATGTGGTAGCGGTTTCTGAGTTTGCCCAAGCGAACTCTGTCTCACCTTCGTTTTCACAGTCTGCTGCCATAGCGATGCTATCGTCATCTCCGTCGTAAGCGTCTACACTTGTTGTGATGTTAGTTGTTGTCCCTTGAGTATTGTCAACACAAGCAACCGTTAAGCCGAAGGCCTCGTCACCTGCATCGAATTCACTTGCTGCACCTGTTCCGTTAACAAAACATTGGTCTGTTTTAACGGATGGAGTAGCACTACATGTTGCACCTGTAACACGGAAAGCCCACAATTGGTCTGTACCAGAAGCTGCGTTTTCTGGGAAGTAGCTCAATACTACACCGCTTGCAGCGTTCGTGTTTATCTGAGCTAGTCCAAAGTCGTCGTTTGCGCCGTCGTTGTTCGTTTCATTCTGTGGGGCAATTTTCACTGCGGTATTGTCGATTACACCAAGATCGATAGTAGTGTTAGAGCCCATTGCTGAACACTGAGCTGGCAATGTGTCAGCATCGTCTGCCGCTGATACGCAAAACTCTAAACGTTCCTGAACTCGACCATTTACGGTAAGTTGTCTAGCTGTTGCAGCGGCTACGACACCATCGTCTACTGCTGTTGCAAAGGCTGTATCACTATATGTGGCTATGCGTACATATATGCTTGTCTGAGAGTTAGGGTTAGTTACACCTGTTAGAGTGAATTGCTTACCACCTGCAGACTCTGAAGTGGCAAGAGCTCGTTCAAGACAATACTCTCGCGTAGTGTTGGTAGCTTCTGTACAAGCACCCTCATCTAGACTACCGTTATCTGCAAAGTCACCAGCGTTAGTCCATGTTTGAGTAGCCGCCTGGACAGCTGCTGTGCTTACGTCTAGGCCGGTTGGTACGGTACACGTACCTAGTGGTTGTGTACAGAATTGTAGCCTTACGCCTTGAATAGCGGAGGCTGTAGCAGTAGTGAAGTTAAATGTATAACTTACTCCAGTTGCGCTAATTTCTGAGTCACTGATAGTGACTTTACGTGCTGTCAATTGAGCAGCATCGGCTTTGTTCACGCCAACTCCCAAAAATACTTGGGCGGCGCTAGCGGCCAGCAATAAACCTACTGCTGCTATTTGCAGCACACGGCCTATGCTTAACCTGTAGTCAAGCCTATGAAGATTTTGCTTCATATTTTCTCCTTTAAATTGTTTTTTGTTTTGGTTGATTGCTCTAGCTTTATACCATTTTCTATAATTGTAAGCAATAATAAAAGACAAATAGTTTTCCATAATCTGTGGATAACTTTAGGCTCAACGAGTAGCTACTAATAAGTGGGTACGGTTACTAATTTATGATTCATTGTGTAAAGTCCAGCTGCCGTTATGTTATTTATTTTGGCAATATACGAGATAGTATAGTCAGTTCTACCAGTTGCGGGATTACCAACACTTGCCTGAGACCTCGCGATAACATCATTTACTCCATATTTATACTGATTGGCAATACTGTAACCAGGCGCAGCCTGGCCATCGGCAAAAGTATTGTCTGGATAATTCACTGGATTTGCTCCAAAAGCTCCGGGCGAGGTATTGGACACAACATTAATCCCAAACTCTTCCACATTCTGATCACCAGAAGGAGCTCCTTGAGTAGCTTTAGATGTCAGTACCTTGCCACTCTCATTAGTCGGTGGATCACTAATGCTATAGACTACGTACTGTGATGAAAGATAAGTTCTTACTGTAAACGAACAATTGCATGACCCCCCTTGAGCGGCCCCATATGACGTAGCCGAAGACGACAAAGTACCAAAATCCACGCTAACATTTTCTACAGACATCTCAAGATAGGCATTATTCTGGGTCAAAAATCCACCGTTGGCATCATAACTAGTACTTGACATATATCCGACACCCAGAGCACCGGCTGATTGTTGTGATCGATAGCTTGAACTCTGCGCATCTAATTCACCGCCAGATCCAAAAAATATTTCATCTGCACGGTAATTTGCAGAACTTGACTGCTGAGCATAGACAGAACCAGTACCTAGAAACAGGACACAAACCGATATAATTACGCTCATTGATTTTAAACTCATTCTTATAAATATTACCATAAAGGTTTTGGGATTTTCCTAACGTATCTGAAATGTATCCATTATATTTTCGAATTCTTTTGGAACAGGAACAGCTCTTAAATCTCTAAAGAAAATTATATAATTAGCATTGGTACCATCTGGCCGTTTAAAATTCATAGCTTCAGTCCCATTCTCTAGGCCAACAATTATTGTATAGTTAGTTCCGTCTACATCACATAAAAATCTAACAGAGTTTAGCGTAATAGCAATCTCTCCGGTCTTATACTTAATATCTTTAGGCAGTTTCGAATTACAATGTTCAGAAACAAAGCTAGCTTCCAATCTAAATTGATCATCAGCCTTTATGCTCACCGGCAAAACCCTTGTCGCCTGCATATCGGCTGAAGTTGGACTAGAATTTATATAGACGGTCATATCACCGCTGACCAAATTGTCGGCACCGCGACGATACGTGAACTTAGTACTAGTGGACTCGTTGGCAATAAATCGCCAGTTTTTGTCAGTTTGAAATTGGAAATAAGGTGAACTGAAGACCTCGACACTAGGCTCAACCGTTGATGACACAGGTTTAGTTGGAGTAGACGGCACACTGGACTTATTTTTTTCTATAATACTGTCAATTATTATATAAGCTCCAACCGCCAAAACTATCAGTACAACTACAACAATAAATACTTTTGAAAACCTTAGAAAACGCCTCTGCTTGGCATGATTTACATTTACTTTGTATTTATTAGCCATACTTCTTTTTGAGCTAACGCCCTCTCATAACCACTTCATTATCCCAAAAATAATTTCTAAATACAATTATGCTTAATTCTGTAGTAGAATAGAGTCGATAAGCATAAGCTGCTAAAAGAGTTTTTAATGGAAGAAAATAAACCAGAAGACGAAAAAATCGAGGAAAATTCACCAGAAGAACCAGACGTAGTTGTCAGCGGAGGTTCAGTTAATGAATCCAGAAGCGATACAAAAACAAAGCAAGGATTAAGTAAAAAGATTCAAGGAATAATTTCACATCTAAATATCTATTTATTACTATTCATACTTGTTTTAGTTTTAACGGTACTAATAGTCTTTGTGGGCATTCAGAAAAATAAAAAGATCGACTCGCCCGCTTCTATCGAAAGTCAGCCATTAACGCAAGAAGTAATCGATCAACTTCAAAGCTCAGCAACAAAAATCGGAGACCCCAAACAAACATTAAGCATCGAATCAAACGCTATTTTCACGGGCAAAGTACTATTCCGTGACAGTATAGATGTCGCCGGAACAATTAAGGTTGGCGGATCGATGAGCTTAGCCGGACTAACTGTTTCTGGAGAAGCCAATTTCGATCAGATACAAGCAAATAAATTATCGGTTTCTGGAGATATAGGCACACAGGGACAACTTACAGTTCAGAAGAACTTAACTGTTAGTGGTGGTGGGTCATTTGGAGGCGGCATTTCTGCCCCGGTAGTGTCTACCCAAAGTTTACAAATAAATGGTGATCTTCAGTTTAGCCGTCATCTTGACGCCGGTGGAGGTACACCAGGCAAAACAAACGGTGGAGCACTTGGCGCTGGTGGGACTGCATCAATAAGCGGTTCTGATAGTGCGGGCACTATAAACATAAATATCGGAGGTAGTCCAGCGGCTGGATGCTTCGTATCTGTAACATTCGTTAATCCTTTTAACAGTACACCACATATAGCAATTTCTCCGGTTGGTGGTGGCGCAGGAGGACTGAGCTATTATATCGATAGGAGTTCTTCTGGTTTTAGTATTTGTTCAGTTAATGCCGCGGGTCCTGGCACTTCGTTTGCATTCGACTACATAGTAATGGAATAAACCTAAACGTCCAAAAAGACGACCACGTCATCAGCTTTGACGTGCATAATACCGTGTGAAATGGGGAATTTCTCTTCTCCACTGTCAGTTCGCACTATAACATCGCCAGCATTTATAAGAGTCATGAAGTTATGGTGTTTGGGCAGAATATCGAACGGCCCGGTGTCGTTAACCGCTGATATACTCTTCGCTATGCCATCGAAGTAAGTTTTGAAGGGCGCATAAACCTTAACATGCATATGTTCAGAGTCACCGGTATCAACCACGTTGCCATTTACACTACTGCCTTCTTGTACTACTTCTTCTGGCATTTACTTCCTAAACTATATTTAAGCAATAATTTCCTCAATACTTTGGAGCGTTTGTTCACGAGTAAAGAAATCTCCAGGTATGCCATTATGTTTTTCCATAACATTCATATTTTGCGTAAAGTTAGCTATCAACTTCTTGGCCTTGGCATAGTCAGCTCGATCAGCGGCCGACAACTCGTTTTCACCAATAATAGCAATAATCCCCTTAAGCGACTCATACTTTTGAAGCAAGGCCAGGACTTGTACGCTCAGCATATAATGCCTCTCACCTACAATTTCTGGTGTAAGTAATGACGAACTTGTCTGGTTGAGGTCAACGGCCGGACGAACACCCTGCTCGGCAACTTTACGCGAAAGGACAATAGTCGAATCAAGCTCATGCTGAATTAGCTGTACAGCTGGATCTGAAAGGTCATCAGCGGGTACATAAATCGTTTGAACAGATGTGATAGAACCCTTTTCATTCGAACTTAGCCGATCTTGAAGTACTTTAATGTCAGAAAATATTGTTGGCTCATAGCCACCCTCGTTTGGAACTTGATCTAAGATAGTTGCCAATTCGTTTCTGGCCTGTATAAAACGATAGATATTGTCAGCGAAGAATAGAATATCTTTACCCTGATCATCACGAAAATACTCAGCCAACGCTACGGCTGCAACAGCAATAAGTGAACGTTGTACAGGATTCTCATTCATCTGTCCGAAAAACATACAGGTGTTTTTCAACAAATCATTTTCACGAAGCGTATCCCAGAGCTCATGTCCTTCACGAATACGCTCACCAATTCCAGCAAAAAAAGATAAACCGCTACCGCTTCTAGCGATATTATTAATCAGCTCCATAGTAAGCACTGTCTTGCCGACTCCAGCACCACCAATAATCCCAATCTTTCTACCTTTTACGAAGGGAGTGAAGAAATCTATAACTTTGATGCCTGTTTCCAAAATCTCTGGCTTGGACACTGTAAAGTTTGTTGAACGTGGTGGTAGTTTTAGGATGTCTTTGTATTTAACATCATCGCCGGTAATGTTTGGCTGTCCGTCAAGTGACTCACCTAGGGCATCCAGAATTCTCCCGATTGTGACCTCCCCAGTTGGGACTTCAATTCCCTTACCCGTCCTAAGCACAGACATGCCCTTCTGAATCCTTCTATCTGAGCGCACATTCAAACACATGGCGATACCGCCCGGCTCCAAGTGGTCGACCAACAATTTGGTGTTCTGACCGTTATCGACCATCACCAATTCACCAATCATCGGTGCACCTTCGTCAAACTGCGCCCTAACTACTAGGTCTTTTATTGAAATTACCACTCCGTTATTCATTACTATGCTTTCGCCTTTCTAAGACCATTAACGATCTCTTTCAAGCGCTCATCTTTTATCTGTCGTTTTGCACGGTTATAAGCAAGCCGTAGCTCACCTTTGGCCTCGATTGATCGCTCTTTTGATGCGGTCATAGCCTTGAATCTGGATGCGTACTGCGCAAGTTTAGAATTAAGAATAAGCTGACTTATAGCAATTTGCATCATTGAACTCTCAAGGTGGTCAACAACATCATATGTGCTCGGTTCAAATATGTAGTTAAATTCACTGATTACCTCTTTGTTGTCGGAGCTTTGCCGTCCTTGCTCCTTAACAGCCGCAGAGAGTTCGATTTTCTTTACATCCTGAACCATTAGAGACTTATACTCCTGATAAAAAACTGATGTTTCTCGATATTTTTGAACTTCTCGAATTATAGGCGTGACGTTAATATTCTGGTCTTTAACTGGTAGTTTAAAGTATTTCTTATATTCAATACCGCGTTGTGAAAGTTGGATTGCACCGTGGTGACCGATGACAATAATTTCATTTTTATTCTTGTCATAAGTTTCAAGCATCTTCTGGATAAGCTTTTGGTCAATATCACCACTAAACCCACCTTCAGCTGTAATAATTATATAAAGCTCTTTATCTACCACGTCTTCATCGGACTGACTCCGACCGAACCTAAACAAGGCGTCCACCCGTAGCTGTGAATAAATATGCCAAAGGTCATCAAAAAACCTTGTCGCCTGAAGAACCTGGTTTTTGATTTGAGCAATTCGCATACTGGCAATGCCTTCAAAAGCACTTGTTAATTCAACGAGTGTAGTCATCGACACTTCTTCTTTTTCAATCTCATTCGGCCTTTTCATTTTTTCTGCTCCGGTTCCTCTACCTTGTCTCCGAATTTTTCTGCCTCTTTAGGGTCAACCTTTGCGGATTGTTTATCGGGCTTTGCATCCTCTTTCTTATATTTTTTGCCTTTATCGCTCTTGCTCTCTTCGCCTACTTTGTGATCCGAAGACCCCTCAGCCTTCTTTTCTTCTTCAGATGGCTGGTGAACGGTCACACATACAGCTTTTAGTTGATCTCGGATTTTGTCGTATTGTTCGTCTGTTTCAATTGTTGCAGCAAATTCAGCCACTTTAATCTTTAGGGCACCTATATCTAGGGTATCTCCTTGTTCGAGATTCATAACAATATCCATCATCAATTGTTGGCTCATCAATGAGTATGTATCACCTGGTGATTGGGTTAGGATTTCAAATACTCGCTTACCAGTCTCTAGAGCCATCTTAGACTCAGTTGAAAGTTCTGAACCGAAGTGAGAAAATTCTTCTGCTTGACGATAATTCGCCAAAGTCTTCAACGTTTGAGCCGCTAAGCCTTTTTGTCTTTTATTATGACCAACACCACCTACACGCGTAACCGAAAGACCCATATTTACAGCTGGACGGATACCGTTACGAAATATACTCATATCTAAAATCCACTGCCCGTCAGTAATAGACATAATGTTTGTGGGCAAATATGCCGTTATATCACCCCCGGCTGCATTAACAACCGGGATACTAGTTAAATGTGCGCTATTACGATCCAAACGGCCGGCCCTTTCCAACAGACTGGAATGAGCAAAGAACATATCACCAGGATAAGAGTCACGCCCGGGACTAACTCCAGACATCAAAGCCACTTCTCGATAGGCATGAGCATGAGAGGTGAGATCGTCATAAATTATAATAGTATCTTGACCAAGCTCTTGCCACATATACTCAGCCATAGCACAACCCACATATGGGGCAAGATAACTCATTATCAAAGATTCAAACATTGTTGATACAACAACTATAGCCTTTTGCAGTGATTCGGTCTCTTGTAATTTTGTAAGCAGGGCATCGATATCGCTACGTCTCTTAGCAATAAGTACGTAAACGACAACTTGGTCGGTATTCTTCTGATTAATTGTTAATTGAGTCGTTAGGGTACTTTTCCCAGACTTACCGTCACCGAGTAGCGCCATTCTTTGACCGCGAACGATAGGGAACAGAGCGTCTATTGCAGTAACGCCACTCTCCAGCTGTGTATCAAGTAGTTTTCTCTCGTAGAGTGGGGGCGCGGTGTTAAAAACCTTCCATACTGAATCAGCAGCAACCGGACCTTTTCCGTCGAGTGGTTCGCCAGTAACGCTGATAACCCGACCAACGTAATCCTTGCCAACTTTGCAAACTAATTCTTGATGTTGTAGCACGGCTACCATTCCAACTGTTAGGTTTTCTGAACCCAAGTGAAGGACAACAACATATTCTGTAGAAATTTGATGCACAAATCCTTTACTCCCATCCTCAAACATTATCAGAGAATGTATACTACAAGGCTGCAGTCCGTGCACGTGGACTAGAAATTTATCAACCGCAACAACCTCACCTACCGGGTTTCCGGAAGAAACTAACCGATCAAAATGCTGACTTCCGCCACTAGCCATTGCCAACAACCTCTTTAGGTACAGTTGGAACGGTATTTTGTGGCTGAACTGCTTCAACTGCCCCACGTATCTTCGACATTAGAAGGGCTTGCTGGCTATCAAAATGACGTTTTAGACTAAAGTCAAAATACTTGTTTGTTGTCCTAACAATACACCCTGCACCAATATTTGGCTGTTTACCGACTTGTAGTAACAATAGCGGGTGAACATTAGCTCTCAGCCAGGTCGTCAATTTCAGCGTGAACTGTGGTGAAGGATCAGCATTAAAACTCATATGAATTGTCGGTGCCTTAGCTCTAACTGTAATCAAAAATTGCAATAAACGACGCCTATCCTCCTCGGCCAAAGCGTTAATTCTATTTTTTTCAAGCATTTCATCAAGCATTCTGCTAGTCTTGGGCATCTTCATAGGCGTACCTGGTGTTCGAACGCTAGCTTGCTCTAAAAAATTATCCAATGCTTCAACTTCGCGCACAAGCCGCCCAACATCCATACGCCCTGTGACACTAATTGGTAAGTTGAGAATTTGCTTATCCTGCTCCATCAGTAATATCTCTTATTATTGCTTCTTTATTTATCTCTAGATCGGTCAGAATAAACTCGAGCTGATCATTCAAATCAATCTGGTTCCCGATAGCCGCTAAAACATAATGGTTAACGATATCTGCCATATCCTCTTCGAATCGTTTAACCAGACGCTCTTTTTCGTTAGCTAGCTCTTTGGAAAGTTGCTGACCCATCATTTGCCTCTGTTGTTCAATTGCTTCCTGTGTTTTACTAATCGACTCAACGGCTAACTGCTTGGCATCCTCGATTGATTCCTCATATTTGGTGAATTCTTCTCGAAGTTTCTTAGTAATCTCACTCTTCATGAACTCGTTTAATTGGGAAGTGGTCAACCTTAAGTCTTGCTGTAAGAACATCGCATTTTCACCAAGAATCTTTTCAAAATGTAGTCGTCCCCTGTTACGCAACTCCTCTCTAAACTCTTCGTTAAAGATATGCTCGACGTCCTGCTCAGCCTGTTCGGTCAGAAGATCATTAGTGCTTTTTTTCTTGCCACCACTAGAGCCAAGTCGACTAGCTAGCCAAATAAACGCTAGTGTCGCGGATAATATGCTCCCTATAATTAAACCAAACGCCCACACTTCCATTTGTGTATTCACCACCCTTATAAATAATTGTTAAAGCTTTAGTAGTAAATATACCCCAAAAATCCCTAATATGAAAATTATTAGTCCAGTAATTATCACCTGAAACATTCCTCGTACTATAGTTTTCTTGCCTAATGGGTTACGTCCTATAGATATTAAGCCATTCCTAATACCTGCATACATCAGACTACCAGATACAATCACACTAGCAAGAAAGATGAAGATAGCTAGATAAATTCTAATCGTTGGTACTGGTTTACCAGCAATAGCTTCTGTGGCTTTTCTTAGAAATTCCGGGACATTAGGAGCCTCGCCTTTTTGATTTGGGTTCCTTGAAACACTAATATCGGAGTTGACTCGTGCGAAACTTACTTCCTTCTTGACGCCTTTCGTATCAGTTACTGTGGCTTTGCCAATTACATTAGTTTTACCATCAAACCCCACTAATGCACGTCCTACTACAACCGGCTCAGCAGAACCCGCCTTCATAGCTACGCCTTCGATTGACGAGATCGTAAGGTAATCGTTAGGCTGAATCGGACCATTTTGGTCGCTCACTAAAACCTCGAATGGACCATTTGTGGCAACTGAAATCTTACTCCCCTCACTAATCAGTGCGACAGGGGCATCATTAGAATCAACCACCACGCCATACATCTGATCAATAGACTGCGTATTTACGGGCTTAACCCTAGATGTGTCCTCCTTGACGAGCTGCACAACCATTCCCTTATTGAGAGGTGAATCAGATCTGTATGTTTGTGTAAATGCTTGGGCAAAAATCGGTCCGCTGCTACTGAGAATTATCAAAAATACCAGAATCGTAACCGAGACTATTCTCTGCCATGTGATAAGCTGCTTTATCTTCAATTTTGTCATTTTTTTATTTTTATAATTATTCGACAATTGTCATTATATAACCAGTTACTATACCTGGCAAGCTTTTTGGAGACAATTTATCATATGGATTACTGACTCTCTGGTAGTATATTTACCCATTGAGATACGTAATGTCGATTGCGCCTCTTGCCTACTAAAACCCATAGCCATCAGCACATGCGAGGGCTCATCGTTGCTAGCCTTGCAGGCAGAACCGACTGCTACCTGAAAGCCAAATTCATCAAGCTTCATCATAACAGTCTCGTTATCAATCCCCGGAACAATTAAATGTATCATGCTTGGAATTTTGCTATGACCACCATTAATTTTAGATTTAGGAATATTTTCTGTAATCAACTTTAAGGCTATTTTTCTGATTTCTTCCATTCGTTTAGCGCTTTGCTTATACTCAGTCTGAGCAAGGTCAATCGCGACAGATAGACCGACATAGTTTGCTACGTTTTCTGTGCCACTACGAAAGCCTCTCTCTTGACCGCCACCCAAAATAATCGGGTAAAATTTTATTCCGGTTTTCAGATATAAAACAGCCGACTGTTTAGGGCCATAAATCTTACCCCCATTAACCGTCATCATATCAACACCAAGATTATTCACGTTTAGGGAAAGAAAATTACCAGCCTGTGATGCGTCAGTATGAAAATATAGAGGAGTTAGGTTTTTGCTCAACTTGCGATCCCGGCGAATTTCTTCAATAATCTTGGCAGTCTGTTTTATTGGCTGAATGGTTCCGACTTCGTTATTGACATACATTACGCTAACTAACGCCGTATCGTCGTCGATTTTTTTTCTCAAATCTACTACATCGACATAGCCTTGAGAGTTTACCTTAACTCGTTCGTGCTTGAATCTGCTCGATGGTTTTAATACCGAGTCGTGCTCGATAGCGCTAGTAACAATATTTCCGTTTGGATATTGCTCTAGGATACCTCGAATAGCTAAATTATTTGCCTCGGTACCACCAGCGGTAAAAATTAACTCGGTCGACTTACAGCCAAAATGTTTTGCGATCAGCTGCCTGGCGGCGTCAAGATCTTTCTTGACTGACTGTGCAGCCAAATAACCAGCTGACGGATTATAAAACTTGTTGCCAAAATACGGCACCATTGCCGCCAGAACTCGCGGTTCTAATGGCGTAGCTGCCGAGTAATCAAAATAATCCGGGCTTATCATTGACTACAATGTTGCATCTTTCGAAGACTTAGGCAAGTCCAGAGTATAATTGTTCTTCGACTCGCTTGAAATAGCGATCAGTGGCTATTTTGAACCTTCGTGCCTCAGCCTTAGAAACTGGCTTATAAAGTCCGTTCTGTACCTTTACGAGACCACTTGGCCGAACCTCGTAGCGAGTAGACATATCACGTTTTACACCGTTTTTGTCTATCCACTCTTCGTACCAAATCCAACTGTGTTCATCCAAACAGAAAAATTCCCGACGGTGACCTTTTGGAACCGAGCCAAAAACCTGCCCACCAATTACTGCTTCTCTACGGATTAGATTACGATGAAATTCTTCATCACTAAGCTCATCTTTGTTTTGCCAGGCATAATTAATTATATTCTTTAACATTTTGACTACCTACGCAGCTTTTCCAAACTCTTCTACAGAATTATTTCCCATCTCTTTATGAATCAGTTCAATAACATTGCGCATTTCATCTGCACTACCACTATCGCCAAGCGAAGCCTTAGCTTCGACCACATCAACTGGAGCTGGCTTAGTAACGGCGCTCTCGGTATTAACTTCATAGACTTGAGCCAATTGACTACTATCGGTTGACCGAACCTCTTTGGTTCCAGTATCAATTCCTAATGCAGTAATGTTTCTCTTGCCACTCATTAGTTCATGTCTTCTGCCACGTATTCTTAATACATCTCTATCGGATGTTAAATAAAGTTGCTCCCCAAAATCGAAATCGCTCATAGTCTCCTGCGCGTATTGTTAAATGTTAAATAATTGCCTGGCGTTACTTGTCGTGCGCGTGTTTATAGATTCGAGCGGTTCCCCTCTCAAGTCTGCTAAAAACTTCGCTGTTACAAGTACATGTTTAGGCTGACAGATTGTACCACGAAAGGGGTTAGGAGTCAAGAAAGGGGCGTCGGTTTCAAGTACCATTCTACCTAGAGGTAGTGCCTTAGCCATTTCCAGCTGTTTTTGATCCTTTGTAAATGTCATGATGCCGTTTAGCCCCACATAAAGCCCGTGCGACAGTATCTCATCCAAAACATCAGTATTACCCGTAAAACTATGGATAACACCCCTCAAGCCCCTGAAATTGTTAAATACGGGCCAAAAATCATCGAATGCTTCACGAACGTGAAAAACAACCGGCAAATTATGCTTTTGGGCAATATCTAGCTGATACTCTAACACTCTAGTCTGCGATTTTTTATCAGAATTATTGTAATGGTAGTCGAGGCCGATTTCGCCAATTCCAACAACTTTAAAATTTTCGGCAAGCTCCGTCAGAACGTCCAGTTTTGATAAATCATCATAGTGTCTACTTTCATGAGGATGAACACCAATTGTCGCCCAACAATTTGGTCTGGTCTGAACGAATTCCACGCCATATTTACTATCCTCAAGAGTGCAGCCAACACATAGCAATCTATCTACACCTTCTTTTAATGCATCTGATATAGCTTCGTCAGGGCTAAGACCGTAATCATCAAAGTGAATATGGCAATGCGTATCTACCATAACTTAGGCCTTTTTGGGGAAAAGAGTGTTTTCGGGAACTCGTACGACTCCCTCTTCAAATATACTCCTAATACTGAGAGAGGTAGTTGGCATAAAGGGCTCTAGCAAGTCAGCAATTTCCAACAAACAAGCTACCTGATAAGCTAATACCTCACCGAGATGTTCTGTGTCACCTTGTTTTTTGATAGCCCAGGGTTTAGTCTCATCAATATATTGATTGAGTCCTCGAACTTGCTCCCAGACCTCATCAAGTGCCTGGTCGAAACGACAGTTATTAATTGCTTCCCAGTATTGCGCCACATCATGTGTACTATCTGGAATTTTACCAATGATTCCGTCCTGGTACTGAGCTATCATAGCCACAGTTCGCTGAACACAGTTACCAAGCTCGTTTGCTAGTTCATTATTGTAAGCTGTTTCTAATTTTTCCCAACTAAAATCACCGTCCGAATATGAAGGAATATGTCGGAGGAAAAAATAACGAAAAACGTCCGAACTGTATTTTTCTACAATTTCGTTTGGATGTACTACCAACCCAGTACTTTTACTGATTTTTTGACCGGTAATCGTGATGAAACCATGTACATAAAGCTGGCTCGGCAGAGGCAAACCAAGTGCCAGTAAAATTCCTGGCCAAATCGCTGCATGGAACCGAATAATATCCTTGCCGATAACTTGAACATTTGCCGGCCAGTAATCCTTAAAATCTTGAAACTCTGGATATCCCAAAACTGTAATATAGTTCATGAGCGCTTCAAACCAAACGTACATAACCTGGTCTGTATCTCCTGGAACTGGAATTCCCCAACTTATTTTGTCTTTTGGACGAGAAATACTAATATCCTCTAAGCCATCGTGAACAACACTTAGTATTTCGTTGCGCTTAGTTTTAGGTACGACATTAATAGTTTCTTCTTTCAATGCCTTTTCGATTTCGGCAGTATAGCTACTAAGTCTAAAGAAATAATTTTCTTCTTCGATTTTTTCATAAGGTTTTTCGTGAATCGGACACTGACCCTCGTTGTCTTTCGATACTGATTCTGTAACAAATGATTCGCAGCCCTGGCAGTACCAGCCAGTATATTTACCCTTGTAGACATCTTTTTGTAGAGCCTTCCAGATCAACTGTGCCCGCTGCTCGTGTCCAGTGTCAGTAGTTCTGACGAACCTATCGTTGGTAATATTCAACAATCTGCCAAGATCACGAAAATTTTGACTCATTTTATCAGCATATGCCTTTGGTTCTAGCCCTGCTTCGGCAGCTTTGTCGAAAATTTTCCCGCCATGTTCGTCGGTTCCAGTTGCAAACAAAACTTTATCGCCGCGCCTGCGAGCTGCTCTAGCTAAAACATCCGCTTGGACTAATTCCATGCCAAAGCCTATGTGTGGTTCGCCGTTAATATATGGTATAGATGTGGTCACATAATAATTCATAGTTTAATTGTATCGTTTAATTTGGTAATAAGAGAAATAATAAAATAAAGTAAACAGCCCCTTAGGGCATAATCATATCAACAAACTGATTGTTTACTCCTGTCATCTTATAGACAGTATAGCATTTAACTACCAAATTAAAATCTTACGACAAATAATCCTTTCGAGCTTAATTATTATCTTTATCTACTATCCCGAGCGTCAGTTGAGCGTGTGGTTCGCCATATTCGGCCATATACGCTAGTACATTGTCAGATTGAGTCTGGGTTAGTAGAGTCTCGGCATTTAAGATATTCATGAGTGTGGAAACACCTAACTCAGGAGTTATTTGTAGACCTGTTTCCGCAAAAACTTGAGGAGCGCCGCCTTCTTCTCTGTCCAGAACTACGAAATAATCAACCACATTTAGACCTACATCTCCCAAGCTACGGACTGTAGTTATTTTGGAATCTCCATCTGTTACTACGTCATCAAACTCTGCAACAAAATCTGCCGGAATATAGTCTCCAAGTATTGGAGTAGTGTTGCCCGATTTCTTCTGAGTATCTACCCTAGGCTGAAGTAAGGACATTTTTGTTCTATCGGCAATTATGGCTGCATAGGAAGTCATGGCTTCAGGCGTACCTGCTAAATGCGCATATGCCTCACGCATATTGTCACAATTCCTATTTGTGACAGCAGCTTTTTCAGCTAGTTTAATCATTGAATCCACAATGAGATCGCGCGTCCCCAGGCTGGAAATGCCAGGACGAATATTTAGGTAGTGTGGTGAACGTCTTCCACTTTTTAGCGTTATATATTCCTCCGGGTTTTCTTTTACACCAAATAGACCGTTACGATAAAGTCCAACAGCAAGAACTTCTTGATCTGTCTCTGATAACAATAATTCTCTTCCTATCACTTACCCCTCCGCGCCCCATAGTAATATTCTCTTGATTTTAATACTTAGTTGTATAAAAATCTAATTTACACCATTGTAATTTTTGCGCTTAGTCGTGACTGCTGGTTAGATGCCATAGCTTACAATATTTACATCTGTATGACTTCAATCTTGCGCCCCTTTGCCAATCAACAGCTAGGGCTATGTTTTCGGCTTCTAATTTAGTATCAAAAACTAGTTTATCCTTGCATGGTTTTTCTGCTTCTTCGGTCGTATTATTCATAATCAAATCTTCAATTATCTAGGTAATCCATGCAGAATCGTTCAAATATAGAATTTGTCCATCCAAATCCTGTCTGCGATGGATAAACGCCTTTCAGCGGTGGCTTTTCCGGATTAACTACATTATATTTTTCCAAAAAAACGTGATGCTTATTAAACCAGTCAAGGTTAGTCCTCAGCCATTTCTTGGCAATGCGTCTGGCATCTTCATGATAACCATACTTCTCTAGGGCCTGAACCACAATAAAATGCAACGGTGCCCAACCATTAGGATAGGCCCACTGAGTAGGCATCCTACCCGGAACAATCTGATTGATAGGAGGGGTGTCAGTCGTGGATAAGCCACCCCTGTTTTCGAACCGACGAAGCGCTTTAACCAAATCCTGTGCCTGAGACTTTGTCACCATACCGGCCCACATAGGGTAATATGTTGCCAGGGAACTGACTGTACCTCTTCGTTCTTTAACAAAGTTATAGTCATAATATAAACCCTTGAGCTTGCTCCACATTAACCGGTTCATGATTTTCTTGCGATGCTCTGCGGTCTTATGCCAAGCAGTTGCCAGCTCATTGTTGCCCAAAATCACGTAATATCTTTCAAGGTCTGTTTCGTATTTGTATAGAAGGGCGTTAAGGTCAACGGGTAAATATTGCAATGCCTTACGATTAAACCTCGTGGTCATATCCCAGCCACTTTCTGCTTCGGCTAAATCATCAACATAATTTATATCATAGTAACGGCTCAGACCTTCGTAGACTTGCCTGGCATTCGGTTTAACTTTGCCCGTCCATACATTGTGATATTCGTCTTCTGCTATTGTCATCATTTTCTTCAACCATTTAATGCCGGGGTCATATTTGTCATATACCTCAAAAATAAATGACGTCAAAAACGGCGGCTGAGAACGACCTGTCAGATATGTTCTGCTGGCATTTGGGATTACCCTATATTTGCCGAACATAAATGTTAAATTATCCAGCATACCCATAACCAAATCTTTGTTGTTTTGACTAAATTTCCCCTGAACCATAAAATATGTGTCCCAATAATACATTTCATTGAAATCGAATTCATGGCCTTTCTCATATGCTGGAACAATATATGGCTTAGGCAGTCCGAGCAGACTTTCATCGTCTTTTGGGTGGTAACGCTCGAGCTTCTTCCAATAACTATCTATGTATTCTAGAGCCACGGCAACGTCATTTAACGTTAAGTCCCTGGACCGCCTAAAGCCGCTCAGACTAAGAAATCTATTGGCACGTAATTTCGCTTCTTCAATCATACCTCCCAGCCTATGCCAGAATAATGCATATGGTCAACAAGAAAATAATTTATTGGGTTTTTATGTTGAGAAGTTCGATATCCATTACCAGTACTGAGTCGGGCGGTATAGCACCTTGACCCTTTTCACCATATCCGACGCTCGGCGGAATAATAATTCGTCTGGTGCCTCCAACTTTCATACCAACTATACCTTGATGGATACCGGTTACTATGTTGCTTTTGCCAACAGTGAATTCAAATGGTTTTGGCTTGTCGCCTGCTTTGGCTGGCCACTGATTGTCAAATACAATTCCATTAGTTAAATATCCCTTGTAATATACTTGGACAGTGTCGTTTTCATTAACTACCGCACCGACGCCTTCTTTTACTTCCCCGAATAGTGCAATTTTTGCATCTTTATACTTTTCATATTCAGTAAAGCTTGGCGTTGCCGGGGTTGTGGTTTCTGAATTTCTCACAGTTGATGTCCCACTAATATTTTGAGCTTTATCTTCTGCTCCGCCGCCAAGACCGGCATTGTTGGCTACTTCCAATCCTGACTGGCTTGTGGTTACAATCTGACTACTGGTACTTTTTATCTCGTCAGAGCTTGAATTCTTCTTATAGACAATAAACCCTGCGCCCGCTAACCCAGCCATAAACACAACAAACAGGGTAATGGTGATCCACTTATAATAATTCACCAATTTATTCTAGCAGATTAATAAGTGCTGTAATCACTAGATAGCTTAAGAATAACTGCTGCAACGTATTTAACTTGCTTACTCATCTTACTCCTTTAATCTGATTGATTAAATTTCTTAGTTAATTTCGGTAAGTAAAGCGGTCCAAAAACGCTTAGACCATTCCTTAAACTTTTCTGTGCTTGTAGCTGTAGACTATACAAACAAATCAGAGGAAGCTGCTAAGAATGCCCTCAACCTATTACTGGAAGATTATGATAAACAGCTTGAGGTTCTCAACGATAACTTTGTAAAGTTTGTAATCGACTTTACCTATAAACAAAAGGACAAGTGGTGATCTTTCTCTTTCAACTAACACAAGGGGGTGAGCGAATCTTATATAACGACGAATTTTGCGCGGATAACTCCGTAAAAGCTCACATCCCAAATTGAGCAGCATTTACTCTTTAGAAAATGAAAATGACGACCGGAAAGTCGTCAAAAATCACAATATGGTGGAGCACCTTGAGAAAAGTTCACCCCTCATTATTGAAGAAATAGAGAGATGGAGGTATTTACTCTGGGATGAGTATATAGATTACAAGAGAGAGGAAGAACGGCAAAAGAAGTTACTTGTCCCCTGAGGGTATATGCCCTCTACTCTAAATTTTTATGTAAAGAAAATTACTAAGTGTTAATATAAATTCATGGAACAGGTACCTAAAGAAATTCTAAAGAAAATATTGGACCTAAAGTCTCTACACTATTCTAAAGGAAGCATTGTTAGGGCAATAAGAAAGCCAGCTGGCTCTAAAGAAATGGCCAAACAATATGTAGATTTTGTTTATGGTGATATAAAAAGAATAGAAAAGGAAACTCCTGGAATAATAAAAGAAAATGGAAGAACTTCATTTTTGATAGGGTTAGG
The DNA here is from genome assembly GCA_046350695.1 of Saccharimonadales bacterium (SeqCode). GTDB lineage: Bacteria > Patescibacteriota > Saccharimonadia > Saccharimonadales > JACQNP01 > JAGQNP01. The sequence goes on along the minus strand of JAXLZX010000001.1, from coordinate 16,992 downwards.
TTTTATTGTGGTAGGTGTGGTTTTAACTGTTCTAATGTCTACAGTTGGTGCACTTGCTGGCTTTTCGGTGGCCTTCCCTGCACTTATATTAATCGGCTTAGGATACATACTTTTATCTATATTCCAGTTACTGAAGTATATATTTAAAAAATAGTTTTATTATATATTCTCTTTATTGAGCTTTTGAAGTAATTGGGGCTAAACGGAATATTTACCACCAATGCTGGAAGAAGTTAATTTGGGGCGACTATATAGGTTATAAACGAGAACAAGAACGAAGAGAGAACTTACAAATCCCCTAAGGTCATTCATAACCTATTGTTTAGCAGCACGACTCTCAGGAAGTTCAACATACTCAAGTATCAAACTCTGAGGAAATCTCTCTACCATCGCCTTACACTCATGTTCTGAAATGGGCTCTCTACTAATTACCATCTGTCTGCTGTGGCTTAAGGTTCTCATATTAACTTCTCTAATATAGTTGTAGTAGACATCTCTGTAACCAGTTATACCTACATTATTGCCAAAAAGTGCAATGTTCGGAGTCAGTGGAACTACGTTCTCAGCTGTTTTGTTAAGTGGATGTGCTCCGTAGGGGTTATTCATTCCAGATTTAGTAAAGTCAGTCAAGGATACAGGATGGTCACCTGTGATGAACTCTGTTTTTGTAATATTGTCAGGTATAACTAGAAAACAAAAGTCAAGATACTTCCAATTATTAACTTCTTGAGCTATCTCCATCGTGTCTGTTAGTGCCAAGTCCTTGTATTCTTCAATCTCTGTAGTCATTTTGTCACTAGCTTCAGGGTGTCCATTTGCCACCGCAACCTGCTGCACCATTTTTATTAGCTCATCTAGACTTTCGGTAATATGTGAACGCTGAGCGGGAGTCCTGTGTTGAAGTAATTCAATATACTGAGCTATAATTATTCGTTCTTTTTGAGTAATTGGTTTGTGTTTTTTTATTTTCTTTTCAAGTATCTTCCCAAATTCACCTTCTATAATAGCTAGATTTTTTTCTACCGTATTTTGTGGAAGGTCAGGTCTTTCATACAAATCTTTTTCAAATCCAATTCCATTAGGTGATGGAGTAAATATTTTAGCCGTTTTAATAAAGTCTATTTTGCTTTTTTGTGTGAATCGATAAACTTGAACTACTCCCTTCTTATTGGAGAATTGAGCAATGTGACTAGTCTCTGGTAACCAATGTTCTTTCCTGGTCATTTTATTATTCATGAATTGAATTATAGTCTATTAAGTTAGTAGTGTCGCACAATGGAGATTGTGCGCTCTACCCTAACAGAGGTGAGTTAAATTATTTAGTACTAAGTGGTCATGTCAAGGGCTTTAGCTTCTTAACTTACCCCTGTTAATAAACATATTATGACACATTAAGTTTTTAATTAGAGTCATCAACGTCTTTACTCTTACCAAGTATGAGATTAGGGTTATTTTTAAGATTATTTGCCGAATCCATTACTTGATTATATTTATCATGGAATCTTTTATTATTTAGTCTATGCTCACTAAATTTAAGTTTGACTCTATCCTCCGACTTATCCTTAAGTCTACTAATCATATTTTCTGCTTCGTTCAAAAAATCACCAATAAGATTTAAATGTTTTATAAAAGCTTCTTTTGGTTCCTCTTCAGTAAAGTAAATTTACTTTGTAAGCTACATTATTAAGCACGTAAAATATTTCTTGGATTTTTCCTAAAGCCCTATCGTGGTTGATAGTTTTAAAGCGAACCTCTTTTTTAAAAAACTCCATAATACTAATGGATAATTCCATGACTTCAAAATATGTATTTACGGTATCTGGCATCGATTCAGGTGTAATGTCTAAAAATATTTCCCTAGGTGTATTTGATTTAATTGTTCCAATGATTTTTCTTTGCTCTAATAGTTCAATTATTCTTGCTGAAACACCATAATTAAGTTTTAGCTCTTTTTGAAGTGAAGCAGTAGATGCAATACCAGTCCTTCTAATTGTTTCTATCGCTTCGTCAACAAGTTCTTCAGAAAACTCGCGAGATGGAACAGCATTCGGGGTATGTGGAGCGGGTAATCTATTGATTGTTAGAAAGGTTTTGCTTGGAATCTGTCTTTGGTCAATGCCAAAACGAACAGAAAGGTCTTCAAATGACTTGCCAACAAGCACCTTTTCAAATAGTTCTAAGGTCCTAAAGTTTATAGCTACTTCACTCGGTTTTGAAGTTGAGTAAATTATGCAAAAATTAGCAGAATCAGCATTTATAATTAAAGAATTCAGTAGAGAGTGAAAAAGACTCTCGTCATACATAGCCATATCACACTCTTCAATATAGATAACTATTGCTGGATACTTATCTCCAGACCTTGCCCTCTCTTGTGCAAGCTCTATAAGGTGCCTTAAGGCAACAAACCCCTCATGGACATCTGAGATTATTGGCATAAATAAATACCCTGCTGGGTAATCTTCACCTTCTCGGGTAAACTCTACTGATTTAAGGTCAAATATTACAAATTTAACCTCCTCTTTACTATGTGCTTTAGCAGTATTAAAGAGTAGTTTTTTTGCGAGATAAGACTTACCACTTCCAGTTTGTCCTGTAATGAAAATCGAAAATGCATAATCTGCATTAATATTTTCAGAATTTAATATTTTATCGGGGTAAACTCTAGACGGTTTTTTACCGTCATATTCACTAATAACTCCAAGTTGTTCAAGTTTATTAATTACAATCATTGCATCTTCGTAGGTTAAATTGAGTCGACGTTGAATTAAGCCCACAGAAGCTTTGCCGCAACTTATTACCAGGTCAATTGCTTGCTTAATTACATCATCAGAAATTATTCCGCTTAAATCAGCGTTATTTGTGTTTTTATTCCATCCTCTTTCACGAATTTCTAATTGTTTTAGTGCTTCACCTTCTACAGATTTGGCAGCTAAGTTATTTTTCACCAATTCTTCAACGATTCTATCGCAATAACCGTAACCTCTTGAAATATGTGCACGAATTATTGCAACACTAATTTTCCCATCATTAGCTTTTATTAACTTTTTTAGTGTAGATAGTTCGTAACTGTCCAGGCTTAACTCAACCGCTATATCATTAATTGACTTGCTCATTTGCTACCCCTATTGTCCGTTTAAATGGAAAGATAAAGAATATAACTATAATAACACCTTGGTATTGTGAGTACTGTTTTTGGGGTTTAGTATTATAGGTATGAAAAGAACAGTCACTAGGCAGCAATTACTGCAAGTATCCATCCTAGTTATTGGTTTACTTATTGGCATTCTGATTAGTGCAGTAGTGCTCACCAGAAATAAATCTGTTACTAAGACTGACTCCATAACAAATGGCAATGTAACGACTACACCAGATTGCTCTAAATACTTGGAATCAAAATCAAGTGGCTTGTTCGTAGAAAAGCCAGAATGCGAAGAACAACTTAAACAACAGAATAAAGCACAAGTAAGTGAATCCCTTCCTAGAGACACCTCAGAAACACAGAACAGCAACTCGACTAACCAGAATAGTTCCGTAAGTACAAATAACGCTAATGGTACACCAACAAACACTACTAATCCTTCTACATCGCCTACTATTTCTTGTAATGAATTGCTAAAACTAGCTGCGATAGAAAAAAGAGAAAGTGCTATTGCAAGCGAGAACGCTAAACATAGTGCATGGAAATATAGTGGTTCTTATGATAGCAGTTATTATCAAGATGCTAAATTAGCTGAAGACAATAGATACAAATATGAACTTGCGAATATTGAATACCAATACCAGCTAGACATATCTAGTGCTGGCTGTAACTAGCTAAAAGCAATGGGGCTTTTTATACCAAAGTTAGCCTTTTAATTATTTGCATGCAAAGATAAAATAATAACGCTATGAAAGCAAAATCAAAAGAATTTATTAATGTTTTACTTACAAACCCAAAGATATCAAATACCGAGGCATATATGCGTACTCATGGGACTACTAACAGAAAGAGTGCCAGTGTAAGCGCATCGAAACTGCTAGCAAAGCCTAGTGCTTCTATCTATATTGCCAAGCATGTTGAGATGGCTACTAATAGAATTAGTACTCTGGTTAACAACGCTAAGAAAGAAGAGACACAACTAAGAGCGGCTCAGGATATACTCGACCGAACTTATGGAAAGCCATCACAAGCAATATCATCAGTTAATTATAGTTTTGTAGAGCATGTGAATAAAAAGGCAAAGTCTTACGGCATAGACTGAATAACCCCCTTAGGGACAATATCAATAGGTTCCATAAGTAGTAAAGTAACTAGAATACATTGTGTTTTACAATCAAAAGACTAGGTGATATTATCTTGCTGACGGCTTGGATTTAATCCTGCTCGATTCCCTTTAGACGAATCGCTAAGAATGAAGTCGACTTGGTCCTGGAAGTGAACCCTTTATAAGAGGGTTTTTTTATACCCTATTAATCGATTAAAGGTATATGTATGACGGCTTCGCCTATTCTAGGACTAAAATGTGAAAGCAAGCAGGAATCTTTACGTGCCCCTGTAAAGGTTCTAGGGTCAATTTCTATGTCAGAGATAGTCATAATTGCTCAACCACCCAACAAAACTTGGTTCGTCGAAAATGACTTAATTGAGGTGTGCTTATGGCTTTATAATATATATGAAGAATCAAAGGTAGAATCAATATAAGTAAAAGGGGAGCTCGGCATGAAACTTTTAAAAAAACTTCAAAATTATAAATGGCAGTCAAAAATACGTCTTTGCCGAGCCGTTCCCTTTGACTGCCTTTCGTGTTTTTAAGTCATTACGAAATATCAGGCGGTTGCTCTAGTTCGTATTTCTGACCCAAAGCAAAGTGATGGTCACAGCTTAGACGCCCAGGAGCAAAGTACGTCAGAGTATGCTAATGAACTTGGTGTTGACCTAGTAAAAACTTGGTCAGAGAAGCGCTCAAGTAAACGTGGAAGAAATTTTAATCGCAAAGACTTAGAAGAAATATATCTCTTCTGTAAACGTAATCCTAAGGTTAAATACTTATTAATTGACTTCGTTAATCGTCTAATGCGCGAAGTTGAAATGTTGATGTATTATAAGGTTCGTTTCAATCAAATTGGCGTACAGCTCCAATTCTGCGACCCTGGTCAAAGGCATTTAAATAATGGCGACCAATACTCAAAACTCATGTTATTCATAGAAGGATATAAGGCTGAGACCGACAACGACGCAAGAATTGAAACTACAATTGCCCGTATGAAGGCACGTTATGCTGCTGGATACTATATCTCACACCCCCACGCTGGTTACATGAAATCGGATATAGCTGGTATACATACTAAGGACCCAGTACGCTTTGAGCTCCTACAAAAAGGTAGTCGTCTGATAATCTACGAACAATACACGCCAGAACAAGCCGTGAAGTGGATGAACGACCATGGTTATAAAACTCGAGGTGGGAAAAATATGGATGTAAATCACTACATTGAATTAATTAAGGATAGGTACTTTTGTGGCATAATCGACATAAAGAAAGAGGGTCCGCTAAGTGATATAAAAGGTGTTAAAGGATTACATGAACCTATGTTTAGTTTGCGTGAACACGAGAGACTTGTAGCTGTTATCACCAAACGTAACCCTCGAGTGCGATTGAAGCACAACCCAGAGTATCCTGTCGCTAATCTTATACGTCATTTAGAATGTAAGCACGAAGAGCTACACAGTAAGTTTTCTGGTTTTGCGAAAGATAGAGGCTCTAGGAACGGTAAAAAACGGCCCAAGAAGCCGACATATCGTTGTAGGACATGCCGTCGTGAGTATAGTCGTCAAAAACTGCATGAAAGCATTAATACACATCTAAATAACTTAGAATTCATACCTGATAGTGCCAGTTTCAAACGAGCTTTACTAAAAGTTTGGCGTAACCAACGTGGCTCAGTTACGCAACGCCAGAACGTTCTACTGACCAATAAAGGACGTATTGAAGCCGAAATAATAAAAACAGCCTCAGACTATGCCAGAGAGCCAGAAGGTGCCACTAAGAATGCTTTACGACTAGTACTAGAAGACTACGACAAACAACTCAAGACAATTGAGAAAGACATCGCCAATACTAAAAACATAGATATGGAGAGCGATGACTTCGTGAAGTTTGCCTTGGACTTTATTGAGAAACTTAAGGAAAAATGGTGGTCTATCTCTTTTGATGAACGTAAAGGGGGTGAACAAATCTTATTTAACGGTGATTTTTATGTCGATAATTATGCAAAAGTTCACACCCCCAAATTAAGTTCAATTTACACCTTAGGAACAAACAAAAAAGACCTCGGTGAGGTCAATTTTAGCAATTTGGTGGAGCTGGCGGGTACTGCCCCCGCGTCCGCTAGCTTATCTTTGTCAGAGCATCTACAGGCTTAGTTAGTTTAATATACGTCTCAATCTATAAACTAACAAAACGACTGGAACGTTTGATCCGTTGTCTTAGCACAAACTATGGATCAGTAGTTTGTAAGCATCCAGAAAATATGGCGCTAACTAAAACTATCTGGCGTCGCTTCAGAAGCGGTTTTAGCTAATTAAGCTAAAACTGTTGCTTCGCGGTTACCGAACAAAGCTACTGATGCAGCTTCGAAGGCACCTGCTAGGCGCTGAGTAAATGTATTTGCATTTATTCGAGTTTACCTATAACGCTGATAAGCGACCTGCCTCTCTAACTAATAAGGTCCAACGTCGAGCTTAAATTCAGCCCCACATAACCACAGACATAGCCTGTACGCCACATATTATATCATAATAATAACAGCCTATATTGACGATTATATTAATCGTTCGAACTATTTGATTAGCTATTTTAAAGCTTTTATGTTACTATGTGTGCACTAGAGAAGCTGCTGAGTGATACTCTCTTGAATCTAGATTAATTAAATAAGTGCGTGCGGACCGAGGAGCAGCTAACTGGATTGCCAGATTACCTCCAAGTGCGAAAAGGAGATAATATTAATGGCAACTAAATTGTTTGTAGGCTCACTATCATGGGGAGTCAAAGATGATCAGCTGAGTGATTTTTTCTCAACTGTTGGTACAGTTGTTTCAGCTACAGTAATCACTGATCGTGATTCAGGACGATCAAAAGGTTACGGATTTGTAGAAATGTCATCTGACGAAGAGGCAAAGAAGGCTATTGACGAACTAAACGGCAAAGATCTTGACGGTCGTCCAGTAACCGTTAACGAAGCACGACCTCGCGAAGAGCGACCACGAAATAACTACTAGATTACAGGTTAGTTAATAATCAAAAACAACCAGCGAAAGTTGGTTGTTTTTATATTACCTAGCTGTGGGTTATTTATTGTCCAGGTGAATTCTGATCTGCGACAACGACTGACCAAGTCCAATTAGCTGGGTTTCACTAAGCGTGTTAAACATCGGTTGAAATAACTGATTAAGTACTCTCGTGGCTTTTTCGTATCTTCTAGCACCCTTCAGGGTCACCCGTACAAGATGCTCTCGTCGGTTATTAGTATTTAACTTAATCTTCACCAGTTCATCATCTTCCATCAGTTTTATCTGGCGGCTAATGCTTGCTTCGGTTTGACCCAGAATACCTGCAACATCGACTTGGCGGTATCGCCCATCTTCGATTATTACGCTTAATATTTTGTACTGAGAGTAGCCAAAATTTAGGTTATTTTGCAAAGTTTGATCAGCATGATGAGTCATGATAGCGGCAACCTGCAAGAGCCCAAATCCAATAGAATTATATGCATTCATATAAACACTTTACTTGCTAACTGTTAACAAGTCAAAAGTCAAAGAGAAGATCTATAAATTACTTTCAAATGCTTTATAGAGCTCAGCCCACTCATCCATACTCAGCTCCTGAGGACGCCGAACAGGAGAAATATTTGTCAGTCTTAGAATGCTTTCCACCTCTGATTTATTCATTCGTAGCCCGCCGCTCAGCGAATTAAGAAGTGTTTTTCGCTTTGCCGAGAAACCACTTTTAACTAGTCGGAAGAACATCTTCTGGTCGACATCAAACATTGGTTTCTCGCGCTTGTCTAGGATAATAACCTGAGAGTCGACTTTCGGCGGTGGTGTAAAGTACTTCGGTTCAACAATTACGCCCTTAGATACGCGCCAATAGAACTGTGAAGCCACACTAAGAACAGACATGTCACCAGGCTTTGCGCACACGCGCTCGGCTACCTCTTTTTGTATTAACAGCACAGCCTTTTCCGGAGAGTTTTGTGATTCGCTAATTAAATGAATAAGATGACTCGTTAGATAATAGGGAATATTTGCAACAACCTTGTACCCTACCGGAAATTTGCGCAGATCGATTTTGCGTATATCGGCCTGCTCAATCTCTATCTCACCTGTTTGAATATAGTACTGAAAATTACCTCGTATATATCTTACGGCCTCGTCATCAAATTCGACCGCATAAACGTGCGCGTCCGCGTCTACCAGTTTTTTCGTAAGACTCCCCTTACCTGGCCCAATTTCTAAAATAAAGTTTCCACTGGCTAATTCAGCTGCTCTACATATTTCATCAAGAATAAAATCATCGTTTAACCAATGCTGACCAAGGAACTTTTTTGTCTTTACATCATCCATAATTACCACCAGTGCTGGTTTACCCAGGTGTTATATGCGGCCTGCCAGCTACCATAGCGACCAATCGCATAACCGGAGCACCATCGTAATTGCGTGACGGGATTGTTTTGCCAGTCAGCCCCAGCGCTAGCCATTTTGCCGGCAGGCGTCGACTGACAAAGACCATATCCATAACCGCTACTTGGCGAATGAAGTTCAGTGTAATAGCCGGGGCAATAGCCCGCTTGACCTTGCCACTTAGTGGCACACCATCCAGATTCGCGACTAATTATATGGTTGACATACGGGTAATCGCTGAGCGGAATCCCGGCCGCAGTTAATAGGCTGCTTTTGTCATCTGGAACGGTATACGCTTTACCACGGGCGATAATTTGCTTCACTGGCTGAGTGGCGATAACTTCTTGAATTGGCTTTCGTCCTGTCTCTTTACCATTAACTGTTTGTATTTGATATGTAACGACCTTTTTGCCAGGTCTACCCTTTTGGCGCACTGCAGTTGCGCCAAAGCTAAGGTTCGGATCTTCTACAACTTCTTCCGTCATCGGGATTTCTTCTTCGGCGCTGGTAATTTGAGTACCATTTCTGGTAACAAAAACTTGAGTATCATCCGTAAGTACTGTCTCGGTGTTTGGTTGCACCTTGTCGTCAGCTCCAAGCTTAATATCTTTTTCTCTGAGTAGATCACCGACAGTTTTGGCCCGAGTACGAACATCAACCTGAGTACCATACAAATTTAAATGTGTTGGAGTTGCTCTATCTATATACAAAACCTCCCCTATGAGCTCATCCTCTAGAATTCTTTCCGATGGTTTGTTAATCTCAACCGAATCCTCGGGATAGACTTCAAACCCAGCTTGCGCAGCCACTGCCCGAGGCGTTTTAGCAGCAGATAGTGTTTGGGATTTCTTATCACCGTCAATAATAGTTACAGGACGGGCGCGATACACATTTATACGAAAGTCGTCCTGATCAATTTCTGACTCTAGTGATGGCTCTACTACATCGCCTTTACGCACATCTACATCAACCTTCTCTAGAAAGTCTTTTACCGTTTTGGCTCTTGTGGGAATTGTCGCAACAGTGCCCTCAATATCGACTCTAACCCTGTGTGAATCACTGGCCATAATTGTCTGTCCACCTGTAGCGATGACAGTAACAATTGTTACAAAAAATAGCCCAAGAAAAGTAATAACCGGAACAACAAGAGGGTGTTTGTGTAGGCCTGAGCGAATAAATTTATATCTGCTTTCTTTGTTCGGCTTAGATGACTTCAATTTTTGTGTCGTACGCTTTTTAGTCTTAGACTCAGAAAGCATCTCAGACTGTTTTTTGTACACAGAACCAATATCAGACTTACTCCGTTTAGGCGCAGGGCGAATATCCGTAAATTTTTTAGGAGATTTATTGGTCATAAAATAAGTCAACTTTGGTTATTAAGGGATTTACTGTTTAAACCAAAGCTCTCGTTATATTCTATCAAAACCTCTGTTAATCTTCCACTCCTGTATCTTCTGCTGCGCATACTTATCCAAGCGTAGCCCATTAATATCATTAATGTCCTGCCAACGATACTCGGCAACCTCCCACTGCATTTTAATATCCGGAGTAGATTCCAAGTTAGTTTCAAAAAAATATAACTCGTGGCTAGAAGCAAAACCCCTAGCCATTTCTTTGCCGATATCATAAAAACTACCAGGGCTAACCACTACTCCGGTTTCTTCTAATAGTTCTCTGGACGCTCCAACGTTTAGAGCTTCTCCGTCGTGGAGACCACCACCAGGCAATGTCCATTGACCATCGCCCAGCCAGTTCCTAATCAATAAGACTTTATCTTTCGAGCTCACAATAACCCGAGTACGCTTACTACCTCTAAGATAGAATGTCAGTATAGGGTATGTAAATACATAGATCACCCTTCCTAAAAATACCCATAGTGTTTTCATACTTTTTCGAGTGGAGCAAAGGTAGAGTTAAGCTTCTTCATGCCCTTACCCTTAAAATATACTGCAAGATTGTCGCCATCGACCTCCATCACTGTACCCGTTCCAAAGACCTGATGCTTAACCTGGTCACCTTCACTATATTCAACTACATACTTCACGTCTTGGGTTTTATTGCTTTGCGAAGCGCTAGGGAACTCTGACGATTGGTATGAATTATAAGATTCAGCACTTTGTCCGAAACCTAAGGATGACGACATAGCAAAACTATCCGTGCCAGAAAACTCTCCATCTATCTCTGACAGAAATCTACTTGGGGGATTATGCTGAACCCCGCCATACAACATCCTAGATGAAGCGTAGCTCATATATAGCTCTTCTTTTGCACGAGTCATCCCCACATAACACAAACGGCGCTCCTCTTCCATCTCTGCTTGGTCATACAAAGCCCTGGAATGCGGAAATATGGTTTCCTCCATACCTACCATAAATACTACTGGGAATTCCAAACCTTTAGCAGCATGAAGCGTCATAAGAGTTACTGCATTATTGCCAAAATCAGTGTTGTCCAAATCACTAACAAGCGAAACTTCTTCCAAGAATCCATCCAAGCCAACTTCCTGATAACCTTGAGCTACACCAATCAACTCCTGGACATTTTCACTTCGTGACTCACCTTGAACCGTTCCGTCATTTATATAATCCATATAACCAATCCGTCTAATTAAGCTATCTAGTAATGCAGGAAGAGGAGTTTCATCCATCAGCTCCCTTGAAACAGTAAGAATATCATTTAGTTCTCGGAGGGCGTTTTTCGCCTTTGGTGTCAGGTTATCAATATCATCAACTCTCTGAAGTGCGGTTTTTAAATCGAAGTCGTTATATGATTGCCAGTCAAAGAAGTTCTGTAGTGATTTCGTGCCAATACCCCGAGCAGGCACATTAACAATTCTTTCAAAGCTTACCCTATCAGCAGGTTGATATATCAAGCGTAGATACGCCATAATGTCCTTTATTTCCTTACGATCATAGAACCTCTGACCGCCGACAATCCGATAGGGTACACCATAACGAATGAATGTTTCCTCTACCGTCCGACTCTGAGCATTTGTCCTATACAAGACTGCGAAATCGCTAAAGTTACTAACGCCCAGATCAACCTTGCTTTTGATCGACCTAACAATCATTTCACTTTCAGCCCTTTCACTGGACACGGGAACAATAGCCACAGGCTTGCCAGTTTCTGCCGCAGTCCACATCTTCTTGTCTGAACGCTGAGAGTTTTTAGTGATTATTAGGTGTGCAGCATCAAGAATTGATTTGGTACTACGATAATTCTGCTCCAGTTTAATAACTATTACATTTTTATAATCTTTTTCAAACTTCAGAATATTACGAAAATCCGCACCCCTGAACGCGTAAATCGATTGCCAATCATCACCGACAACTGCAATATTATTTGATTCATTGGTTAAAAGCTTAACTAGCTTGTACTGGGCAGCATTAGTGTCCTGATACTCGTCTATCATTATGTACTTAAACTGTGTCTGCCATTTTTCTCTAATTTGTTGGTTTTTATCAAGCATTCTAACCGTCTTGTTTATAAGATCATCAAAATCTAGTGCACCTGCACTTTTTAGTGCTTTTTCATAAAGCGGATAGACCTGCGCTGTAGCCTTTTGGGCTGGACTGTTTACTATCCCGGCATACTCATTAACGCTAACTAGTTCATTTTTAGCACTACTAATAAGATTAGCAATCAACCTTGGCGTAAAGGCCTTTTCATCAATCATGGCGGTTTTAGAGGCTTGCTTTATTGCTGTCAACCTATCACTTTCATCAAAAATTATAAAATTTGGGGGCACACCAATATGCTCACCATCCTGCCTAAGTAATCGAACGCAAATACTATGAAACGTGCCCATAAAAGGCAGGAAAGACCGGTTCTGCGGATCGCCACCCATGATCGACGCAATTCGTTCACGCATTTCTTTTGCAGCTTTGTTAGTAAAAGTAACTGCCAATATATTAAATGGCGTGGCCTTGTTTGTTGATATAAGATAAGCGATTCGATGAGTTAGTGTCTTGGTTTTACCACTCCCGGCACCTGCCTGAATAAGTAACGGGCCTTCGGTAGTCTCGACTGCCCGCTTTTGTTCGTGATTAAGTCCCTCTAGTAAATCTTGCACCTAAATATTTTAGCAAAAATAACAGATTAAAACCGTTGTGTTAATTATCGGTTTTAGCAATAGAAGTTAAAATACTGTTGACTAAATTATTGTACGCGCTGTCATCAATTTTCTTGCCATCGCCTGAGGGGTTAAGAGTTCCGTCGCAAAACCTAGGGGTTTTTATCATATTTAATTTGTCATTTACTACGAATAGTAGTTGGTGTATCGTACAGCCTTCATCCGCGCTTTTAAAATCATACACTTGTAGTCCGTTATTATTAGTTGGCACCAAAGATTTACCCTCGATATCCTTATATTCCTGTCCGACTTGATTTTTTGCCGGATCAACAGGATTTACAGTGATATTAATCCACTTGGCATTTTCAAGTTTTACATCTGAGCCATTTCTCCTTGAAGTTATCGTCACATCTGTAGATTTAAAATTGGACAAACTTATCTCACCCGATACTCCAGTTTTTGAATTTTCAGGTGCTTCACTTGATTCAAAATATTTATTTAAATCAACGGAATAAACTGACGTATTCGTGTGCTTAGATTTAGCACCTTGCGTTAATTGAATTTCGTCAATACTACCATACTCCTTAGCGTAAGCAAATTTGAAGCCCAGTTCTCTGTTCTCATAAACTAGATAACCTTCAGGAACAACATATTCAGGCTTAGTTTCTTCAGTAGGATCCTCAGTATCGTTCTTTTGAATATTCGTTACCCCCGTTTGCTGAACTACTTCTGGTTGTTCTTTTTTAATAAAATCAAAAGGCACATTAAAATCAATTATTTCAGCATCCGCAGCTAATCCAAATGTAATCATACCCACTAAAACTACGAATAACACAAGAAGTAACATCTTTTTATTTCTCTTCGACTTGGGCTGCCTAACCCTTACAAAGTATTGTTTGCTTTCAATAAGTTTATTAATTTTCTCGCGATGAGCAATCTGTTCATCTGCCTCTTTCTTCTTGGCTTTCTTGTCGTCAGTCTGCGATACGACTGCATCTACAATAGCTTCTTCCTGTGACTTATCTTCTGATTCATTTGAATCTTCAACAGTATCCTCTACTACTTTCTCGTCTGTTAGGCTATCTTCCGTGGTTCCAACAGAATCAAGTTGAGGCGCTTCCTTTTCAGGCTCAGATGGTGTTAGTGGCTGAATAATCTTTGAGGAGGTCACTTTTTCGCTTGGCGCTTTTGGTGCTGGTGTCTCAGAGGTACTGCCCTCTTTTTCCTCAACCACTGTAGAGTCTTTGATTAGAGGCTTATGACTAATGATGACTGGTTTAGAAGTACTAGAAGGAACAGTCGAACCCGGCTTAGCTATATCAAAAACGTTCTTTTTGCTTTCTTTGGCCGCCATTAACTGTCATACCTTTTACTGAGAGCATAGGCCTTGTCTACAATACCCGAAAATTTGTGGTAGTTTAGGCTCGCACTACCCACAAGCACACCATTACAGTCGGCTAATTCTAGATAGCCAGAAACTATTTGATCATCGACACTACCCCCATAAAGTACTCTGACCTGCTTACTGATCTTCTCGCCATGCAAATCTGCAACCTGCTTACGAATGTATACTAACTCTTTCTCAACAACGTCTGGTTTTGCAAGTTCACCGCCGAAAGTACTTATCGCCCAGACCGGCTCATAAGCAATAACTATGTTGCTAACTTCTTGAGAGGTTAGGTTACTAATAGCTGTTACTAGTTGGTCGTGAATAACGATCTTCGTCTCGCCAGCTTTTCGCTCGTTTTCCTTTTCGCCAACACACAATATTGGAGTTATGCCGTTCCTAACACTTGCGCTTACTTTGTCTCTAATTGTCTCTAGGTCTTCATTGAAATGTATTCTTCTCTCTGAATGACCAATAATTGTGTAGTGAACCAAGTCTTGGAGCATAGTAAAACTGATCTCGCCCGTGTAAGCTCCTTCATCCTTGTGGTAAGCATTCTGGGCAGCAAGTCGAAATTTACGGCGATCGATCTGTAACGAAAGTGGTTGCAACACTAAACTACTCGGTGCTAAAACAACCTCTATATCACGATGAATCTTTATGCGCTCGTGTAGTCTATGCAATAGCAAGCTTGCCTGAGATGCATTGAGATGCATTTTCCAATTGCCTACTATGAGAGTTTTTTCATTCATATTGCTTATGCTTTTATTAAATACAATTGTAACACTAATACTAAGTATTTTGGAGTGCTTCAACTCCTGGCAATTTTCTGCCACTCATTAGCTCCATGCTCGCCCCTCCGCCAGTAGATACGTGATTAAATTTTTCAACTAGGCCACGACTCTCAACAAAACCAACCGTATCACCGCCACCCAAGACTGAATAGGGCTTACGTCCGTACTGACCAAGCATAGCGTCAACTATCATCTCAGTACCCCAGGCAAAAGGACCAACCGGCCCATTAATGCTCGGCACTTCTGTTACACCCATAGCGCCGTTCCATACGACAGTTCCGACCATCTGCATACTACCTGCAATAAACGCCCCTGAAAAGGGTCCGATATCTAGAATCATCTCATCTGCACCGACGTGCATAGTATTTCTAGGTGGACTTTTAGGATAATTTTCAGTTTCGGCGATTACATGAGCATCCCAATCCACGATTCGTGTCTTAGCCAGCTTATCAGCCCTGCTGGCAACAATACCATCTTGAGGAATATACAGGATAAACTTACCTTCTTTTTGCCTACGTCTCGCCTTCTCTATTATCACTTTTGCATCAGGTATCTCTTTTTTCTCGGCTAAACTTTTCCCTACACTTATACCCTGTGCAAGCAGAAATGTATTCGCCATCCCTCCACCAATTACTAAAATATCGGCAATATCTACAAACCTTTCTAGTATGTCGATTTTGTCCGAAATTTTCGCACCTCCAATTATTGCCATAAGAGGTCGTTTTGGGTTTTCCATAGCCTGATTTATCGTCACGACTTCCTTTTCTAGCAATAAACCAGCAACACCAGGTATATATTTAGGAATTTCAGACACAGAGACGGCCCCATGATGCACAACACCAAAGGCATCTTGAACGAACACATCCGCCAGTGCTGCCATCTGCTTGGCGAATACTTTAACTTTGTCGGCATCTTTTGACTCTTCTTCAGGATGGAACCTGACATTTTCTAGCATCAAAATCTGACCAGGGTTTAGTCTTACAACCCGATTAGTAACCTCTTCTCCGACACAATCGCTTACAAATTCTACCTTTCGATTTAGGTGTGAGGACAATCTGTCAGCGACCGGTTTGAGGCTCATTTCACTATGAGGTCTTCCCTCGGGTCTCCCCAAATGAGAACAAAGGATTATTTTGCATTTTTTATCCAGAAGGTAATTAATTGTATCTAACGACTTCCTGATCCTGTAGTCGTCAATGATTTTGCCGTTTTTCATCGGCACGTTGTAATCAACCCGAACTAGCACTCTCTTCTCGTGCAAATCCATATCTCTAATTGTCTTCTTATGAAACGACATAATTATCTAGTCCAACATCCTAATCTTAATTGTATCTGTTGCGCCCACAACTCCTGGTTGTTGACCAGAGGCTGTCACAATAACATCTCCTTTTTTAAGAGCCTTCTTGCTTTGCATCCAATTCGTAAGTTTTGTCGCTGCTTTCGCATCGATTGGCCTAAGATAAGACTTAACTCCATAAACAATTGCTAATTGATTTGCGGCAATAGCAGAAGATGTAACTGCAATAATTGGTATTGTCGGACGACGCGCCGCTAAGTTGACTGCCGTTGCCCCGCTAGCAGTTTCGGCTACAACTGCTTTCGCCTTAACACTTTCCGCTAAACCTATAACAGCATCACTCACGGCCTCCTGTCTGGTGGGTATAGAATCGTAATTCGGATAAGATACTTTTAACGGAGCGTTGGTTTGGGTATGAATAATGATTTTCTTCATCATCTTTATCGCTTCTATTGGATACTTTCCGGAGGCGGTTTCGTCACTCAACATTACAGCATCAACTCCTACTATTACCGAAGAAGCCACGTCAGAAACTTCAGCACGTGTAGGTTCAGGAGAGTCGGTCATACTTAAAAGCATCTGGGTAGCCACAATCGTGGGCGTGGCATAATGAAGGCCAAGCCCAACAATTCGCCTTTGGGTAATAGGAACAGATTCTGGTGGAGTTTCTGTCGCCAGATCACCCCTAGCCACCATTACAACGTCTGCTTCTTTTACTATTTCTTCAATATTTTCTACAGCTGCCTTTGTCTCGATTTTGGCAATAACTTTCGCTCCACT